>JBCCDS010000013.1:0-101838 GCA_039030655.1 Bacteroidota bacterium | reverse complement strand
TTTACAATTACAGTACGATTCCAAAAATTACAAGCTAAAAGTAACTTATACAGAAACATATTTTATTTTCTCCTGAGGCTTTTCTTTCTTCTACTACTATTTTCTACACATAGTAGATTCTACGTAATCTGCAGTAATTGAATTAGCTGGTAGATTTGAAGTTATTCCACTTTTACTTGATGTATAGTCACGGACATGATTTCCACTTTTCAGGATACATATTTTGCAATTTTGATGGATATTTTAATGATTTCGCCCAACGTTTAGCTAGTTCTCCGGAGCGATCACCAGAGTTGTACTTACAGATTACTAGTGTTGAGCGAAGCCGCTTTTTATTTTGCACTTTCTATTCTGGAGCTGACTTTTTGCAGATAAATTAGAGTAGTCTTGCTCCTGCTAAAAATAGGTATTTCCGCGCTTTTCCCCAACTATAGCTGATGGTATAGCGGGGAGCGTTGTTAATAGCCATTAATGTTTCTACTTATAGCTAGACTATTAGTCCGATTTTAGGAGCAGTTTTGGTGTTGGCAGGCTACCACACTTTGGTGTATTGGTGGTCCCCGCTTGTAGCGCCGTGCCGCAAAGTAGTCGACGATGATGAAGAGGGGGGTAGTAGTACGATTATAGAGAGTTTAAAGTCCCACAGTATGACTAGATTTAAGGTCGTAAAAGCAACAAATTGTAGACGACCAAACACCTAAAAATCCAGCTCTTCAAACACAAATTTGCACCCCTAACAGGGGTTTCGAACTTTTTGGCCTTGATAATCAAGCATTTACCGGTGTCAGAACTGTGTCAATTCTGTGTCAATTAGGCCCATATAGTCACTAACCTTAATTTGTAAAAAATTGCAGTTTAAGGAGTTATGAGAAAAATTTTGCGGGGCGAAACTCCCTCCTCCTCCGCCCAACGAATCGGCTTTCCAGCTTTGCTGGAAGGCCGATTTTCGTTGAGGGCCCAGCGTCGAAAGCTCGCTTTCGTAAGCGGTCCTCAACGAAAATCGGCGCTGCGCGTAGCGCGGGAAGGCGAGACGTTGGAAGCCTCCCCGCCCAGGGATCAGCGCAGCTAATCCTCTTACCCAGCCACTTTCCCCTACCTTAGCTATCCCACCAACTCCACCACCCCCATGCCCACTCCACCCCTACCCGATCTCCCCTACGCCGCCTGGACCAACAGCCGGATCACCCTGCACCTGATTTTCCAAATCATCGGCAAAGCTAAATTGAAGCTTACGCCCCGCAAGAATCACTGGTGGTACATCACCTTTCACCTTACGGCCAGTGGCTTTAGCACGCTGAATATCCCCATCGATGAGGGGCACCATAGCCTCGAGATCAGTATCAACGTCAAGCGTCAGGCCGTCGTCATTAGCCCTAGTAATGGGGAAGAAATCGTCATCCCACTCCAGGATGGGCTGACTGTAGCTGCCTTCTATCAGCGCTTTATGAGTGAGCTCCAACAACTTGGCTTACAACCGCGCTTTATTGAAAAGCCGCTCGACCTGGACATCGAGCAGCCCTTTCGAGAAATTGAGCAGTATTATAACTACGACTGGACCTACATCGACCGCTTCTGGCAAATTATGCGCTGGAACGATGCCATTTTCCAGGAATTCAGCGGCCGCTTCTACGGCAAGAGCTGCCCGGTCCATATCTATTGGCACCACCTTGATCTGACGGTCACTCGTTTCTCTGGCAAGAAGCTTCCACCCGTAGATAAAAGCGCCCGCATCCTGGAGCGGGATACCTACACCCACGAACAGATCAGCTTCGGTTTCTGGGTCGGTGATGAGCAAATGCAGGAACCGATGTATTACTCCTACACCTACCCCAGTCCCGACGGGCTAGATCAAAAGCCACTTCGCCCGAGCCAGGCAAAATGGGTAGATAGCAACGGCAGTCCCATGGCCCTCGTCAGCTACGCGGATATCAAGGCCAATGACAATCCCAGAGCTACCGTATTAGCCTTTCTAGAGAGTGCCTACCTGGCCGGGGCACAACTAGCGGGATGGGAAGTTGATGAATTGCGGGTGCCACCTTTGGAAGAAATGTAGCTGGGTTTATTCCAATAACTCTACGTAAAACATAATAACGCTATTGGGGGGAATACTGCCATTAGGTGTTCCTCTTACTCCATAGCCCAATTCGGCGGAGATAATCAAGGTCGCCCGACTCCCTTTGGGCAACAGTGCAATCCCCTCGTCCCAGCCGGTAATTACTTGTCCAGCTCCTAGCTTGAAACGAATAGGACTCCCCCGATTAAAGGACTGGTCGAAGACCGTACCTTCTGCTGCCAGCATTCCGATGTAGTGTACCGTTACCATTTCCCCGGGCTCGGGTAGTGGGCCCGTGCCCTGCTCATGAATGACGTATTCCAGGCCCGAGGCAGTCGTCCTGCCCCCCTGCAGTTGCCCTGCCTGGTAGTCCGCTTGTCGCTCCTGGGCAGCGGCCAGCAAAGCCGGCTCCCGGGCGAGAGCAATGTTTTTTTCTTCCTCTTCCTCTGCTGATATGACTGCCTGCCGAGCTTCAAAATCTTCCTGGCTAATCCCCTCGTAAACGGCCAAATCGTAGTAAATCTCGCTATGCCCTAAAAACTCCGGAGGGATATTCCCCTGAGGCAAATCCGCCATACTTTGGGTTATCGTCACGCTATCGCCTACTTTCAGGTAACGCAGTACGTCAGAGACAGGGTCAATTGACGGTCGTTCTTCCTCCCGGCTAAATACCTTAATCGGCACCAATTCTCCGACGTCCCTGGTGCTGAACAGCACGCTATCCCCCAAGCGCATATTCACGTGGACATAAGCAAACTGGTCAGCTGTTAAATCAGGACCACTACCCTGCTGGTAAACCCGATACTTCAGGCCAGAGACCGTCTCACACTGATTGATCTGGGCAGTAAGCGGTAAGGCAATCAGACAATAAAAGAATAGGAGAATTAGCTGCATGAAACACACAAAATTTAACGGACCGACAAATTAGGGGATTAATTCGGCTTTCCCCCAAGGCCCCGAAGGGGTCTTCCCCCCGTAGGGAGGTCTGCAGTCCCTGACGCAGTCGGGACCAGGGCCTCCCGAAAACAAGCAATAGGTCTATTAAAAACAAGCGCCCCGACCTAGTTAACTAGGTCGGGGCGCTTCACTTGCGACATAAATGTCGCAGAACTGGGCTCGACACAGAGTGTCGTAGAACGTGGCCCGACACGAAGTGTCGTTGAACTGACCCGGCGCAGAGCGCCGTTGAACCTTAGAGGACGTCCTCCAACTCTACGTAAAACATCAGCTCGCTATCGGGCGGAATGCTACCATCAGGCGTACCGCTAGCACCGTAGCCCATAGCCGAAGGAATGATCAGAGTTGCACGAGCACCAGGAGACAACAAACCAATACCCTCATCCCAACCGGGAATCACCTGACCAACGCCTAAGGGAAATTCAATAGCGCGACCGCGATTAAAAGACTGATCGAAGATCGATGCGTTTTCCGACAACATGCCGATGTACTGCACCTTTACCGTTTGGCCAACTTGAGGACGATCCCCAGCACCAGCTTCGTGGATCACGTAGCGCAAACCCGACTCCGTCGCTTCAATGCCTTCCAACGTACCGGCTGCATAAGCTGCCTGATTCGCTTCCGCAAAGCTGACCATTTCTGCTTCCCGGGCCTGTACAGCTGCCATCTCCGCCATCATTGCCTCCTGCTTTTCTGCCTGGCGCTGCTGGAAAGTAACTTCATCTAAGCCCTCCACTACACTAATGTCGTAGAAGATATTCTCTACCCCCTGCAACTCTGGTGGTAAGTCGGGGAAAGTATCGATACGGAAAGTAATGGTCGCACTATCACCCACTGACAAGAAACGAATCACATCCGTGATGGGGTCCAGGTCGCGCGATTCAATAGAATCTGGTGGAATAGGAAGCAACTGAGGCTCGCCATCATCCGTGGTGCTGAAAAGCACCGAATCCTGCTTACGCATATCAATGTTTACGTAAGCATAGTTGAGGGTATTCAGCGCAGGGCCGTCGCCAGCCTCGTGTACCTGATAGGGTGTGCCGCCAGGAGAAACTCTCTCGGCCGACTGGCCACCACAGGCCGCTAAAAACAAAAGTGCCCCTAAGGCACAAAGCGAATTAATACGCATATTATTCATTCTATTGATGAAATTCGTCGTAGGCCGCCCGGATTTGGTCAGCATACTCCGGTAACAATTGGGTGAAGCGACGCAGCGTGCTGCGCAGCGGACTAAAGCTGGCACCGCCAGCTGCATTCTTGTGCCCTCCTCCACGGAAGTGGGTCTTACAGATTTGTTGGACGTCCATATTTCCCTTCGAACGCAAGCTCAATTTCACGATGGTCGGCTGCTCGTGGATAAAACCAGCAATCATGATATTGGGCATCCGCAGTAGATAGTTCACGATACCTTCCGTATCTCCCCGCTGAATATCAAAGTGAGCGTAGTCTTCTTTGGTCAAATAAATGAGCCCAGTATGATACTCAGGGATGATATCCATGCGATTGATCAGGCAGTGCCCCAGCAGACGCAGCTGCTTCTCGGTCATGCTGTTCCAGATCTGGTCCTGCACTCGATTATCGTCCACCCCGATCTCTAGCAGCTTAGCTGCAATATTAAACAGTCGCGGAGAGGTCGCATACTTAAAGCCGCCCGTATCAGTCACTATCCCGGTATAAAGGCAGTCGCCAATCAATGGGTCGATCATACCAGCCTTCCCCAGATCATCCAGGAAGGTATAGATCATCTCGCAGGTAGAGCTGGCCGATGGGTCAGAAAACATATGATCGGCCACGGGCTCCGGAAACAAATGATGATCAATCATGATCCGCGGGCGCTTATCCTCCAGCAGTACCTCGCCAACTTTATCGATGCGGTCCAGGGAATTGAAATCCAGAATAAAGAACAAGCTGGCCTTACGCATGATCTCCAGAGCTCGCTGCGTGTCATCGTCGAAAACCACAATCATATCTGAGCCGGGGAGCCAGGCTAGAAAGTCCGGAAAATCGGAAGGAACGATGACGTGCACCGCATGTCCCGTTCTGCGTAAAAAGTGGTAGAGCCCCAAACTGGAACCGACCGCATCACCGTCGGGATTGCGATGACTCAGAATCACGATATCCTGTGGCTTGGAGAGAAGGGATTGTACAGCGGAAATGTCTGGAGCCATAGCTATGGGTAAAAACGGCTGCAAAGTTCCGAAAAAAAGCGCGGGACCCAAAATTTTCCTACTTTTGCAGCGCTTTTTGATAGGGTTCTGACCTTATCTATTTCCTACCCAAAATTCAAAACTTCCCATGGCAGCTAATCGTACTTTCACCATGATCAAGCCCGGAGCCGTAAAGAATGGCCACATCGGTGCTATCCTAGAACAAATTAACGCTGGTGGTTTCCGCATCGTAGCGATGAAATACACCCGCCTTTCCGCTGAAAAAGCCGGCGAATTCTACGCCGTGCACAAAGAGCGTCCTTTCTACGGAGAGCTGGTAGAATTCATGAGCAGCGGCCCCATCGTTGCGGCTATCCTCGAAAAAGACAATGCCGTATCTGATTTCCGTGAGCTAATTGGTGCGACCAATCCTGCTGAAGCAGCGCCTGGAACCATTCGGGCCAAGTATGCCACTAGTATCGGTGAAAACGCCGTACACGGTAGCGACTCTGACGAAAATGCCGCAATCGAAGGCGCTTTCCACTTTGCCGGAACGGAGGTATTTTAAATTATTATTAATTAGCTGCTGGCAATGCCAGCAGCTAATTAAACTTTATGGCTGCCCTCCCCTCCTTCTCCTCCCTCCGCATTCTCGTCATCGGCGACGTAATGATCGACCGCTACCTGCACGGTAAGGTAGAGCGGATCAGCCCGGAAGCTCCGGTGCCCGTTGTGCTACTGGGAGAAGAAGAAAACCGACTGGGCGGTGCCGCCAACGTAGCGCTTAATCTGCGGGCGCTAGAGGCAGAAGTCAAACTAGCCACCGTCATCGGTCAGGATTCGGCTGGAGATTTATTTTTGAATCTTTGTACTTCCGCAGGTGTTTCCACCGCGGCTATTCAACGCTCCCCCGAGCGACAAACTACCCTCAAAACCAGGGTCCTTTCTCACAACCAACAATTGCTGCGGGCCGATCGAGAAGATACGCATCCCTTACCCGCAGCACAGGTCACCGATCTGGTACAGCAAGTCGAGGAACTATTAGCCCGCAAGGCCATTGACCTCATCCTCTTTCAGGACTATAACAAAGGTGTGCTTAGTCCCAACCTGATCCAGCTCATCATCGAACAAGCAACAGCTCATCAGATTCCAACCGTAGTTGATCCTAAAAAAGATCACTTTTGGGCCTACCGAGGCTGTCAGCTTTTCAAACCGAATCTGCGAGAAATCCAGCAACAACTGGATTTTCCTGTGCGCCCTACCCTAACGGATCTGGATCGCGCGGCCGCCCACATTTTTGCCCAGCTGGATTGTGCCCACGTCATGATTACCCTCTCTGAGCATGGTATCTATCTACACGATGGGCAGCAATCGGCTATCTACCCGACGGATGCCCGTGACATCGCCGACGTCAGCGGTGCTGGTGATACGGTCATTGCCGTAGTGGCCTGCGCCCTGGCCAGTGGAATGCAGCTGCCAGCTATCGCTAGCTTAGCTAATCTGGCCGGTAGCCAGGTAATTGCGAAACCTGGGGTTGTACCCGTAAATTTAGCAACGCTTAATGCGCAGTACAAGGCGCAGCAGTAGTTAATTCAATCCACCCAGGCTGGCCTTAGTCTGCTGCTTTGCACCCAACTCATTGATAATCTGTTTCGCCGTCGTGGTATCAATGGCTAGATTATCGACCACGACTGTTTCGGTAGTTTTCTGTTCCTTGCCAGAATTGGATATCGACACCTTCGTCACATCTAGATAATGACGATTCTCTCCCTGCAAATAGTAGAGGTTAATCAGGTGAAATAAGTTAGCCCGCGGCTCTTCCAGTTGGCTAAAAGCGGCAAACCCTTCTTCTTGTATCGCCTTTACAAATAAAGATGGAGACGGGATAAAATAAGGAACCGGCACCAAATACTGCTGATAAAATCGCTGCTGCTGCTCCGAGTAAGGATGTACTTTGGCCCTCCAGGCGAAGTAAACGGGCAAGCCGATAATGATCACCGCTTCAACCAACCATATCAGCTGACCAAAAAAGCCCGTATTGGGCATCGAAGCGATTTCCCATACGCCCAGCGTATTCAGGAATTTGGCTCCGACCCAAAGCCCTCCTGGATTGAAAAGGCCAGAGAGGGTACTCAGATAGGCAGCAGGGCTCAAACCGTCATTGAAAACCATAGGTAAGTAAGCACACCAGTGGCAGAGATAAGCCAGTAAGCCGGCAAAGGCCGCAAAACCAATGCGCCAGGCTGTAGAGCGTAAATGGGCTACCCGGCCAGCAAAATTGGCCGTAAAGCCTAATAAAAGGCCCATACCTATACAGACCAATGCATTGATATACACCAATGGACTGAAGTACATGATTAAGGCATAGATATAACCAAAAACGATCGCTATCGTAACGATTAAGAGGAGGCCTAAACTTAGACGAGCCGGCGTGATGCTACCAGATTCCTCATAGTATGCGCTTGGGGTGGAAATAGACATTGAGTAGGTATTAAGGTGGATAAATCGAGTTCAAATGTAATCAAAAATATATTTTTAACGCTTTCTGTACGCAAATAAATGCAAAAAGGAATGCCAATTTTTTCCAAGCCTACTGCTGCTCTTATTTCCTTTGGTTGGAACTGGCATTTATCCGTATGTTTCCAGTATGCAGGCAGTAACTTTAATTGAATCCTTTTACCAACGGGAATCACAACATCCCGATCGCCCATTTTTGAAGCAACCCTTTGGCGAACGCTGGGAGACTTACAGCTGGGCCGAGGCCGGACAAATGGCACGCAAAATGGCGCAGTATTTGCTCGACCAGCAGCTCCCTCCGAAAAGCAAAATCGGACTGGTGTCCAAAAACTGCCGCGAGTGGATTATTGCCGATTTAGCCATCATGATGGCCGGGCACATTTCCGTCCCCTTCTTCGCTACCCTTAACGGCGAGCAAATCAATGAGGTACTTCGCCTCGGCGATGTAGCCATCCTGTTCGTGGGTAAAATCGAGGTTTGGGACGATATGAAAACGGGTATCCCTGATGATATCCCGGTCATCCGTTTTCCGCACTATGCTGGCAACAGTGAGGTTGACCGCGGTAAAGCCTGGGAAGAAATCATCGCCGAAACCCAGCCACTGGAAGGCAATCCTGCCCCACAATTGGAGGACCTTTGGACCATCATCTTCACCTCCGGCACTACGGGTACACCCAAAGGCGTAATGATCAATTACCAGACTTTGGTCAATCAGTATCAGGGCATTTATAAAAGCAATCCGTTACGTCTGGATTACAATGGTGACAATCAGTTCTTCAGCTTCCTGCCGCTCAATCACATTGCGGAGCGCGGAGTAGTGGAGATGATGTGTATCCTACACGGCGGTTGTATTGCCTTTACCGAATCGATCAACCGCTTTGCAGCCAATTTACGCGATATCCGCCCCACCCTCTTTTTTGCCGTACCGCGTATCTGGACCAAGTTGCGCAGCGGTATTCTCGCTAAAATGCCTGAAGAAAAGCTCAATCGCCTGCTTCGTATTCCTCTGGTTTCAAGCCTGGTCAAACGCAAAATCAAAAAAGGACTCGGGCTGGACCGTAGCCGGCAAAACATTACCGGTGCCGCTGCTATTCCCCAGGCCACTAAACAATTTTTTGCTAAGATCGGATTACCACTGGCCGAAGCCTACGGCATGACCGAAAATTGCGCAACCTCGCACATGCTCTTCCCCGGGCAAGACAAACCTGGATCGGTAGGGCGTTGCCAGGAAGGCACGGAATGTAGGATTGATCCAGAAACTAACGAAATTCTTACCCGTGCGGCCTACACCATGGACGGCTACTACGAAGACCCCGGAAAAACCGCTGAAACCATTACCGATGGTTGGTTGCATACGGGTGACCAGGGCTATATTGATGAAGACGGCTTCCTTTTCATCACTGGGCGGGTAAAAGACACCTTCAAAACGGCCAAAGCTAAATTCATCGCTCCCAAGGCCATTGAGGAGAAATTCACGGCCAATGCAGACATCGAACAGCTCTGTCTGCTGGGGCTGGGTATGCCTCAACCAGTGCTGATTGTTTCCCTTTCGGAGGCCGCAGCGAGCCTTCCACCTGCGGAAGTACAAAAAAGACTAGAGGACCAGCTCAATGGTATCAATGCCGAACTGGCCAGCTACAAAAAGGTAGGAGCTTTAGTGGTGGCCAAAGAAGCCTTCAGCATTGAAAATGGTCTGCTTACGCCAACGCTAAAGATTAAGCGCTCCAAGATGCACCAGCGCTATCAGGACCGCTTGCTGGCCTGGATCGAACAGCCGGAGGGCGTGATCTGGGAATAAGCGTAACTAATCGCGAAAGTCCACGAGTTTTTGGCGCTCCCGATTGACTTCCAAACGAGTTATGCTCGGACGGGAGTAGTGCCCTGTGGGGTCAAAGTTTTGCCGCTCCTCGTAGATTTTCTGGAGAGCCAACTCCGCCGTAAACAAGCCCTCTTCGTGTAGAATCGGTTCAATGACCCATTCTCCATCCGGGGCGGCAATCGCCGAACCACCATTAGCCATCCATGCGGGGGCATTTGCGATCATTTTATCCGCATGGGGTACTTCCGCAGGTATCATCGCCTTGCTCATCAAACCGCAAACGGACAGCACGTAGGAACGCGACTCCTTAGCAATAAAGCGCGTCAGATCATGGGTGTTGTGATCGCCCCCGGGCCAAGCAGCAACGTGTACGTTCATACCCTGGGCGTACAAAGCCGTACGGGAAAGCGGCATCCAGTTCTCCCAACAGTTCAGCCCACCTACTCTAAATGCTCCCTTCAAGGAGTGAACCTGTAAACCATGACCGTCGCCGGGCGACCAGCAAAGTCGCTCTTCGTAAGTCGGCTGCAACTTGCGGTGTACCGACTGTATCTGGCCTTTGGGGTCGATATACACCAAGGAGCAATAGCAAGAATGTGCACCGCGATCCAAGGGGCGCTCAATGGTGCCCAGATAGACCGCAATAGATCGCTGGGCTGCGAGCTGGCAGAGTGCGTCCAGGTCTCCTGCTTCAATACTCACTGCTTCCCGCAGATAGTGGGCATGGATTTCTTTTTGGACCTGATCGTTGAAGGCAGATCCGTTAGTGATGGACAACCAAAAGGGATAGCCCGGTAATAGCGACTCTCCGAACACGACCATTTCTACCCCTTGATCAGCAGCTTTTTGGACGTAATCCATAACTTTTTCCAAGGTTCGGGTCTTGTCTAGCCAAACGGGAGCAATTTGGGCCATGCCCACGGTTAATACAGAAGGATCAGTCATTGAATAGCTTTTTTACGCGGGGAAGGTCTTTAGAGCTTGTTTAATTTTAATACTTTGGCTGTTTGTGTCAAAAGCCAAATTTAGACAAGCTCTTAGTTTTTTCTATTAATGCTGGTTAATTGGGACAAATAGTAAGCTACTGCCATTTTGTAAAGGCCGTTTTGATCGACTCCAGACCATAGTTGATCTAAAAGAAACAGAGACAGCGCCAGTGGCTATTAGGTTTGAGCATCAAAACCACCACTAATGAAAAAGTACGCATACACCACTCTTCTCCTCGGCCTGCTCTTATTTGGAAGTAGGACAGATTTAAGGAGTCAAACGGCCGAATTTCCGGAAAGCCAAGCAGAGCTGGAGCAACTCATCCTTGAATTAGACCGTCAATTCTGGGAGGCTTACAACGCCTGCGAGGTAGAGACGATGATGTCTTTTATCACTGAAGACTTGGAGTTTTATCACGATAAAGCCGGCTTGAGCATCGGTGCCGCTACCATGGAAGAAGGCTTGAAAAGAGGTTTATGTAATCCCGATGAGCCCAAACTGCGTCGAGAAGAAATAGCGGGGACCGTAGCCGTCTTTCCAATGGCCAAAACGGGAGCGCTTATCCGCGGCGAGCATCGGTTCCACGTCACCCTACCCGGACAAGAAGAATTCCTGGACGGTCAGGCGCAGTTTATGCACTTTTGGCGGTACGAGGATGGTAAATGGCAGATGGCCCGCGTATTCAGCTACGATCATGGCCCAGCCCAACAAGAATGATCACGCTCGAGGACAGGGAAATAAAGCCGACAGGTTATCCAGCAGGATATTTCCAGAGAAGCTAAAGGGTTCTTCAGAATAAAAGGCCTCCAAAATCAGGTATTGAAAACTTCGATCCGGGCGAAAATCGACCGGATAGGTTTCCCAATGCAGATGATCGATGGATGGGCTTTCGTACAACAGGTAGGAACGGTCCTCCCGGTGCCGACCGCCGTAGACGCGCAATTTGAGCACCCCGTTATAGCCCGAATACGTACGGCTGTGCGCCAGGTCGATGGTAAAGCGATAGCAATCACCAACGGTTAGAGGGACAGGCAAGCGTTGAGCAATTGCTTCCCAGCTGCCGTCGGGGCGGGTGATGAGTCCGATGTAAGTATCTCCGTCATTGGCCTCCTGGTAAACGCCCCAGAAACCCGGTAATATATCGGGAGTAGTACCAGGAGTGCTCACGATCCATCCGACGGGTGTCGTCGCATCTGCCGGCTCACCTTCAAAACTTGGATTGCGTAGGTGATGCTGCACCAATTGCCCCTGCAGAGGAGTAATTGAGGCAAGTATCGAGAATAACAGACCCAACAGAAGAATGCGTCGCATTGTAGTTTTTGTATGGATTCAACAAGGAACGATTGTAGTCGACGTCCCTAATACTTCAACGGCTACCCACTCACCAATTGTTGCGCACAGAATTGAAGAAAACGTTCTAGTGCCTGACGTTTGGGAGCATCTAATTGGTAGCTGATGTTGTGCTTAAAGTAATACTCCAAATTAAAATCAGGGTGTGGGCTCGGCAGCAAGTACTGTAATTCACTGATGTGTTCGATCCCTGTGGCCATCGCCCGGTTAAAGGCGGCGCTAAAACCATCAGTTAAGGGTCGACGACTCACCCAGGCCGCAAAAACGAAGGGAAGACCAGTATGTGCCTGCCATACTTCTCCCAGGTCGTAGTGATAGGCAAAACGCTGCTCTAAACCCATAGCTCGGTCTCCGATTACGAGTCCGCCTCTTTTTCCACCGATATCATCAATGTAGCCTTCCTGGGCGGGGAGATACTGAGGAGCCAGTTGCCAATACTCCTCCAGGAGAAGTTGGGTCAAGCGTACGCTAGTACGGCTGTGGTGATCGAGATAAATGGCTTCTAGCTCTTCGATGGGGCGATCGGCATAAATACCTACGGTTGCTACCTTGCCCGTGGAGCCGATACAAAAGTCGCTAACCAATTGGTAGTCGCCCAGCTCCGGTAAAATGGCTACGGGTACCAGTGCCAGATCTACTTCGTCTGCTAGTAGCAAATCTGCACAACGACTGGGAATTTCCAGTCTTAGCTCTATTTGCTGAGCCAGTGCTTCATCCCGCAACAGTCCGTACAAAAGCGGCTTTGTATTGAGATAACTAACGGCGGCGAGACGAATTTTGTCCATACTTATGCAATCGAGGAGATGCTAGCCAGGTGGCTAAGATCATTTTCCAGCTCAAAACTAAAATGTGGTTCTTGCTGGACGGCCAGCCACAAGCCGAGATTACTATGACGGAACTCATTCATTCGATCAATCGGAAAGCCCCGCATCAAGGTAACCAGGCCGCACATGGCCCTGCCGTGGCTACAGATTAAGATGTTCTTTTCCGGGCGACTACGCAGGTGATCAATGAAGCGCTGTAGTCGCTCGCCCATTTCCCGAGCACTTTCTCCTCCACCAATGCGGCCGTCTATTTGTCCCAGTGCCCAACCGTCTTTGATGCGCTGGTATTCAGCGATCGATTCTGGGGTGCCTTTTTTGCCCTCGTGGGTACCCCAGCTCATTTCGTTGATTTCAGCAAATGATTCCTGGGCCAATCCATCGTTTAGGAAGCCGGCTACACTCTCCCGGGTTCGCACCAACTTGCTGGTCAAAACCACTTCGAAGGGGTGATCGCGATAGGCCTCATAAAAGGCTCTGGCCTGAGCGCGACCCGTAGCATTAAGTGAGGCGTCTACCCCACTACCCTGTACAATGCCCTGCAGGTTGAAATCGGTTTGCCCGTGCCGGATGATGAATACTTTTTTCATAATAGGTTTTAGTGCTTAACGACGGGGAGAGCAGTATACCCGCGGAAGTCCTTATCATCCGCAAATTCTACATCACTGTAATCCTTGACTATGCCGTAAAGGGTATCACGTTCAATGGGTCGACGGCTTACCGCTCGGATCAATTTCACGAGGGCTTCGGTGCTGAGTGCGGGTGTTTGCTCTTCACTGCCGGCCATGGAGTAAATTTTGGTGGTATCGTCAATGGTACCGTCCATATCATTGACGCCAAAGGCCAAGGATAACTGTGCCGTTGAACGGCCGATCATAGGCCAATAGGCTTTGATATGGTCGAAGTTATCCAGGTAAATCCGGCTGATCGCATACATCCGCAAATCTTCTACGACACTGCTCTCTTCCAGGTGGCTCAACTCATTATTCTGATTACGGAACTTGAGCGGGATGAAGGTCTGAAAGCCCCCCGTCTTATCTTGTAACTGGCGCAGTTTTTCGAAATGATCGATCCGGTGACAGAAGTCTTCAATGTGTCCGTACAACATGGTCGCATTGGAGCGGCCGCCCAACTCATGCCAGATTTCATGGATGCGCAGCCACTGCTCTCCGGAACATTTCCCGCCAGCGATTTGATCACGAATTTCAGGATGAAAAATTTCAGCTCCGCCTCCTGGCATAGAATCCAGGCCGGCTTCTTTCATGAGCGCCATTCCTTCCTCGTAACTGATTTTTGCCTTTTTGAAAATGTAGTGGTACTCGACCGGAGTTAGCGCCTTGACGTGTAAATCGGGACGATGAGCTTTTATCTGCCGGAAGAGTTCAGCGTAAAACTCCACATCGTACTGGGGTAATACTCCGCCTACGATATGGGCTTCGGTCACAGCTTGATCATCATAGCCCTTGACGATATCCATGATATCTTCCAGGCTGTACTCCCAGCCATCTTCCCGCTTTTTTATCCGCCGGCTATAGCTGCAAAAAGTACAGGTGTAGAGACATACATTGGTAGGCTCCACGTGAAAATTGCGATTGAAGTAAGTACGATCCCCATGCCGCTTTTCCCGCAGGTGATTGGCCAAGGATCCTAGATAGCCCAGGGATGCTTTATCAAACAGCAACTGGCCTTGTTCGGGGCTGATTCTTTCTCCGGCGAAGACCTGATGGGCAATCTGTTGAAGATCCGCATCAAGGCTACTGTCGCGCAAAACGGTATGTATAGACGGGCTTGCAGTCATGGGGTAGCTGATTTGGGCAGCAAAGCTCGCTACCACTATCCATACTAACAAACCTCTCAACTTTCAGTTTTTATTGAAAGTTGATATTTTTAATTAATTCTCGTGCTACCGGTCTATTCTACCCGGATAATTTCCTTGACAATCGTATTGGTTCCGCTGCGGGCATCGAAGCGCTCTACCTCTCGGTAGCTGATGGTCACTTCTGCCCGGCGCTGCAAGAGCTCCGCTCCTGGCACTTCACCACTGAGAACTAGGGTATGGTTTTGGCGATCTTCGGTGCGTAGAATGATCTCACTGACCAGTCCGGCATTAATCCGACGAATTTGACCACTCAGGCTTGCATTGACCAGGCCCGAAGTGTTGGTATTAGGCAGTGGCTCAGTAATGAATTCGCGCTCTGCCTGTCCACTTCCTCCTATATTTTCGCTCGGACCGTTACCAAAATCTTCCTCGTTACTCGGGCGGTCTACATCCATCCATTCTTCTTCGGTAGGAGGGAAATACTCTGGTTCAACCTCCAGATCTGGGTAATCTTCCTCTTCTAAGCTACTACCGTTGCCAAAGTCTTCCTCAGTGGCCGGCGGGTCGATGTCGGTCCATTCCTCTTCGGTTGGGGGGGAAAACTCTTCGGGGCGATTGAATAAGGGTTCTTCTTCAATGATAGAGTTGTCTTCGAAATATGGAACTTCTTCGTCCTCAGTAGAACCATTTCCAAAGTACTCTTCGTCGGCCGGGCGGTCGATATCCTGCCACTCCTCTTCGGTTGGGGGGAAGATTTCCTCCTCCGGCCCTTCGCTGGGACCATTACCAAAAGACTCTTCATCGGCAGGTCGTTCTATATCTTGCCAACCTTCCTCGGTAGGGGGGAAAGTCTCATCCGGTATTTCCATCCATTCCTCTTCCGTAGGTGGGAATAACTCCTCATCACCGGAGCTAGGACCATTGCCAAATTCTTCTTCGTTGGTCGGCCGATCAATATCTGACCATCCTTCTTCCGTTGGGGGAAAAACTTCCTCTTCCGCTGCGACACTGGGGCCATTGCCAAATTCTTCTTCGTTGGCGGGGCGATCGATATCTAGCCATTCCTCGCCGTCCGGGTTACCTACCCGGTCAGTACCGGGTTCAATATCCGACCAGCGTTCGGAGCCAGGAGGTGCTGGGGGTACAGGCTGGGGGTCTTCGAGAAACTCATCTAGTTCGCCTTCTTCCATTGCTTCCATCAAGATACTCAGGAAAGCCGGACAACTAGTGGCTAATCGCATACCTAATTCTTCGCCAAGGGCGGTCATGTCGGCCTCGTCGCTGATGGAATAGCCCAGAACCGACTCGATTTGGTCTACTTTATCTCCTCCGGCCTGAAAAACACAGAGGCCGATGGCCATTTCCATCTGTTCGACGGTAGGCTCCGCTTCGGTTACGCAGCTACAGGTAGCATCGGTGAGTTCCGACAGAAGGGCTTCGCGTTCCTGCGCTTGCAATCCGGTGCTAACTAGCAGTAGAAAAAGCGAAAATAGTTGTGTTTTCATAGGATACGACTGGTGTTACTGAAGAAAATTAGGCTACTCATTATCACAAATATAGGGCAATCGGCATCTTTGCGCTATGTCGCCAGCTTTACCTCCTGCATTTGTTGATCGCATACGACAGCGATTGTCCGCCGAAGCTTCAGCGGACTTCTTAGATAGTTTAAACGGTACGGTTCCTGTCAGCGTACAATTGCACCCTAAAAAAGGAGCGGGTCTGGGCAAGGACTTTCCGGCGGTGCCCTGGTATACGGCTGGACGCTATCTGCCCGAGCGGCCGGTCTTCACGCTTGATCCCTTGTTTCAGAGTGGGGCCTATTATGTGCAGGAAGCCAGTTCCATGTTTGTGGCCTGGCTAGTGAGGCAGTTAGTGCATCAGAAGGATAGCCCCTTGCGGGTACTGGATCTTTGTGCGGCTCCTGGCGGAAAATCATGCTTACTAGCCGCTAATTTCCCGGAGGGCAGTTTGTTGATCGCCAATGAAGTTATTCGCAGTCGGGCCAGTATTCTAAGGTACAATTTGGCCAAGTGGGGCCTGGATAATTGCTGGACGACTAATCTGGATCCTGAGCGTTTTGCTGCCTTGGCGGGTTATTTCGACCTTATCTTGGTAGATGCACCTTGCTCGGGTGAAGGTTTATTTCGAAAAGACCCCGATGCTCGTTCAGAATGGTCGACTGAGCTCGTGCAGCAGTGTGCCGCCCGACAAGCCCGGATCCTGAGAGCAGCGGCTCCATTGCTACGTCCTGGTGGACATCTGGTATACAGCACCTGCACCTATAATGATCCAGAGAATATCAATCAGATCGCCTATTTAGAAACAGAATTTGGACTTCCGCAGGTCCAGCCCTTACCCCCAGCAGAATGGGGGATTGAGACTAGTAAGGGTGGTTATCAATTTTACCCGCATCGATTAAAAGGGGAAGGTTTTTTTGCGGCGGCTTTTCAGCGGAAAAATGGGCAAGTAGAGCCCGTGATCGATTTATCGATCAATCAACCGCTCGATCAATCGGCAGGAGGAAAAAACCTGCGGAAGTCCAAAAAATCAAGAGGAAAATCTAAGGGACGAAGCAATCGCGACCACGACAAGCCCAATCAATTTCCGCATTGGCGCCCCTTGTCAAAAGCTGAGGAGAAACTGGTAACTCCCTGGCTCCATCAGGCAGATCAGTATCGTTACTATTCCAATAAAGCCGGTACCATCTATGCGCTCAACCGCGCCTGGGAGCAAGATGCAGTTTGGATAGCGGCTGAATTGGGCCGCATCGATATGGGTTTTCCTGTTGGCCAGCTAAAAGGGCAACAATTAATCCCCGCGCCTGAGCTGGCTTTTCATCAAGCGCTGAGCGCTGAGGTTCCAACTTATGCTGTAGATCGAAAAACGGCTTTGCAATTGCTCCAAAAAAGAACCCCGCCCATGCTGGAGCTGGGGCGGGGGGTTCATTTGGTCAGCTATAGGGATCAGGGCTTACTATGGGTCAAAGGGATCGGCACTCGGTATAATAATTACTATCCTGCCAACTGGCGAATTCGCATGGCAATTCCCGATGACCTGCCGAATGAAATAGGGTTCTAAGCACAGGCTTGTAGGCGTTGCATGTCCCTTACTAGGATGCGACCACGATTGAAGTAAATCAGGTTATCCTTGCGTAGCTCATTGAGTACGAGCGTGACCGTTTGGCGGCTAGTACAGGTGATATTGGCAATATCCTGGTGGGTCAGGCTGTGCTTGAGCAGCATCTCCAGACCAACTGGGCGGCCACGTTCTTCCACGACGGAGTGGAGGAAAGAAATAATGCGGCTACGAGCATCTTTAAAGATGAGATGCTCCAACTTAGTCTCTGCTTTGATCAGCCGTTGACCAAAAAGTTGCAGCACGCGGTGGGCCACGATAGGATTGCCCACCATAATTTTGCAGAAATCCTCTACCTTGATGGCATAGATTTCTACTTCTTCCTTGAGCGCCTGGGCGGACTCAGTGCGGAATTGTTCGCCGACCAGTCCCAATTCGCCGAAGATAGCCTTAGGGTGAATTAGTCGCTTGATCACTTCCTTACCTTCCGCATTGTGGGTGCCGATCTTTACCGTGCCCTGATTAAGCAGATAAATGTGGGTAGACGCTTCGCCTTGTTGATAGATGGAGCTGTACCGGGGTTTTTTGCGCAGCTCCATGGATTGGATCAGCTGCTCAGTCTCCACCGGTGTGAGTCCGTTGAATAATTCGAATTCTTGTAGTAATTGTCGCTTCGTTTCGCTTTGCATCCCGCTTAATATTTAAAGACCTGGTAAATCTCACCCCTCTCGTTTGGAGAGGCACTATACCTTAAGGACACATTAATTTAACCTACCCCCCAAGCGGGTAGCGAAAAAAATTTGCTGAGAGCGGAAAAAAGCCCTAGATGTCTAGGTTCAGCGTGTCGCGGGCGTAATTATATCCGGCAAAAACGCCTAAACCGTTATCCACATTATTGTCAACAGAGGGCGCATCGTCATCAAAAGGACCAGGGTTGTTATTGGTTTGCCGGATGATGTCATTTTGGAAGTTGAAATACTCGCGGGAAACGACCCTTAGCTCGGCGAATAATCGCCCTAGTCTTTCGTGTTGGTTTTCGTCAATCGTGGAACTGACGGCCAGCGATAAGGGGCCTTCAAAGGGTTTATCAGTAATGAGTACGCCACTACCGGAATTAGCTAAGACGACTTCCCAATCGATGGGGCCGCTTCGAGGAAACTCTACGGGTTTAAAGTAGCGGAAATCCAGGGTATACTGACCGGTATTTCCGATTTCCCGCCACACTTCGACCTCCTGAACCAGTCGGAAGTGATAATAGGTATTACGGGTAGCAGGGTCTTCATAGTCTATGGCAATGCCCAGATCATAGACGCGGGTACCGTCTTCCATCAACTGAGAAGTAGAGGACAGTTGTTGGAAGAAAGTAATCGGAACGGGGTCGGGAATGGCACTTACGGCAGTGATGGGTACATAGCCATCTTTAGCAGCGTGAATGGTGTATTCGATACCGACTCGAGGCTTGAAGGTCTGCGTAGTGTAGTAAGGTAGGCGGGAAGGCGTACCTGGAACGAATACCAACTGCTCCACGATTTGGTTACCGACCAAAATTTCAACTTCTGCATCTTCCACGGGCTGTGGTCGGCCGCCTTCCAGAACTGACTGGCTGGCGTGTAACTCTACAGAAACTAATTCATTAGGAAAGAAATTGGAAATCAGGACCAGCTTTGGATCCGGAATGGGTATAGGCGAATCTATCTCCTCCCAACAACGCAGGAGCAGTACAACTAACCCAAAGAGGGCCAAAATACGTAGAGATGTTCTCACCAGAATAATGACGTTAGCGGCTTAAAAATAAGCGCTAGCGAGCAGTCTTGCAAACGCTGAACTACTGAGGACGGCCATCCAGGTTTAATTCGTAGGAAATTATTGGAATTAATGGGGCCAAAAAGACTTGCACGAAATAGCGATCAGCAGCCAAAGCACCATTACGACTACTATAGTCCGTAAACAGATCATAAAACAAAGGGTTTCTACGATTGTAAGCGTTATAGACCCCAATATTAAAGCGGTGCCAGATGCGCTGGTTGTGGTTGGGAAGATCGAAGTGAAAGTTTAAATCAAGACGGTGATCGGCTGGTAAGCGAAAACGGTTACGGGCACCGGTTTCCAGGATAATATTGTCGGGATCATTTAAAAAGGCCTCCGATGGTTCGGGGAGGTTAAAAGATGCAATATTGAAGCTGTAAGCTGCACCCGATGCTATGCGCCAGGAAGTGCTGAAACTTATCCGATCACTCAACTTATAAAATAGTGCTAGACCCAAATTATGGGTACGATCATACCGAAAAGGAAAGGTTTTACCCGCGTTAATAGCCAGATCGAAGGTTCTATCTGAGTCTGCTAGGGTATAAGACAACCAGCCCGATAAGCGGCCCTCCCCCCTTCGACGAGCGATCAAGACTTCAATGCCTTTTGCTTGCCCACTTCCGATACTCACATTTTCGGCCCAGTCGCTATTGCGTTCGGAACCCGGGGCGTAAGCCAGTAAATGGGTCATTTCTCGCCAGTATCCTCCTACCTCTAGGCGCCAGTTATCGGCCCAAAGCCATCTTCCGCGCAGGCTTAGTTGATTAGAGCGAGCCGGTTTAAAGTCGCCTCGACTAGGTACCCACAGATCAGTAGGAAGGCCGATGGTAGAACTGGAGAGTCGATGAATAGGCTGGCTATTTACGTCAAAGGCCAATCTCCAGTCTAAACGGGGACTCAGCTGGTTAGACACCATCAGCCGGGGCTCAAAACTCAGATTAGTCGCTCCCCTACTCCACCAAAGCTGACTGCGCAGACCTGCACTAAATAGCCAACGATTGCGCCGTAATTCTAAAGAAGCATAAGGAGCAATCTCAATTGGCTGTTCAATAGTACTCGTAGAGAAGTCAGGCCCTACGGGATTCTCATTCAGCTCATCCTCATTGTTTAAACTAGTCGTAAATCGATATTGGTTAACGCGAAGCCCAAAATCGAGTTTTTCATTACCGCCCAAATTATACTGCCCATCAAAGGCAAAGCCTAGTTGTCGTACGCTGCTCCCCAAAGTTTCAAAATAGTAGGTGCCGGTTTCAGCACCGCCTATTTCTTCGCGTAAAGAATCTTGACGCACGAAGGCCGCGTCCACATCCAAATTGCTTAAAGAGAAGGTAAAGTTACCAAAAAAGCGATCGTTGAAGATGTGATTCCAGCGTACGGTCCCAAGGGTATTTTCCCAGGCCACACTCTCTCGCTTCTCTTGTAGAATGTTGTAGCGAAATATAGCCCCTGCGGTATTGATCACGTTGAAGGTAGTGTCATGCCGGCTAGTATTGTCGTAATCATCCAGCCCACGAAAAAAGCTGAAGTACAAGCGATCACGAGCACCCAACTTTTGATTGAGCTTGAAATTCACATCGTAGAGTTGGTAGCGCATACGTCCTTCTCTACCTCGCCTATTTTTATAGCGCTCGCTAAAGTAGCGCACCAGTTGTCCGCCCCAGAAGTAGCGGCCGGTAATCAGAAAGGAGCTTTCTCCAGGAATCAGAGGGCCTTCGGCCGTAAAACGACTAGAGCCAATGCTCGTCCCGAGTTTAAACTGATTGTGATATAAGTTACCATCTCTAGTGTGGATATCTAAGACGCCAGCCAGGCGACCACCAAAGCGAGCGGGTATGGCTTCCTTATGCAGATCAACACGCCTGATGGCCTGGGCATTGAAAATACTAAACAAACCTGCTGCGTGCCCAAAGTTAAAAACGGGTACACCATCCAGCAGCACTAGATTATGCCCAGCATCACTTCCCCGGATGAAAAATCCACCCAGACCATCTGGCCCGGTGGTAATCCCTGGGAATAGCCCCAGATTACGTAGTGGATCGACCTCCCCTCCGGGGCCTGGTAATCTTTCGACATCCTCGAGATCAATGTAATCTCCCGGTGCTTCCACACCAACTGGCAGTAAGCTGTCAATGACGGGCAATACAATTACCTCAGGTAAGGTGGCGTCTGGTTGCAGAGCGATGTCTAACACGCTATCTTCATCAAAAACGAGTTTGGTGCTAAACGGGGCGTAACCGGTATAACTTACAATCAACTCGCGAGCCCCTCCTCGAATATCCATACTGTAGAAGCCATAGAAGTTACTCATGGTGCCCTGCTGTAGATCAGGGGAGTAGATATTGGCGCCTAGCAGACGCTCTCCGCTGCGCGCATCCGTGATATGCCCATAGAGGGTCAGTTCCAGTCCTAGCAGTTCCGGATCGGGCAGAATAATGATCCGGCGGCCACTGGGGCTCAGCTCGTATTTAAGGCCAGTTTCCGTCAGAAGCTGTTCAAGGCAGTTTCTAAGAGATAGACTGCGCCCTGCATCAATCGTCAAATTAAAGCCAGTTACTTGATC
This sequence comes from Bacteroidota bacterium, assembly GCA_039030655.1. Taxonomy (GTDB): domain Bacteria; phylum Bacteroidota; class Bacteroidia; order Chitinophagales; family Saprospiraceae; genus Neolewinella. The sequence continues at coordinate 79,927 of JBCCDS010000013.1, read as the reverse complement.
CTCTCTGAAGGATAGTGGAATATCTAGGTTGACTAAATGCTGAAGCGCTTCGGAGAGTGTTTTATCCGTACGACGTATTCTTACTTCTTCGTCCAGAATAGACTGTGCCTGCACCGCAGCTCCAGCGAAGCTACCGAAGAGCAAGCAACAAAGTAAGAGTAGCCTTTCCATCACATAACTTAACGATTAGGAGCAGTCACTCAGTTCACCAGTTTAGTGTAAGTTACTGACAGCTGCCGCTAATAATATACTGTTCAGACGTTGCCTGAGTTGAAATCGTTAGATTAAACTGCTGGGACAAGGTAGCGATTACATCTTCGATCGGGTCATTGTCAAAACGTGCCGTAAAGGGTAGCTGACCACAAGTAGCTAACATATCTCCTTCGATTTCCCAGTTGATACGATAGGAAGAAGCGATTGCTAGCAACACTTCTTTTAGGGGAGTTGCCTCAAAAGAGAGCTGGCCGGTACGCCAGGCATGCCGATTTAAATGAGGAGCGGGTTCGAGCCGAAGCGGAGTCGAACGATCATTGCGCGCACCACACTGCTGAGGGCCAACCTCGATCTGCTCATCATCCGTACTCAAGCGCACCAAACCTTCGGATACTTCGACCATGAGGCTTCCCGTAAGAGGGTCAGTCTCTAGGTTGAAAGCTGTGCCGACAACTTTAAGTTCCAAATCGTCCTGAACCAGAATGAATGGGCGATCCTTATCCGGGGCAACTTCAAAATAAGCTTCACCTTCCAAATAGACCCGACGCTCTTCCAAATTGAAGTCTTCCGCCAATTGGAAGTCAGAATTATGGTTGAGCAGGATTACACTACCATCAGGTAGGCTTAGCTCCTTAGTAAAGTCCGTAGTGGCAAAGTCGCTGTTGTTGCTATTTATCCAGGCACGAAGACCAAATGCGGCTACTGCCAACAATGCTACAGAAGCAGCTACTTTCATCCAGGAGAAGCTCCGAGAAGCAGAGCGCTGCTCAACTGCCATATGGGCGTGTAAACGTCCGAGGCCAGCCTCCACAGAAGGCTGAAAAGTGGTGCGGTAATGTCTGGAGAGCTGATCAATTTCAGCTCGGTGTTTGTTTTCCATTTTATACGCTCGGTTTAACCGGCTTTCAGCATAGAGACACCGTTCCTTGGTGTTGCCCCTACGCTTCTCTGGTAAATATCTATCCTTTTTTGCTGAAAAGCTAGAAAAAAGGTGCGCTTAGGCCGTTCATTAGGGGTAAGAGCAATATAAGCGACAAATATTCACGCAAGAAGGCGTAGGCTCTGCGCATTTGGTTCTCGACAGTCTTGGTACTGATCTCCAGAGAAGCAGCTACTTCTTTATGGCTCATTTCCTCCAGTCGACAGAGTACGTAAACCAAGCGGCAGCGTTCTGGTAGGGAATCTATCGCTGCATCCACCCTGGCTTGCAACTCAGACAGCTCCAAATCACTACTAGCGACATTCGCCGCAGTAGGCAAATCTGGCATCTCGCCATCGCCTTGAGGAATTCGGGCCTGATCACGCAGATAATTAAGCGAGCGGTTACGAGTAGCTCTTAATAAATAGGCCCGCACGTTATCCATGACGGGTAAAGTGGCCCTGCGCTTCCAGAGGGACAAAAACAGCTCTTGTACTACATCTTCCGCAGCAGCAGGGTCTCGCAGAATACGATCAGCCCCCTGACAACAGCGTACGTAGTACTTTCTAAATAGCGCATCCAGGGCCATGGTATCACCCTGCCTGAGTTTTTCCAGGATTTGCTGATCAGCATCTGTGTGGGACATCGGTGGGCTTAAGGTAGCTAATTATTGGCTTAGGCAGGGCTAGCAACTCCATCTAACAAGATAGAAAGGCTGCGGACCTTAAAAAATTTTTACCTTGGGCAGCTATTCAACACTCATTCCACTTATGCTGAAAAAGTTTTACTTTCTAGCGATTGCATTGCTCAGTCCTTTGTTTGTACTTGCGCAGGATGAACCCGGAGCTGTAGATCAAGCAATTCAAAGTTTTTTTGAACCCATTACGGATGCTGTTTCAGCCGTAGTGTTCTGGTCCCCCACGATAGGTAGTTATACGATCCCCTTTGTATTGATCTGGCTAATTGTCGGTGCCTCGATCTTCACCTTTTACATGCGTTTCATCAATGTTCGTGGCTTCCGTCACGCCTTAGATGTCGTTCGCGGCAAATATGATGACCCCGATGATGAAGGCGAAGTTTCCCACTTCCAGGCACTAACTGCGGCCCTTTCAGGCACAGTTGGAGTAGGAAATATTGCGGGAGTTGCACTGGCTGTAGGCATCGGTGGACCAGGAGCTACTTTCTGGATGATTGTTGCGGGATTACTTGGTATGAGCTCGAAATTTACCGAAGTTTCCCTGGGCTTGATGTATCGGAACGTCAACGCTGATGGCACCGTTTCCGGTGGTCCGATGTACTACCTTGAAAAAGGTCTTGGAGAAAGAGGTGGCGCTGTTGCTACCCTGGGTAAAGTCCTGGCCGTACTCTTCGCCATTTTCTGTATCGGAGGAAGTTTTGGCGGTGGTAATATGGTTCAGATTAACCAAGCGACTAACCAACTCATTACCGTTACGGGTGGAGAAGAATCCATTTTCTTCGGTCGTGGTTGGATTTTTGGCCTTATTATGGCCGTTACCATCGGAATCGTAATTATCGGCGGTATTAAGAGTATTGTAAAGGTGACGGATAAAATCGTTCCCTTTATGGTAGGTATTTATATCATCGGGGCCCTTATCGTTTTAGGCTACCACTTTACCGAGATTCCCCGTGCATTTGGCCAGATCATTGATGGCGCTTTTAATGCTGATGCGCTTTACGGTGGTATCGTTGGTGTTTTGATCCAGGGTTTCCGCCGCTCGGCCTTCTCTAATGAAGCCGGTGTTGGTTCCGCCTCGATTGCTCACTCGGCTGCTAAGACTGATGAACCCATCTCTGAAGGGGTCGTAGCCTTATTAGAGCCTTTCATTGATACGGTAGTTATCTGTACCATGACGGCCTTGGTCATCATCATTACCAATTATGGTGGTAATGGTGCTATGTGGGCCTACGAAGGATTGGATGGACAAACCATCGCCCAAATTGATGTGACTTCCGCGGCTTTTGAATCTGTAATTAGCTGGTTCCCCGTGGTACTAAGCGTTGCTGTCATTCTCTTCGCCTTATCCACTATGATCTCTTGGTCTTATTACGGCCTCAAGTGTTGGACTTACCTCTTCGGTGAATCGAAGCGCAACGAGGCTGTTTACAAGGTCATCTTCTGCTTATTCGTAGTTATTGGTTCAGCCATTTCCGCCCAGGCAGTCTTCGACTTTGGCGACGCGATGATCTTCGCCATGTGTTTCCCCAACGTATTGGGGCTTTACTTCCTGATGCCTAAGGTCCGGGAAGCCATGAATAGCTACATGGCCAGAGTTAAATCCGGTGAAATAAAGCGGCATGATTAATTAAAATAGTTATTAGATCTTAGTTGTGAGTTGTTAGTACTCACAACTAATCAACTATCATCTAAAAAAAACTCCAAGCTGAGCTTGGAGTTTTTTTTATTCCTTGTTCTTATCCTGAAAATCCAACTTCTTGATCCCCATTTTATACATGGCTGATTTGATGTTGACCTTGAGAGTTTCTTTGACGTTAGTCAACGTACGTTTGACGAAGGATTCGTCCGGGCGCGCCAGGAAGCGGCTATCCCGGTATTCTACACCTTCTTCTACTGGCGTGTAGTAATAGACGTAGAAGGACTTGCGAGTTTCGCCTTCGGGTACTGTCACTTTATTGACGCCGTGGGGAGAGTTTTCATCTGTTAGGAAGATGACGGCCCGGTTGTAAGCAGGCATCACCTTTTTTTCCAGTTGGGTCATCTGCTTATCCCAGAGAGTAAGGTGGCCACCGTATTCATCTTTCCAGTCGCGGTTGAGGTACACCAGCATATTGATGCGGCGCCAGGCATTGAACTGCGTGCTCATATTGAAATCAATGTGCACATCGACGTAGCTATTATTCGCGCCCTGGTGGATACCAGCTCCAGTATTGTCGGTAGTGACAAAAAGGCCGTCGATACCCGTTAGTTTCGACATGACCTCACAAAAGGCTTCACCGGTAACGGCAGCTTTAGCATCAGAAAAGACGGGGTGCCAACGCTCAAATTTGTAGTCTTCGACCTTGTTTTCATTCAGGCTCTTGCGCTTGACCTTCATTTCTTCCACTTTAGGGAAGTTGTCGAAAAGCTGCGCGGCAACTTCTGGGCGGAAGAAATTATCGATAACGATATGAGGACAAGGGTGCCCGGCGAAGAACGTCTCTTTATAGCTGGCTACTGCCTCTGGACTAAGATGTTCGGGATTAATAATTCCATTCATAGTCCGTGTAATTTCTTGATGACAAAATGGAAGAGCCTCGGACTCAGACGCCTCAACCACAAAAATACAATTTCCACTTTGGCGATAACGATGGTGCCATTCTTTTTCTTGGCCATCGCTCGGTAAATTTTTCGGGCGGCGCGCTCTGGCGGAATGCCGTTGGCCTGAGCTTTACTGTCCTGCATAGCCGCCTCCCCTTGCTCATTGAGGGCCTTTTTAGCAATATCTGTTTTGATGAAGCCAGGCGTCACCATCAGGATTTTCACACCTTTACCCTCCACCTCGTAGCGCAGCGATTCATAAAATCCGTAAAGGGCGTGTTTGGTAGCGGAATAGGTCGTGAGGAAAGGCGCGCCGTAGCGCCCGGCGATGGAGCCCACCACTACGATTTGCCCCCCACCCCATTCGATCATCTTCGGCAGTAGTGCTCGGGTCAGGGCTACTGTGCTCAGATAATTGACCCGCCAGAGCGTATCCTCTACCGCAGCTGCCGTCTGCTCGAAGTAGCCTTTTTGGCTCAGGCCGGCATTGTGTACCAGGTAGTGAATGGGGCCTACTGCTGTAATGGCCTCCTGAACGAGCGTAGGGTAATCCTGCACTTCTCCCAGGTCAAAAACCAATGGGTAGTAGTTTTGCTGCTCGTTTTTGGGGAGACTGTCGATTAAATCCTGCAAGGCAGCCTCTCGGCGGCCACAAAGTACTAAGGAGGCTCCTTTTTGGGCTAGTAAAATCGCCAGGGCTTTCCCCATGCCGGCGGTAGCTCCGGTAATCCAGGTGGTTTGCAAGAGGAGGTTGTTTTGAATTTGTACTTCCGCAGGTCGATCGGTTAAGCGGAATTCATTCCGCGTTAGGTTGTGCGGACTTTAGTCCGCGATAATAGTAAAGGCGAACTAAAGTTCACTTAACCCAGCGCAGGCTGAAGCCTGCTTAACCTGTAGACCTGCGGAAGTGCAAATAAACAAAAGCCCAACCGAAAGGATCGATTGAGCTTTTATCAGAAACGACACAAGTGTCGTAGAACAAGGCCCGACACGGAGTGTCGTGGAACTAAATAGTGGAGGCGGTGGGATTCGAACCCACGTCCAGAGAAAGTGCAACACAGCCTTCTACAAGCTTAGTCAACAGTCCAATTGTCGGGAAAAGGGGGAGCTTGCTAACGCGCTCATACCAGTTCCTTAGATCCTTTAGTTTCGCCTCGGACTCAGATCAGGGTCCGGGACTAGCCCGAAAGGGTGGGAGCGGCTGCCTGTGTATCGGACGTCAAGACTGCGGCTCATTAACTACTTAATCTAAATAAGATTAGGCAGCCATTGCATAGTTGTTGCCAACTAAAAGGTTGAAAGCTATTTGATAACGGAGTAAACTAACGTGCTCCGACCTGCTTACTGTGCAACGATCATTCCTGTCAATTCCGGTACGCCCCCAAAGAGCGGGGATCCATTGATCCCATCCGTTAGTTACAAACATACGCTGAGTAGCGAAAGTTTCCTACCGAAGGAAAAGAAGTTCACTTAAAAGAATTGGCAGCGAGCTGGGAAGTTCGCCTTGCGAGCTGTATCTTTGCCCCGCACTCACGGGAGTGCAGGAACCTGGTAATGCCGACTGTCGCATTACCAGGTTTTTTATTCCTACGGTACGGCCCTAGCGGTCGGCACAAACGAATGATATCATGTACGAACTCAATGCGGATGCTCAGGCGGCTTTAGAGGCCATCGCCCAGGCCGTACAGGCCCACGAAGCGCTGGAACCCTATTTGGAAGATGGTGAAGATGAACAATATCAATTGATCAAGGATACTTTTGAGCCGCAAATCGATCAATGGTTTATCCACGTTAGTGAGCATTTCCCATTACAAGTTGAGGCCTTTGAAAAAGGGCTACTCGACGAACGCTTTGAGGGACTCTACTTGCCTCGTATCCTGGGATACGCCGCCCTGAGAGGAGAAATCAATGACTATTGCAAGTATGCTCGCCGGCAGGATCATCTACGTGAGGTACTGCTCTTCATTGCTGGAAACAGCAACTTTGACCAGTTGCAGCAGCGCATTGGACAGGGCTTACAGGTCGCCTTCGCTTTAGGGAGTGATATTTGGGTAACCAGCCTGATCGAAGCGATCGGTAACAAGCGCGTACGTCAGTACTTCCAGTCGCAGCGCAAGGATGAGAATCGTACCGTAGATGGTCGTAAGCGTACCCTACTTCGCTACTCACGTCAGTTCCGAGATAAAAACTTCCAATCGGCAGTCTTTCCTACTACTGGTGAAGAGCTGACGGTTCTTTCGCGTTCGCTGCAAGACTTCCTGCGTTACCGGGCTAGTAAAGGCTATAATAACCAGTCGCTGATCGCTCCGCTCAATGATATGGTACAAAACGACGCTTTCGCAGGAAAAGCCGAAATCTCAGAGTTGATGGCATTATATGGCGCCTACTTTGAGCTGGAAGCAGCCGAGCAGGAGCAGCTAAAAGCCAGTTTCAGCCGCGAACGTAAAAATGATCCTGAGCTTTGCGGTGATCACGTACTGGCACTGATGCTAGACCTTAAATCAGATCATAAAATTGAGTTTGGCCCTGCAGAAGAACAACGATTAAGTCAAGTTATCGATAAAGGCATTAAGGATAAATTGGGCCAATATTTCCAGCTCATGGATCAGGTGCATTCTGAAGGCTACGTCCAGGCCAGTGCACAGGAGGCTATCCAGGCGGCCTACGATCAGTATCCAGGGCTGAGTGACTTCAGCGAAAACGCCCGCCAGTCTATTTATGGCTATTTCAGTCGTTTTGCGCTCAACCTCGAGCCCTCCGATTACCGTGAATGGTTTGAATTGAGTAGCAAGCAATACCCCGTGTTCTTACAGCTATTCAGCAATGAGGCTTTCAATCAACAACTAAAAGACCTTTATTTCAAATATGCCCGTAAGTTGATCAAAGCTTACCCGGACAAGCGCGGAAAGGATTATCGTGAAATCAAGAAAACAATCATGGCTGCGGCCCTCGGCTGGGGCTTCATGACGGAGAAGAAGCTGAAGGAATTCTTCAAGACCCCTCGGAAGAAAAAGCCAGTTGCCCCAAGCGTTTAGCAGTAATTGGAAGCCAGTTTAGACACTCGCTTAGTTGCTTTTGGGACCTTCGGTTTCGAATATCCAACTTAAGTAAGCCATGAAATCAGTAAAAAGGCCGGTAACTCCTAGGATGGATGCCGGCCTTTTCTCATTTTACGGCTTTGTCTATCCACCCATTTGCTTCTTATGTCCAGACTTATCATTATTTCCAATCGTCTTCCTGTCACTGTTGACCGCCGCGAAGGAGAGTTACATTACCACCCAAGTGCAGGTGGTCTGGCAACGGGACTCAACTCCTTAGACGATAGCTACAATAAACTTTGGATAGGCTGGCCAGGGCAGGACATCAAAGATGATTGGGAACAAGAGAGTATTCGTCAGGACTTGGCCAAATTAAGTCTGGCGCCAGTGTTCCTAAGCCCCAGGGAAATTGAGTTGTACTACGAAGGCTTCAGTAATAAGACCATTTGGCCACACTTCCACTATTTCACGGAATACACCACTTACCGGGATAGCTACTGGGACGCTTATAAAGAAGTCAATTTCAAGTTCTTCCAGGTCGTGGAGAAACTGATTAAGGAAGATGACATGGTTTGGGTACACGACTACCAGCTTATGCTTTTGCCTAATATGATCCGGGAGAAATTCCCCAGGGTGAGCATTGGCTTCTTCCTACATATTCCCTTCCCTTCCTACGAAGTATTTAGAATTTTACCTTGGCGCGAAGAGATCCTCAGGGGCCTGCTCGGTTCCGACCAGATCGGCTTCCACACCTTTGGCTACATGCGTCACTTTTTAAGTGCGGCCTATCGCATTACGGGATTTGAACATGAATTTGGCCGGCTGTCCATTGGAGAGCGTCGAGTAAATGTTGATGTTTTTCCTATGGGGATCGACTACGAGAAGTATGCCTTCCCCGAAATCGATGAAGAGGATGCCACTATTCAGGATATCAAGAAGCTGGGCAGCGACCGTAAACTCATTGTCAGTATTGACCGGATGGACTATACCAAGGGCATCCCACAACGAGTAAAAGCCTTTGGTGATTTCCTCCACAATCACCCGGAATACCACCAAAAAGTAGACCTTGTCATGCTCGTGGTGCCCTCCCGCTCCAACGTAGACCAGTACCAAAGTCTAAAACAGGAGGTCGACATCCTGGTAAGCAGAGTCAACAGTGAAATCGGCACCTTTGACTGGACACCCATTCACTACTTCTACCGCTCGCTGAACTTCCCGGCGCTGATGAAATTATACCAGGAGGCAGATATAGCCCTGATCACTCCTCTACGGGACGGGATGAATTTAGTCGCCAAGGAATATATTGCCTCCAAAGAAAGTAATAAGCAAGGGGTCTTGATTCTCAGTGAAATGGCCGGTGCCGTTCATGAACTTACCGATGCCATCACCGTCAACCCGCAAGATCGATCAGATATTGACCGCGCCTTGGTAGAAGCCCTTGAAATGCCCCTTGAAGAACAGGAACGTCGTTTGGTGAGCATGCAGGAAAAGCTGCGCATCTACGACGTAAAAAACTGGGCAGCCAACTTTATCGGAGAACAACAAAAATTGAAACAGAAAAGTCAGATGCAAGCAGCCACTCAGCTCCGCGACAACGCACTAGTAGAGGTTACTGATAGTTACAGTCAAAGCAACAAGCGCCTTTTGTTCATCGATTATGATGGCACCTTGATGGGTTTCAATGTTGACCCGCAGGCCGTGTTTCCTGATGAGGAGGTGCTGGATATACTGACGACACTAGCTAATGATTCCCGCAATCAGGTAGTGGTCAACAGCGGTCGTGATCGTCAGACGCTAGAAAAATGGTTGGGACATCTGCCCATCGATATGGCGGCAGAGCACGGCGTATGGATGAAAGAAAATGGAGAGTGGCATCTCAACCCCAATGTTACCGACGCCTGGAAACCTCATGTAGGGGAACTGCTAGAGAACCTTGTCACCAGAACGCCTGGCTCCTTTATCGAAGAAAAAGACTACAGCCTCGCCTGGCACTACCGTAGTATTGATCGTGACCTGGGAACCAAAAGAGTCCGTGAATTCCGCGACATGTTGGCCTATCTCATCCAAAACCAGGACCTCCAAGTTCTGGAAGGCAATAAGGTTGTCGAAATCAAAAACGCCGGCGTCAACAAAGGCAAAGCAACGCAGCACTGGGTGGGTCAGCAAGACTGGGATTTCATCCTGGGTATCGGCGATGATTCTACCGACGAAGATATCTTCAAAGCTATGCCTAAATGGGGCGTAAGCATTAAAGTCGGAGCTGGCCGAACTAGTGCCCGCTATAGCATTAGTGGTGTAGCAGAAGTACGCAGCATGTTCCGCCAATTGATTGGAAAAAGTTAAGCTCTCTTGCTAGATAGTTTCACATATTTCCAATGACGGCCATTTCCAAGTGCATAGAAATAGTCATCACCGTTATGCCGGCCATTATAGTTGGATACTAAAATAGGCTTTTCAATTTTACTGATCTGTCCACCCGAGTATTTCTTGATCAATTCTTTTGCCCACTCTACAAATCTCCCGCTAGTTTCCCAGCATAATCTTTTATCTCCATCTCGGCAATTTTTGCACCAATGGGTATCGCTCGATCCATGGTTCGAAATGGCAACGCTTTCTCCCCCTTCTTTTAAAGCCTTCTTGGTTAGGTCATGGGTTTTACCCTCGTGTTTTACAATTAGTTTAGTTATGGCGATTGTCCTACCATCTTCATTAACCTTGAATGATAATTCACCTCCGGGTCTTCTTCTAGTAGGCTCTACTACTCCCTTGTAGATATAGCCTTTACGAAATGCTTTCGCAAAAGCACAGTTACTCAGCGCTTCAGCATCGGTTACTGATGATTGTTGGGTGGTCTGATGAAAATTCTCCATTTACAAATTGATTGGTAGTTAATTGTTATTCTAACTAGGCCATCCTCATAAATTTGCGGAGATTACCCCCCTACAACCTTACATGTTTAGACATTATTGCGCATTAATAGTAAATATAGCCCACAGAAAACCACAATGTCTCGATCTCCTATTATTTCGCTAAAGCTCGCAGGCCCTGCTTCTGGTGCCGATGGAAATGGCTACCGAAGAAGCTGATCATTTGATTGAGGCTAATCCGGCCTGCCAAGGGGTGTTTAAGCACCTGATAATCGTACCACTTAGGATCTAATTCGTCGAGATATACTCGAAGTGCCTTACGATGTGCCCGAAATGCATCAGCTGTAGCAGCTAGTTCAGACGTAGCGGGTAGTTTATCTGTGGCAATGTAGGCGGGAGCTTTAAACTTGATCGGTAGGTACATGTAAGTCATGAGCACCGTCGCACGCAACTTACTCAGCAAGCCCGTACGGGGCAGCTTAGGATTAAAGCTGAGTTTCTTCTGCACGTAAGCCAAAGAGTTAGATTCAGCCCCCATTAGATGATGTAAGCATTGCATAGCGGACCACCCGCCATTCTTACCGGGAGCATTGAGTTGCTCGTGGCTATAGGTAGAAAGCTCTGCTAAAAAGGCTTCTAGTTGTTCATCCAGGCTATCCAGACGCGCTCTAGTGGTGGTTCTCATAAACTAAAAATATTGCTCTCCGGCTGTGGAGCCAGAGAGCAATATAGTCGTTAATAGTTTACGGGGCTATCCGTATTGTAAAAGAAGAAAGACCAGCGATCGGCTTGCTCTTCAATCGTCTTGCTGATGGGCTTACCAGCTCCGTGGCCCGCGTTGGTTTCGACCCGGATCAACACTGGATTCTCGCCATCATGTGCTTCTTGCAAACGAGCAGCAAATTTAAAGCTGTGTGCAGGTACTACCCGATCGTCATGATCGGCCGTAGTCACCATCGTGGCGGGATAGGCCACTCCATCTTCTAGGTTGTGTAGCGGAGAATAGCTTAGCAGGTTCTGGAAGGTAGCATCATCTGCATCGGCGCTGCCATATTCTGGAATCCAGGCGCGACCAATCGTAAAGTGGTGGTAACGCAACATATCCATTACCCCCACTGCCGGGAAAGCAGCAGCGAATAGCTCTGGGCGTTGGGTCATCGCAGCCCCTACTAGCAAGCCACCATTGGACCCTCCAGCAATAGCCAGTTTTTCTGAGCTGGTGTAACCTTCATCGATCAGGTATTCAGCAGCGGCGATAAAGTCATCAAAGACGTTCTGCTTGTTTTCTAGCATGCCGGCTTGGTGCCACTCTTCACCGTATTCTCCCCCACCCCGTAGGTTGGGCATGGCGAAGATGCCATTGTTCTCCAGCAGGCCAAAACGCAGCGAGCTGAAGCTGGGTGATAAGCTGATGTTAAAGCCACCGTAGCCGTACAGATAGGTAGGGTTGCTACCGTCCATTTCCAGCCCACGCTTGTGTACGATAAACATCGTGACTGGTGTACCGTCCTTACTTTCGTAAGTCACCTGAGATTCAACGTAATCCGTCGGATCGAAAGGCAAATCTGGTTCAAAGAAAGGCTTGCTCTCTCCCGTAGCCACGTTATAGCTGAAGATGGTCGAGGGGTAGGTAAAGGAAGTAAAGACGTAGAACAACTCCTGCTCGTCTGCTTTACCACTAAAGCCGCCCGCACTACCCAACCCGGGTAGTTTGACTTCCTGTTTGTCAGTTCCGTCGTAGTTCATGCGGTAGATGTGATCCGTCGCCTTTTCCAGGTAAGAAGCGAAGAAATAGCCACCACCAGTGCTGACGCTCTGTAGCAGATTTTCCGTTTCTGGAATTACATCTACCCAATTCTCCTGCCCTGGGGCATCTACATTAAACTTCACCAAGCGGTAGTTGGGCGCATCGATATTGGTCATTGCCCACATTTCGCCGCCTTCGTTATAGACGGGGTAGCTCTTATTGCTATAGCCTTCAAAGAGTAGGGTCATTTTCGGATTGGCTAAGGGATTGGACTTCCGCAGGTCTAAATAGTAAATAGCGTATCCATCCGTACCGGGGCTGGCTGACATGATCAGGAAATCTTCCTCTTCCGTCGTATACGTACCGTGATTGTGGTTGGGATTTTGATCATCGCGGAAGATCAACTGGTCTTCACTTTGGTCCTCACCGAGGCGGTGGTAGTACACCGTATGATAGAGGTTAGACGCACTCAGCTCCGTACCTTCCTCGGGTTCGGGATAGCGGCTGTAGAAGAAGCCGCCCTCATACCAGGCTGCTCCGCTAAATTTCACGAAATCAATTTCATCCTCCAGGTCCTTATTAGTCGCAATCTCTCGCACGTAAATCTTGCGCCAGTCGCTACCGGCATCCGAGCGGCTGTAGGCCATGTAATGGTTGTCTTTACTGGGACCTAGCAGATTGATACTGGTCGTACCATCCTCACTCAGGGTATTGGGGTCAATAAAGACCTGTGGCTCGCCGTCTAGGCCTTCCTGATAGTAGATGACCGATTGGTTTTGCAGGCCATCGTTTTTGTAGAAGAAATAGTAATCTCCTGCCTTGAAGGGAGAGGATAGGCGCGGGTAGTTGACCAGTTCGGTCAGGCGCTTTTCCATCTGCTCGCGAAAGGGGATCTGCTCCAGATAACCGAAGGTGGCTTCGTTTTGGTGGCCTACCCATGTTTCGGTTTCTTCAGCGCGATCATCCTCTAGCCAGCGAAAGGGGTCAGCGACTGCTGTGCCGTGATAATCGTCTACAACATCTTGTTTTTCCGTCTCCGGATAGGTGACGGGAATAGCGGGGTAATTCATGGTAGTCGGGTCATCCGTGGTAGTAGTATCACTACCACAGGCTGCAAAGCTAAGGAGTCCTGCGGCAAGAAAAAGCAGTCGACAGGAATTGGAAAGGGAAAGCATCATAGTGGAATTGATTAGGTAACGAAGATAGCGGTTTAAGCGGCCGTTGAGCAGGTCATTCAACGATTTCAATGGCTATTCGTTGCTATTTTAGCTAGGTAATTATGTAATCAGATCTTCTTCTTAAGATTAATAAAAATCCAATTCGGTAGAAACCGTTGAGCAATAACTAGAATTTAGACCTTCTAGTCTGAAATCAAGTCTAGTTGGCTCTTGCAGCTCTAAAACCATATTCTTCATCTTGATAATAAACCATCCAGCCTCTTGATATTAAGTCAGTTACTTCTTGGTCTGTAGGAATATCTTCATAAGCCATTAGATTTCGATTAGCATAAAACATAAGTTCAATGGGGCGTCTACTCCCAAAAATCAAAATACTGTCTTCTGCTGGCAGTCTGTTTAGTTCTTCCTGTAGCAAACTGATCTCCTCTGAATTTTCGTGCCTTGGAGCGAAAAGCTTCATCCTTTCAAAGGAATATCTAACGGGTAAAATCACCAACAGAGCTACAGTGATCAAACCTAAATATAATCGCCAGCCCTGCATCCTCACCTTCTTATGAAGCAGAAAAACTACCAAAAAAGCAGTTAGTATAAATATACTAGGGCTGGTAAATAAAGTGTAGGCTTTCATCTTAGTTTGCACCAAGGTGAAAAAGACGTAAGGAACGAAAACCCATACCACCAGGCTGAGCAATTTCCAGTTTTTACGACGAACACCTTTGTACAGAAAAAACAGAAGCGGCAGATAAACCAGCTCGCCGAAAATCATCCGCATATCTTCAAAATGGATTAGAACGGGGCGTTCGTGGCCCTCTAATGCTTCTCCTAAATGCCGATAGTTGTATTCGCTTTCCCAGGCGGCCTCTAAGGGGAACTGCGTATGTATCCAAAGCTGCCAAGGTATAGCGATCAGTACCGTAACCAGTAAAGCAAGTATTACGTTTTTAAACAGCGTAGAATCAATTCTTTTTTCATAGTGCAAATACAACAAACAGTATATCGGAAATACGATTAGGGCCGGCAACCACTTGGTCAGTATGGCTAAACCGCAGAAGAGTCCCATCAATAACAGGTAGCCGACTTTCTTCAGCTTCAAATGCAATACAGCTGCCAAAACTGAAAACTCTATCAGAGCTTGAAAAAAGACATCAAAGTGATCCGTCGCTACCCGCCCGCCAACTAATTCCAACGTCAGCCCGTGGATAGCGTGTAAAAAAGCTGCCAGTACCCCTACCCTGCGGCCAAAAAGATGAAAGCCGATTAAATAAGTTGCCCAAACTGCCAGCAAGGAAATAAGGATAGAAGGAAGACGAAGCGTAAATTCATCCACCCCAAAAGTAGCCATGCTAATGGCCATACACCAAAGTGGAAAGGGTTGTTTGTGTACCCAAACATGATTGGCCGTCCAATGGCGGTAATCATAGTCTAGGACTGGATCCGTATACAACATCGGTTTAAACGGATTCTCCATCATATTTTTGGCTACCAACGCATGATAGCGTTCATCCCATTCGTGTAGGTAACCATCAGAAGCAATGAATATCCGGAGAATTAGACCAAGTACGAGGATGGCTCCAAGGGCAATTTTCGTATTGCCCTTCCGATAAGCACTGAAGGCTAACAAGCTTAGCAAAACAAAAGATACTAAGGCTAAGTAGCCTTCAACGGGAGCGTTCATCCTCGTATTTATAGAATTTTAACCCGCGCGGCTGGGTGTGTCGAGCAGCTGAAAGAATTCATCCAGACTAGGAATGATTACGATCTCCGTGCGGCGGTTCTGGGCGCGGCCCTGGTCGGTATTGTTGTCGCCACGGGGAGCAAACTCTCCACGACCGGCAGCGGTCAGGCGGGCAGGATCTACGTAGAAGTTATCGACTAGCATCCGCACGACGGAGGTAGCCCGCTGAGTACTCAGGTCCCAGTTATCGCGGAAGTTGTTGGTATTGATGGGTACATTGTCGGTATGGCCTTCGACCAATACGTTGAGGTCAGCATGGTCATTGAGTACGGTGGCGACCTTAGCCAGTACGTCTTCGGCTCGGTTGTTGACGCGGGCACTGCCGCTGCCGAACAGCAGCTGATCGCTGATGCTCACGTGGACTTTGCCTCCGCGTACTTCGACCTGTACGTCCTGATCGCTGACGTCTTCCAGGCTCCGCTTTAGATTGAGTACCAGAGCCATATTGAGGCTGTCTTTGCGGTCCATTTCCCGGCGCATGTCCTGGATATAGCCCGTTTGGGCATTGATGCTCTCTAGGGATTCGCGGATGCCTGTCGCTCCTTCGGCACTGATGACGGAAAGGTCCTCCATGCGATCCAGCAGGCTGGTATTGGTGGCGGTCATATGGTCGAGCTGGCTTTGGACTTGCTCCAATTGCTCTGTTTTGAGCCGCAATTCGGCTTGTAAGCGCTCCGCTTCACGGTTCTTACAGGCCGTAAGACTTAGGCTGATTAACAGCAACAGGCCTAATTTGAGGTAGTGATTCATAAGGGTAAAAGTAGTTGAGGGGGACAAAACGCCCCAAACTGCCCAAAAATTTTATTTAGTTTCACGGGCGTTCCCTGCGAAACTAACGAAAACACCTCCGTTTATCATGAGTGACAGGCTACTATTACGCTGGTTTAAACCGCAGGACCTGCGGGAGTACATCATCCAGGTATCCCTGATAATACTATCGATTTTGATCGCTACCGGGATTTCCCACTGTGAACAGGATCGACAGGAAGACAAGCGATTACAGGAGTACTGGCAGGCTATTCAAGCCGAAGTGGAGGAAGAGATCCGTGTGCTAGAAAATAATGTATTTGATGCGCAGAAGGATGTTAAAAATCTCAAACGGGGCATTACCCTAGCTCAATACGCACATCCCGACAGCACCTTATTGTCATTGCAAGAATTTGCTCGAACTAATCTACGGGGCGTCTTCCGTACTTTTCCGCCTTCCACTTATGAAACCATGGTTAGTACAGGAGATGTACACCTGATCAAGGATCTGGAATTTCGCAACACCTTGGGTTCTGCCTTCAATTACCTACAGGAAGTGGTAAAGCCTGATCTGATTAACTGGGATGCAGCTACCCAAAAATCTTTTGAACAGCTCTCTCCCTATTTAAATGTGAGTCAATTGTTAGCGTATAATATTACACCAGCTGTCCTTGCTAATTGGCAAGGATTTCAGGAAGCCTCCGCCGAGGTTTACGCTGTTCTATTACGACAAGCCAACATTCGCGCCTTTCATCTATCTGCGGGCTTGAGTTACTTCCAGAATCTGCAGGAGGAACTCAGCACTTACACTTTAGGCTCCCAGCCGGGCTCGTAATCTCTCCCCCAGAGGGCTTGCCCTGCAGCAGATTTGGGTTTTCCGTTAGTAGGATCCAATTCTAGGGTGCCTCCTGAGCGGTGGGCAATATTCCCCAGATGGCAGGTCGTAACGCTGATATTGGCCTCTTCGATGGGACTATGAAGTTCAGCCTGTCCGTTGATCGCTTCGATGAAGTTGTGGGAGTGGTTACTATCTAACGTACCACCACCGCGTACGTCCATACTGACACTAGTGCCACCTTCGGAGCCTTCGCGCAAGATATTGTTATGCTTGTCGTAGACAATGTAGCCATCACGATCAATGAGTACAGCACCTTCCGTGCCGTAGATCATCGCGCCGCGGCCGCGATTATAGATAGAAACACCATTACAGCTTTTGCCTTCCCAATTGATCATTTTTCCATCGGCGTACTCCCAGTTGACATCCTGAGTGTCGTAGGCTTGCCAGTCATCATCAAAATGATAGCGGCCACCGTTACTGGAGACTTTTTCGGGGTAATCTACCTGAAGGGCCCAGCGGCAGACATCAACTTCGTGGGTGGCATTATTCAGGATTTCTCCGGTTCCCCAGTGCCAGAACCAGTGCCAATTGTAGTGGATCAAATTATCTTTATAGGGCCGACGCGGTGCGGGGCCTTGCCAGAGGTCGTAATCCAGCCATTCGGGTACAGCGGCGGCTTGACCGCGACCGATACTGCCACGGGTATTAGAGTACCAGGATTTAGCATAATATGCGCGGCCGATCAGTCCATCATGAATTTCGGAGATGATGCCATTACTACTATGGCTGGAGCGCTGCTGGTTGCCCATTTGCACCTTCAGATTGGGGTGCTTGCGTTGGACGGCGATGAGCATTTCACCTTCGGCGGGATTGTGGCTGCATGGTTTCTCTACGTAGACGTGCTTACCCGCATTGAGACTCATGATGGCCATGGGGGCGTGCCAGTGGTCGGGTGTAGCGATCACTACCGCATCGACTTCGTTGAGGGCCAGGATCCTGCGGAAGTCCTGATCACCCGCTGGCTTTTGCTGACCGGCTTGCTCCACGGAGTTTTGCCCCTTTGTAATCGCTTGGGTATCCGTATCCCCAATGTGGGTAACTAGACAGTTTCGGGTCTTAGCGAAGGTACTGCTGAGGCCTGCGCCGCGACTATTGGTCCCGAATACCGCCACATTTACCCGGGCATTCGCTCCGATAATTCGGCGGTAGCTATAGGCAGGTCCAGCCATAGCGAGCCCTGCGCCTACCAGGGCAGCGTTTTTTATAAATTTCCTACGGTTTGTCATGGAGGTTCAACTTAAAATTCCCGGATTTTGATCGAGCGAAAAGCTACAGCATCGCCATGATCCTGTAGTAAGATAGGGCCGGCGGGCCAAGTGCCAAAACCTTCCCAATCTTTGTATTTACTGTAGGCGACTAAGGCTTCAAACATTTGGCTGAAGCGGTCATATTCTACTACCTTATAGCCGTTGAGCCAATGTTCTACCTGGCCACCGCGCACGATGATGCGCCCACGATTCCAGTCGTTTATTTTCAGTCCTTTATTGCGGCCGGGTACGTCTAGCACTCGGGCGGTGATCAAGTCATACAAAGAGGCGGCCGTGCGGTTACCCGCCACGCCCATTTGTGCATCGGGGTGTCGTTGATCGTCGAGGATCTGGTACTCCAGGCCGATAGCCGATCCGGCTCCCTTATTGAGCGTGGGGTCGACAAAGTACTTCACGCCGCTATTGGCACCTTCGGTGGGTTTAAACTCGAAGCTGAGTTCAAAATCGCTGAAATGGTCTATCGTTACAATATCTCCTCCATTGGTCGATTCGCCGCCATTCCCGGCTAAAACTCGCAGTTCTCCATCGTCGATTTCCCAACCGGATTCGGGAAACTCATCCAGTTTGGCACCGCGCCAGCCAGTGGTCGTTTGTCCGTCCCAGAGCAGGCGCCAGCCCATTCTTTCCTCTGCTGAGCTAATGGTGTTGGGCACCAAATTTACAATTGGCCCTAAGTCGGACCGGTTCAGCATATCAACCTGGGTGGCAGCTGCTTTGATGCGGAGGTCGCGGAAGCGAACCTCTTTTCCAATTTCATCCTCGTTATGGGGAGAGTGTACCTGCAGGCAAATTAAGCCTTCGGCGTCTAGATCATCGATTAGGTTGGTTACTGCCTGTCCGTTGATGTAGGTTCTTAGCTGATGGCCAACGGCTTCGATCCGTACGTGGTTCCAGGCACCGGCTCGATAGGCCCTTCGTGCGGGTGGGTGTGGGTGCAGGGAATAAATCCAACCTCGTCTTGCCTCATCATAAACGCCGCCGGTATAGGCTCGCGGACTGGGGTCGATTTCCATTTGATAACCGTAGATGCGGCGAATGTCGCCTTGGGGGCGGTGTTGGGCTCTAAACATTACCCCGGAGTTGAGGGGTGCTTCTACAAAAAACTCCAGTTCCAGGATGAAGTCCCCGTAGGGGCGATCTGTACAGAGGAAGGTATTATTGCGTTCTGCTACGCAGGTACCGATGATGGTGTTCCCTTCGAGTCGATAGGGGGCTTGGCCGCCGTAACTTTCCCAATTACTGAGGTCTTGACCGTTGGTCAGTGAGCTCCAGTCCGTCTCGGCTTGGGCATGAATATTTTTTGTACTTCCGCAGGTCCAGCCCAGCAGCAAGATAGCAAGAAGAAAAAGATGGCGCATCAAGGCAATGGAGTTTTTTAGGAAAACGCAGCGGAGAGCAATGTCCCCTTACCAGCGGAGGGAGAAATTATAAATTATAAATTTTTGTTGTATTTTTATACACAACAAACAAAAAAATAAGGCAACTTTAGAAAGGAGTTGATGGAAGGGGTGTGTCAGCTACTAATCATTTGAACCAGTACACTGGTTGAACTGGTTGAACTGGTTGAACTGGTTGAACTGGTTGAACTGGTTGAAAATAAATCTCCTCCCTAAAGTCTCGTCTAGTATCTCATTCCAACTCAACTCTCCCTCGCTCTCCTTCTCCTCTAAACTCGCTCGTTTCATACCACTGTGGCCAGTGATCTGATTTGGCCAAATACAAGCCCAGCCCCAAAAAGAGTTGCCCATCCTGCACCGCACCGCTAAGCGGCCACTGCCCCGAGACATATTCGTCCGCCGGACGGTGGTAGCGGTTCATCAGATAATCATCAGACTGCTCTTTAGCATAAACTTCACCATACTCGCGATGGTCATAACCGCCAGTCGCATACAAAGCGGGTACTCCGGCTTTAGCTAAGTTGAAGTGATCCGAACGATAGAAATACCCCTTTTCAGGTTCTTGCTCTGGTTGCACATAACGATCTTGTTCCTCGGCCAGCTGCTCGGCTAGTTCATCCATGCTCGAATGCCCCTTTCCCGTTATCGTTAGATCATTAGCCAGGCCGATATAGTTGATGCCATCCATGTTGATGGTACCGACACACTGATCAATGGGATAAAGCGGGTTTTTAGCATAGTATTCACTACCAAATAGTCCCTGTTCTTCTGCCGTTACACTGGCAAAAACGACGGAGCGAGCTGGTGGTTCCTCCAATTCGCTAAAGGCCTTCGCAATCGCCAGCATCTGAGCCGTTCCGCTGGCATTATCCAGTGCGCCATTATAGATCGTATCTCCACTGACTGCCGGACCGGTACCAATATGATCCCAGTGGCTCGTATACAACACATACTCTTTGGCCTGTGTCAGGCCCTCAATGCGAGCAATTAAATTATAGCTCTTATCCGTGCGTAGTTCATTTTGAATACTCGTTGACAAAGTCATATTCAAATCCACTGGCTCAAAATCTTCCTCTAGGGCCCACTGAAACCACGGTTTAGGTGGTTGAACCCCAGAAGCCGTAAAAAGCTCCTGCGCTGACTCCAGGCTGATCCAACCGTTAAGTGGAGCTTTTACCACATTAGGATCATCAAGCGTTAATCGGGTACCGGACCAAGAGTTTCTCACTACATCCCAACCGTAACCTGCAGCACCGGTTTCATGGACAATCAAAACCCCTTCGGCGCCCTGACGGGCAGCTTCTTCGTACTTATAGGTCCAACGACCATAATAGGTCATGGTATTTCCACGGAAGCTATCTGGATCCTCCGTCTGGTAGCCCGGATCATTGACCAGTACTACGGCTATTTTACCGCTCATGTCCAGACCGGCATAATCATTATGTCCATATTCCGGAGCCACAATTCCATAACCACAAAAGACTAGTGGGGCCTCCTCGATGAGAATACGCTCCTCCGCCTGATCCGTAGTAATCATATAGTCTTCTCCTGCCCTCCAGTCAATGCTTCCTCCAGGCCCGGTCATTTGGATAGTCGGTGCCGAAGTACCCGTTATTTCCACCATGGGCACCTCCTGGCGCTGCACTGGAATCCCCATTGAGCGAAACTGCTCTTCCAGGAAATCGAGTGTCAGCGGCTCTCCTGGACCAAAAGGTAGTCGGCCGAGATAACGATCGGTTGCGAGTTCTGCGATGATTTCATCCATATAAGTCGAATCTACCGCTGGTAGATTGGCAAGAGTGAGGATAGGAGAACCTGCTTCTTCGACAACAGAATTACAAGCCCAGCCGACTAGACAGACAAGTGCAAAGCATAAACGCATTAGACCAGATTTATACCAGTCACGAAGTGGTTGGGGGAAATTACCCCCTTCGAGACCGTGTATATTAATCAATGTCGTGTCCTATACTACTTTGATTTGAGTATAGTGAACTGACTTATTTCTTTTTCTTCTTCTTAGTAGTCTTTTTGTTGGTAGAGCGAACCGTTTTTTTTGCTTCAGCAGCCTTTTGGGGCTGTACTTCAGCGACAGCCTCGCTTGCTTCAGCGCTAGCTTTGCGCTTATTAAGGAACCAACGCACTAAGTAAGTCAAGAAGCCAAGAATGACCAGCAAGCTACAGATCGTGGAGATGGTTTTAGCCCGTGAGAAAGTTTCGGGGGCAAACACCATCTCTATTTCGTGGTTGCCAGCAGGAATACGGAGGGCTCGCAAGACATAATTCGCCCTGATCAACTCAGCGGGTTGGCCGTCGATCGTCACCTTCCATCCTTTATCAGGTCCATACCATATTTCTGAGAACACGGCCAATCCTTCTCCAGAATTGGAGCTGGTGTAAGTCAAGCGATTGGGCGCATAAGAAGTGAGTTGTATGCTACCATTTCCGCTAGGTTGTAAACCAGTTACAGCATCTGCAAACTCCTTGCGCAAGACTAAAGCTGTTGAATCAGGATTGATGTGACTAAGGCCACCTATTTCATTGTCGGGTGTCTCTACCAGCTCAATTTCATCTACAAACCAGGCATTGCCGAGTGCTCCGGGATTACGTCTAGCTTCTGCTTGCCCGTTGGCGCCCGCTACGATGTAATATTTGGTATTCAGCATATCAAAGACCCGCTGGTTACCCGCGCGTAGGTGTCGTTTGATCAGATCATCGTAGCGACGAAGTTTGGCGGCGTTATAACCTCCAATACTTTTATGTAGGTAGCTGGTTTTACTTTCCGCAAACGGATCATCGTTCATCGTGTTAAACACCCGATAATGGATGTCTGAGTCTGCCAAAATTTGGTTATCCGCAGGGGTAGGATCAAAATAGCCGGTAACACTGCGTTCTACCCGATAGGCCTCCAGATCGTGATACCGAGTATTGATGCCATGAAAATCGAGTAAAATCAAAGCGCCCAATAGAATGAGCCCTACGGTTTCAGGAATGACCTTACGCACTAAGAGGATTAAAGTACCCCCTCCCAACAAAGCAAATAGAGCAACGCGCAGCGCATCCGACTTAAAGACAATTTCCCGAGTTTCTTCCAGAGCAGTTGTAAACTGAGCAATCATGGAAGCATCTAATTGGCCATTGAACATTGCATTGAGTTGCCCAGCATCTGCCCTATTGCTAAAGCTGAGCAAGGAAGGCCCAATTAAGTAACCCAGTGCGCCAACAGCAAGCATGACTCCACCAGCAATGTAAACCAATTTGGTCGCCTTGTCGGTGTCTGTTTCTCGCAATTTCAACCACTTAGAAAGCCCCAGCATGCCCAGCGCTGCCAGGAATAAAACAGGAATAGCCATAGCTGAGTCTGGAGCACGGAATTTATTAAACAGCGGTAAGTGGTCAAACAACGGCCGGTTAAACCAGGCCGCTTCTTTGCCCATACTGACCAAAATTATTAATAAAGTACCACCAATCAGCCACCATTTTAAAGGGCCTCTCGTCAGCATTATTCCCACTATAAATAATAGTAGTAGTACTGTCCCCAAATACTTAGGACCTACCGTAAAGGACATCACCCCGTGGTAAAGTGGAGCACGATATTGACCATTAGTCGGCGGTATCTGATATCGCGCCATTAGGCGTCCAAAAGGAGTATCTGGATCTACGTAAGTTCTGCCTCCTCCAGCGGCCATCGGAATAAAGAAAGCCAGTACATCTTTATTGCCATTACTCCAACTCATAGCCCGTTCCCAATCGAAGCCATCGTCACTTTCCTGAGTCACATTGGCATCAGCAGGAGTCGCCGTTAGAATTTTTTCTCCACGGACAGTATCCTCTACGTATTCCGAGGTTGGTAAAAGGTTGATAGCAGAAGAGCCTGCACTAATAATCAGCCCTAAAACGAGAATTGCCGAAGCTTTAGCAAAATGTAGCAGTTCCCCTTGTTTAAAGTCGGTGTAGAGCCGAGCGAAACCATAGATCAGTATGGTAAGTCCCAGATAATATGTCATCTGGACGTGGTTATTAACCAGGTTGAGGCCCATACCCAGCGTAAACACCAGACCTCCTATCCAATAGTACTTTCGAAAGGTCAGAACGATCCCCGCAACTACCAAGGGAAAGAACGCAACCACCTTGTACTTATTCATATGCCCCTCTGCGTATAAGATCAGGCCGAAGGTGGCATAAGCAAAGGCTACTGCACCAATAACGGCCAATATCGGCCGAACCCGCAGGCTAATCATCAAGATATAAAAACACAGGCTCGCCGCAAAAAACATACCGATTGGCGGCTTCGACTTTAGCTGAAAAGCCTGGCTAATCGTATGTAGGTAGTTACCAGAGTTTTGATTACTCAACTGATAAGTAGGCATCCCCCCAAACATGCTAGTAGTCCATTGGGTGGGTTCTCCTGTATCCTGATAGTGCTGCACCAATTCTTGTGCCATACCCTGCCAGCCCAGGGTATCTGTGGTCCCCAATACTTTGCCCTGTACCTGTGGATAGAAATACAATACTGACAGTATGAGCAAGCCTAAAACTGCGATTAGGTGGGGAACAAATGCTTTAAAATCTGAATTCATAGCACAAATTAACTAAACAGAAGGGAAAAAAATTTCTTAGAATCAAGGCTTAAAGGCCACATCAATGTCATAAGGATAGGTCATCAGGTGATCCATCGCCTCCTTTATAGGATAGCCTTCGTACACTACTTGGTAAAGGGTCTGGCTGATGGGCACCCTTAAGCGATGGGTTCGCGCTAGGGCATCAATGATGGCCAACGTCCTGACGCCTTCCGCCAATTCTACGTTAGTCTGCCGGACTTCCTCCAGGCTTTCTCCCGCTCCCAGCCGATAGCCAAAGAGAAAATTGCGACTCTTCTTACTGGTTGCCGTAGCGATGAGATCGCCAATTCCAGCAGTGCCGAAAAAAGCAGAAGCATCGCTACCAAAATACTGACCGATAGATACCATTTCGTGCAAGCCTCGGGTCAGCAGCATTGCCTGGATGTTTTTGCCCAGGCCATAGCCCTTTAGCAAACCCGAGCCCAGAGCCATCACATTCTTGAGTACGCCAGCCAATTCTGCCCCGAGCATATCGTAGGATCCAAAAACGTGGAACTGGGAACTGGCCAGCACCTTCTGAGCTCTATTGATAACCTCATCAAACTTACTGGCAATCAAGGTAGCAGTAGGCTGTCCTTCAAGTATCTCTTTAGCCAAATTGGGGCCAGACATTATGCCTACCCGTACCACACTGGACTCTTGTCGAATTACCGAGGCCATCGTATGTACCTGCCCTCGATGAATCGTACGCAGCTGCTCCAGATCATCAACGTCTACTTCGGCTATGTCAAGTCCCTTAGTACCATGGACGATCAGGTGGCCCGGGTTAAGCAAAGGAGCCATTTGCCGAACGACCTCGCGAAAAGCATCTGAAGGGACGAAGATGAAAAGCAACTGACACTGCTCGGTCACCCTCTTTAAATCATTAGTTGCGGTTATACCTGCGTGAAGTGCAACTCCAAAATGAATACGCTCCCGATTTAGCCGCTCCACCAATTCTGGTCTACGACTGTAGAGCAATACCGAGGTATTGATGGCCAAGAGGTTCGCTACCGCCGTTCCAAAAGTTCCTGCACCAATGACCCCTACAACCTCCATATTATTTCTGGGTAGTTCAGCTTTAAGTGAGCAGCTAAGGTAGTACATCTCGCTTAGATCGATCAAGTCGATTTAGCTACCTTTGTGGGCATGACCAAGGCTGTCTCTCCCTTCATTAGTCTCATCGTCTGTACCTACAATCGAGAAAAATTTCTTGGCGATTGCCTCGATAGTATTTTAGCACAATCTCTGGATATTGAGCAGTATGAGGTCATCGTAATCAACAATAAGTCTACTGACTCTACCGCGGAGATCCTACAACAGTTTGCGGCTAGAGCCCCAGCCAATTGGTCTTTCTTATTAGAAAAGCAGCAGGGGCTGAGCTACGCCAGAAATCGGGGTATACAGGAAGCTAAGGGAGTCTTTTTGACCTACGTTGATGATGATGCCATCTTAGCCACTAATTACCTCCAATTGCAGTTCGAGCATCTCCAACTGCATCCGGAATTGGCCGGTTTAGGAGGGAAGATATTAGCTAAGTTTGAAGGGCCAAAGCCTGCCTGGTTTAACCCTTACACTGCCCCTACCTACTTCAGCCATTATGATCGGGGGGATAAAAGTTATGTTTATCGAGAAGGGGATTTCCCCTTCGGTTGTAATATGTGCCTCCGCAAATCACTGATTGAACCTCTTGGTGGGTTTGACACAGACTTAGGGCGCATCGGTAAAGGCGGTCTGGGCGGAGAAGAGAAGAAACTTTTTGGCCAAATTATCAATGCCGGAGGGAAAGTACGGTATCTGCCCGAGCTTTGGGTACATCACCAGGTAGATCATTACCGTACACAAAGAGCTTATGTAGAAAAAATTTCTCGCGGGCTGGGGGTATCTCACCGCCTGCTGTATTGCGGACCGGAGACCAGTAGCTGGTCCTGCTTTAAGGCGAATCTGCGCATGCGCTTAAAGCTGGTGGCAGCTCATTTACTAAGTTTCAAATACCGGCTGCAGGGCAATAAAGCCGTTGGCCCACATCTGGTTCAGTTTCGGCGATGGGTACTAGAAGAATTTTTAAAAAAGGCTAAGGCCTAGGTCGATAAACAGCGCATAGATGAAGGGAGCGGGACAAAAGGGCTTACACCGAAAAGTGATCAGAGAAGTAGACCGTCTGGCGGCCCGGTTCTGTCTGCGCAAGAAAAATTTCCGTCTTTCCGACAGTCTTATCATCACCAGCTCTTCACGTAGTGGTAGTAGTTGGCTAATGGAAATTCTGGCTGCTCATCCACAGATCCTGGTAAATTGGGAGCCCATTCATCGAGATTTCGGGTTGGTACCCAAGCAGCTGGAACTCGGGTGGTACCCCAATATTCCAGCCGACAATGAACAAGCCGTATATCGTGAGCTTTTCCAATCCATGCTATGCGGTCGATCGAGTAATCGTTGGACCGCCAAATACATGCGACTGAATAAATGCAGACAGGCGGATTTCCTGCTCACTAAATTCGTGCGGGCTAATAACTTACTTCCCTACTTCTGCGAGCAATTTTCATTTGCTCGACCTCCCATCTATTTAGTCCGCCATCCTTTTGCCGTTGCAGCTTCCCAGATTAAAGCGTTTAGCCGGCCAAGCTATAAATGGCCTTCGCGCGCTATTCCTAGGGCCCGTTTTTATGAGCATTATCGGCAAGAGACGGACTATCTTAATAGCCTCGAAAGCGACTTAGAATACGCCGTAGCGATTTGGTGTCTCAATAATCGTCAACCAATGGCTTACCTGGCAGAGTACCCCTCTAGGCTCTGTCGCCTATTCTACGAAGAAATTGTACTCCAGCCGCATAACACCCTAGTACAGCTGGAAAAGGCGTTGGGGTTCGACTTTACGTCCTTCCTCTCTGAAGAGCAGCTGCGTAAGGCCAGCCCTACGGTAGTTGGTGATTCTTTGAAGCGCCGACCAGAAGAGCAACTGGCCAAATCACTGCGTAACTTTTCCGACCAACAGCTTCGGGCCATGCAAGCGGTGTTGGATTATTTCTCAGTACAGCTTTACTCCGCAAATTCTACTTTACCGAACTATTAGTAGCTAAAAATCATCTTCATCCCAGTCCAGATATTCTTCCTTGAATGAGTCGATGTTTCGGCGTTCTCGCTTAGTCGGGCGTCCCGCTCCTTTCTCCCTCCTTTCACTAGCGGCTTTCCCAATAAACCAATCTTTGTACTTATTGAGTTCTTCGGCGGGGGTATGATCAATATAGCAGGTTCGGGCAATGGGTGCCCCTACCCTCTTGCTGATTAGCTGAACGACTTCAAATTGAAGGTTGAATCCATCTTTTTGAACCTCAACGCGATCACCAACTTGCACACTAGAACTTGGTTTAGCAGATTTGTCATTGATTTTCGCCTTTCCGCGCTTTACTACGTCATTGGCCAGGGTTCGGGATTTAAATACACGGACGGACCACAGCCATTTGTCAATTCTAACTTTCTCCTTCATGATCTAACAAGCTTAGGTAATCGGCCTCACTTTGAGCGTGATGGACCTAGCCAACGATAGAGCTTCGTCTTTTCTAGTAAAATGTTATTGATTTCCGAAGGAAAAAAACGACGCGGCACCCAAAATAAATGTTGAAATAGGCGACGAGATTTCCCTTGAACCCCCAGCAATTTGTAGAGGTAGTAAGCCCGTTGTTGCTTACTCATCCTGGCTTTATGCTTAAGATAAAACTCGAAGTAGCCTCGAAACTTCTTCTGAGGGTTATTCGTAATTCTAGGACCTAAATGCTCCTGATGGTAGATATAAAGAACCTCGGGGATACGGTAGGCAGTTCCATAGTGGATCAAAAGCCGTAAATACAAGTCGTGATCCTGTGCAGCAGAAAGCGATTCGTCCCAACCTCCTATTGCTCTTACGTAGTTGGTCACTGTGAGTACCGACGGAGTGGTAATATTAGACCATAAGACGCGCTCAGCATCCATTTCACCGCCTTTTTGACTGAGGCGGTTGCCGTTGAGTCGCAAATCCAAATAATCGGAACAGACGAAAGCATAATCGGGACGAAGCTCCATTACTTCTAGCAGCCTGCTGAGGCGTTCCTCGGTATATTCATCATCGTCATCCAGAAAGCTCAACCAGAATCCTTTAGCGTGTTCTACACCAGTATTACGTGCAGCACAAGCCCCCCGAGGCTGATTATGTCGCACGACCCTGATCTGTTTTTCATAATCGGGAAAGGTGGATCTCAGGGCCGGCTCAGCAGCTTCCTTTGATCCGTCATCAACAACTATGATCTCCCATTCCGTGTAGGTCTGTCGGACGACAGAGGCTACCGCCCGACCTAGCAGCTCGGGTCGGTTATGCGTAGGAATGACCACACTTACCAATTCACCTTTCATCGGCAATCCAAATTAGCCCTAGTTATGAGGAGGGAAATTAAGTGCTCTTTATGCATATAGTCTGATCCCAAGACAACAACTTAAGCGTTCTTTTGGGCGAATTCGGCGGCCTGCTTTTGCCAAACCTTCAAATCGACGGACTTAAAACGCGGACCGGCTTTTGCCAGAATAGCAGATAAGCGTAGCTGATCTGCTGCCGCTAATTGAGCGAAAGTCGAAATGCCCTCGGTTTGCAAAATTGCCGCCATCTTGGGGCCGATCCCCGTGATCTTTTTCAAGTCATCGGCTTTAGCACCTGTTTTGGAGGCTTGGGCCTTAGATTTTTTACTAGTCTTAGGAGGTTTAGTTGGGGCTTGGGAAGTGAGCTGCTGCTTAGCTGATTTAGTTACTGGCTGCTGCTTAGCTGCTGCTTTCTGTAGTCTTGCCAGGTAGAAACCATCTCCGCCTTTAGCTTGTGGTGCCAGTGATTCATCCGACAACAACTTAAAGTCTGCTCCAGCCTCTGAAGCTAGGAAGCGATCGACCTGCTCACGATTTTCACTGGGCAGAATACTACAAGTTGCGTAGACCATCAAGCCATTGGGCTTAAGCATGCGACTGTATCGCTGCAAGATATCCTGTTGAGTACTGCGCATCCTTTCGATGAACTCGTCCGTCATTTTCCATTTGGCGTCCGGGTTGCGTCGCAACACTCCCATGCCAGAACAGGGTACATCAAGCAGCAAACGATCTGCCCGACCACTCAACCTTTTAACCACTTTAGTGGAGGTAATGGGCCGGGTTTCAATATTCTGGACTCCTGCTCTGCGAGCTCTTTTGCGCAAGTCTTTAAGCTTCCATTCCTCAGTGTCTAAGGCGATAATTCTACCCTTGTTGCCCATTATGCTGGCAGCGTGCAGCGTTTTGCCCCCTGCTCCTGCACAGGCATCGATTAGCGTATGCCCTGCCTCTAAATCTAGTGCCGGAGCCACTCTTTGGGAATGTAGATCCTGCACCTCAAAAAGTCCTTCCTTAAAAGGAGCAGTACTAAAGAGGTTCTTGCGTTCTTTAACCAGCAAGGTCTCTTCACCAATCACTTTGGTTATTGCACCAAATTCAGCCAGCGCTTTCGCTAGCTGTTTGGGGGATGTTTTGATGCGATTGACTCTTAAAAAAACCGGGGCTTGGTTGTTTAAAGCCGAGAGGTAGCCTGGCCATTTGTTGCCTAATTCACGTTCCGCTCGCTGATCCAGCCATTCCGGTACTGATTCCCAGATCGCCCGACGTTTACGGGCCGTCTCCAACCTTTTCTCGACGGTGCGTGGGTTGATGCGGGAAAATTCATGCCATTTGGGCAGCACCTTCCCTTTCATCATTAGACGAATACCAATCAGACGCCACCAATCTTCCAAATCACGAGGCTCGTCTCCGGCTAAGTAGCTGAGTAAGCGATAATTCCTGACTACGTCATAGGTGTTCTCCGCGATGAAAGCACGGTCCTGACTTCCCCGCCTTTTATCGGCCTTCAGGGTATTCATTACCACCCGATCGGCGTATTTACCTTCTTTGAAGATTTGCTCTAAAGCTTGAGCAATCGCTCGAAAGTGGGGAGGAAAAAATTTTGGCATGCCGCAAAGGTAAGAACTCCTAGCGTCGGGCAGCAGGAGAATACCCGGAAGCAGCACCTTTTAAATTATGAGCTTGGATTATACGCTGGTTGACACGCCCTTACTTTCAATCCTGCTGTTGCGGACGTAAGAAATCAAGTACTGCCTCATTAAAGACTTGAGCCGCTTCCAGATTACAGAGATGGCCACAGTTTTCTAGGATCACCAATTCGGCTTTATCCGCCTGGCGATTAACAAAACGCTGAGCAGCATTAAGAAAAACGTGGTCCTGGCTTCCCATCACTACCAAACTTTCGATGGTCAGTTTACGTCGATAAAAACGCTTAACCACTTTGAAAAAATCACGGTAAAGCCCTAGCCATTTTAAAAATTCTTTGGGGCTAAGGGACTTACTCGTCATCCGGTAAATACGCCGGGAAGCCCGGTGATTAGCCCGCGGTAATACAATCATAATGAAGGTATCATAGATCCAGCGAAAAGGCAGGATGTAACTCAACAGTTTTCCCGAATGCGCAAACAGTCTGATCTTCCAGTCTGCCTTAAAGACGCCACCAGCCATGACCATAGATCGGATTAAGTCCGGGCGTCGATCGGCCATCCGCTGTAGGATAATACTTCCCATGGATAGAGACATAAAATGAGCCGAGCGGATTTCCAGATGGTCCAGTAAATTCAAAATATCGTCCGTGACAATATCAAAGTTGTACGAGCGATAACTAGGGCTAAGATCCTTACTGGCACCGTGGTCCCGTAAATCGATGAGTAACAAGTTGAAAAAAGGCTCGAAGGCCTTGACTTGTTTCTTCCAGGTCACCATGCTTCCACCAGCTCCATGAATAAAGACCAACCAATCAAAATTGGCGTGCTTATGGTGTATTTCGTGATGTAGGAGTAAGGACAAGGCGCAAGAGCTTTTTGAGGGGGAAATATTTCACCTCTCTGCCCTTAACTAAGGAAAACAACTCCATTTTGTTCAATCCTCCTCTCTCCATTGTAAAGCCCAGGTTAACTCCAATTAAAAAATTCATTATATGTTATAACGAAGCTTGTACGGTGCTAGAATTCATTGGACTTTTGTGTACTGATACTAAAGAAATCCTTTGAGCTCTTCTAACTCGAACAGTCAATTCCTCAATCTTGACTTGGCGGTTTTCCGTCTGTCAAACTGCTGTGCGCTCGTGCAGGAGGATATGCAGGGTTTCTATCAAACGGCTGCACTAGAAAAAATACCTCAGATCGATTTTATCTTTAGCTGGTTGCGTAAGCGTGCAGTATCGATCTGTTTGATCAGCGACTTCTCCAGGGAGGACACCGAAACTATTTTACGTCGCCTGAGTTGGCATCCATCTACTGAAGGTAGCCCGATTGATGCTATTATATTGCGCCGACAACTAGCTCCTGCTCAAATCTTTTCCAGAGCAGCTCAATTACTGGGGCTACCCGATTGCAGCACTAGCATAGCTTTAGCGGACCAAACCGATTTACTTCGTGGAGCAGCCGCCAGCCGATGTCTTTTGAATATTGGCCTCAATTACGGCGAAACCAACGCACGTGAAATTGCCAAAGCCCCCCTGAATACGCAATTGGACGCCATCGTTGAGTTACCCAATTACCTCCTTCAGCACCTTAGTTTGAGTCAGCAGATGCCCAAATTCGGATTTAGGCTGTCACAGGGGGGTGGCTTTTTGCTTTAGCCCCTTCTGGGTCGACTAAGCATCGGCGTAAAAACATCTACCCCAACCCCAGATATCCTTTCAATTATTCGAGCAAGGAAAGTGCTTGTTCTACTGCTCGCTGTAAGGCCGCCTCTTTAGGTTGAGTTTTAGCTAACAGTTTTAACCCACTATACAGCATAAATAGCATTTCTGCTACTGCCCGCCAATCTCGATCAGAGCGTAGTTCACCATTTGCTTGACCAGACAGCAAAAAATGGTAGAAGAGTTCTTCGAAGAATTGCTGATTCTCCTGAATGCTCGGCAACATACCAGCATCCTCTGGTAACAACTCGGCAATAGTATTGACTACAAAACAACCTTTCTGTTCCGCCTGATGGAGCTCCTCTGCTATGGCCCGTTGAAAGAGTGTTCGAAAGGCCGTTTTGACACTTTTTTGCTCTGCAAAAAATCGAGTTAGCGCCTTGCTATTCGTAGCGCGATAATGAGCAAAGGCCCGCTCAAATAACTGCCGCTTATCACCATAGGTCGCGTAAAGACTAGCTCGATTCACGCCCAGTTCGTCTACCAGCTCCTGTACGGAGGTTGCATAGTAGCCATTTCGCCAGAAAAGCATCATCGCTTTTTCCAGCGTAGCTTGCTCGTTAAATTGCTTGGTACGTGCCATGGTTATTATTAAATGAAAAGCCGCCGCCTAAGGTTCTCTCCCTCAGGCGACAGCTCACAAAATAAAGTATTTAAGCTTTGGCCTGCTCTAGGCCGCCAGGAGTGGATTTATATTGATACCGCCATCAATATTATACTCCCCACCAGTAATAAAGGAAGCGTCATCTGAAGCCAAAAAGGCCACTAACTTAGCCACGTCCTCCGGCTGGCCGAAACGCTTCAGCGGTACCCGGTTTTGCATCGCTTCCGCAAATCCATTGAGCTGTTCCTCAGGCATACCGGTTTTTCCAAAAATTGGTGTACTTACTGGACCTGGATTGACTGCATTAACTCGAATTTTGCGTGGCGCAAGTTCCGTAGCAGCAGTACGGGTAAACGAGTTAAGAGCAGCTTTTGAAGCGGCATAAATAGCCGTATTGGGCATACCCGTGTAGGCATTTACCGAGGATAAGTTGATGATCGAAGCTCCATCATTGAGCAGGGGCAAAAACTTCTCAATAGTAAAGACAGCACCCTTGAAGTTGATATTCATCGTCTGATCGTAGATGGCCTCACTTATTTGACCAACGGGTGCCGGAGCAAAAATGCCCGCATTGACAAATAGGATATCAACCTTCCCCTTCGTAGCACTCACTTTATCCACTAGCCAATCAATTGCCGCTAGATCGGTCACGTCGGCGACCAGACCAGTAACGCCCAGCTCCGTTGCCGCCTTTTGCACACGCTCAGCCGAACGCCCGGTAATAATTACATCGGCTCCATCAGCCTTAAGGCGCTGGGCCGTTGCGTAACCAATGCCACTATTTCCACCAGTTACCACGGCTACTTTGTTTGATAATTTGCTCATTGTAAAACTTCTTTAAATTAATAATGGAACATTCGTTCCGAAATAGATTTCAAAATACAGAACGATCATTCCAAAATAAAGTTTAGCAACTCCTTATTTTTTATTTAGCACCGGCTACTTGGGTGACATTTTGAAGCCTGCATGATCCCTTATCTTCGCTTTCCCAAAACTACAGCATGTACAAAAACCTAATCCCCCTGCTCGTCTTAGTTGCCGGTTACTCTACCCTATTGGCCCAGGGCAGCTACCACCAATTATTGGAAGTCGACACTTGCGCCCACTGGATTCGCGTTACGGATCCACCTGCGGAAGTACAAAATGAAACCACCTTCGCCTTACTCCTCTTACAGCATGCGGGTGCCAGCAGTTTCACAGCTGATAACGAGAACTTCGGTCAGCTACAAGCGATCAATGGTCTGGGTTGGTACGAAGACAACGAGAGTCTAGAAATCATCGGTGATACGGTTTACTTAGTGCGGGAGTTGCAGCACCTCTATGCGACCGGAGGCCTGAGCCAGGTCGTACTCTTCCCTCTGCAAGATGAACTAACAGTTAGCGATAGTCTCGCGATTCCCTTCAATGGTAGTCAGGGTGGCATTATTTTTCTGGCGGCACGCAATAAGCTGACCATAGACGGTACACTGGATGCCAGCGGCGCCGGCTACCGAGCGGGCGGGGCTTTGATCAGCGATAGTCAGTGCACCGGTTTAACCAGTGCAAATGATTACTACTACGGCCTGGGCAACTGGCGGGGTGCCCCCAAAGGGGAAGGCGGAACTGCCCTTATTGCCGGCCGGGAACTAGGCCGTGGCCCCCGCCTCAACGGCGGTGGTGGTGGCAATGACCACAATACTGGCGGTGGCGGTGGCGGTCACTATGATCGCGGCGGAAACGGTGCCACCAATGAAACACCTGGTCTGTTTACCTGCAATGGTAATTTCCCCGGACTGGGTGGCTACGGCCTACCCGATGAGCCCGACCGCATCTACTTCGGCGGCGGTGGTGGTAGCGGCCATTCTAACAATAATGCCAATAATCAAGGTGGTAATGGCGGCGGACTCATTTATATTATCGCTGATACCATCATCCAGACTGCCAATACGGAATACCTCGCCAATGGTGCCGATGCGCCCCTCATCAATGGAGATGGCGGCGGTGGTGGCGGCGCTGGTGGCAGCTTGGCTATGCGCGCCAATTTCCTACTTGGAGCTGCCGTGACGGCTCAACTTCAAGGTGGCAACGGCGCTTCGGTAGATAACGAGGGCTTCAACCGTTGTATGGGCCCTGGCGGTGGCGGTGCAGGAGGCCGCTTCCTAGACCTGGGCGTGGTCGGAGGCGAGGTACTCCCGCTCTTCAATCTCAATGGAGGCGCAGGAGGTATGGGCACTAATAGCGACGCCTGCGAAGATGGAGAATTGCAAGGCAGCCCCGGTCAGGATGGCTTCCTAAACTCCAATCTTGAGCAAGGTCCCGTTTTTCCAAACGCCGCTCTTTTGGCTACCGCATTGAGTAGCAGCCAGCTCAACCTCTGTGGTGAGCAAGAGGCTATCCTCAGCTTCGATTATTCGGCTTGTCTGGATGTTGAATGGCGGATTTGGACTTCCGCAGGTCCTGCCCTCCCACTAGGAAATGAGGCCAGCTACAGTGGACAAAATACCAATCAGTTGTCCGTAAGTTTCCTCCAGGTCGATACGCTAACACTCGTTCCGGGTTTTGTAAGAGCCGGCCACTTCTTTCCGGCAGATTCCTTCTTAACCCTATTCAGCGGTCAGCCACCCAGTGCGGCGTTTAGCGTCATGACTGGCCTACCGGCTAACCAAGCCAGCATCAACGATCAGAGCCAGAACGCAGATTCGGTCTACTATTTCGTCAACGGCACAGGCCCACTAGCTGGCCCTAACCTAATAGCGGACTTCGAGTTCGGCAATAATGTCGTGCTTCAAATTGCTGAAAATGCCTGCGGTACTGACAGTCTGGAGCAGAACTTCTTCGTAGAGTCACCAGCAACCGTAGCAGCTTTTCAGGCCACCCCTTTAGCAGATACGCTCTGTGCGCCCGTTACCATCAATTTCACCAATACTACTTCAGGCCCCTATGACAGTGTATTCTGGACTTTCCCCGGTGGAAATCCTGGTACTTCTAATGCGGAAGAAGTGGCCGTAACTTACTTTTCAGCGGGCAATTTCACGGCCCAACTTGAGGTCTTTGGTGGATTTAGTGGCAGCTTCACCAGTGATCTGAACTTTAGTGTTTTGCTGCCCCCGACTGCTAATTTCAATTTTGCTCAGGTGGACAATAGCGTGCAGGTGATGCCGATGGTAGAAGAAGCTGGGCTGAGCTATCTCTGGACCTTTGGTGACGGCGGCATGAGCACCGACAGCTTCCCAGATCCCTACGCTTATACTGAGCCCGGCAACTACCCCATCCAATTAGTACTTACTAATACTTGTGGGAGTGATTCGGTAAGCCAGACCATCTTTATTCAGGGCCCAAATAATATCGAAGAATTGCAAGCAGTCGGCCTGTCTGTATATCCCAATCCAGTGGAGCAATACTTCTTTGTAGAAGGACGGCACCGTGGGCTGCGACTGCTCAACCTACATGGCCAACTGATCCGTACTTGGTCAGCAAAGGAAGCTACTGACCGCCAGGCTTATCAGACAACAGACTTAGCAGCTGGTGTTTACTTGCTCCAGTTCAAGAGTAGGCAAGATGGACTAGTTACCCTCAGGCTGATCAAACGTTGATTTACGGATACTGACCACTATCAATTTAGAAGCAGGCGTACGGCTGCCCTCGGCTAGGTTATCAATATGTACCAATGGATTAGCTTCCGGGAAATAAGCCCCTAGGCAACCCTGTGGTATATCGTAGGGAACCACGCGAAAGCCTTTCACCTCCCGTTCTTCCCCCCGAAAGTGGCTGGTGACATCAATACGGTCTTTGGCTTGCAAGCTTAGATTAGCCATATCAATCGCTGACATCAGGATGATGCGCCGATCACCAGAAATGCCCCGATAACGATCGTGCAGACCGTAAATGGTGGTGTTGTACTGATCATGAGAGCGCATGGTCATCAAGTGGAAAAAACCTGGTTCTAGTCGATTATCGGGCACCTCCGTCAGACTGAAGTGGGCTTTATTATCAGCTGGGCGAAAACTTCGTTCCCGGGCGGCATTGGGCAGGTAAAAGCCGGCGCCTTCTCTTACTCTTTCGTTATAGTTCTCAAAGCCCGGAATAACTGCTTCGATCTTATCACGGATCAAGTCATAATCGTCCATCATGCCTTGCCAGTTCGCTTTTTCTTGTACTTCCGCAGGTAGTACCGCCATCGCTAAGCCAGCGATAATAGCAGGTTCTGAGCGCAGCTGTTCGGAGATGGGCCCTAGAACTCCTTTCGAGTTATGGACTACACTCATCGAGTTCTCTACGCTCACAAACTGATAGCCCGAGGCTTGCATATCGATTTCAGTCCGGCCCAGGCAAGGCAGGATAAGTGCTTCTTTGCCGTGCACTAAATGAGAGCGATTAGGTTTGGTGGAAACCTGTACCGTTAGGTCACAAGACCGCAATCCCTTAGCCGTCAAATCCGTATCTGGGCTAGCGGAAACAAAATTGCCGCCCATTCCCATGAAAAAGCGAGCTTTTCCATTCACCATCGCATTAATTGCCCCAACCGTATCGTAGCCATGTGCGCGCGGCGACTGAAAACCGAATACCTCATCAATACGATCGTGGTACCAATCCCCCATCTGTTCCCAAATTCCCATGGTACGGTCCCCTTGCACATTAGAGTGCCCCCGCACCGGACAGGTACCCGCTCCTGGCTTACCAATGGCCCCTTTGAGCAGCAGCAGATTTACTATCTCCTTGATATTATCTACCCCATTGGGTTGTTGGGTGACGCCCATAGCCCAGGCAATGATCACCCGCTTACGGTTGGCGATTAGTTCTACGGCAGTCATTACGTCTGCTTCCTGTAGTCCGGCCTGCTCCACTAAAGTCGAGAAGTCATAACGTTTCAGGTCTTCTTTCAAAGCTTCAAAACCTTGGGTATAATCCGCGATAAAGGTTTCATCCAGCACATCACCCCGGCCTTCGTGTAGCTCTAGCAGTTTCAACAAGATGGCTTTTAGCAAAGCCAGATCTCCGTTGATCCGGACTTGCAAATAGAGGTCCGCCAGATGCACTCCTCCAGACAAAATACGTAATGGACGCTGAGGATTAGTGTAGTGGATCAAGCCCGTTTCCTTCAATGGATTGACCGCAATGATTTTGCCTCCATTTGATTTACAGGTTTCCAGTGCATTGAGCATCCTGGGGTGATTGGTGCCAGGGTTTTGCCCAATGATCATGATGAGCTCTGCCTCGTGCAGATCCTGCAAGGAAACCGAGCCTTTACCTACGCCTAGTGTTTCGCTGAGTCCCCGGCCACTGCTTTCGTGACACATATTCGAGCAGTCAGGCAGGTTGTTCGTACCATACATTCGGGCAAAAAGCCCGTACAGGAAAGCAGCTTCATTGCTGGTACGGCCCGAGGTATAGAAAATAGCTTCATTGGGGTCTTCCAGACCGTGCAAGCAGTCCGCTATTTTTTGGAAAGCGGCATCCCAACTGATCGGCTCATAATGGCTAGCCCCCTCGGGCAGATACATGGGCTCCGTAATTCGGCCAGATTTACCCAGCTTGAATTCCGACCAGTTGGAGAGTTCAGCTACCGAGTGTTTTGCCCAGAAAGCAGGATCGGCTCGATACTTGGTCCGCTCCTCGGCTAGGGCTTTAATGCCATTCTCACAGTACTCCCCGAGGCGAGAGCGATCATCATCCGGGTCAGGCCAGGCGCAACCGGGACAATCGAAGCCCTTCTTCTGGTTCATTTTGAAAGAAGCTTTCAAGGCCTCTGGCACATCCATCCATTTACCTATTTGGTAGAGTGACGAACCGATGGCCGGCAGCCCTACCCCTTTGCGGGCGGGAGACTTCAGCTTTAATTCATCGGAAGAGGCCGGCGGGCGATGTTGGATGTGATCTTTCATATTGGCCTGGTTATGGCATCAGTATGGGCTCCTGAATTCCTGAATAAGGGTTGCCCAACCAAAGGTAGGTATATCCCCAGAGCAATCAGCCTTAGGATCAAGCTTGCAGTCGTTCTCCATGACAGTATACGTTAGCGCGGTCCGCCTTGAGAAAGCCCAGGAGGGTCATCCCCGTTTCATCGGCTAGGGTGACCGCTGCACTAGAAGGCGCACCGATGGCTGCCAGCAGGGGCAAGCCGACCATCATGGCTTTTTGTACCAGCTCAAAACTGGCCCGACCACTGAGTAAGATCATTGCTGAGCTGAGCGGTAATTGGTCATTTAGCAGCGCCCAACCGATGGCTTTATCCATGGCATTATGACGACCGACATCCTCTGCCAGATAGATCAGTTGCCCCTCAGGATTAAAGATACTTACGGAGTGGTTGCCACCGGTTTGTTGGAAAAGGTGCTGAGCAGCTCGCGACTGTTCTGGCAATTTGCAAATAGTCGTTGGAGAGAAGGTCGTTTTCGCACTCCAGGGCAAGTACTGGCTGTGCGTTTGCAACTGATCCAGGGAAGCCTTTCCACAAACCCCACAACTGCTGCTGACGAAAGTGTTGCGTTGCAGCGATTTGGGGGTAAAACTCGCATGTGGGTGGAGTTTAATCAGGATGACTTGGTCCTCCAGTTGTTCCCAGTCGGCTACTTCTTCCAACGAGCTGATGATTGCTTCGCTGTAAAGAAAACCCAGCGCCAATTCGTAATCGGCTCCGGGCGTGCGCATCGTGATGGCTACCTGGTACTGTTGCTGGAGATAGAGCACCCGAATTTCGAGCGCCTCTTCGATGATAAGCTGATCAGAAGTCTCACCAATGCCTGTGGCACTCCACTTTTGTACCTGGCGTGAAAGAATACCTACAGCTGACTGTTCCTTACTCACGAGCAAGTGGATTAGGGTATAAGTTGCCTTCCGCTTCGCCGGGGCGATCTACCAGGCATTTGAAGTCTCGCTCTATCAAGAGGCTTAGACCTGCGGAAGTCCCATTATCAATCAAAAAAGAA
Organism: Bacteroidota bacterium; assembly: GCA_039030655.1. Taxonomy (GTDB): domain Bacteria; phylum Bacteroidota; class Bacteroidia; order Chitinophagales; family Saprospiraceae; genus Neolewinella. The sequence continues at coordinate 40,789 of JBCCDS010000013.1, read as the reverse complement.
TGCCCCACCTCACTTAAGTTCGTCAAAGACAAGGCAGCCTCCCTGGGTATCCTAATTTGGATCCCCTGCTCTTGCAGACTAACGGCAGCTTCCTGCTGGTCTGATACGAGCAGCCCGTATTCCCAATCCACTCCCGGAGCGATGGGACAGACCGCCACTACCCTGCCCTGCTGAGCTAGGGTGCTCATATCATCCATCGAAAGGCGGAGGCGAATGGAAGCGTCTTTGATTCTGATTTTCATGTGGTTTAAATTATCGTCATCTATTTGATGGATTACTGGCTTCACAACTACTAACAGTGCCTCTACCGAAAATGGCATTAAACTGATCTTCAATTTCGGTTATCTCTACATCCAATTCAGGGTATCGCTGATGGATTATTCTTAACCATGATTGCAATACTATTTGCTGTTCGTTTGTCCATTTATCATCCCAATAGGAGTCCATCATAAGATGGATTAAAAAGACATAGCGGAACATAGCACAATTTCCATCACTAGCTTGAGCGACTTCCTGGGTGGCATCGTGGATCAACTGAAAAAAATCAGTACCATACTCATGTCCTGTAATATCTTCAGCAAAATCCATAAATGCCCCTATCACCAAGTATCCATCATAACCAAATACGGTGAGGACCTCAAGAACCATATCATCCGCACTATTGCCTATTCTAGGATAGAATGCTGCCGGATGAAAAAGGTCATCCATAGTATATGGAAAGGGTCCAAGTTGATCAAAAATGAAATTTACTTTTCCACTCTTCAAACCTAGCGATGATTCCCTTGCAATTTGAAAAATTCTTGAGGCTACGACTGAGTTAACAGCGCTCCCTAAATATTCCTGCAAAACCAAAGAGGTGTCAGACATCACCACTCTAGCCTCAACCAAAAAATCTTGACTGTTGGTAAAACTAAGATGAACTGAGTCAATGAAAGGGCAGCTTATTAGAAAGCTTTTCACCTCTTTTTCAAACTTGCGATTACTTTCAATCGATGTGCAACTAATTGAAATAAGTATTACAAAAACGATTGGTAAGTAGCTATTAAGTCTCTTCATTCAATACTATCAGGAGCTACCCCATTAAAAATCAAGAATCCGATCACCAGAAGTACTACCAACAAGGCGAAAACTATTACCAGACCAACTGCTAATTGTAAAATAGCTTTCTTCACAATTTTGCCGGCATCCTTCAATTTTAAGTCATTTATTTTCTAGATTCCCAATACCTCCTTATCCATATGCATCGTCACCAGCATGTGGGGTAAATCTACTACTTCGGCAATTTGCAGGTCGCCGGCTAGGGAGCAGAGGGCGTAGGCTTCTTCAACGCTCAGGCCATGATCGCGCCGTAGGTATTCCACCATGTACAGCGTTGCTTTTTGGGCGGCTTCGTCGATGGTGGGTGCAAAGCCCGTGGTAGCGTAGTAATCTTCGGTTTCGTACTGCGGCTCCTGGATGGGATGGTCCTTGATCAGCTCTATTTCGTAGACAATGCGCAGCGGTACTTCAATGGCAGTACCGCAGACTTCACCCAGGCCCTGAGTAGCGTGACCATCGCCGATCGAGAATAAACCTCCTTCAACGAATACGGGAAAATACATCACCGTGCCTTCGCTCATATTGGGATCATCCATATTACCCCCATTGGCCCGGGGTGGGATAGTACTCAGTAATTCTTCGGTGGGTGGAGCTACTCCCATTACGCCGGGGAAAGGCCGCAAAGGGATGCTGATTTGATCGTTGAACTCGATGTGCGTCATGTCCTTGTTCAGCTCGTAAATGCGCAGGTACTTGGCAGTAGAGAAGGTGTCAGCTAAGAAGCCAAAACCTGGGATAATGGCATTCCAGCCCCAATCACCTAATTCGATTTCATGCAAGGTCACCTTTAATGCATCGCCGGGCTGTGCACCCTCCACGAATACGGGACCCGTTAAAGGGTGGATAGGTTCAAAGTCCAGTTTATCCAGATCTTCTATGCCTGAGTTGGGGCTAAATTGCTCGTCGCTGGCATCTTCGGTATAGGCTTCGATTACCGCTCCGGAGGCAACCCTTAGGATGGGGTCAATCGTGCTGCTGAATTTGTTGTGGGTCTGGTCCTTAGTCAGCGTATGATCAATGGTATAGTCTGGGCTAATAACTTCCGGAGCTATCGGTTCAGTAGTGGCCGTATCCTGACAAGCGAGGAGTAGCAAGGATAGGGTTAATCCAAATAGTAGCGATCGCATAGTGTAGTGCTTTGGTTCTACAAAAGTAGGACCGCTAAGCTAAGCAATTAGCGGGTTCGTCGCTCTTTCAGCACAACCTGACGTCCGTCCGCCTTGCCAATTTCCACGTAAAAATCTCGCAATTCGGCGTAGGCCTCAGCCGGAAGTTCTACTGGATTCAACCGTAAGACGCGGACCCAGGTCAGGACATTCCCTTCCTGGCTGAGCTCCGAGCGATAGTCCCCCCGCGCGTGTGAAAAATTAGTCGCAGCGGTCCCCATACTTTCCATTTCCATGTTTTCCGGTAATTCAATCCGGATGGTATCCACCAGGAGGCGGGCAGTCCGCAAATGGATGGGCATTTCGCGCTTGGTATCAGCGGGCGGTACCTGATCGTAAGCAAAAAAGCGGTTAATCGGCAGGAACAAACGCTGCCCCATACGACGAGCGTAGCGATCCAATTCGCAGCGATATTGCAGGCTGGCTGTCGGCTCATCGGCTTCGATAATCAGCTCGTAATCGACCTCGCTCACGGCCGGTAAATAGCCATTCTTATGTAGATACTCCAACTGCTCTTCGGTGCTCATCGCATCCGCGATACCGCGCAGCATATCCTGTCTGCTGCCGTGGTATTCTCCTTGTAATGATAGTTCTACACTACCATCATCGGCTAATTGGAGATCGATAGTCTGGATGGCGGCATTGTCACTGGCTAAGGGTTGCGGCGTACGTGCTAACTGGCCACCTTCGGGCGTCAGCAGCAAGACTGTCCGATCGGCCGTCCAGTCACCTAAATAACCAGGAGGTGCGGTACTGCTGGTGCACTCCAGATACATATCTTCCTCTGGTACGTAAAGGATCTGGTGGTTAAAGGCGTTGGTTACAAACGCTTCATGAACTTCATAGTAGGGACGGTTGCCCGCCTGGATAATTACGGGGTAGGAGTTAATTCCAATAGCATCAAGAATAGACCGCATGTAATTACTGAGGGCCTTACAGTCGCCGTAACGGTTTTGTTCCACGTATTCAGCCGAAAAGGGTTGCCATCCGCCGATGCCCAGCTGGACACTCACGTAACGGGTGCGATCCTGGAGAAAGCGATAAAGCAAGGCAATTTTCTCCGCGTTGCTATTAGCATCGGCCACCGCACTGATTACTTCTTGACGCAGTTCATCCGGAAGCTCCTGCCGCCCTTCATTTAAATCGTAGAGAAAACTACCAAAATCTCCCCAGGATTGATAAGAACCCGTATAACCTTCCATTTCAAAACTGTGGAAACCAGCCATGACGTAGGGCAGATTCAACAGGCTAGGAGGTGCGCCCCATTCGGATTGGCGAGCGGGAAGATCCTCTAGCTTCCAGCGCCAAGTTCGTCGATCGTTTTCTACCTCCTGCTCCGGCTCGCCGATCCGATTAGTCTCAGTATAAATCGGGTTATTGGCCGGATGGCTGATGATCAATTCAGCGTACTGACAACTCTGGTCGAAGTCTAGCGGGGACCAGCGGGGCATATTGCGAAACAAGCCTACATCCTTAGCTGCTAGTTTATACTTTAAATGCACTGTGTAGGGCAACTGGCCGTGTTGTAAATCGACGGCTTTATAGCGAGAATCGACGTAAAAGCTAGCACCGCCCACGGCCAATCCATCCGTAATTTCACTATTGCGAGCTTTGCGAATTTTCTCGCCATTAGCGTCATATAGCACCGCATCGAAGTCAACTACTCGCGTATCCGGACCATAAAAAACGTACAACTGATGGGCGTCAGAATCGGGATCCAGAATAGTGACGACGCGTTCTAGTTCTATCGTCGCCTGGTCATCATCCTGCAAGCGGAAGGATTGAGACTCGTAACGAATGACCGATTCCGCATGCTCGCGCAGGGAAGTCGGAATGGCACTAGCTGCGAAAGAGGCTGGGAACTGAGCCGCGAGATAACCACAAAGGCCAATACAAAGAAATAATAAGATCAGAGAGCGCATACTAGGGTTTTCATTATGGGGGAATAAAAGTAGATACTAGGCTTAACGACTTGATCTCTTCAAGACCAGTTGCGTCTGTTGAATATCATAGACCTGGCGAAACATTTCCCGGAACATACCGTATTCTTCTGCTCCAAAAATGGTACGGTTTACCTGAAAGTCCAGGCTAAGAGAAATTTGCTGATTCGACTGGCTGGCACTGAACCGACAAACGACACTGTTATCTTCCGAGCGCAGACTGACTGGCTCGGGTAAATCTTCTACCGTGTAGCCGTCTGGGATCCGAAGTTGGGTGATGTAGCGTTTGCGAAATCCGTAGGGCAGATCAATGGGATAGGTGCGCTCTTCGTCATCAACGATTTCTTGCTCGACTAAATCAATCAATACCGGACTCACGTAGATATAATCATCCAGCGGCTGGCCCAGAACTGCTGATACATCCAGACTATAACTGAAGGGGCCATCGAGGTCATCATCCGTAGGTAAACTGCGATCCAGGTAGCTCGCATCAGGAAAGCGCTCCAAGATTTTTTCCATCAGCGGCCCGTCTACTGGATCAGTTGCTTCCTGTACGTCTCTGCGATCATGCGCAGCATAGTAGCCCTTAGAGCGACTTTGGATACTTGCGGTAGCCATCCCATCTTCCCCCAGTTCTATCTCGGCCAGCATGGTCCGTTCAGCTCTCTCCGGCTCTATGGAAACCCACTGAGAGTTCAGCCCATCGACCAGCCAGGCGCGATGGTTTAAAGCATTGGTGCGTGCCGAGCCAAAAGGCAATCCAGTACCACCGATGTCCATCAACTGATACTCACCATCCAGATTAGCAATGACGAGCATGTGTTGAAATTGGGTGCGCAGCGGATAATACTCCAGGGGGTTACCGTAGCCGCGCAAACCCACCATTAGTGGATAGGCTTCAATATCCAGTTGTTTTAGGGCCGCTAGCAGAATGGTGTTATTCTCCACGGCACTTCCCTCTCCTCTTTCCCAGGCACTATTGGGACTGCGACGTGGAATGATACCGTAGTTTTCGTCCCAACTCTGGTGGCGATTGATTGCCCGGTAAAGGATCTGCGCCTTTTCCTGTTGCGTAGTTGCGCTAGCTAAAAGTGGGTCTAAGTCATCCATCACTTTGCGGCTAGCCGTACGAGAACGGGTGAAGCGCCCCAACTCCGTTTCCATGAGGTCATTGGCCAAGTCTTCCCAACTGCTCATTTCCGGATCGTAAGTGAAGCCCGGCATATTCACAAACTGCAGCTGTTTGCGAATTCGGGGCAGATAATCCCCAATATTATTGGTGTAAGGCTCCTGCTCAATGGCTGGAAGATCCTTGATGACGTAGCGCTCCGCTTCATAGACAATCGTTTGCCCTCCAGTACCGTAGCTGCGCGAAAAGGTGCGGGTATCTTCGACAGCAAATTCCGTAGTAGTGGCGCTAGCTAGATCAATATAGATCAAGCCTTGCGGTATAATCACTTCGTACTCCGCCCAGCGCACCGGAATATCTTCCTGAAAATAGAAAGCAGGCAGTACATCCATCCCAAAACCACCCTCTGAGGTATAGGTATACTCAATAATGGCACCCTCCGTTATCTGGGGGAAGCTGAAACGACATTCGTAATAATCGTCGCGAACTTCAGCATGATTAAAGTCGGGATTACGCAGTTTTATTTCTTCCCCATCGGGCAGATGAATACTGGCTTTAATTTCTTTCAAGTTTCCCGAGCCATAGTAACCAACTACTACATTGGCGCGATCAAAACTGGCGGCATCCAGCAGCTTAACGCGACGGGAAACCGTACGCTGTGGTTCATATCTACCGGTGGTATTGGAAATCATCATGGATACCTGTAGCTTATCGTAGAGGACGTAAGCTTCTGCATCCGGGTCGTCGGGTGCCTCCGAGATGTTCAGTTCTTCGTCGGATACCCGCCCGTGGCGATAATTATCATATTGAGCAATGAGGACTTGGCCCGTCAATAGACAGAGCCCTAAGAGTAACAGGGTCTTTTTCATCAAATATCTGGTTTATCTCTGACCAACAAGATAAAAGATAGGTGCGAAAAAACAAGATAAATACGTAAGGATTAACAATCCTAATTCATAGATTAACCATCTATCCTATTAGGAAATTTGTACTTCCGCCCGGTACAGGCCCGTATACGCAGGTCAAAACGTCCACCGGAGGTTTTGATCCTCGGTGAGTGCCTATGACACAAAATCGGGATCAAAACGTCCACCGGAGTTAAGAGGATGCATGAGCCGTCAATATTTCTCCGACTACAAAAATGCTACCGCCGCCGTAAATGATATCCTGAGGCTGGGCGGCTTGTAGGGCTGCTGTTAGCCCTGCTTCGACGGAGGGGTAAGTATTTCCGTGCAGACCGTATCCACCTGCGGAAGTACATAAATCTTCACTAGCCAAAGCGCGCGGAATAGCAGCTTTTACCCAGTAGTATTTGGCTCCCTTGGGAAAGAGCGGCAGGACCTTCGCCAGGTCTTTATCATTAACAAAGCCGAGTACCAGGTGGCGCTGCCCACCTTCCAGGCTCGACAAACGCCCTATACTTGAGCTTAGCCCGGCTTCATTGTGGGCACTGTCCACCAATAGGAGAGGTTGCTGCTGTAACTGCTGCCAGCGACCGATGAAGTAAGTCCGCTCACTCAGCTGCAACCAATTTTCTGCTAACTGTTGATAATCGAGCTGCCAGGCACCCATCGCCTGCAATTGGTGTAGAGCTGCCAGTGCCGTTACGACATTGTAGGCCTGAAAAGGGCCACCGATTTGTACCCGCAGCTGAAGGCGAAAATGCAAACCGGATTGCTCGATGGTATAAACGGTATGCTCGCCTTCATCGGCCTGAAAGCTGACTTCCCAGTGCTGGTCAGCAAACAGGATGAGTGCACCCTGCTCGTGGGCCTTTCTGCGAAAAACCGCAGTCGTGGCTTCCTGCGTCTGACCAATGACCACTGGTCGGCCAGCTTTGATGATACCGGCTTTTTCTCCGGCAATCAATGGCAGCGTATTGCCCAAAAACTGGGTATGATCTAAACTAATATTGGTAATGACCGACAAAACCGGATCGATCACATTGGTACTATCTAGCCGTCCGCCCAGACCCACTTCAATCACCGCCCAGTCGACCTCTTGCTCAGCGAAATAGCTGAAGGCCATGGCTACCGTTATTTCGAAAAAGCTGGGTTGCACCTCTTCGATAAGTGCCCGTTGTTCAGCGACAAACTGTACCACCCAGGATTCAGGTAGCAGTTCGGTATTGATCTTAATGCGTTCACGAAAATCCTGGTAGTGCGGGCTGGTGTATACCCCTACCCTTTTTCCATCCTGCTGGAGGGCAGCTGCTAGCAAGTGACTCACGCTGCCTTTGCCATTGGTGCCGCCCACGTGAATGGCGCGCAATTGGCGCTCGGGGCGACCTAGTCCTTCGAGTAAGGCATGGGTATTACCCAAGTCTTTTTTCATGGCGGGAGCTCCCTGCCGCTGGTACATCGGTAGGCGAGAAAAGAGGTAGTCTAATGTTTCGGCGTAGGTCATATAACGAACTTCGGGCTTTGATCTAGCGACCAAAGCCCGATGATAATAATTTTTTGATTTTACTGTACGCGGAAGCGGTAGGTAATCTCCCCACACTGGCGATCAACCAGACTGCCTTCGAAGCGGTACTGGCGGGCAGAGCGAATAGCAGCTGCCTTGAGGCGTGCATCCGAGGTCGTCGAACCACGTTGGGTAAAGTCAGCACTGGTCACCCGACCGTCCGCATTGACACAAATGCGGACCACTACATTACCAGACACCTGGGAGTTTTCTTCGGGCACGGGGCCGCGGGCTGCGATACCACGGTCGCCAAAACCTGTAACGGTACCACTACCCGTCGAAATGCCAGAAAGGGCATCGGCATTGGGCGTACCATCGGGCGTTCCCTGATCACCGGGCGTATTGGTATTGCCATTTCCACTACCGGAGCCGCCACCACCAAAACCGCCTCCCAGCTGATCGCGCAGGGCTGCTGCTTCGGCTTCACGGCGTTGACGTTCGGCTTCTGCTTGACGTTGAGCTTCCGCCTCAGCCTGGCGCTGACGTTCGGCTTCTGCTTGACGTTGACGCTCAGCTTCCTGCTCGCGCTGACGTTGCAAATCTTCCTGGCGCTGGCGTTCGCGCGCCTGTTCTTGCTCCCGCTCGCGTTGTTGACGCATACGGATTTGTTCTGGGGTTTCGGTCGTTACAACTTCCCGTGGCGGTGTTGGAGTAGGTTCTGCCGGTTGTGGCTCCGGAGTAGGTTCTACTACGGGATCCGGCTGCGGAGTAGGTGGAGGCGTATTCTCCTGTGGTTGTGGATTAGGTTCGGGTACTGGAGCAGGAGCAGGAGCTGAGTTATCATTGCCCATACCTACATCGGGTAAGCCTAAATTCACGAGAATACCGGGTTGACCGGGAGGAGGATTTTGTTTCCAAAAAATCGGAAACAACAGGATACCAATCAGCAAAAGCAAGCCGATCCCTGCAGCAATCTGACCGCGTTTGCGGTTTTGCTCTTCCTGGATAGTGATTTGTGCTTCCATGATTTTGGTGTATTGATTTATTCCTGTGATGCTAAGAACGCCCTAATTGCACAAATTGTGGCCCTTCTTCACACTTTTTTAGGAGCATTATAAAAGATTCGCTGCTTTGAAAAGATAAAATCAGTGGCAATTGAGTTTCCTCTGTGCCTTTCAGCTATTTTTGTCGCTAAATAGAAGTTGCATTAAGCATGACCAAAAATCCCACCGCCACCACACCATCCAGCTCTGCTGATCATATCGCCCTCGAAGATCGCTACGGTGCTCACAATTACCACCCGCTGCCCGTTGTCCTGAGTAAGGGGGAAGGCGTCTACGTATGGGACGTAGAAGGTAAGCGCTATTACGATTTTCTATCTGCCTATTCAGCCGTCAATCAGGGGCATTGCCACCCGCGTATCGTAGGAGCCCTCAAAGCTCAGGCGGATACCTTGACCCTGACTAGTCGGGCCTTTTACAATGACCAGCTTGGGCAGTACGAACGTTATCTGAGCGAGTATTTTGGCTTCGACAAGGTGCTGCCGATGAATACTGGAGCAGAGGCCGTAGAGACGGCTATCAAAATTTGCCGCAAGTGGGGCTACGAAGAAAAGGGCATTCCCAATAAAGAGGCCATTATTGTAGTCTGCGGTCAAAATTTCCACGGCAGAACGACCACCATCATCAGCTTTAGCTCTGACCCCGATGCTAAAGGGCATTTCGGTCCTTATACGCCCGGCTTTAAGAGCGTCCCTTATAATGATCTGGAAGCCTTGGAAGAGGTACTCAATGACCAGCCTGAGCGCATTGCCGGTTTTCTCATAGAGCCTATTCAAGGGGAAGCGGGCGTTTTTGTACCCGATGAGGATTTCATCCCTAAAGCAGCGGCCCTATGCCGTGAACGTAATATCCTGTTCATTGCCGATGAGATCCAGACGGGTATCGGCCGTACCGGAGCGCTACTGCGGGTTTGCGGCGACTGTAGCTGCGCCGGCCATTGCGAACAACAGGCCAGCTATACCCGCCCTGACATCCTCATTCTCGGCAAAGCCATCAGCGGTGGGGTCTACCCGGTAAGCGCGGTCCTAGCTGATGATGCGATCATGCACGTTATCCAACCCGGCCAACATGGATCGACCTTTGGTGGCAATCCACTGGCTTGTGCCGTAGCCACCGAAGCGCTGGAAGTCATCCGCGACGAAAAGCTGACCCAGAATGCTAGACAACTCGGTAAAGTCTTCCGCGAGCGCATGCAGGTCCTAGTTGATCAATACCCAGAAAAACTCGTCAAAGTGCGGGGCAAAGGGCTGCTCAATGCCGTAGTAATTAATGACAGCCCGGAAGGTGGTAAAGCCTGGCAAATTTGCTTGCAACTGGCCGAGCATGGTCTCTTGGCTAAGCCAACCCACGGCAACATCATCCGTTTTGCTCCTCCCCTGGTTATGACAGAAGAACAACTCGAAGACTGCTGCTCAATTATCGGCAAGGTAATTACCGCTAGCTAAACTTGGTCTACAAGAGAATCTCCACGCCGGAGCGGGCGGCTATTTCCTCCAGTTTGGGGGTGGTGTCGCCCTCCTTGGCTAGGTAGGCGGCATAGTACTTTGCCGGACGTTTCCTGAGTGCGCGCCGCAAATTAGCTGCAGTCTGCTGCCCCGTGCAAGCAATATTCATGATACCGTACTTGGTGTAAGGCACCGGTTTTTTAGCGGGTGTTCCTTTATGATCAATGCGCATATCTAACACCAACAAATCGCCAGTCTGGCTGGCAATAGCGTTTAGTTCCGGGTGCTGGTCCAGGCGGTCGAAATGGGAGCGCTTGAGGATTTTCTTCCCCTTCAGCAGAGCGCGTTCCACCAGGCTCATTTGCGGAATCCGATGGTAGAAGTCGGGATCGCGATGAGTGCGGGGCACCACTGAAATACCCCCGCCGTAATCTGGATGGTTGGGCTGTAAATAGAGTACGGTCATAGCGGCCTGAAAATCAGCTTTCCAGTGAAAATCTTCTCCTTGCTCGTCCAGAAAGGTGGAGTCCTTATGCCAGTAGTAGTAGCGGGAGCGATGAATAGCCGGTTCGGCCAGCATCACTAGTTGGGGGCCAAAGAGGTCTTCCATCGCCCAGAGGTATTTATCATTCCAAACGATATCCGCCAGTTCAGGAATACGCTCGTAGATATCCGTAGTTACGCCTTCGTTGTGGTAGGGAGCGCTAGCCCAACCACCGGAGGCGATGTCCGCTTCGATAAGTCGACGAGCTTCGGCAATATTAGCTTCTGAGTAGACCCCGGGCACGTGCAGATAGCCTTCACGGCGATAATGGTCGATTTGTTCGGCAGTCAACAGTTTAGTAACCAAGGGATAAGTACTTTAAGCCCGCAAGGTACAGCTGAAAATGCTTACTTTCAGCATCCAACAGGTCGCAAAAATAGCGTTTACGGTCTATCTCCGCCCTCTTCTTTTGGAGAGATTCAAAGAGTTTAAAAGTTTAAGCTTTGAGAAAAATGGAATGAGTCGGAGCCAGAGCTCCTCTACCTTTAGTAAGAAAATGGTACGGACCTGCGGAAGTACAAACCCTCCACTATGACCACCAAAAGTCGCCCACTGGCCCTCCATTTCCAAATCTTGATCGGCATTTTCGTAGGGGCTCTATTGGGCTGGGGCGCAAGTCAAATCGACGGTGGGCCAGCGCTGATCAATGACTGGGTGAAACCCATCGGCCAGATTTTCATTCAGCTCTTGAAGCTAATCGCAGTCCCCTTAATTTTCGTCTCTTTGACGAAAGGCATCAGCGATTTAAAAGACATCAGCACCCTCTCACGCATGGGACTGCGCACCATCGGCTGGTACTTAGCTACTACGGTCTTTGCCGTCTTCCTAGGGCTATTTCTGGTTAATTTTTTCCAGCCAGGATCCTACGTCAGTGCTGAAACACTAGCGGAGGTAGCCCAACGGATACCGGAGGATATTAACGACAAAATCTCTGCGGGAGCTGCCTCCGGAGCGGAAGGGCCGCTGTCTTTCTTCGTCCGATTAGTACCCCAAAACATTTTCGCTGCCCTGAGCCAGAATGGCAGTCTACTACAGGTCATCTTCTTCACCTTGTTCTTCAGTACCTGTTTACTGCTCATTTCGCCTGAGCAGCAGCAACCGATCAAAAAACTGATTGATGCCCTTAATGCCGTAATGATGAAGATGGTGGATTTGATCATTCTCATTTCCCCTTATGCCGTAGTAGCATTAATTGCCGCACTTTTCGCAGAAACGACCAATGGTGACCTTTTACTAGCATTACTGAGCTATGCTGGGGTACTGCTGCTGGGAATGGCTATTCTTTTATTGCTCTATCCCTTACTGGCCCGTCTCCTGACCGGGATGCCGATCTCGCAGTTCACTAGTGGTATTTTACCCGCCCAACTAGTAGCGCTCTCCACGAGTTCTAGTATGGCTACCCTGCCCGTGACGATGGAGTGTGTTGAAGATAATCTCGGTGTAGAAAACGAGGTAGCCAGTTTCGTGTGTCCGGTCGGTGCGACTTTAAATATGGACGCCACCAGCCTCATGCAGGCCATTGCCGCAGTCTTTGTCTGTCAAGTACTTGGACAAGATTTACCGTTACAAAATCAATTGATCATTGTGCTTACGGCTACACTGGCTTCAATCGGCGCTGCTGGAGCGCCGAGCGCTGGTATTGTGATGCTGGTCATCGTACTAGAATCAGTGGGGTTCCCCTCGGAAAACTTACCGCTGGCCCTCACTATGATCCTGGCCGTAGACCGACCGCTAGATATGTGCAGGACGGTCGTAAATATTTCCGGCGACAGCTGCGTGGCGGTGCTCGTCGGGCATTCGTTAAACGCCCAGGAAGAGACAGTTAGCAGCTGAGCAGTCCTATTTTAAGGTTGGCCACTCGCAAAACTCAAACCAACAGCCGTTCTAGGCTGAAAGCCAGCCCACTCATCGGAGGCAGCTGGGCTCAGCTCCAAGAAGTTGGCTAGTTCAGCATGGCCTCGCAATTTCCAGCCCAAAAAGGCCGTCAGGAAATGTTGATTGATATTATTCATACGTCGCGTATCCCAGACAGAATCGGCATAACGCAGGTATTCATCGAGATGCAAACCGGGAGCTAAGGCTTCGGGCGGAGCTGGGTTAGGGGCTACATTATGGCGGGCTCCGGCGTAGGTCAGCAAATAGCGTTCGGCGTTTGTTGCTCCTTCGTAAATGGCTTTAATGCCATTATCATAACCAGATATATCATCTTGATCGCCCGCGATAAAGAAGGTCGGCACGCTTAAGCCCTGTAGGCCTTCTTCATTCCAGACGCCAAAGTTTTGTCCCCAGGGCGCAAAAGCGACGATGGCTTTGATCCGAGGATCGGGCTGGGCGGGGAAGGCCTCATTTCCCACACATCTTTTATCAATTATTGTACTTCCGCCGGTCTGAGCCTGAAAAAAACTCGACAGCTGAGGGCTATAACCAGCTCCGCCTACGTTCAGCACCCCGTAGCCGCCCATGGAGTAGCCGACCAACCCCGTCTGATTGCAGTCGACTAATCCCGCCAGGAAGCTTTCCGCTCTTGGCTGGCTGAGCGCATCAATGGCATCTAGGGTAAACAGTACATCAATCGAGCGAAAATACAGGGTAGAGTGAAAGGGACCGGCGTCGCGAAAGGTGGCATCTGCATGGTCAATAGCCACCACCACGTAGCCTTTAGAGGCCAGGTTCTCCGTTAGGTAAGTCATCAGATAACGAGACCCTACGTAACCATGAGAGACGATGACCAAAGGATAAGGTTGGGTCGCGATTTTAGGTGGAGCATCACGAACAGCTCTCCCCTGAAAACTAAAGGGAATTAATGGGCGTTCAGGATTTCCGTAGACGCCCATAACCTCCTCATATACTGTGGTCGCTTTACTATTGGGATCTCCTTCGGAGGGATACCAAACTTCTAAGGTCAGCTTGCGCTCATACATTTTAAGTTCAGCATCTTCAGCTGCTACCAAGTTGGGTTGCTCTGGGTTCACGATCTCAATCGTCCTTACGCCTATTGCATGTTCACCAGCTGCCGCTAGTTCGGGCGCGTCCGGTAGTAGGTCACCGTAAACAAAAGTCGATTGAGCCAAAGCCAAAGCAGGAAGGAAAGTCAGCAAGAGAAAAATAAGGCGCATGGAAGAGACACATTTCCGGAAAGGTAAGAAGATTTGCTACCCTAAGCTCATAGGATACTTGCTGGATAACCAAATCAATACTGAAGCTGTTTAGTCGGCTATGAAGTCGCTGTTTTTTCTAGCTTTTTCATTTTTTGCTTGCTCGATCAATGCACAAATTATGACTACCCCTACCCCCGCCTATTGTGACCCAGCAACGGGCTTATGTACACCAACAACTATTGAAGACGCTCCCGTTCAGTCAGTGAGTTTACAAGAAGGAGTAGAGATTGTCTACGTAGGCGATCCGATGTGCTCCTGGTGCTGGGGAATATCTCCCACGATTAATCAATTGGCCGCAGCTGCTGCTGCCAATGGCATCACCTTTACTACCCTGGTCGGAGGCCTTCGTCCCGGTGGCGGTGACGAATGGAATCAAGAGTTTGCTGACTTCTTACGTCATCACTGGGAGGAAGTTTCGGCCAGATCGGGCCAGCCTTTTAATTATGGATTACTGGATGCGCCCGCTTTTAACTACGATACCGAGCCTGCTTGTCGGGCCGTAGTAGCCGCTCGGCAAATGAATCCAGCAGCGGAACGCCGCTTCTTTGAGTTGGTGCAGCACCATTTCTACGTGCAGAATAATGATCCCGCCCAGTTGAGCTTTTATCAGCCGATTTGCGCTGAATTAGGACTGGACTTCGAAGCCTTCGTCCGTTTATTTAGTAGTGCTGAAATTATCGAGGCGACCAGAGCAGAATTTCAGTTGCACCGCAATTGGGGAGTAAGAGGTTACCCAACTGTCTTATTCCGACAGGATAACCAATTGACGGTTATTGCTCGAGGTTTTTCCAGCTTTGACCAACTGTGGGCGGCGGTCAGCGACTTAAGTCAGCAATAGACAAACCGCCCAAAAGACGAACTGATTTATTCATTAATTACGACAATTGTCGTCAATCTATTGATTTAGCTGGTGCTTTTCCCTAATTTCGGCCGGAATTAGCGAAAGGTCGATCCATTAGGGATCACCACGCTTTGTCTCTGATCAAAACCATCGAAATGAGAACCAAGACTTTTTTCCTTTTTCTATGTCTTGCTTTAGCCGGTAGCTTTGCAAGCATTCAAGCCCAGGACATTGAGTTCGGCGGCTTAGATAGCAGCCCAATGGATGCCGCTCACTATCCTGTGCGAGC
Organism: Bacteroidota bacterium; assembly: GCA_039030655.1. Classification (GTDB taxonomy): domain Bacteria; phylum Bacteroidota; class Bacteroidia; order Chitinophagales; family Saprospiraceae; genus Neolewinella. The sequence goes on along the minus strand of JBCCDS010000013.1, from coordinate 25,712 downwards.
AGCCTATCAAAATTATCTTGCGGAAGATGATTCCGACCGTATCCAATACGCCAAGGTCCTCTATAGCCGCCCACAGGTTAAGGGCCGCAAAATTTTTGGCGAATTAGTCCCCTGGGGACAGGAATGGCGCCTGGGAGCTAATGAAGCTCAGGAAGTAACCTTTTTCCGTCCGGTAGAAATCAACAACACCATTGTTCCTCCCGGTATCTACACGATATTTGCGGATATTTACCCCAGCCATTGGGTAATCAAGCTGTCCACTGAACGCTTCATCGCCGGTACAGCCAACCGCGACGTCAGCCAGGATGTAGTCGCAATTAGCGTACCCACTCAGCAAGTTGCTCAGCTGCGTGAATTCTTCACCATTGGCTTCCAGAAAGTCAATGACGGCAAGGCTAAAATGGTCTTCGAATGGGAGCACACCCGAGCAGAAATGCCAATCAATTTCAATCCACCAATACTACTGGGTGAAGATGTGAGTCCAATGGATCTGGTGGCTTACCCCGAAAACTCACGTTTCCTCAACTTCATGGAGAATGAGGCAGATCGCGAAGCTAATGCACCACAGCTTCGGGTGGTGTATAGCCGCCCACAAATGCGTGACCGCAAGATTTTTGGCGAGTTAGTACCCTTCGGTGAAATGTGGCGCATAGGTGCTAATGAAACTACGATTATTACCTTCTTTGAAGACGTTACCATCGGCGGTACTGAAATCAATGCTGGCCGCTACGGTTTGTTTGCAAATGTGAACGATGGCAACTGGGAGTTCATCATCCACCGCTCTACCCAGTCTTGGGGACCAGCTAATTTCGATGAAGAAATGATTGTAGCCAAGGTTACTGCTGCCACAGCCCGGACGCCCGAAACGCTGGAAGCCCTGTCTATGATCTTCGTCGAAACCGGCGATAATACGGTTGACTTGGTGGTAGGCTGGGAAAACACCATGGCGCGGATGCCGATTACCGTTCGTAAGGACTAAGCGAGCCGCATAGTAATGCCATTTTATCGACGGCAGCTGGGTACTTAGTTATCCAGCTGCCGCTGTGTTTTTGTTGACTAGAAAGTAACAAAAAGTGCCTCCTTGAAAATCTCAGGGAGGCACTTTTTATTGAGTGAAGTGATTTAAACTTATTACTTGCCAGCAGCTGCTACTTTAAAGCTAACCACTAGATCGTCCCAGTGCAGACGTACCTCATCCTCTCCGAGGCTGAAGTCCATCCGTTCAGCAGGAGGATCGTTGGGCGTAGCGACGCCGGCAACGCGGGCCACATCCTGTGCTTCCTGATAGTCGTAAGCGCCCCAGAGGTCAGCGCCTTCATTAATGATGATGGTCCAGTCATCCTTACTGGCAGGCATGGTGAAAAGCGCATAGGTTCCGGCAGGAACGGCTACGCCTTCTTCACCGAGCAGAACGTCTGTCTTGAAGCTGATTTGAGTGGCCTCATTGGCACCCGTGCGCCATACCTTGTCGTAAGGCACTAGGTCACCGTAGATCGTACGGCCATTTACAGCGGGGCTGCCATAATTTACTGCGACTCCCAACTGTCCAATCATGCCACTCATCTCTTTACGAGGGCTCTTGATACTGTCATTGAGCGTATGAATGGTGAAGTGGTCACCAGAAGGCGCTTCAGCTACCAGTGGTTCTACTTCGGCGGGTGGCGTCTCCGGTTCGGCTGTTGCTGCTTCATTGTTGGTAGTAGCCGCTGTACCACCACAGGCCCAGACCAGCGGAAGTACAAAAAGTAATAGTAGGTATGCGGGGGAAAAGCGTGTCATGAAAAGGAGGGTTAAATGAAATAACTGCTTGGATAATCCCAATAAAGGCAAAACCAGATGGTAGCTAAGTTAGTTTAGCCTGTGTCTGATTTTGGACAATAGTATGGCTAATTTTTTGCTTTCTCCATGCCCGAATTACCCGAAGTACACAATTTCAAGCAATACTTTGATGCCGCCGCCCTAGGCCGAACCGTCGAAGAGGTCAGCGTAGCCGATGATAAGATCATCAGGAATATGGAAGGGGAGACTTTCGCAGGTCTCGTAGCGGGTCGCACTTTCCAGAGTAGCTACCGGCGAGGCAAATACCTATTTGGGCGCCTAGATAACGGCCATGATGTACTCCTACACTTTGGGATGACCGGCGATCTCAATCTCTACCGCGAGCCAGAAGATCAGGGTCGCTTCGAACGCTTCGCTTTTGTTTTTACTGACGGTGACCGACTCGGATTTGAAGACGCCCGCAAGTTCGCTAGAGTGCTCTACCTGGAAAGTCGCGACGACTATATCCAAGAAATTGGCCTTGGGCCCGATGCCCTAGAAATAGAAGCTAATTACCTAGTCGAGCGGATGGCCGGGCGTAAAACTAGTCTGAAGGGACTCTTACTCAATCAGAAAATTGTAGCCGGCATCGGCAATCTCTACGCCGACGAGATCTGCTACCGCTGTCGCCTTCACCCTGCCCTACCCGTCAATCAATTGACGCAAGCGGAAAAATTAGCGGTCGCCCAGCAGCTCATCGAAATCATGACCTACGCAACCGAAAACGCCCCTTACTATAATGATTATCCCGAAGACTGGTTTTGGCACGTTTGGCGGGAAGAGGGAAAGAAAATCAATGGCGGGGAAGTGAAAGTGACGAAGGTAGCGGGAAGGACAACTTATTTTGTTGAGGGTTGGCAACGGGTTTAGATCGTCGGCAGGGCCTCCTCCGTTGGCGCGCCTTCGGCGACGCTGTTTAGCACTCGGCCAGGGGCCTCGGCGGTTTAGCTCGGGCTCGGCTTCGCCGTCGCACTTGAGAGGAAAGAGAATAGAGAAAGAGGAAAATACCTCAAGTTGCCTGAGTAAAAGCGATGCCGTAGGCGAGTCCTTTTCCAACTTTCGGTCGCTTGCGGCCGAAATAAACTGATCCTGACGCAGTCAGGGAATCAACCCTGTTGCCATAAGGCAGCGGTAAACCCTTTTCGCCCTTAGCGAAAAGTAAACCAACAAATACGCGCACCCATTTCCCCAATTTTGTTTTAAAACCCTATATTTGGTACATGAAAAAGCAGGCTACCAACCGTAAGTATAACTTTCCGGATGCTGATCTGTACCAGCAATGCATGGATGTTATCCGCTTAGCCAAGCGGGATTTACAGGAATTCAAAAGCTACGGCTACGAAGGCCAACGGCTCAAAGGCTTTCATAGTCGCTGTGGTCGTTTTGCTGAAATGCCGAGTGACGATGAATTGCTGGGCGATCAAATGGTAGTGACTGACAAAAAGTACGAAGCGGCCGAAGCCCTCAAAGGAGCGATCCGCTCCGTGATGACCCGCGTACGCATGAAATACAGCCAGAAAAGTGGCCGCTACCGCAAATTTGGTACCGCTAAACTAGGAGACATGACTGACGCCCAGTTACTCTTTTGTGGTAGACGAGTCATTAGGGTAGCTCGTGCACAGCTCGATTTCTTAGCCGAGACTGGGCTGAATGAAACTATCCTCAAACGCGTAGCCGACGCCGCCAAGCGCTTTGAAACGGCCATGAATATCCAACACGACCGGATCGCTGACCGCGATATCTCCGTAGAAACACGAGTAGAACTCGGCAATAAACTATACGACGAGTTCATCAAGATTTGTGAGATCGGTAAAGACATCTGGGCCGAATCCGACCAAGCTAAATACGAGCAGTACTGCGTCTATGAAAGCAATAATGAACAGAAGAAGATCGCGAAGCGGAAGGATGGGTAGTTGGGTAGTCTTTTAGTCGGTAGTTGGGTAGTCGGTAGCGACGCCTTCGGAGGTCTCGGAGCGGTAGGTAGGAAGTAGTGATTAACGATAAACGAAATTCGATTAACGATTTTTGATTGGGCTGCCGCAGCGACTTAGAGAATTTGCCAATCAAGGTCCCATAGGGGATTTCTTTAGCGAGCGAGATACAGTCTCGCCATACTGCGGATCAGGGCCTCGCGTAGCTTACCCTATTCCTGATACCTCGTACTCTGTACGAATACCTAATCCAAATGCAGTAGACCGTCGTCAAACACATGGCCGGCGGCATAATGGCGGTGCCATTCCTTTTTGACGTATTTACGTTGTCGGTTATAGTGCAGGCCGTCTACCCGCCAGTTGTGCCAATGCTCGAAGATCAGCGCTGGGGCAACCAGTTCCTGAGCACGCCCCTGGCGGAAGGGACGAACGTAATAGCCCCAACGGAAGCGGCCCCGATTGAGCACGTATTCGCGGTAGGGTAACTCCAGGTATTTGGGGTCATCTGTGAGCTGGTAAAAGTGCAGGCAGCGGTTGAGTAGCTCCACCATCAGCATACGGTCTTCCAGATGGTAGTTGCGGTAGCGCAGCGGGCTAAATTCGAATTGGTAGTCGTAGCGGGCATCGCGGTAGCGGTGAGCTAAGACTTCCTGGAAGACGGCCTCGTCCGTCCAATTTTCGCTTTCGTCGACCAGCACCCTTTGTACCCGTCTCAGTAGATCTACTGCCATTAAAGGGTGATAGCGCTCGCTAGGATAGTCGGCTAATGAATCCCCTTCAATATCCAGCCAAGGTAGGATTTGCTCGAGTACCAGTTCATCGTAAATAAAGGCCAGGAACTCATCCAGCGGAACGACCTTTTCACAGAGCACCAGTACGTGCTCCATCAAATTATAGATCTCCTGTCGGTAGGCAATACCGGGATTGAGCTGATTCTCGGTAATCTGCTGAATCTCCCGGTAGCGTTTATCGATGAAAAAGCGCAGGTAATTCAGCCCGATTTCTGTTTGGGCTTCCAGAGGTTCTTTGGTGGTGCGCAAGCTCAAAAGCAGGCGCAAAAAGCGCAGGCTGGACCAATTGAATTCGCGTAAATAAAGCGGATCGCTTATACCTGCGGAAGTGACTGAAAACCAAAAAAAGTGTCCATCCCCCGTTAACTCATGGTAGCAAGCTTCCCAAAAACGTTCATCTCCATAAGTCCGGTAGCATTTCAGCCAGTCGCGTAGGCAATCCATGACCGTTTCGACGTAAGTCCGGTTGAGATCGGAGATGGCATAGTGGCTACTATTGATTTTATCGTAAGCTTGTTGCGCACGATGGGCCAGGCGGTAATAGACTAATTCTCGCAGCTCCGATTCCAGACGCTGCCAGGCCGCTGGTCCGTCCCTCCACTGCACAAAGTGGGCCAGATAAGCATAAGCGGGGAATCCCTGCAAGCCGGGATCATCCGCTTGGGTACTTAGTTTCCCCTGATCGTCCAGGCTAAACCATTCTAGCAGACCTTCTTTAGTCGCTAGTTCTCGAATAGGCAAATCGGCCAGCTCGGTATAATCTGGAAAAAGCAAGCTCATCACGTAGCCGCTCCTTAGTATTTCCTTCAACTTATGCACGATGACGGCTGACGATCGATCTAGTTGTTGATCGAGCTGAACGGAAGCGTAACGATCCTCCAAACTGTAGCGCAAGTCAGCGACTAGAGAAGCTTCGGGACGATTGGGACTAGGGAGTAGCTCCAGACGCAGTACTCTGCGTGCCGAGCGCAGCAGGGATAAGGCATCAAAGTCTGGATAGACATTGCGTAATTCCCCTCCCTCTACCTTGACCCACTGCGTCTCCTGCAATCCACCTCCAGCCAGTTCGGTGACAACTAGTGGAGCAAAGAGGGCATCGCCAGCCACATACTGGCCGATCAATCCCGTAAGCCACATACCACGTTGCAGCGCCAGACGGGCCGCAGCTGAGTCATGTTGCGAGACGAGCAAGCTGTAGCGTTCCGCCAGACGTAACAATAGACCATTGGCGATCTGCCGCAGATTATGTACTGCCGTATCACTGGCCATGCCTTTGCCGTGAAAAGCATAGGCCGGATGGGAGGTCGCGTCTTCCGGCAATTCGGCCGGCCATTGGAGCCTCTGCAAACGGGAAGCATAAACGTACAAGTGACGCAGCGGCTCGTAATCTGCCTGGGTAATGGCCCGATCAATGATCGCTTTAGGGCCTTCCTTTCGGAAAAAAGACAGCAATAAGTATTCGTAGAGTTGACTGGATTCACATTCCAGCTCATCGCGGATTTGCAATGCCTGTTGGTAAGCTTCGCCAAACTGGCCAGCATGATAAAGGTCTTGCAAGCGGTACATGGCCCGCTTAAAAGCCTGCTGTTGTTCTTCCCCGGCAATAGTCGTGGGAATCAGAATTCGCTCTACCCTACTCACCAGGGCAAAGACGACTTCGTCGCGGTATTGCTCGGAGCTGTCGCCAAAAACCGTAGTGAGCTGGTGGAAGTGTAAGGACCAGGACTTCCGCAGGTCCTCTTCGTTGAGTTCATTCAACAAATCCTCCAGTCGGGTTTGCAAGCGACGCAAGTCATACTGCCAGATGGCTCCTTCGTTCCCGGCCTCACTGCTGAGCAGATCCGCCCAATCCTCGTAGGCAGCTTGAATAGCACCTAGTTCGGCTCGCTGCCCCAACTGGCCGACCAACTGATCCAAAAAGATCAGGGCAGGTACCATACCGTTCAGATGCAGGATGGCTCGTATACGTTCGCGCACTTCTTCCCAGCGATGGTAACGGCTGCTCTCTTCTAATTCAGCTCGTTCGGCCTGCTCCGCCTCAAAGGGGATGTAAGTATCTACCCACTGCAGCAAGCGAGTGCTGATTTCATCATTCTCCTCCTCATAGGCGGCTGCCGAAAGATTTTGCCGGAGTTTTTTGAGTTCCAGCTGTTCTAGTTCCCGGCCGAGCAATTGCAGGTATTGAACATCCAATTCCTGGTCCTGCGCAAAATCTCCCGCATAATCCAATGCTTCCTCCAGTCTTTTGCGCTGGATGAGACGGCGGATTTCCTGGTGTATGAAGATGGTAGCGATAGCCGGGAATATTTAATTGCTAATAGCAAAGGTAATAAACGATCAATGCGTTCTGTCTATTACCTTTGCTGACCAATGAACGTTTCCGCCTACATTGCCCGTCGGGTTACGGCTTCTGGAGAGCGCTCTTTCTCCCGAATGATCATTCGCATTGCAATTGCAGCCGTGGCGGTGTCGCTGGCGGTGATGATTGTCTCTACTGCCCTCATGTCTGGTTTCAAGCAAGAGATCTCCACTAAGATCTTCGGTTTCTGGGGGCATATCCACATTACCGACCAAGCCGCCAGTTTCTCTATTATAGAAAACCTTAAATACCCTATTACTAGCAACCAGCCCTTTTATCCAGACCTGGATACTATCGGCCAGCGTGACTATACCTACTATCGCGATATCATGGGGCGGGAGGTTGAATTCTCCGGCCGTACTAAGGGAGGTGTGCGCCACATTCAGGTCTTTGCCACCATCCCTACGCTGATGCGGTCGGAAACAGAAGATGGGCCAGAAATGGAAGGCCTCCTCCTCAAAGGCCTGGGAGAAGACTTCGACTGGAATTCCTTCCAGCAATATCTCAAAGCAGGCGAGCCGCTGATCGTTAGTCCGGATTCGACCTCTAATGGTATTATCATCTCGGAAGTCACCGCAAATCGGCTTCAAGTAGAACTCGGTAGTCGACTGGAGCTCAACTTCTTACGATCAGGCAGCCAACCCTTAGTACGCGTCCTTTACGTGACGGGGATCTACAAAACTGGTTTGGAGGAATATGATCGCCAATTCGCCCTGATCGATATTCAACATATCCAGCGCTTGCTAGGCTGGGCGCCGGATCAGGTAGGTGGTTTTGAAGTCTTCCTCGACCACATCGAGGACGTCGAGCCCTTTGCTGAATACATCCATTACGAAGATAATATCCTGCCGCCCCACTTGTATGCGGAATCCATTCGACAGAAGGAAAGTGATTTGTTTAACTGGCTGGACATCCAAGACTACAATGAGATCATCATTCTTACCCTGATGATCATTGTGGCTGTTATCAATATGATTACGGTCCTGCTCATCCTGATTCTGGAGCGCACCACTATGGTCGGCACCCTGAAAGCCCTGGGACAATCCAATTGGGGCATCCGTAAAATCTTTTTGTACTACGCTGGCTACATCATGCTCTTTGGCTTGCTGTGGGGCAACCTCATCGGCCTGGCCCTTTGCTGGCTACAGGACACCTTTGAATTCATCCAATTGGACGAAGCCAGCTATTACCTCTCCGTGGCCCCAGTCCATATCAACTGGTGGACCGTCTTTTTGCTCAACATCGGGACATTGGTCATTACCCTGCTGGTGCTGATTATTCCTTCGATGTTAGTGAGCAGGATTGATCCAGTGAAGGCGTTGCGGTTTAAATAAGGGGGAATCGTTCTTTTGTCTTTGATACAAAAGAACCAAAAAATCAAGCCTGTAGCCATTTCTTTACGCTACGTCAACTACTTACAGCCGGCGACCAGCAAACTCGCCCCGCAATCCTGCGGGCCTCAAACAGTGCTGATCGCTAATCGGCTTCCAGCAGCTGACTCCGCTAAAATGGCTAAGGGCATTAGCTATTTTCAGTAGCGGATCCGATAGACACATCTGGTGTAAATTAACTTTTTCGCTCTATGTCTTAAATTTCGCCGAGTGTATTTTCTTGCGACCACTCTATCCCCTTCAATTGATACATCTAAAGACTCTTTATCATCACAATTTCCGATGATCTTCTGTAGATCATCATGATCAGTCAATAGGTAAATAATCGAACTACCTCCATTTACACCATAACTTTTAGTATAAATTTCAACAAATAAATTTTCTGCTAACTCCTTAGTTACTAGTAATTCATGCCCTTTAAGCTTATCCTCAACGCTCCAATTTGTAATGAAATAAACAGCTACTAACAGACCTGAAATTTTAGTTCTCAGTTTCATCTTTAAGGGAAGTAGCTTAATGCAAATAACTCGCCCCGTTGAAGTCCATCACCCCACCGGTGCCCCATTCGGCGTCGGGGCTGGCCAGCCAGAGGATCGCGCGGGCTATTTCGTCTACGGTCGCTACTCGATTTAGGGGACTTTGGGCGCGCACGGCTTCTCCGGCGGCACCTTGCAGATGAGGGCGCGCCATAGCTGTTTCGATAAACCCAGGGGCCAGGGCGTGTACCCGTATTCGGTGCGCACCTAACTCTCTAGCCAGGGAGCGCGACAAAGCATGTAGGCCTGCTTTGCTGGCACCATAACCGACCTGACCTTCTTCACCCCGCCAGGCACCACGGCTACCGACATTGACAATCACACCGCCCTTTCCGGTAGCCGCCCAATGATTAGCCGCAGCATGGCTACCCACGGCTACTGCGGTCAGGTTTAAATTGATGGTGGCTTGAAAAGTAGCCAGCCAATCCTCACTATTGGTGCCGATGACGGGATGAGGCTTAAACTGCCCTGCATTATTGACCAATATATCTAGTCCACCTAATTTGGCCAGGCAGCTATCCACCAAACGACGAGCAGCGCTCGCCTCCCGCAAATCAGCTTGCAAAATACAATGGCCCGCTCCCTCCAGACTATTTAGCGTAGTCTTGGCCCCTTCCTGGTCGGTGGCATAGTGGATACAGACTCTCGCTCCTGCCTTAGCAAAAGCACGGGCTGTAGCCTGCCCTACCCCTTTGGAAGCACCAGTGATGAGAACGGATTTATTGGTATAGTCGTAGTGGGTCATGATATTTGAAACTAGGTCGAGGAGCTCCAGCTCCGAGAAAAAAGCTCGGAGCTGGAGCTCCTCGACCTGAAGAAAAGTTACCAAAAGTAAAAGTAGCGTCCCAATAAATAATAATCGCAGGCGATAAACGTATTAGTAGGCGAGTAAATGAAAATTCAATTTATGCGAAAGCTTTGGTTGTTGAGTGGCTTACTGTTAGGTGCAATAAGTTTGCAAGCACAAACGGATCGATTAAGTCCCAGCGATGCCGACTACATTAGCGCCCAGGAAGACACCCTCTCCTTGTTGGCCTATGCCGTGCTCAATGACAGTACCGCCGAAGAGCGCTTCCTGGCTTGCCGAGAGATGATCCCTCGCTTGGTCGATGGATTAAAGCGACCCCATTCTTTTCAGTACGATTTTGATCGCCTGAGCCAGCACGTTTCGGTACAGTACCCTGCCGATAGTAGCTTCCGCATTTTCACCTGGCAATTGCACGTCAATCGGGATGAATACCGCTACTACGGTGCCATCCAACTCAATAGCCCCGAACTACAGCTCTACCCACTAATTGATCGCTCCTTTGAGCTTCCCGACCCGATCGAACAGTTAGACCTGGCTCCCGATCGCTGGTACGGCAATGTGGTATATAACATTCAGCAGGTTACGCCTGATGATGCCGAGCCCTATTACTTACTCTACGGCTTTGATTCCTACAGTACCTATCGTCGTCGCAAACTACTGGATGTACTGCAGTTCGTCGATGGCCAACCCAGCTTTGGCCGGGCCATTTTTGCCGGTGGCGCTGATCCCAGCACCGGCAACAGCTGGAGTGCCCGTAAACGCCTCTTACTAGAGTACAGCGCGGCCGTATCGGTGACGCTGCGTTTTGACGAAGACCTGCAACAAATCATGATGGACCACCTCATCCTCATGGACGGCCAATACGGAGAAGGCCCCGTCTTCGTACCCGATGGTAGTTACGAAGCCTTCAAACTGCAAGAAGATGGTAGTTGGGCCTATATCGAAAAAGTCTTTCATCATACCTTCGATGTAGCTCCCCGAGAAGCAACCGAAGAAAGCGAGAGCGGCAACAACGGGCGCGATCTCTTCGGCAGACGCCGGAATTAAAAATAAAAAAGCCGGAAGCGATCGATCGCTTCCGGCTTTTTTATTGAATGTTAAGTCAGAGAGACTAAGCTTGCTCCGCTGCTTTTTGGTGATCAGCCAGGAACTTCGCCAGACCGATATCCGTCAGTGGATGCTTAAACAGACCGTCAAAAGCCTTCAGTGGTGCAGTTACCACATCAGCGCCGTGCTTGGCCGACTCCACAATGTGAATCGAATTGCGGATGGAAGCAGCCAGAATCTCCGTATCAAAACCCTGTACAGCGTAGATTTCGGCGATGTCGTGGATCAATTGCATCCCGTCCCAGTTGATATCATCGATGCGGCCAATAAAAGGACTTACGTAGGTAGCACCTGCCTTAGCGGCCAGGATAGCTTGTCCGGCGCTAAAGACCAGCGTGCAGTTGGTGCGGATGCCGTTGCGGGTACACCAGCTCAGCGCTTTGACCCCTTCACGGATCATCGGCACCTTGACCACGATATTATCGGCGATAGCCGCCAGCTTCTCAGCTTCGGCTTTCATGCCCTCAAAGTCCGTGCTGATTACCTCGGCACTTACATCACCATCTACAATTTCGGCGATCTTCGCGTAGCGCTCCATAACCGCTGCCTCACCACTGATATTCTCCTTGGCCATTAGGCTAGGGTTGGTGGTCACACCGTCGAGGATGCCTAAATCGTGGGCCTCCTGGATATCTTCCAGGTTAGCAGTGTCGATAAAAAACTTCATGAATGTTCTTTTTGTACGTTTAACACCTGGCGAAGATAGGAGTTCAGTTTTGTACTTCCGCAGGTGGGGATGTTACTAATAAGTTACCCGTCTTCATTTCACGCAATGGGCGCAACGTTTTCCGCAAAGGACGCCATGTCAAGGGCCTCCCAGTAACTCAACGCTCCGCATAGAGCACGGAAATACCGAAAAATGAGACGCTTTAGCTCCCAAACAGGTTCCCGCCATCGGCCTGATTTCGCCGGACCGGTACTTTGATGAAGTCGAAGGTGCCTGGCTTCACCGCAATATTGAAAGTGAAGGTATTCCGCACCGGCGCCCAGCTGAAGCGCATCTCCCAACAGTGTAAGTCTCGCGTCAGCGTCAGGAAGGGGTAAGTGATCCGTTCGGATACAAAGTCATAGCCAATTGAACCAATGTTGACTTGCCAGTTATCACTCAATTGAAAATTACCTCGCAGCTCAATACTATTAGCTCGGGTATTCCAGCGAAGGGTATCGTTAGTACCACCGGTTTGATCCACCAGGCGGTCAACACTAAAGTTGAAATTGTGCCGGATACTGAAGTTTTCGAATAAACTCAAAAAATCCGTCTCTTCAAATAACGTATTGTCTTCCTCTCTTTGTTGACGACGCTGCTCCCGAACGTCAGTGACGACCTCTTCTTCGGCCCCCTGGAATAGTTGTCGGATCTTAGCCACCGTGATGTTGGTGGAGATCGTGCCACTGAAGTTGTCTAATAGCAATGGCGCTCTACGCTCATCCCAGGCAAAGCGGTTGACGCGGACTCCGCGGTCAGAACCACCACGAAACTCCCTGACGTAAGGATCAAACTGGGCCCGCAGGTTCAGGCTCGTTACTCCTTTGAAGAAGCGCGTATTACCACTCACCCGTACCGGTGACCACTTCAAGGTATCAGCTTCAAAGTTAAAGCTACCGTTAACGTTGATATTATTGAACAACTTCACCAGCTTTTCAGTACTATCGCGCTTACTCCAGATTTTAGCCTCAAATAAATTGGTGATGCTATAGTTCATCGCCAATTGCTGCTCAGTTGCAGGAGGCGGACCGTAGATCCCTTGTTGGAAGGGAGAGTAACGGTCTAATTCATCGGCACTGGTCGTGTCTCGCACAAAATCGAAATAGCGTTCATTATCAACATAACTCGGTTGATAGGCTAGCGAGATCGATGGCTTAATACTATGGCGAATGCCCCGAATAGCACTGTTCTCTCCAAAGCGGATGGTCCCGAAGGCCTGGGTTTGTACGCTCAGAGCAGCAGTAAAGGTGCGGTAGGAACTGAGTCCTGGTATGGTCGACTCTAGGATAGTGCCGTAGTCAATCGTATCCAGGACAATATTACCCTCTTCATCAATAGACTCCGTAGTCTGGATACTAGCGGGATCAGCAATGAATTCCCGATCCAGTCGCTCGCCGTAATATACTTCCCGGTAGGTGACGTTAGGGTTAAGGGTAAAAAACTCTGCAAAGGGGAAAGAAAGTCCAGCAGTTACCGAATGCCGAAAACCATATTGAGCATTAGAAAGGGTCTCTGGACTAAAGAAGGTAGTGTCACTTCCTTCAAAGGTGTTGCGAAATTCGCTGGTGTAACGCATCTGCAACTTCTCATACCAGCGCTCCGGACCGGTATTGGACCGAAAGGGATAGATCGTCTGGGTCTGGAAATTGATGTCAGGAAAGCTAACCGTGATTTCCCGGCTTTGATTATTCTGGGTGTGGCTCAATCCTGCGGTTAAGGTAGAAGGAATAGCCCCGCTAAAAACCTTGGTAAAGTTGAAGTTGGAGTTAATTACGTTTTGGCTTACTCGGTTAAAATCGTTGAATACTCGACTTTGGGCTCTATTGGTTTGAAAGTTGATCGATCCACTCAAGCGCGCAGAAGGATGAGCTGCCTGATCCTGGTTATGCGTAAGGCGGATAATGATACTTCGATCAAAATTAACGTCACCAGTCTCCTGGTTTTCTCTTCGCTGAGCGTTGTAGGAAAACTGAAAATTACCATTATAACGGTAGCGACGGCGGTAATTACCGGTTAGACTTAATCCCCAAGTGCCTTTGACGTAGTAGTTGGCTAAGACCGAAAAATTGAAGTACTCTCCTACTGGAAAAAACCAGCCCACATCCCGTAGACCTAGCCCCCACTGCGGACTATATTCAAAGTCGTTGGGGAACAGCAGGCCCGTTGAACGGCCGCTCTTTAGCGGGAAGAAGCCAAAGGGTAACCAGAGCGGGGTGGGTACTCCCATAATCTCCAGGTGGCTGGCACCGATGGTAGCGACCCTACCCGGAACGATTTTCGCCCGGCTGGTCCGAATACCAAAATGAGGCTCGTCATGCGTGCAGGTTGTAAAAATGCCTCCTGAGACAAAGATGACGTCTGCGGTAGTCGTATCATCAACTACGTAGGCATCCTGAATAAACTTGGAGCGGCCTCCTCTAACGATTACGTCATCCTGGCTAGTTACGGCATCGTAGACGATTCCTTTTTGTGATCTAAAATTGTATTTGATCCTATCTGCGGTAAAATTCTGCGTGCCATCGGAAAAGTCGGGATAGCCAGCCAGGGCACCGGTACTATCCGGCATTGGCTCTGCCACTACAATATTGGAACCATAATTAAGTACAATATGATCTGCCTCCAGATTAATATCCAGGTATTGAACCGAGGCATCGCCATAGAGGTGAATTTCCTCCGTTTCGAAATCCACGATCATGCTATCGTAAGAACTGTAGTTTACGTCCGCCTCTAGAGAATCTTCGGAGACTGCAAACTGCCGGGTGCTGCCACTGAAAGGAGCTACAGGGCGTAGGGAGTCAGGCCGGCCGCTCAGCGTGTCCAGGGGGGGAATGGTGTCGGGAGTGGTGGCGCTTGAGCGTCCTTCGCGAGGTGCTGGCAGCGTATCGCTGGGAGGAAGGGTGTCGGAGGGTAGTTGGGTAGTTGGGTAGTTGGGTAGTCGGTAGTCGGTAGTCGGTAGTTGGGTAGTCGGTAGTTGGTTAGTTAGGTAGTGGACAGCGACGTCCTCCGAGGTCTCGGAGCAAAGCGTAGGCCCTTGGAGGTCTGGAGCGGAGGAGGTCTGGGGGGAAGGATTTAACGGGGAGGCTTCTACCTGCGGAAGTACAAAAAACAAGCCTAAAAGCAGGAGGAAGGCACGAAAGCCTGGCCGAAATGCATTCACATACCGAGCTGATAACATATGCCGTTTAATTTCAACATATATTTGCTGTGGCCTAGCGCTTGCTAGGTCAGCACCTACTATGAACTGAAGATATGATTGTGGGTTATTTACCACCAAAAAGTTTGCTGTTACGTGGGCTGGTCATCATTGGGCTAATAACGGCCTTCCTAGCGGTAGCGCCGCCACCGACATACGGCTTTAACGCTTCCTTAAGGCTAACGGAGCGCAAAGCTACGATCCTGCCTCAATTTTCTAACATTCGCACCGTAGTAATCGACGCCGGGCACGGAGGTCGTGACCCCGGTTGCCTGGGTGGGCATAGTAGGGAGAAGCACATTGTGCTGGGAATAGCCCAGCGTTTTGCCGCTATTTTGCGGCTGGCCTATCCCGAATTAGAGGTCATCTTGACCAGAGATGAAGACGTATTTATTCCGCTACATGAACGGGCGGCTATTGCTAATCGGGCGCGGGCAGACCTCTTTATCAGTATCCACGCCAACTTTATGCCCGGTTCGCAGGCCACGCGCGGATCGGAGACTTACGTTATGGGCCTACACACGGCCGAACACAACCTCAACGTAGCTAAGCGCGAAAACGAGGCCATTCTGTTGGAGGAAGATTACGAAGCAAATTACGATTATGACCCCAATAGCGACGAGGGCCACATCCTCATGGCGATGGTGCAATCGGCCTATTTGGATCAATCCATCCTCTTTGCCGAGCAAGTTGAACATCAATTTGCTGAAGCGGGGCGTCGCAGTCGGGGCGTCAAACAGGCTGGATTTGTCGTATTGAAAGAAACAGCCATGCCGTCGGTATTGGTAGAAACCGGTTTTTTGAGCAATCGGTCGGAGGAAGCGTATCTGCTCAGTACTGCTGGTCAGGAAGAAGTGGCCTATATTCTGCTGGAAGCCTTTAAAAGCTACCGGCAGTTAGTTGAGGGGGCCGAAGCACCCGTTGCGGAGCTGAGTCCGCGTGCTTTCCCCGACATTCAACTCCAACCCATTGGTACGACCGCTGCTCCTGATCCGCTCCAGGAACGCGCACTGACCGTAGAAGAAAAGGAGATAACGGCACCACCAGTAGCTCCAGAAGCTCGGACCACTACCCCAGCTGGACCCATCGCCTACACTCGAGGCCCGCAAGCGGCGGCGCCAGCTATGGAATCGGCTACTCCAAGTACGCCAGCGGAGGTACCTGTAGCTGAACCAGCGCCGATCGTTACTGCCCGATCTACCGATCAGGATCGCGACTTACAGGCGCGTGAGCTAGTCGCTACCCCTAATCGGCCTCAACGCGTAGTCCCAGCTTCCCAGCAGCCAGCCCAACAACAGTTGCTGCGTCAACCCGTACAACGCGCGGTTCCTGGTCCTGTGCGAGAATTAGCTCCCAGCACTTCTGCCCCATCGGTAGTCACAGAATACCAGTTCGAGGAAGCCGCCCGTGCGCGGGAAATCCTGCCGGAA
The DNA here is from genome assembly GCA_039030655.1 of Bacteroidota bacterium. Classification (GTDB taxonomy): domain Bacteria; phylum Bacteroidota; class Bacteroidia; order Chitinophagales; family Saprospiraceae; genus Neolewinella. The sequence continues at coordinate 9,642 of JBCCDS010000013.1, read as the reverse complement.
GATCAATACGATTTTGGCGTTCAATTGGCTGCCTCTAGTCGTCCTTTATTGCCTAGTAATCCGCAGTGGGCCGTGGTTCGTGAGCCGATTCGGGAAGTAAATGAAGGTGGTTTGTACAAGTACCAGGTACGACAGCTCCCCTCAGCTGCGGCGGCCCTGGCGCTGCGTGCAGAATTACGGCAACAGGGCTTTCCGGAGGCTTTTGTGGTAGTCTATCACGGAACCGCCAAATTGGAGCCTACAGCAGTGAGAGAACTCCTACAGCAATAAAAAGCTAAGCAGCGAGAAAGAACTATTGGCCGTAGCTTGTGTTTTTGACACCATAGTACTATATCATTCTACCCCAGCTTTCCATGACTAAAGAAGTTAAAATCGGTATCCTCACCATCCTGGCCATCAGTTTCGCCTTTTGGGGGTATAAATACGTGCAGGGGAACAACCTCCTGAGCAGCTCTAATACTTACTACGCCTTTTACCAGGACGTCAGTGGTGTTACCGTGGGCACACCCGTTACTATTGCGGGTATGGGGGTTGGTTCCGTATCGAAAATTGAGCTGGATCAAATCGAGCGCCGGGTGAAGATGTTTTTCAACATCAATAGCGCGGTTAATATCCCTAGGGAGACCAAAGCGACTATTGTGTCGGTGAGTATGCTGGGTGAGATGGCGATTGAACTCAGTTATGAACAAGCCTGCGGTGAAGGTACCGGTATAGCCTGTGCGAATGTCGAGAGTGAATTAATCGGCGTACCCGTTGCTGGCTTCATCGAAGGTATGTTAGGCTTAGATCCTGAAGGTCCTGGCATGCGTGAACAAGTCAACGATGCCGTGGGTAACGTCAACGAAACCCTATTCGGCGACGATAGTGACCACGTCATCGCCCGCACCATGCGGCAGCTGGAAGCTACCATGGCCAATATGAACCAGGCCACCAACGGTTTAAACCGTCTACTAGCCAGCAACAGCAGCTCCATCAACCAGACAATGCGCTCCTTTAGCGAGCTGGCCAATACGCTGGCGGAAAGTCAGGAAGCGCTAAAAGGCATCATCGACAACACCCAACAATTTACCTCCAATCTCGGCGAAGTCGAACTACAGACCACCCTGGATAACGCCAACGAAATGATCGAAGGCTTGCAAACGACCCTGGCCGAGGCCAATTCCTCCCTGAGTGGCCTGAGTGGTGTAGTTGACGCCATCCAAAACGGTGAAGGCACCCTGGGGCAGTTGATCTACGACGATGAGATCTACGCCGGTCTCCAGCGCATGAGTGCTTCGTTAGATACCCTTGCGACCGACTTTGCGGAGCGGCCCTACCGCTATATTCCCTTCAAGAGCCGTAATCGGGTGCTGCGTTTTGATCGTCGCGATGAAGCACGGGCAGAAGATATTTTTATGCTTTCGGAGAACCGTTAGTACTGGCCAATGCAGATTCTCAGTGCCGCTCAAACCCGGGAGCTTGATCAGTTGACCATCGAGTGTCAGCAACTGGCTGCTGCCGAGTTGATGGAACGAGCCGGAGAGCGGCTCTTTACCGCCCTGAGCGCACACACTAGCGTCCGCCAGGATATTCCCATTTATCTGCTTTGTGGCAGCGGCAACAACGGTGGCGATGGCCTGGTACTGGCCCGCCTACTCCAGGAGGCGGGTTACGCCATCACGGTCTGGCACGCCCTGGTCGGTACACCTACCGAAGAAAATCAGCTCAATGCCGAACGCTTCCAGGCATTTTCTGGAGCCAACTATCAAACTATTTCGTCCGACGCCCCCTACCCTACATTTACCACGGCAGAGGTCATCCTCATTGATGCGCTCTTTGGAGCGGGCTTGAGTCGTCCCATTGCCGGCTACTGGGCGGGCTTGGTGGAGCAGTTCAATCAGCAGTCGGCCTTTACGGTGGCCATCGATTTGCCTTCCGGTGTGCCGGGCGAAGGAAGCGTAGCCGGAGCGGCCATCCAGGCCGACTGGACCATTTGCATTGAGCTTCCCAAGCTATCCGTCTTTCTGGTCGATAACGCAGCCTTCATCGGTGAATGGACGACTGTTTCCATCGACCTGGATCAGGAAGCCCTCCGAGATATTGAGCCGCTGGCTATTCTGGCCGAGCCATATCTACTCCAGCCACTGCTCCGTCGGCGCGGCACCTTCGACCACAAAGGCACCTTTGGTCACGCCGCCATCATCGCCGGCAGCTATGGCAAAATGGGGGCCTGCCTATTGGCAGCACGTGCCGCCTTGCGAGCTGGGGCGGGTCTGGTAACCACCCATATTCCCGGTTGCGGCTACCAGATCATGCAGATGGCCTTTCCCGAGGCGATGTGTGTGGTAGATGAGCACCAGTACCTGATCAGTCAGGTTGGAGAGATCGACAAATACCAGGCACTGGGCGTTGGTCCGGGCCTGGGGCAAAACATCCTCACCGAAAACGCATTGGCGGATCTTCTGCAACGCGCTGAGCGGCCGCTGGTCCTTGACGCCGATGCCTTGAACATTTTGGCTAAGCGGCAGGATTTGTGGTCACTGATTCCGCCGAATTCTATCCTTACGCCCCACCCCAAAGAGTTTGACCGTTTGTTTGGGCCTTTTGATTCGTACTTCCGCAGGTCAGAGCGCAGCGGAGATCCTCGAAGGTCGGGGTGGGAGCGCAGCGGATATCCTCGACCTTCGGGATGGAGTCGTCTCCAGCAGATGAGCAGGGAGCTGAATTGTATTGTAGTCCTCAAGGGTGGCTACAGCTTCATCTCCAGTCCAGACCAACCACTCTGGATCAACCCTACCGGCAATCCTGGCATGGGCACCGGCGGTGCGGGTGATGTCCTGACGGGCATTTTGACGGGCCTACTGGCTCAGGGCTATCCACCTTACGATGCCGCAAGACTGGGTGTTTACCTCCACGGTCTGGCCGGTGATCTGGCGGCGGAGGAAGAAGAGCAGGAAGCGGTGATCGCTAGTGATTTAGTGGAGTATTTGGGGAAGGCGTTTGGGCGGTTGCGAGCGGCTAGCTAAACGAGGTTTCACGCAAGGGACGCAACGAACTGCGCAAAGGACGCAATGATTTTTGGAGCTAAAGCTCCTGAATAGGACATGGATGGCATAGGTTGAGCGGATGCAGAAGGATTTTTTTAGACTTATACCGTATCAGCAATCATTGAATTAATTCAGCGGGTAAGTCAGTAGCTTTCTCCCGCTGGGAGAAAGCAGGAGCCCATTCTATTCCAACTAGCTCTCAAGAGGGTACCAGTATTATATCCCCAAGACCATGCCACTTCAGCTATTTAAGCAGGAGAGGCCCATTTTATTTGTTCCACCACTATTTCCTGCTCAATTGGTAGTAGTTCCTGTTGGCACACCTTATCTTATGGGCGCTTTAAAACCCATTGTATGCCCGACTTTCAAGACCCAACTCAGCTAGAATTGAATAACCAAGGTGTAACTCTACGCTTTAAAGGCAAGCAATTCTTTGAAACCCTCATACGAGGCACCTTCGATCTCCTTAAAGGGAAACCAAGTTCAGGGACCCTTCCCTCCTTGTTAAAATCCTTCGAGCTAAAGAGCAGCAAAGAAAATGATGCTTATCAGCTGGTGATTCGTAGCATCATGCTGGCTTGCCGCGATCAAATTGGTGAACAGCTTGATCGGGCCGAAATCGGTGATCAGCAAGAGTTGAAAATCAATCAACTCAAGCTAAAATACCAGCTTTTCGACACCCTACTCGAAAAAGACTATCCCTTTAATCTCAAAAGCTTTGAGCGACCAGAAAGCTTTGCACTAATCCCAGATTTCCAGGCTGCCTATCAGGAATGGCTGGTTGAAAGTTTTCAGATGAGTCCGACCCGCGCCGAAGGGCTGGCCAGGGAATTTAAGTTTTATTTCGGCTATGCCTTTTTCGAGGAATTACGAAAAGGAGATTATAGTGCACTAAAAACATGGCGAGCGGACGAAATCAACCAGGAACAGCTAGACCTGATTAATCGTCAGAAGTACCAGGCCCAGTTAAAAGAAGAGTACTACGGTGCGTCCTTAGGACAGGAAGAAGTAGCACTTGCAGATGTATATATCGAGCCAAACTTTCTCGTATTGGAAAAACTACTCAGTCCAGAGAAACAGCAGCAATACCAGGAAAACAGCTCCAGCGGACATTTTCTACGTACTGATTATCCCGAATCTATTCATCACTACTTCAGTAATCATTTTCTCCAGCAAGTGTCTAGTACCGAGCTAGACTGCCTTACAGAACAGAGCAGGATGCTCGTGTTATTGGGTCAACCCGGACACGGTAAATCTTCTTTTTGCTATCGCACAGCTCATGATCTGCTTCAATCTCCGGATTATAATGGGAGTGTACACCTGATTCGCCTGCGTGAAACCGATAAAACGGTCATCCAAAATCCACAGGATGAATTTGTCAAGCTTTTAAAACGAAATCGTTTAGCTCCTCTAGCGGATTGGGAAAATGACCAAGCACCAAGCCTGCTCTTGCTCGACGGCTTGGATGAATTGTGTATGTCCCAAAGCTTAGGTGACCAGGACATAAGAGAATTAATACGCAGTTGCAAACGACTAACCGAGGATTATCAGCAACTATATATCGTAATTACCTCTCGCTTTAACTATTTACCCAGTGATCAACTACGCCAGGAAAAGGTACTGATCCTTAGCTTGGCAGTAATGGATACAGAGCAACAAAAAGAGCTGATCGCCAAGTATCACGACAGAACTACTCCGCTCAGTAATCTCGACTTAACGTTTATCGAGATCGTAAATACTGACGACCAATATCAACACATTAAAGAGCTAGTCGAATTACCCATTCTACTACAAATGATTCTGATGTCTCCCCTGGATTTGAAGGAGGCTAAATCACGCGCCAGCATCTACGACACCCTATTTGACCATGTTTTAAACCGGAAGTGGGACAGCGACGGTAGACTAAAAAAATATATCGATGAAAACGATTTCCGTCCGGAACATCTCCGACAGTACCTGGCATTTCTCGCTTACAAAATTTATCAGTCCTCCCATTCCTATTTGAATCGTAGCCAGATCGCGGCTTATCCAGAAACCGAAAAATTCATCCGAAGAAATCTGAGTACGAATAACGAATCAGCCGATTTAAATACTGCCCTCAAGGACGTGCTAACCTCCTTTTACCTTAAGGAGAAACGTAAGCACCAGTCTGATAACGAAGAGGAAGAAATTTACCAGCAGTATGCAGTAGAGTTCTTGCACAAATCTCTCTATGAGTATTTATGCTGTGAGTACCTGTGGACGCAGTGTAAAAACCTTTTCCTCGATCACCAGGGAGAAGCGGAGTACTTTAAATTTCCAGAGAAAGGCGAAAAAATCCAAAAGCTCTTTGCCTATACGCGCCTATCGGAAGAAATGATTGACTACCTGAAAGAAATCATTGCCAATGATAAAGACTGCCACCTAGAGCTGCAAAAAGCCATGGTTTACACCTACGACAGCCTTTTACAGTATGGCGGCATCTATCAATATCCCCTAGCCCAGGATAAAACACCTCAACGCTACACCCCTGACCAGCAAGCACTACACGTCTTCCACGGCTACTGGGCCATTTTGGGACAGCTGCGCCAACACGAGATCAATTTCGACAGCTATTTTGAACAAGATTGGGAAGAACTCTTCGAACAGCATCTAGCTGCTTGGGATCCTACTATTTTAGTCAATAACTTAGGGCACCCACCTCAGTATGATGATGGGCCAAGCTTTGTTGAAAGTTTAGAGCAGTATACCGCCATCAGTTTTAGTAAAACCGATCAGCATTTCTACCGCTACCAACTGATGCAACAGGATCAATATCCTAAAGTCCCTCAATTATCTAGTGTCCTGGTCGAGCAGACCCTTCGCTGGCTACGACTAGTTGGCGCGGAGCGACTACCAACCCGACTTAGTTTTGAACTAGCTGTTTTTGACCAACCAGATTTAGCTAATCTCTATGGCATTCGCTTAAATCTTAGAGGGGCCAATCTCGATGGGGCCTACCTCTATCAGGCCTACCTCAATGGGGCCAACCTCGATGGGGCCTACCTCTATCAGGCCAACCTCAATAGGGCCAAGCTCAATAGGGCCAACCTCTATCAGGCCAACCTCAATAGGGCCAAGCTCAATGGGGCCTACCTCGATGGGGCCTACCTCTATCAGGCCTACCTCAATGGGGCCAACCTCTATCAGGCCTACCTCTCTCGGGCCTACCTCTATCAGGCCAACCTCAATGGGGCCAACCTCAATAGAGCCAACCTCAATGGGGCCAACCTCAATGGGGCTAAGCTCAATGGGGCCTACCTCAATGGGGCCAACCTCAATGGGGCCAACCTTAATCAGGCCTACCTCTCTCGGGCCAACCTCAATCAGGCCAACCTCTCTCGGGCCAAGCTCAATGGGGCCAAGCTCAATGGGGCCAACCTTAATAGGGCCAACCTCAATGGGGCCAAGCTCAATGGGGCTAAGCTCAATAGGGCCATCTTATCCAGCCCAGACCAACTAAACAACATCACGCCTGATAGTAAACGTTACTTCGACAAGCACTACATCCTCTCCGAAAAAAAGACCATCGTACGCCCCGGCTGGGGCGACATCGAAGGCTACGAAATCCTCCCCAAACCCCAAGACGAAGAAGAATAAAAAAAGCCCGTGCCAAAACGACACGGGCCAGGAGCCATCCAGCGGACTCGAACCGCCGACCTACGCATTACGAATGCGTTGCTCTACCAACTGAGCTAGGATGGCGTGGAGGTCCAGCAGAGATTTCTGGAAAATAATTGACCAAAAACCCCTTGCGGCTCGCAAAGATAATAGAGATTTGGCCCTTGTACAATAGTCGGTAAGACAATTATGAAGCAGGTATCTGAATTGATCAATCACCTTGACCTGGAACAGCTCGAGGTCAATCTTTTTCGCGGCGATAGCCGCTCCGTAGGCAGTACTCGGGTATTTGGCGGGCAGGTACTGGCCCAGGCCCTGAGTGCTGCCCAGCGCACGGTGCCGGAAGACCGGCTGGTGCATTCGCTGCACGCCTACTTTATCCTGGCCGGCGACGTAGAGGCACCCATCGTCTTTGACGTGGATCACATCCGCGACGGCGGCAGCTTCAGCACCCGTAGTGTGAAAGCCATCCAACATGGGGCCACCATCTTTTACCTTACCGCTAGTTTTCAGTTGCAGCAGTCCGGTTTTGATCACCAGATCGAGATGCCGCAGGTCATGCCGCCCGACGAGCTGGTCAGCTACGAAGGCATGGCCAAGCAGTTCGGTGATCAGCTGCCGCCGCAGATCCTGAAGCTGCTGAACGTCGAGCGGCCCATCGAGTTTAGGCCCGTAGAGTTCCACAACCCCTTTGGCCACGAAAAGTACGAGCCCTTCCGCAACGTCTGGCTGCGCTCCTATGGCGAAGTCCCCAAAGACAATCTCCCCTTACAGACCCAGATCCTGGCCTACGCCAGCGACTACAATCTGCTCACTACCGCCTTGCTTCCCCACGGCCGGGCCACCGACTACCGCAATCTGCAAATGGCCAGCCTCGATCACGCCATGTATTTTCACCGCCCCTTCGACATCAGTAAGTGGTTACTCTTCGCCATCGACAGCCCGAGTGCCAGCGGTGCACGGGGCTTTACCCGGGGCAACTTCTTCACCCAGGATGGGGAGCTAGTGGCTTCGGTGGTGCAGGAGGGCTTGCTGCGGGAGCAGAAATGAGGGTACTAGGTACGGGATATTGGGTACAGCGTATTGCGTATTGCGACTCAGAACTCATAACTAAACAGTACAGGGTATTGCGTATTGCGACTCCCAACTCCTCTAACCCCACCTCGGACACTCAAAGGTTTTTCACTACGTTACAAACACTTCGAGGTCCTGAATTTAGTATAGCGTACAGCAATTGGTGACTCATAACTAACAACAATCATCTAACAACTAACAGCTCCCCCCATCGACCTAACCTACCTCATCGACCTGGCGGGCACCTTCGTCTTCGCCATCTCCGGAGCGCTAGCGGCCGAGGAGAAAGACTTTGATCTGGTCGGCGTCATCATCCTGGCCATGGTGACGGCCATCGGGGGTGGCACGCTGCGGGATTTGTTGATCGGCAGCACACCGGTGGGTTGGATGCTGGACCTCAACTACCTGTACATCATTCTGGCGGCCATCCCCGTGACCTATTACTTCAAGCGGTCGCTACTACGCTTTAAACGGGGGTTTTTTCTCTTTGATACCATCGGGATCGGGCTCTTTACCATCCTGGGGATTGAGAAGACTTTAGGAATTGGACTTCCGCAGGTCGTAGCCTTGATGATGGGGGTCGTCTCCGCTACTTTTGGTGGGGTGATCCGAGATGTGCTTTCCAACGAGGTACCGCTGATTTTCCGTAAGGAGATTTACGCCTCCGCTTGTCTGGCCGGAGGCTTGGTCTACCTGGGTATTCGGGCACTGGGCGACTGGCCCCAGATTGTGTTGCTGATCCCGATTGGGGTGGTTATTGTCATCCGAATTCTAGCCGTTAAAAAAGACTGGGCGGTTCCCTTTAAGCCCAAGTAGAAGGTAGCCCGCTACCCTACTCCCGGTATTCGAAGCGTACTTTTTGATCGCCGACCATAATGGTGAACCAGCCCGGCTCAGTAATGGGCTGTTGATCCAGACCGATGAAGGATACATCTTCGGGGCGGAGGCTAAAGTTGACGACCTGACTAGCTCCGGCCTCCAGCTCGATTTTGCTAAAGTCGCGTAATCGGCGCACCGAAGGCGTAATGGTAGCTACCTCATCCTGGCTAAAGAGCAAGACGGCTTCTTTGCCCGCCCGGTCGCTGGTATTGGTCACGGTGACGGAGATACTCAGATCTTCACCGGGCCGCAGCACTGAAGATTTAAGTTGCAGGTCAGAATATTCGAAGCGGCTATAGCTCAGACCGTGGCCAAATTCGTACTGTGGCCAAAAATCGGTATTGGGCTCACCGTGAACGCCACCTTCCGTAAACTTATGATCGTAGAGGACCAAGGAGTTCGTCTCGCGTGGATAGGTCAGTGGTAACTTCCCAGAGGGATTAACCCGACCACTCAGAATACCGGACACCGCCTCCCCACCGTAGGGGCCAGGATAGGCCGTGTAGAGGATGGCATCCGCCAGTTGTTCGATTTTGCTGATCACACGGGGGCGACCCTCCGTCAGAACAAAGGCCAGCTTTTTCCCGGTAGTCGCCAAGGCATTGACTAGCGCTATCTGAGACTCCGGCAGTTCCAGGTCGTTGATGTTGCCCGGGTTTTCGGTATAGCTCGACTCCCCGAGACAAATTACGATCACCTCCGCATCGGCCGCGGCGACCATTACGGGAGCGAGATCCATTGCTGCTTCACCAAATTCCACACTGGGCACGTAATTGGTACGGGCATAAGTCAGCTCCTCGCGGATAGCTTCCACCAGGGTATTGTTGCGCTCGAAGTAGTCGTCGGCCCGCTCTGCTTGCCAGGTACCCGACCAGCCGCCCATGAGGCTACGCATGGTATTGGCCGAAGGGCCAGTGATTAGCACTCGAGTGTCGCTGCTCAATGGCAATAGCTCCTCATTCTTCAGCAAGACGACTGCTTCTTCGGCTGCAGACCGACTGAGGGCCTGGTGCTGAGTCCCACC
>JBCCDS010000012.1:0-102742 GCA_039030655.1 Bacteroidota bacterium | reverse complement strand
CCTGGCGCTACCTCCGGGCTGTGGCTCCTGGCGCTACCTCCGGGCTGTGGCTCCTGGCGCTACCTCCGGGCTGCGGCTCTTGGCGCTACCTCCGGGCTGCGGCTCTTGGCGCTACCTCTGGGCTGTGGCTCCTGGCGCTACCTCCGGGCTGTGGCTCCTGGCGCTACCTCCGGGCTGTGGCTCCTGGCGCTACCTCCGGGCTAACGCCCGAAGTTATGGGTCTTCATCCCCTTCAGGGATGATGAGCTATCTTTATTGCGGAAATAAATCTACCCTATGCGACTTTTTGCTGTACTTGTTCTTTTATGGCTACCGCTGTCTTCGATCCTGGCACAGAACGACGAAGTAGATCAGGTACAGGCTGCCTTTCAGGGCTATCGCGCTGCGATCCTCAACGACCGGGGGGAAGAGGCCGTCGAATATCTCGATCGTCGAAATTTCACTTACTACGACGCAATCCTGGACCACATCAGGGTCTCAGATTCGACTACCGTAGCGGAGCTGCGCTTTATCGAACGCTTCATGGTGCTCCGTATGCGCCAGGTCAACACCCAGGAAGAAATCACCCGCTTTACAGATTCAACCTTCATCGTCTATGCCATCAATGAAGGCATGATCGGCAAGGACGGTGTCAGTAACTTACAACTGGGAGAGATCGAGATAACCGATGATTTTGCCGCTGCAGCAGTCATTTTCAGGGGCGAAAAAACTCCGCTTAAGTTTCACTTCTACCGCGAAGCTGGAGAGTGGGGTTTGGACTTGACGCACACGATGACTATCGGCCAAGTGGCCATTCGGCAAGCCATCACCGATAGTGGGATGGTAGAAAGAGAGTTTCTCTATTTACTGCTAGAGGTACTTTCTGGCAAGGCGGTTGATGAAACGGTAATCTGGCGCCCCACGCTAGCGAAGCTTGAAAAGGAGAAGAAGTCGGAGTAGGATGGCAAAAGCCAGTAGTTCCCTATTTTTACCTGATGCCTAGCCACGCTGACGAACAGCAGAAATTGAGATCTTACCGCCCCAGAAAAATGTGGGTACGGCTTGTTTCCTTATTCACGTACACCCTTTTACTGAGCGAGCAAGAGGTTTCGATCAAACCATTGAAAGTTCAACAACGGGAGGTCAAAATTTACTTTGCTATTACTTCAAGTAGTTGGCCTGTTTGGTCTGGTATCGAGACCTTTTTTGAAACCTTATTCCTTTTATTGATGGGTGTCAGTGCTCCTTTAATTTACCAGAGTCTTTTTGGTTGGTTCGTCGGCATTCTGTTTTTAGTAATAGGTGTCCTACTGGTTTTGAATTTTATTCTAGGAAAAGGAACCCTCAAAGAAGGTGGGAGTATGGTTTTTGATCAGGAAAGCCTGCAACTTCCCGGGACAGGTGAATTTATGTGGGAAAATATCGTTGAAATCGTTTTCAAAGAGCGATCCGGCAAATTGAAAGCACTATTCGTCCAATTATCCAATGGAACGATTGTTGAACATCGGGTAAAAGTTTATAATAAATCCTCTAATGGAAGAGTAAATCTTAGCAATGGGCACCGACTGCGAGAGCTCTTATTTACTTATTGGAAACAGGCCAACTCTTTAGAGCTAGATCCAAATAAAGCGCCAGTAGCCATTAAACAGAATAACGCTTAGCGATGCCATCTCCAGTTTCAACCAACAGAACCGAGGAGCAGCAGCAATTGCTCAACTATCGTCCCCGGAGTTTTTGGGTGCGATTGGCATCTGCTTGGACTACAACTTATTTGCTCAGCAAACGCAAGCGGAGAACAGCAGCTGTCGGGGAACTGGATGATACCATCAACTTCTTCTTCGAAAAAAGAGCGAGTAAAGGTGATTTCAAATCGACCTCCGATGAAATTCTAAGCTTTTTGGCGCTTATTGGTCTATTGGTTGCGGGGTTTTACTACACCTTTTTTTACGAAAACCGTAAAGAATTTGTGCTTGGCTTTTTGGGTTTTGCCATCAGTGTTTTTATCCTGGGAGCGAAAGTAGCTAGTGGGCGAACGGTATTGTCCAGCTATCGATTCTGCCTGACTAAGGAGAGTCTGGTTTTGCCTGGAACGGGGGAGTTCTTGTGGCAGCATATTGCGGAAATAGCCATTAAGGAAAGGTTTGGAAAAATGCGGGTATTACTAATGCTCCTTTCGGATGGAACCATCGTAGAGCATGAGGTTAAACGCTTTAACTCCAGCTATCCTCAGCGGCCGGTAATCCGACAAAGTAGAGAACTGCGCCAATTGATTCATGAATATTGGATGCAAGGTCAAGACGTATCTTAGGCTAGTCTCGAGTATTGTTTGGACCTTTGAGCGTCCTGATAAATCGAGCATGGTGGCTAATTCGGACACTCAAAGGTCCCGGCTATCGCCAGCGACCCTTCGAGGTCCTGGATCTGGGCTGACTTTGGACCTCGAAGCGTCCGACCAATGGGAGGACCTTTGAGCGTCCAATTCTTTTCCGAGCAAGGAACCTCCGCGGGAACACCTGCGGAAGTACAAAAGAAAAACTAAATACTTAGCTGATAACTGCTGCTCCTAGCCAAGCTCAAAGACTAAAGCACAAAAAGACTACCCAACTAATCTCCTAAAGCCGGGAACTATCCAAACGCCCCGACGTTTGTACCTTTGCGGCCCCATTGGGGGAGGGGAGGGCCAGTGACGTGCATGATGAACGATGTCTGCAGTCAATTGCATCCCCGTTTAGATAATTTTCGTTTGGAGTCATGAAGTGGATCCCACAGGATACGCCGGAAAATCTGGAATTCGACAAGTTGCTAGACTTGCTGCAAGCAGCTTGCCAGGGAGAGCTGGGCAAAGCCCGAGTAGCGGAGCTGCACCCAATGGAGGATGCCGCCCTGATCGAGCGCCGGCTCGACGAGGTAGCCGAGTGGAAGCAAGGCGTGGAGGATAAGCAGATGCTTTCCATCGCCGCCTATGAGGATATCGCCGAGGATTTGCACCAGCTGTCCGTCGATGGCTATGTCTTGCCTGAGGCAGGACTACAACGCATCAACGGTATCCTGCTACAGACGAGGGAAATCTTCAATTTCTTCGGCAGTGGCGGTCGGCAGCAGACCTACCCCATGCTGTTTGAACTGATCCGGCCCATCACCTTCAATAAGGAGTTGCTGACCGAAATTGCCCGGGTCATCGACGAGGACGGAAACATCAAACCCGATGCCAGCCCGGAACTGGGCCGCATTCGTCGATTGGCCGGCTCGAAGGCCCGTGAAATGGATCGCGTCTTCAAGCAAATGATCGAGAAGTACCGCAAGCAAGGCTGGCTGACCGACAATGTCGAAAGCTTTCGGAATGGTCGCAGGGTGCTGTCGGTACCTGCCGAGCACAAGCGGAAGATTCGCGGTATCATCCACGATGAATCGGCTACGGGGCGCACGGCTTTTATCGAGCCAGAGGCCGTCATCGATATCAACAACGACATCTTCGACCTGCAGCAGGAAGAGCGGCGGGAGATTTACCGGATTCTACGCGAGCTATCGGCCACCTTACGTCCTTATGTACCGGAGCTGCGGATCTACGGCGAATTACTGGTGACCTACGACTTGATCCAGGCCAAGGCTAATCTGGCACGGCGGCTTAAGGCTGAACGACCTAAGGTCTTACCCAAGCCACACCTGGGCATCAAAGAAGGCCGCCACCCCTTGCTGTATCTGAAGAATAAGCAGCTGGGGAAAACCACCATTCCTTTTGACTTACAGCTGTTCGGTAAAAACCGCATTCTGGTGCTATCCGGGCCCAATGCCGGGGGAAAGTCAATTGCGATGAAATCGGTGGGTCTGTTGCAATTGATGTTGCAGTGTGGCATGCTGGTGCCGGTGGATGCAGAATCCGAGATGGGCGTATTTGGTCAGATTTTTACGGATATCGGCGACCAGCAGAGCCTGGAAGACGATCTGTCTACCTATAGCTCACGTCTAGAAAATGCTCGTCATTTTTTGGAGGAAGCACAAGATGGGACGCTGATCCTGATCGATGAATTCGGCTCGGGTACCGACCCGAAAATCGGTGGGGCGATTGCGGAGGCTATCCTTGATGAACTGCATCGGCGCAAGATCTTTGCGGTCATCACTACCCACTACAGTAACCTCAAAATCTTTGCCTTCAAAACTAAAGGTATCGTCAACGGCAGCATGCACTTTGATAAGGATACCTTATCACCTACCTACGAGCTAAAGGTAGGCCGCCCCGGTAGTAGCTACGCTTTTGAGATTGCGACCAAGAGCGGACTGCCCGGCAAAGTACTCAAGTATGCCCGTCGCCGCGCCGGTAAAAACGAACGGGCCGTGGATCAGCTACTGATCGACTTGCAGCGGGAAAAACAGGAAGTGGAAGAACAATTGGTCGATCTGAAAAACAAACAGGAGACCCTCAATCGTCTGACCCGCACTTACGAACAACTGCATCGCGATATGGAGGTGCGCCGCAAGCGCCTCAAGCTGGAAGCCAAAGAACAAGCGCTGCAGGAAGCCGCCCAGCACAACAAAGAAATGGAGCGGGTGGTACGCGAGCTACGAGAAGCCAAAAACCTAGAAAAAGCCAAGGCCAAAGCCGCCCGCCTACGCGAAGAACGCGAGCAGTTGAGTCAGCAAGTCAGCGGCCTACGGGAAGACATTTATTACGGCCCCGACAAGGGCAACCCGTCAGAAGAAATCAAGGTGGGGCAAACCGTACGCTTGCGCACCGGCGGTGCTACCGGTAAGGTTGAGGCCATCAATAAAAAGAAAGCAATCCTACAGGTCGGCGAGCTGCGTATGACCGTCAAGCTACGCGATCTCGAACTAGCCAAAGAACAGTTAGAAACTAACCCGACGCGCTCCATCCGCCGCGATGTGGATGCCAATCATAATCTGGATCGCAAGCTGGACGTGCGCGGCATGCGTTACGAAGAGGTGCTATCTACTACCGAAGCCTTTATGGATCAGGCCCTGCTGGCCAATCTCGATCGAGTGCAAATCGTACACGGGAAGGGGAGTGGTGCGCTTAGAAGGGCCGTCCATCAGAAGTTGAAGGAGTTTAGCTCGCTGTCTATTTCTCACCCGCCCCGGGAACAAGGAGGTGATGGGGTGACGATTGTGAGTTTGTAGTATTGCTTTTTAAAACATTTATTGTTATTTTTGTTTTCGAAAACAAACAAAAACAATATGTCGCCTATCATCTGCTCCATCCCCATTAATGCCTCTAAGGAAACCATCTGGAAGACGATCACCGACTGGGAAAATGCTGCTGAGCGAATTTCCGGCATCAATTCCATCGAAATTCTGAATAAGCCCGCGAGTGGGATCGTAGGCCTGAAGTGGAAAGAGACTCGCACGATGTTTGGTCGTGAAGCCATCGAAACGATGTGGGTTACCGAAGCACAGGAAAACGACTACTACCGAGTTGGAGCGGAAAGTCATGGTTCTAAGTACGACACGCGCATGTCGATCGAGGAACGGAATGGCGAGAATCATCTTGTTATGTCCTTCAGCGCACAACCAATCAGTGCGGGAGCAAAGGTTATGTCCTTTTTGATGGGGCGTATGATGAAGGGAGCAGTACGCAAAGCCTTTGATCAGGATCTAGCGGATATTAAAGCGGCGGTGGAAGGCTAGTGAGTTTCACTCCAAGCGCGCAACGATTTTTCGCAACGGACGCAACGATCGGATTAGTAATTTTAAGCCAGAGGGACTTACCTTAGGTTGATGGATCCAACCTACATCGGATTAGTGGGGGCAGCGCTCACTACAGCAGCCTTTATCCCTCAAGTCATTAAGACGCTAAAATCTGGCTCAACGGAAGATTTGAGCCTGGCCACCTTTTCCCTATTTTTCGTGGGCACGATCTTTTGGTTCATCTACGGCTGGATATTGGGAGATCTACCGATGATTTTAGCCAATGGGATTACCTGCTCTCTATCGGCCATTATCCTGAGTTTGAAGTTGAAGTCGATGTACCAGGCCAAGTCCGCAAGGGAAAGACGCAAAAACAGTGACCTATGATTGCTCTTTGCCAATTCAATTGCTGATAAATCGCATATCTCTGCCTAGCTTTGTAGGCCGTAAAATTTAGCATAATTCGTTGCGCCCGTTGCGAAAGATCGTTGCGTCCGTTGCGTGAAACCTCACCTATGAAAATCGCCTTACTCGGCTACGGCAAAATGGGCCGTATAATCGATGAATTAGCTACGACTAAAGGCCATGAGATCGTCCTGCGGGTAAGCGCTGAAAATGCCGATACTTACCCGGATGCAGAGCTGCAAGCGGCCGAAGTCGCTATCGAATTTTCCCGACCGGCAGCGGCCATGATCAACTACCGTCGTTGCCTGGGTTTGGGTATTCCAGTAGTAAGTGGTACCACTGGTTGGCTCGACCAATGGGAAGAACTGGAGGCCTTGGTAGCCGAAAAGCAAGGCGCCTTCTTTTATGCCTCCAATTTTAGCCTGGGGGTCAACCTGTTTTTTGCGCTCAATCGCTACCTAGCTAAATTGACGAAACCCTTCCCGGAATATGCCGCGAGTATCCATGAAATACACCATACCCAAAAGTTAGATGCGCCTAGCGGTACAGCCATCACGCTGGCCGAAGGGATTATTGCGAATAACGCTCAGTATGACAATTGGCGCACCGTAGCGCCCACACCCAATAGTCAGCTGAAGTTACCGCAGCTGCCCATTTACTCCAGTCGGATCGATCCGACTCCGGGAACCCACGAGATCAGCTGGCGATCCGCTATCGATGATCTTGAAATCAAACACGTAGCGCACAGCCGCGAAGGCTTTGCCAAAGGTGCTTTAGCAGCCGCAGAGTGGTTGCCTGGAAAGCAGGGGATGTTCGGGATGAATGATTTGCTGAACTTATGATACGGTACCTAAGAAGTACCAATACCATATACCCAGTACCCTGTACCATTTCGTACATTTGTCCCAAAGCCTGTTTATCCATGCGTAATTTTTTGTTGGCCCTGGCCATTTCCTGTAGCGGTGTACTTGCCGCCCAGCTGCCCGTTACTAAAGTGTTCTTGTTTGACTACGAGCAGCGGGATACCACCTTCACCTTCAGTGAGCCTCGCTTCCTGACGGCCTTCAACGAATACGGCTATAATAACCAGCCCAACTTTGTCGATCAGCACACCTTGTTGATGGCCGTGCAGCTGCCCGATATGCCACAACCCGATGTGTTCTCCTTCGACTTACGCAATCGCACGCGCAGTCGCGTTACGCGCACCATCTCTGGGGAATTTAGCCCCAAGCCGATTGGTAGCTCTGATCGTTTTAGTGCAGTTCGCCAGGAGTTTGTTGGTCAGGATACGGTACTTCGCCTCTGGGAGTTTCCGCTCAATCGCATCAATAATGGACGACCAGTCTTTAAATACCTTACCGGGGTGGGGTATTACGAATGGATTAATGACCGACAATTAGCGCTCTTCCTGCTGGGCGCACCCAATCAACTAGCTATTGCTTCTGCCGATACCGATCAACCCATTGGTATCGCCCGTAATGTGGGCCGTACTTTCTCCCGCCTACCTAACGGCAATTTGCTGTACGTGCAGAAAGCAGATGCTGGTCCCTGGATGCTGATGCAAAAGAACTTATACCGGCTCTCGGATGAGCCTCGCCCCTACGGAGAAACCTTACCTCAGCAAGAGGACTTTACGGTGCTGCGCGATGGTAGCTTGCTCATGGCCCAGGGCAGTAAAATCTTCCATTACGATCCTATCCGGGCGCGTCGCTGGCGAGAAGTGGTCGATCTTCGCTTTTATGGTATTCGCAATATCAGTCGCCTAGCTACCGATGGCGGCAAGCAGATTGCTATTGTATCCGAATAAAAAAGAGGGGCGGTTTCCTTGGAAACGCCCCTCCTCTAAACACTAACATTCATCACTAAATAAATAAACGCGCTAGAACAGCTAGTCTCTCACCACTAGCTGCTAGCCAACCAAAGACTTTCCGGCTGCATAATGATCAGCCTGCTCTTATCTATTCGCAAGTAATAAGTGAAAGTGTTTGCTAGGATTCGCCTAGCCAAACAGAACCGACCCAGCTACATTCTTCATCGCCAGGGTAGCCTATTTTTAAGCGTTTTGGCTCTACGCGTATTTGACGACCCGGTGCCTTTTCAAGGTCATAACGTCGCAACAGGGCGTCATAGCGAGCGGCTTTTCTCCCGCTGAGTGTTTCATCATTAACTACTATGTTGCCGGGCGAAATATGTAATACTGCCACACAGTCGTTTGATTCCATCAGGCCATCTCCCAGCAGCATCGACCGTAATTCCTGGTGGAGGTCGGCATAATCTCCAGAAGGCAAGCGAGCTTCCTCTGGGCCAAATTCTACCTGATCACCATTCAAGCTGAAGTAGTAACCGTAGGGACCGGTATAAACTACGGAGCCAGAAACTGGATCAATGGATCGCTCTACTTCGGGGCCGAAGGCTTCCAGATTTAGTTTTGTCTCCATCTCTGGACTAATCACAAAGCGTGGACGCTGGGGGACTACTTCCTCGATCGCAGTCCCGGTGCGTATACCGGAGCGATTAAGCTTATTGATAATTTCCTCAGTACTGGCCGCCAGTAGTGCTTCTTCCAGACTAGAGAGCTCGCTATATTCACTGAGCAACTCGTCTTCTTCCAGCATCGAAGCTTCGGGCGCCCAACTTTCGTTCTGTCGATACTGGATTTCGCGCTCTCGCTCTTCCAGTTCCGCCTCACGTTGGGCCAGCAATTCTTCCTGTTCCCGTAGGCGCTGCTCTTGAGCCGCCAGACGTTCCTCTACTGTGGCCAGCCGACGTACCTGCCGTTCTAACGCGCTAGGAGGAACGGTGTCAACAGTAACTACCTCCGGACAGTCAGGTACCAGATTGATGTTTAAATCCCCCATTTTTAAGGAGGGTACTTCCGCAGGTCTGGCCCTCGAAGCTAGTAACAGACCAGCCAGCGGTAGTAAAAGTAATAGTAAGAAGAATCGATTAGCATTCATGGTTTTTTTGGAGTTATTGAGGTCAATTAAGCGGTTTAAACGCGGTAAAATCTGCCCTTTTTGGCCAGTAGCAGCCAGGGCCAGTTGGGGTTGCCCGCAATTGGGCTGTAAACTCAAAAAAGCTAAGGCCCGCACCAGGGACCTGGGGTTATTATTCTGAAAAACAACAAAATCATCACAGGCATTTTCTCGCTCTCGATCAATCCAACGGCCGATCATATGCAGACCAGGATGGTAAAAGAAGAAAGCTAGAATAGCCCGTTGTAATAAATTTAAGAGATAGTCGTGGCGACGAACGTGAGCAATCTCATGCAGGAGAATGGCTTCGACCTGATCAGGAGGAAGCTGTGCTAGTAAACCTACCGGTAATAATACCAGCGGTCGTAAAAACCCTATGGTGACTGGCCCGGAAATACGCTCCGATAAGCTGAAGCCAATACCTCGATACGAACGCGTGGCGTGCAGCAATTGCTGGAAGCGCAGCATCCATTCATCACTTGGACTCACCAAACCCTCCTTACGCAGCCGGTGTATCCCCCAGATGCCTATTCCAAAACGGACGCCGAAGAAGAGCAAACCTATGATCCAAAAGGTCCCTATCCAGTGAACCTGGCTACTGAGGTAATTCCAGCTATTTACCCACCAGCTGGTCGAAGTAGTACTCGAAATCTCGGCAGATGGGGTAGAAAGTTCAGGAGCAGCGCTTAGACCAGTCTCTACTGCTTGCGGTGCCGCATCGGGATTGAGCAAAGATTGGACACTACTCAGTTCGGGAGCAGTACTTTCGGGCAAGTACGATACAAAAGTAAAAACTGCCAGCGCCAAACAGAGTAATAAGCTGGCGTACCCAACCCAAAACCGTAAATCTGCAGAGGACTTGCGCAGTACCCGTAAAATCAAACTACAGATAATGGCTACCAGGGCAAACTGCCACAAGCTATGCAGAGCGGTCCAGCCCAAACTGTTGGTCCAATCGTGAAGTAGATTTAATTCGGCCATGTTCAAATTGGTGTAGTGGGGGAAGTTTTAAACAAGTGGTTGAAGTAGGGTAGGTGAAGGTTAAAACTGTTGATGGAAAGTTTTACGAAAGTCTAGCCTGCCAATATTATCGGTCTAGCTTATCCAGTAATTCTTTAATCTGGTCAATCTCTTCTGCCGAGATTTCGCCATTACCCAGCGCGTGTAGCATCATTTCACTGACCGAATCACCAAAGGCATTCTTTACCACGCGATTCAATACTTTGTCTCTAGTTTGAGCGGCAGGTTCCACTGCTTCGTAAACGTAAGACTTGCCTGGGCCTTTGGATCGTTTGAGCAGTCCATCATCTTGCATCCGTTGCACCTGCTTCAAAATGGTGGTGTAACCCAATTCTCGCCGGGTCGAGATTTGTTCGTGCAGAAAGCGAACCGTACAGGGTTGATGCTGCCAAAGCAGTTGTAAAATTTCTAACTGTGCTTCCGTAGGTTGTGACTTGTAGTCAGCCATAATTTGTAGTTCTGGGGCAAACATATACGACAGATGTCGTAGTTGCAAGAATTTTAACGACAAATGTCGTAGACTTAGTCTGAATTCTTAGCTAGGAGTTGGCAAATTGCTGTTAAAAAAGCGGCTTTGATCAACTATCTTTGGCGCGCCTTAACCAATTAAATTCCAATTGAGATGATCGTAGGTTGTCCAACAGAAATAAAGAATAATGAAAACCGGGTGGCTCTTACACCTGCGGGAGTACTAGAGTTAGCCAAGCGCGGCCACACTGTTTATGTGCAGGCTGGTGCCGGAATGGGAAGCGGATTCAGTGACGAAGAATACGTTAAAGCTGGAGCCGCTATGCTCGCTTCTATCGAAGAAGTATACGCTAAGTCGGAAATGATCGTAAAGGTCAAGGAGCCCATTGAGCAAGAGTATGAGCTGGTGCGCGATGATCAGCTGCTCTTTACCTACTTCCACTTCGCCAGTAGTGGGCCACTGACCCAAGCGATGATCAAGAGCAATGCTGTTTGTCTCGCTTACGAAACGGTGGAATTATCGAACCGGAGCCTTCCGCTCTTAGTGCCCATGTCAGAAGTGGCCGGCCGTATGTCGGTCCAGGAAGGAGCTAAATACCTGGAGAAGCCTTTAGGCGGACGAGGTATACTACTTGGAGGCGTACCCGGAGTGATGCCAGCTAAGGTGATGATCCTCGGAGGTGGAGTGGTCGGAACCCAGGCCGCCTACATGGCCGCTGGCCTCGGAGCAGATGTCTACATCTTCGATATCAATCTCAATCGTCTGCGCTTTTTGGAAGAAATCATGCCGGCCAACGTTACGACCATTTACAGTAATGAGTACAACATTCGCCAGCACCTGACCAATTCGGACCTGATCGTAGGTGCGGTTTTAATCCCCGGTGCTAAAGCGCCTAACCTTATTACCCGGGAGATGCTCAAGGATATGCAGCCCGGTACCGTACTGGTGGACGTAGCCGTAGATCAGGGCGGTTGTATCGAAACCTGTGAGCCAACTACCCACGAGGATCCTACCTTCGTTATTGATGATATTATCCATTATTGCGTGGCCAATATGCCAGGGGCAGTGCCCATTACCAGTACCATTGCCCTGACTAATGCTACGCTGCCTTACGTTTTAATGTTGGCCGATAAAGGCTGGCGCACTGCAACTGCTGAAAATCCGGCATTGAAGCTGGGCCTCAATGTCATCAATGGAAAGGTCGTTTACAAAGGCGTCGCTGATGCCTTCGACTTGCCGCTAACGGCCATTTAAGCTGAGCAAATAGCTCGTTTTTTACTAGTGGTATGCCCGTGGCCAATTCTGTTTGATGACGGGCATACTCGTTTAAGCTATCCATTTGGGTATATCTAAAGGGAAATGGGCGTCGACTTTTGCTGCCGACCAATACGATGCCACATGCGCTTTCTCTTTCTTTCTCACTTGCCCTAGACCTGCTTGCTCAGGCTGTACTCATGGGCGATGAGCCGGGAAACCCGCACCCTTCGGCGATTCTCGATGTTCGCTCCGACGAAAAAGGGCTGCTCATTCCCAGTATGACGACTGCTGAGCGAGATGCGGTCAATGATCCCTTCGATGGGCTTATTATCTACAGTATCACCATTGGCCACCTGAATGTTTATGATTCGGTCGAAGATGAATGGCAGGTACTCTAACCTTTGCGTGATCCACCTCCACTCCCTGAGTCATCTGTTGCCGCCGCCCAGAGTTTAGTGCTGACCGGGGCACATTTTGGTCCTGGTTCTGATTTGACCATTCAGGCCGTGGTTGTCAATTACACGCACCCCACCGACTAAAATCCACGATTATGAAAGCCTCTATCAGCTCATTAACGGCTTTACTGCCACTCGTGTCGCTGGCTCAAGTCCGCATCGTTGATGACACCAGTACTGGTAACTCGTCGAAACTTAAGAGTTCACCTAGCTAGCTAGCTGTCGGAAAGCGTATTTTCGGGCTTCAATCAATAAATCAAACATGCGAATAAAACATTTACTCTACCTAACCATGGGGCTGGTATTCAGCCTGAACGGTCTAAACGCTCAGGTGGCGGAGACTCCAGATTTCCCGGAATTCCACCTCAACGAAGCTCAACTAAAAGGACAGATGTACTGGTTGGCTTCCGACTTTTTGGAAGGTCGCCGCACTGGTAGTGTGGGAAACGATATTGCCGCAGAATACATCGCTACTCAGCTGGAAGGCTTTGGCTACGAACCCATCAATGGAGATAGCTACTTCCAGGAAGTGCCCTTGGAAAATATCGAAGCTCCCTCCCAAGGGATGCTCAAAGTTGGCCGTACCACTTATACTCAGGGTGAAGAGCTACTCATCATGCGTGGCCCGGCTGCCGCTGGCAAGGCTAAGATTGTTTATGCTGGTTACGGCTGGGTAGACGAAGAAACCGGCCACGACGATTATGCCAACCTGGACGTACGAGGAAAGATCGTAATCACCCGTCCTGGTATTCCCGGAGACCCTGGCCAGTCGGGTATCTTTCAGGGTATCCAAAACAAGGCAGAAATGGCCGCCGAGCGGGGTGCCGTTGCGATCTATGAATTCTACCAATTGCCTTTCCCTTGGGACGCCTTCAAAGGATTCTTCGGTGGCGGCCGCATCGGAATTGGCGGAGACGATGATCCTGGATCTCCCATCCCTTATGGCTTTCTAAATGTAGAGGAAGAAACGGTAGGTAGTATCACCACTAGTACCAAACCGTTGAAAGGGGAAATGATGAGTGGAGGAATGTCCATTAGTCCGATTAACAGCCGCAATGTAGGCGGCATTCTCCGCGGAAGCGATCCAGCACTAGCGGATGAGTATATGGTCATGACCGCTCACTTCGACCACGTCGGTGTTGGTGAAGAAGGTGGTGGTGCTTACACGGAAGAAGATGAGATCTTCAACGGTGCTCGCGATAATGCTTTTGGTACTATTGCTTTGCTATCCTCTGCTCGCTGTTTTGCCGAGCTTCGCCCTCGCCGGTCGATCATTATCCTGGCCGTAACTGGCGAAGAAATGGGCCTGCTGGGTAGTCAATACTACGCGGATAATCCCCTGGTACCGCTCGAACAAACCGTGTATAACTTCAACGTAGACGGAGCAGGTTACAACGATGTAACGGCCATATCTACCTTTGGTGGAAGTCGTACCGGCGTAGATGCCGAAATCCAGGCAGCGGCTGATCTTTTTGACTTCACGATCTTCAATAATCCTGCCCCTGAGCAAGGTCTTTTCGATCGGTCGGACAATGTATCTTTTGCCGCAAAAGGCGTACCAGCGATCACCTTCACCGAAGGATTTAGCGATTTCGATGATGAGATCATGCGTTACTACCACCAAGTAACCGATAATCCCAATACCATCGATTATGAATACCTGCGGAAGTTCTGTGTATCCTACACTTATGCCGCGCGATTGATTGCCAACCGCGACGAGCCTCCCTTCTGGATTGAAGGTGACAAATATGAGGAAGCGGGCAAGGAACTGTATAATCGGCGCTAAGCCCTATTTTTGTGTTCGGTGGTGCAAATAACCACCGAACACAAATTTTTATGGAGAAACCCATCTATAGCCTAGAGCAAATTCTAAGCATGGAGCTGCCGCCTATCATTCTCTGGGCGGTACCGATTATGCTTTCTTTTGCCATCTTAGAATGGTATTTGCGACGCAAGCATCATCAAGGTTACGATACCAAAGATGCCTTTGCTGCTTTGGGAGTAGGCATCGGAAATTTGGTCAGCGGATTTTTAGCCAAGGGCTTCCTTTTCTTCATTATCCTTCTGTTTTATAACTGGAGTCCACTCTATATTCCGATCACTTGGTGGTCCTTTGTGCTCTGTTACATTGCTGTTGATTTCTTCCGCTATTGGGCCCATCGTATTTCTCACGAGCAACGTTTTTGGTGGGCTACCCACGTCACTCACCATAGCAGCGAGCAGTACAACTTTTCCACCACTTTCCGACTGTCCTGGACCCAGCACATTAAAGTTATCTTCTTCGTACCTATTGGTTTGATGGGCTTCGATCCCTTCGTCTTCTTTATCTGTAACCAGCTGGGCGTTCTTTACCAATTTTGGTTACATACGGAGCTGATCGATAAAGTATGGGCGCCCGTAGAATACATCTTCGTCACGCCTAGCCATCACCGGGTGCATCACGGCACTAACGACAAATATCTGGATTGCAATTATGGCTCTAGCCTTATCATTTGGGACCGCCTGTTCGGCACCTTTCAGGCGGAGGAAGAAACCCCCGATTACGGTATCCTTAAACCCGTGAACAGCTACAATCCGGTTTATCTGGTTTTTCACGAGCATATTGACGTGTTGCGGGATATGGGGCGCTACCGCAGCCCCCGGGCTTGGTGGCGCATTCTATTTGGCCCGCCCGGCATGGCACTGGATAAAGACCATTTTTATGGGGGTAAACCGAAACGTGATGACTCGGCTTCGCCTCGGGTGATTAGCTCGCTAGGCTCGCAGTGATGACTCGGCTTCGCCTTGTGTGATTGGCTCGCTAGGCTCGCGTGATGACTTGGCTTCGCCTCGGGTGATCTGTGCACTGTCATTTCTAAGAGGTTTTACTTATTTTCATTGCTGCGAATACCCTATTAATTATGAAACCCTCTTATCAACTAGAAGACCTGGAGGTCTATAGGCTGGCCGTAGAATTAAGCGATTTGGCCTGGGAATTATATAGTAGCCTACATTGGACCAAGCAGAAACATGTAGGAGATCAATACTTACGGGCTATGGATTCGGTAGGTGCTAACATTGCCGAAAGCTATGGGCTGTATCATTTTCTAAACCGCATTAGGCACCTATACATAAGTCGCGGCTCTTTAAAAGAAGCCTCAGTATTCTGGTTGGACGTAATGTATAAAAGAGATTACATCAGCAAAGAGTATCGTAGCTTGGTGCGTAAGAAAAGTCAGCAACTTGATTATCGGCTTAACAACTATATCCAAAAGTTAAAGCGCGAGGCCGCCAGGGACAAATAACTAATCCCTGCGAGCAAAGCGAGTAATCACGGCGACCGGAGGGAGCTAATCACTCGACTGCAAGGAGTTATTACCTTTGTCACCATGTACGCCCATTCCACCTCCTTCCGCGTCCGTTACGCCCATACCGACCAGATGGGCTATCTCTATTACGGCCATTATCCGATGCTCTATGAGATCGGTCGGGTAGAGATGATTCGCTCTTTAGGCTTGAGTTACAAGGCCATGGAAACGGAGCATCGGGTGATGATGCCCGTAATGAGTTTGCAAATGCGTTACGTTCGCCCTGCTCTATACGATGAAGTATTGGAAATTCGTACCAGCCTATCCAAGCTCCCAGGACAAACTATTACCTTTCAGGTAGAAGTCTACAATGAAGCCAACGAGCTGGTCAATGGCGGTAGCGTCAAACTTTGTTTCGTAGACATGGATAGTGGAAAAACGGTACCCACACCGGATTTTTTATTAGATCAACTGCGCCCGCACTTTGTCAACTAAGGAGTCATTTTTGCAGCGACTTAAGCGCTTTTTTGTCGAGCATCCTTTGCGTCGACGCCTACTCTCCTACAGCAAACAGCATTCTTTACCGGGTTTTCAAGGGGTAGCTATCTATGATGTGGTGGCCTTCACTCTGATGGAGTTTCGCCGCCAGGACTTGTTTCTACGGGCGAACAGCATCGCCTTTAGCTTTTTCTTGTCCCTTTTCCCTTCCCTCTTAGTGCTATTCAGTTTGATCCCATTCGTTCTTAATTTATTGGCGATCTGGTTTCCTGATCTGTCCAACTTCCAATTGGCCATGAACGAGGCTATTTTGAGCGTTATGCCCGGTGAAGCCGGACAGATGGTCATCGGTTTCGTAGAAGAAGTCACCCAGGTAGAACGAGTTGGCTTGCTAAGTTTTGGTTTCCTGCTGGCCATTTACTTCTCGAGTAATGGCATGATGGCCATGATGCGTGGCTTTGAAAAGAGCTACGTCAAAACTTTTAAACGTCGCGGTTTCCTCCGTAAACGAATGATTGCCATTGGTCTCACTGCACTGCTGGGCACTTTCCTTTTCGCCAGCATCATTTTCGTTATCCTGGGAGATAATCTCATTTACTGGCTGACCGACTTAGTTCGGCTTTCCCAGTTCTCGACCTTCTTAATCTGGGCCTCCCGCTGGGTGATTATGCTGTTGCTCTATTACATTACTATTGGGAGTTTATACCGCTACGGCGCTGCTACCTACCGCCGCTTTAAATATTTTTCTCCTGGAGTCACTCTTGCTGCTATTCTCAGTCTGACCATCAGTCTGGCCTTCAGTTTCTACGTGGATGGATTTAACCGCTACGACACCTACAGTAAATTTTATGGCTCGATCGCCACCATCATCATCGTGATGCTCTGGTTGCAACTCAATGCCTTAATTCTCCTAATCGGCTTCGAACTTAATGCGAGTATCGCCGTCAACCGCGATTTAAAGGAAATTGTCCTGGAGGAGGAGTAGATGGGATTTTTAGTTGGGTAGTCGGTAGTTGGGGAGGACCTCGAAGGGTCTGAAACGAAGTGTAAGACCTTTGAGAGTCCGGCAAGTGGGTAATTGGGTAGTGTTTTAGTCGGGTAGTCTCTTAGTTATTTAGTTAGGTAGTTTTTTAGGGCAGAAGAAGTCGGGTATCGACGCCCTCGGAGGTCTCGGAGCAGAGCGTAGGTCCTCCGAGGGGAGCGAGACGGAGTAAGTCTGAAGCGGAATCACGCCCCCCGCAAAACCGGGCAAGTCATACAGTGACTACCTCCACGACCACGGCTTAATTCTCCACTAGGGATAGCAATAATCGTTTTGGTGATTTCATCGGCCCGTATGATGCCATCGTCCATAGCTTTTAACAAGTCTTCCGCGCCCATAATCCGGTAACCGGCGGCTTCGAAGGCTTTTTCCGTGACGGCATTACGGTCATAGCTGATCGCTACGCCCGGGCGTAAAGCGACCAGATTACAGGCATCCGTCCATTGTTCGCGTTCCTGGAAGGGAGATTGTCCGCCACCTGCGGGTATGAAGCGAGCTTTGGGGTCCAGCTCTTCCTGCAGGTAGGCCTTGAGACTGGGATAGAGACTGGACTTCCCTTTTTTGCGCCATACTTCTACAGTATTGTTCAGGCCATCCATTATGATTGGCTGAAAGCAGGCATAATCGTGTTGGTCAATCTGAGTGAAGATGGTATCCAGGTGCATAAATGAGCGGTCATTCGGCACGTTCACCCGCGCCACCGTATTGACGACCCCCTTAGCAAAAAGCGCATCTGCCAACGCACGTGCGCTGTATACACCAGAACGTTCGCTGGTCCCTATCAAGACGGTATCTTTATTGATGATCATTACATCACCTCCTTCGATGCTGATCTTTTCACCAGTAGGAGAGGGAGGGAAGCGATTCACATCGTTTAGGTTAATCACCCTTTCAGCCTCTCGCAAGGGTTTAAACAAGGGGTGGGCCCACATTAAAAAGCGGGTCAGGAAGTTTTCTCGCGATCGCGCTAGTTTGGCGGCTTTAGCAATAACCAAATGATCGTTGATGGTAATGGCAATATCGCGGGTGAAAATGAAATTAGGGATTGGATCAAAAAGGACCCGTTGCTCCCGCTCATAGTAGCCCGTGATAAGGGTGTCGGTCAGTTCTTCGTGATCCAGAGCGCCTAAGGTGTCGATAAAACGGTCGGGTAATTCCTCCCAGCCGACGATCATTTCCAGCATTTCTGCCTTTCCTTCCGGGTCCGCATCCAAAGCATCTTTAAACAAATCGGCTACCTCCAATACCCCTTGCGGACCAACGAAACGCCGCAAAATCTCGGTAAACACATCGTGCTCCCGCTGCATCCGCGGTAAATCAACGATATCATCAAAGAGCAATTCTTCTGCTCGCTTCGGCGTGATACGACTAGTCCCCTTATCCGGGCGGTGTACCAAAACCCGCTGTAAGCGGGCTATCTCAGAAGAAACCTGTACGGTTTGAGCAGTAGTGGTGGTATTGGGCATAAATATTGACTAAAATTGGTTGCAAGATAAAAAGGCTTTCAGCATTCTACCCCTTAGCTACAGATAGCTTTAAAGCCAGTTCAATTACCTACCTTTGCGGTCTACGGTTGAACAGTCGAACAGCTCAGGGAAATCACATAATGCTTTTTCACGACAGTCGACTGAAAATAAGCCGAAGAGACAAAGCGTTAAGAAATCCATAACAGTCAATAAATCGCCCTGGTTGGACGCTTTATCCCTGACAATTTCAACGCAAACGATGACAATGACGCCCACCAAAACGGGTGACTTGCGAAATTCTGATCCATACTACTCATGAATCGTTCTTTACAAATTTCATTGGCCGCCCTATTCGCTGCCTTATTTCTACCCTTGCAACAGCTGAGTGCTCAGGCCTGCTATGAGGAAGATGGCGTTTTCTTCAATCAGGATGGAACCCCTTGTACCAATACGGTAGTGAGTGCTGTTCCCTTCCTGCGTATTGCGCCCGATGCCCGCTCTGCTGCTATGGGAGATGCCGCAGTGGCCATTTCTGCTGACGCCAATGCTATTGCTAGCAACGCTAGCCGCCTGGCTTTCGCTGAAGAAGACCTGGCTCTTTCCGCAACTTATACCCCCTGGCTGCAAGCTTTGGGGCTCAACGACGTTTATCTGGCCTACCTGTCTGGCTATAAAAAGATTGGAGAATTCCAGAGCCTGGGTGCTAGCCTGCGCTACTTTAGCCTAGGCGATATCCAGTTTACGGACATCAACGCTCAACCCGTTGGCGTAGGTAAGCCCAACGAATTTGAAGTGGCACTGGCTTATTCCCGGCGCTTATCCGACCGTTTCAGTGCTTCGATCACTGGTAAGTATATCCACTCTGATCTGGCCGCTGGTCAGGAAGTGAGCGGTACTATTCTGGAAGTTGGTCGTGCCTTTGCTGCCGACCTGGGTTTCACCTACCGTAACGATGATATCACTACCGCTGGTGGCGCTAATAATCGCTTCGCCGTAGGCTTAGCCATTACCAACATCGGTTCAAAGATCAGCTACAGTCGGGATACTATCCGCGACTTCCTGCCCGCTAATTTCTCCCTAGGGGCTGCTTACACCTTCGAACTGGATCAGTACAATACCCTTACCCTTACCGGTCAGGTAGATAAGTTACTCGTTCCTACGCCTTGTCAAGGACCAGACTGTAACGCCGAAGCTCGTCGCGACCAGTCTCCTATTGCGGCCATCGTCAGCAGTTGGAGTGATGCTCCTGAAGGCTTTAGCGAAGAACTACGAGAGTTCACCTTCTCCGTAGGTGCTGAATATTGGTACGACGAGCAGTTTGCCGTCAGAGCGGGTTATTTCTATGAAAATATACAGAAGGGTGGCCGACGATATTTGACCGCAGGCCTTGGCTTGAAGTACAATATCTTCGGTTTGAACTTCAGCTACCTGGTACCTACCAGCAATCAGCGAAACCCGCTCGATAATACCCTGCGCTTCAGCCTGATCTTCGACTTCAGCGCTGCCGGGGACGAGTAACTCCACCACTCTTTCAGGGCCAATTTTATGTCCCGACCCAGTATTGACATTACGATACCGGTCCTCAATGAGGCCCCGACCCTGCGCGAGCAGGTAACTAAGCTGCACCACTGGCTGAGTGACAACTTCCTGGAAGCAGCGGACTGGCAGATTGTCATTGCTGATAATGGCTCTACAGATGCTACTCCTCAAATTGCTCAGGAATTAGTTCTTGCACTTCCGCAGGTATCCTGGTTGCAGGTACCCCGGCGCGGGGTTGGCCTGGCGTTGAAACACAGCTGGGGGCAGAGTAAAGCCGATATTGTCGGCTACATGGATCTGGATTTAGCCACCGATTTGCCACATTTTCTAGCGGCTTATTCGGCCTTAGCAGATCAAGATTACGATTTGGTCTACGCCAGCCGCCTACATAAAAATTCAGAGGTGGTCGGTCGCAGCTTCAAACGGGAGGTGGCTAGCCGGGGCTTCAACTTTTTGTTACGTAACTATCTGCGGGTAGGTTTTAGTGACGGTATGTGTGGCTTTAAGTGGTTGTACCGCCGCCATCTATCAGCCTTAATGGCCGGAGGAGCCGATAATGATGGTTGGTTCTTCAGCACGGAGTTGCTGACGGTAGCGGAATGGCAAGGCCTGAACATCTGCGAACTACCCGTGAAATGGACGGATGACGTCAGCAGCAGTAAAGTGAAAATTTTGCCGCTGGCTAAGCGTTATTTGCACGCCATGCGTCAGTTGAAAAAGCGCCAGCCTTGACCTACGATACCGCCATCATCGGTGGCGGCCTTTTTGGTTGTCACGCTGCACTCTTTCTAGCCGCTCAGGGCGAACGGGTAATCTTGATCGACGCTGCTAATGAACTGATTACTCGGGCTAGTATTGTCAATCAAGCTCGCCTGCATGCGGGCTACCATTATCCACGCTCCATTGCCACTGCGCGCGCTAGCGACGAAAATATCGCGCGCTTCCGTCAGGAATTTGCCGACTGCATCAACGATAGCTTTACGCACTACTATGCCATTGCAAAGCATGGTAGCCTGACGGATTCACGTCAGTTTGAGCGCTTTTGTGACCAACTTCAACTTCCCTGTGAACGAGTAAAGGATCATCCGGCCTTTAACTACGAGCAGCTGGCTGCCGTCTACCGCACGGTAGAGCACAGCTTCGATCCTCTACTGCTAGCAGCAAAGTACCGCGAGCGAATCACCTGCGGAAGTACAATAGATGTTCGCTTAAATACACGCCTGGACCTCAACAAAACGGTACGCAGGGAAACCTTGGGAAGCCAAAAACAGCAATTTACCTTTTACCTCGATACTGGAGAGGCCGTTACAAGCGGGCGATTGATCAATGCCACTTACGCGGCGGTCAATACCATCAATCGACATTTCGGTACGGAAGAGTTGTCGTTGATGCACGAAATAGCGG
Organism: Bacteroidota bacterium; assembly: GCA_039030655.1. Classification (GTDB taxonomy): domain Bacteria; phylum Bacteroidota; class Bacteroidia; order Chitinophagales; family Saprospiraceae; genus Neolewinella. The sequence continues at coordinate 81,306 of JBCCDS010000012.1, read as the reverse complement.
AAATGGCCTTTGTCCGCTCTTCTGATTTCGCTGACCAGGCGCTTACGGTAATGGACGGCCCTTTTTGTAGTCTGATGCCTTGGGGAAAGACCGGGCTGTTATCGCTTTCTTCGGTGGCTTATACCCACCAACGGGTAAGTTATGAGCAGCAACCCCGCTTCACTTGTCAGGAGGCTAGGTCGGATTGTAGTCCAACAGCAACGGCGGATTGCCAGGGCTGTGCGCAGGCCCCGCGTTCGAATTACCCCAAAATGTTGGCCCAGCTCAGGCGCTATCTAAATGATTGCGTCGAACTGGAATATGAGCACAGTCGCTTTACTATCAAATCAAAACTACAGGCCAATTATATTGATGATGGGCGACCCACAGCAGTGCGCCAACTAAGTCAAAATCCTGATTTTTACTGTGTTTTTGCGGGGAAGGTAAATAGCATTTATAGCCTGGAAAAACTGCTGCCGCCTGGAAATTTACATTGATGGAAAGATGATGAATGTCATCGTTCTTGGCCGACCCCAGAACAACGAATTGTTTACCTTCACGTCCGCAAATTGTTGATCCCATGAAATTGAAGGCGTTACTATTTTTATTGTTATTGCTGGGAGTTGCCCCAACTGTAGAGGCCCAACATTCCGTGGCTCGTGAATGGAACGAAGTCTTGCTGCAAGCCATCCGAGGCGATTTTGCACGTCCGACGGTGCACGCTCGGAATTTGTTTCACGTTTCTGCGGCCATGTACGATGCTTGGTCGGTTTACGATGAGGAGGCAAGAACTTACTTGCTCGGCCAGGTCGTTGACGACTTTCCCTGTGTTTTTGCGGGGATGCCTGAGCCTGCGAACTTAGAGGAAGCACGCCATGAAGCGATCAGCTACGCTGCCTATCGGATCATCACCCATCGCTTTAGCGCTGCTCCTCAGGCACCGTTAATTATGAATAGCGCGAGTAATTTATTGATCAGCCTGGGTTACGATCCAGCTTTTGATTCGATGGACTACAGCGGCGGAAACCCTGCAGCTCTGGGTAACTACATTGCCAATTGCTATATTTCGTTTGGTCTTCAGGATGGTGCCAACGAACAATTGAGCTACGAAAATCAGTTTTATGAGCCGGTGAATCCATCCTTGATCATTGAGTTGCCCGGTAATCCAAATATTGTGGACTATAACCGCTGGCAGCCTATCACTTTGGAGGTCTTCATCGACCAATCTGGCAATCCTTTTCCGCTAAATACCCCCGAGTTTTTAAGCCCGGAATGGGGGCAGGTCAGTCCCTTTTCCCTAGAGGTAGCAGACGTGAGCATCTACGAACGAGATGGCTTTGAATACCAGGTTTTCCACGACCCTGGTCCGCCGCCCTATTTGAGTACTGATACAGTTGGGGGTTTATCGGAAGAATACAAGTGGGGTAACTCGCTAGTCGCTATTTGGTCGGGTCACCTGGACACGGCCATTCAGTACGATATTGATATTTCACCAGCCAGTATTGGTAACATTACAGATTACCCAACGACCATCGAGGGGCAGCGTGATTTTTATAATTACCTGGAAGGAGGCGATAATAGCCCAGGGCATGACCTAAATCCCACCACTGGGCAGCCCTATCCTGAACAGCTGGTTTCGCGGGCGGATTATGGTCGCATTTTAGCTGAATTCTGGGCTGATGGACCAGATTCGGAAACGCCTCCGGGACACTGGTTTACCATCTTGAATTACGTGAATGATCATCCTGATTTAGAAAAACGATTCCGTGGAGACGGACCACTCCTGGATGATTTGGAGTGGGATATTAAGTCTTACTTCACGCTGGGAGGAGCGATGCACGATGTGGCCATTACCGTTTGGGGGATCAAGGGCTGGTATGATTACATTCGTCCTGTCTCGGCCATAAGAGGTATGGCGGAGTTGGGGCAAAGTTCTGACCCCGCATTGCCTTCTTATCACCCGGGCGGCATTCATTTGGTACCTGGTTATATTGAGTTGGTAGAAGCTGGCGACCCCTTAGCTCTCCTTAGCCCCAGTAACATTGGTAAAATCAAGATCTATGCTTGGCGTGGTCCCGATTTTATCTTTAATCCCAACACGGATGAAGCTGGGGTAGACTGGATTCTGGCTGAAGCATGGTGGCCTTATCAGCGCCCTTCCTTCGTTACCCCTCCTTTTGCGGGTTATGTCTCAGGCCATTCCACCTTTTCGCGCGCTGCTGCCGATGTACTGACTTACTTTACAGGAGATAATTTTTTCCCAGGAGGAGTGGGAGAATTCAGCGCTGCGCAGAATGACTTCCTGGTTTTTGAACAAGGGCCGAGTGAAGACATCGTTTTGCAATGGGCTACCTACCAGGACGCTTCCGATCAGTGCAGCCTTTCGCGTATTTGGGGAGGTATTCACCCGCCAGCGGATGATATTCCGGGACGATTGATTGGAATAGAAATCGGGCAGGATGCCTTTAACCTGGCGGAGCAATATTTTTATCGCGATGTAGATGAAGATGGGGTGCTGAGTTATCTAGATTGTGACGATACCGACCCGACAGTTTATCCCAACGCACCGGAGATTTGCGATGGTAAGGACAATAGCTGTAATGGTCAGGTTGATGATGGTTTGGAAACTTTCACCTACTACTTTGATGAAGACCAAGATGGCTTTGGAACCGAAGCGACCAGTGTATCGATTTGTGCTACCGAAGCGCCCGATAATTACGTTACCAACAATCTGGACTGCAACGATAGCAACCCGATGATCAACCCCAATAGCCCGGAAAGCTGTGATGGGATAGATAATAACTGCTCGGGCCTGGTGGATGACGGTCTTACTCTATACACCTACTACTTTGACGAAGATGGTGACGGTTTTGGCGATCCCGATAATCCATTGGATACCTGTGCTGTCGAGTTACCAGTAGATTATGTACGCAATGATCTGGATTGTGATGACACCAACCCTGGGGTCAATCCAGATACCTTAGAGATCGAGGATGGGCTAGACAATGACTGTAACGGCTTAATCGACGACGATGTGGTATCAGTCAATAACTTGACTATCCAAGCGGTAGAAATTTTCCCTAATCCGGTAGCGGGAGAATTACAGCTTAAACAGACTGCTTTCCGCGAAGCTCAGTTGGAGGTCTTCAACCTGAATGGTCAGCGAGTTATGATGGAGTCGCTGGACTTTCGGGTAAACGGAGGCGCACGGGTGGACGTTGCATCGCTGACCCCTGGCATCTATCTGCTCGTATTATCGGGAGAGGAGCCTGGATTTTTGTTGCGGACCAGAATGGTGAAATGGTAAGCAGCTTTAACTTGACTTGCGGCACCCATACTTCTAATTATCTTTAGACGGATTTAAGCTTTTTGATGCGACTAAGATATCTACCTACCCTGCTGTTGCTTATGCTGGGGAACGGGCTATGTGCACAACATTCCGTTGCTCGCCTGTGGAATGAGGCTGCTCTTGCTGCCATTAGGGCCGACTATGCCCGTCCTACGGTACACGCCCGTAACCTCTTTCATTTGGCCGTTGCTATGTACGATGCCTGGGCGGTCTACGAGGAGGAAGCTCGCCCTTATTTGCTGGGAAACGACCTAGTAGTCTATAATTGCCCATTTGAGGAGATGACTAATTGGCCTACTGATCGACAGGCTGCTCAGGAAATAGCCATTAGTTATGCTGCCTTCCGCTTCTTGAGCTTTCGTTTTGTGAACTCTCCGGGGGCAGAAAGCTCGCTACAAAGCTTTGAAAATTTATTCGATAGTCTTGGCCATGACCCTGCCTATACTTCTCTGGAATATAGCAATGGCCAACCCGCTGCCATGGGTAATTACATCGCCTATTGCCTGATGAATTACGGTCATTATGATGGGGCGAATGAGCAAAACGATTATGCCAACACCCACTATCTGCCAACAAATCCTCCCTTAGTTTTCTACGCTACGGGCAATCCCGATCTCATCGATTATAATCGCTGGCAACCACTGGCCTTTGAGAGTTTTATTGATCAAAGTGGCCATCATTTGCCTTTGAGTACGCCTCCGTTTTTGAGCCCAGAGTGGGGGGGCGTCAGTCCGTTTGCGCTACAGGAGACTGATTTACAGATTTATCAACGAGATAGCTCTGCGTATTGGGTTTATCACGATCCGGGCCCTCCTCCTTATTTGGATACTAGCGCGGTCGGCGGCCTTTCCGAAGCCTATAAATGGGGAAATGCCCTGGTAGCCGTTTGGTCAGGGCATTTGGACGCCAGCGATAGTACGCTTATCGATATTTCGCCAGCCAGCATAGGTAACCTCAGCGAATACCCTAGCACGATGGAGGAGTTGCCTAACTTTTACAATCTACTGGCGGGTGGCGACAATAGTCCGGGACATACCCTCAACCCGCATACTGGGATGCCATATGCTCCACAGTTAGTAAAACGAGCCGATTATGCGCGGGTGCTAGCGGAGTTCTGGGCCGATGGACCTGATTCCGAAACGCCACCAGGGCATTGGTTTACGATCCTAAACTACGTGAGTGATCACCCTAGCTTTGAGAAACGTATTCGTGGGCAAGCTGAAGTTTTGACTGATTTAGCCTGGGATGTGAAGGCCTACCTGGCGCTGGGAGGGGCAGTTCATGATGCTGCTATCGCTGCCTGGGGCATCAAGGGCTGGTACGATTACATTCGTCCCATTTCGGCAATTAGAGCCATGGCTGCACTGGGCCAAAGCTCAGATTCTAGTCAACTATCCTATCATGCCGGAGGTATTCACTTAATACCAGACGCGATCGAATTAGTCCAAAGTGATGACGCCTTGGCACTTCTCGATCCGCAGAATATTGGCAAAATTAAACTCTTTGCCTGGCGGGGCCCAGATCATATTGACAACCCCAGCACCGATGAGGCAGGCGTAAGCTGGATACTGGCGGAGCACTGGCTGCCTTATCAAAGACCAACCTTCGTAACCCCTCCTTTTGCCGGCTACGTGTCGGGGCATTCCACCTTTTCCCGGGCTGCCGCCGAGGTGCTGAGCCAATTGACCGGAGATGACTTTTTCCCCGGAGGAATGGGGGCCTTTAATGTGACTCGCAATGACTTTTTGGTATTCGAGCAAGGGCCCAGTCAGGACCTGACCTTACAGTGGGCGACTTATCAGGATGCGGCTGATCAGTGTAGCCTGTCCCGAATCTGGGGAGGTATCCACCCACCGGCTGATGATATCCCCGGACGCATAATCGGAAGCATCATTGGCCATGATGCTTTTGCCAAGGCCGAAACCTATTTTTATCAGGACCTAGATCAGGATGGTGTTCTGAGTTATTTGGATTGCGATGATAGTAATCCTACCATATATCCCGGAGCATTAGAAATTAGTGATGGATTCGATAACGATTGCAATGGCTTAATTGACGACGGGGTTTCGAGTGTCGCTGATCCAGAGAAAGCGCTATTTCGCATTTACCCCAATCCAGTCAAGGAGGAGCTGTTTTGGCAATCAGAGGCCGAAGAACCTCTCTTCTACCAGCTATCCAACGCAACCGGCCAGCTCCTGTCTTCTGGCTATTTTTCTCCTGGAGCAGGCCATCTTAGGTTGAATGGACTCCCTGCGGGTTTCTATTTGTTAAGTTGGATGGATCAATCCACCAAACAGATTGGCAGACTCAGGGTTTTGAAGCAATAAGGGGGACTAAGTAAAGATTTTGCAAGACCACCAGTTGTCTTCAATGATGGCTCCTTGCTTGCGGTAAAAAGCGATAGCTGGCTCATTCCAATCCAGTACTTGCCATTTGACCAAACGGCATTCATAGGCTCGAGCCCGTTCAAAGACGGCGTCAAACAGTTGCTGGCCTAAACCCAATTGACGGGATGCACTCTCTACCACGAAGTCTTCCAGGTAGAGCATGCGTCCTTTCCAGGTACTGTAGGTAAGATAGTAAAGTGCCATGCCCGTGATCTGGCCACTGACGGGATGCTCGGCGACTACAGCCTCAAAAAAGCCAGCTGCAAAGTCCTTGCGATAGTCCTCAATGGTGGCCGTCAGGGCTTCCGGCTCCTTTTCGTACTCTGCCAGTTCAGCTACCAGTCGGTAAATAGCGGGCAGATCATCAGCCGTAGCTTGTCGAATAAGCATACTCTAGAAAATTTCTAAGGCACTAAAATAAGCCTAGTGGACGACTATATTATGCAGCTTGCGTTGCCCCATTCCTTCTAAGACCAGTTGGTAGACGCCCTTAGGAAGCGCTGATGGTAGCCGCCATCGATCATCCTGTGGTACTATGCCGGCCGCCAATTGCTGGCCCTGGGCACTGTAAAGTCGATAATTACTAGGCCGAACCTCCACCCAGTCCAGCTGGATAAATGCTCCCGGCGAAACAGGATTAGGACTGATCTGCCATAGTGGGTCCGTCTGGTCAAGCTCCAAATTGCGACTTAGGATTTCTACGTATGGTTGAAAAAAATTCAGACTGAAGAGTGCTGCGGGAATTACACAGCCTCGATGATCTCGCTCACCACCGTTAGCTGAGGCCACATCTGCTGCCCCCAGAAAATTCATAGTCGAGTCAGCGATCAGACTGTTTTGAAAAGGCACCTGCTCATCCTCCGTACAGTACACTAAACGGGTCGGTGCTTGAGGTACCCAATTGTGCAGATCGTTTTCGCGTAAGGCTGTGATGATCGGGTGAGCCGGGTCGTTATTTTGTAATACGCTGAGGATACTATCCTGAAAGAGATCCGGTAAATCCTCTTCATTCTCAGCCAGCAGACTGAATAAGCGGTCGTTAAGTTGTCCCAGTTGAAGATGCCCTCGGTCAAAAGAATCAATCGGCGCCAGATAAGGCTCCACAAAGATGGAGGAGATATCGGTATACAGGCCATACACATTATTATAGCTTACGTAGGTATTGATCAGATAGCCGGGAATGGTCGTTAGCGCGGTATCCAAAATAGTTTCCCGCATGGTGCCACTGATGTAGTACGGTCCGGAGAGATGAGCTGCAGCCGTCACCTGTAAGGCTGGATCATCCTCTTCCTCCAACAGTTTATGGAAGGCTGCTCCGGCATGCCCTCCTTGACTGTAGCCCGTAATGAAAATCTGTTCATTATAGGCTATCGCTTGCTCCGTCAGCCAAGTACGAATAGCCAGTAGCATATCCTTGCTCGACTGCGCTTGGGAGGCACTATGTACGTAGGGATGAAACTCTAGAGAGTCTATACCCAGCCCCAGATAATCCGAGGAAAAAGTGATAAAGCCTTTAGTACTGAAAGCATTGAGTAACCCCCGCTCTTCACGGCCTAGCGTACTGGGTACATCCGTACTGGAAGAAGAAGTCCCGTGGTGATAAACCAAGAGCGGCAACTGCGGATTGTCCGTAGTCTGAGGTAGGGCCAATAAGCCGGAAAGCGTGTCGGGCTGACCGAAAGCATCCTGACTGCTGTAAATGACTTTATAGGTATTTACCGGGTATTCAGGACCGATGATCGCCAGCGCAGTTTGTAGTTCAGCGAGGCTTATTTCTTCCTGCAACTCGATACTTAGTACCTCCTGGGCATTTATCGCGACGGGTAGCCCCAGCAATAGGTAAAACAGGCAGTTTAGTGGGCGGAAGTACATTGTATGGAGTTCAAAAGTGAGTAAGGACTATTCAATAATTATTTTTCGAACAGCTATTCGATCTGCTCTATACAGCTGTAGGAGGTAATAGCCTTGGGCTAAGTCGGGTAGTTGGATCCGACCGTCTGCCAAAATGCTACCGCCTGCCAATTGCCGACCCTGCACATCTAATAAGCGAAATCCAGTAGCGGGTTCATCGCCAGTACGAAGTTGGAGCAACTGCCCACTACCTACGGGGTTGGGAGAAATCTGCCACTGCGGTTCTGCTATAGTCAGGTCGTCTACACTGCTGATGACTTGGGCGAATTGATCAAAAAAGGCAAGCGCGCCCAAAGCTGCGGGAATAACACAAGCAAGGTGGTCGAAATTTCCAGCGTTAACCGAGGCCACGTCCGGAGCCCCCAGGGCATTCATCGTTGAGTCGGTAAAGAGCGCAACTGCTGGGGGCACCGTCATATCGGCCGTACAGTAATAAAGCCGGGTAGGAGCAGCCGGCACCCAGGCGAAAACGTCATTGTCCGCGACGTCGCGGACAATGGGATGAGCCGGATCGTTGGTTGCCAGGATAGCTAAAATACTGTCTTGAAATAGATCGGACATTCCGTCCTCGTTGGCCGTCATTTGGCTAAACAGGCTGTTGTTCAACTCTTCCAACTCGGTTTGACCGTTGGCAAAAGAGTCAATAGTGGCCAGATAAGGCTCAGCAAATAAGGCCGCATTGCTGTCGTACCAACCGTAAGCCAGATTGTAACCCAGGAAGCGAAAAACAAGATAGACTGGAATCGAAGGGAGGCTATTATCGTTAATTAGCAACCGATCACTAAAGCTGATAATGTAAGGGCCAGCCATATGGGCAGCAGCAGTAATTTGTAAGCTAGGGTCATTTTCCGTTTCCAGCAGTTGATGGAAAGAAGCAGAACTGTGCCCACCCTGACTATAACCGGTGGTGAAGAGCTGGTCGTTGAAAGCAATATCTTGTTCTACTAACCAAGCCCGTACCGCAACGACCATGTCCTTCGCCGCCTGTGCTTCTGAGGCCCGGTGCAGGTAGGGGTGGAGTTCATCGGCATCTTCGCCGTAGCCGAGATAGTCAGGAGCAAGGGTAATGTAACCACTGGTCGTGAAGGCATTTACCAAAGCACGTTCTTGAGCGCCGGGTATACTGGGAGCATCCGCCTCGGTAAAAATGGTAGCGTGATTGTAAACCGCTATCGGAAACTGAGGGTTATTCGTATTCTGAGGAATCCCCACTAAGCCAGATAAGGTATCGGGCTGCCCCATAGCATCCTGACCAGTGTATACGACTCGGTAGGTATTTACTGCGTACTCAATATTTATGAAGGGAAAGGTTATTCCCAATAATTGAGTACTCAACTCATCCTGCAACTCTGCAGCAATTACTGTTTGAGCTTTTGTACTTCCGCAGGTATAAACCACGGCTAGGGCTACAAGGAGTAAGATTTTTTTCATATCGATGGTCAGTTTTACCCGGCAACGCTCGCCATGGGCCTAAAGTCAGGACAATTGTAGTCAATAATTGTTGCCGATACTGTCTCTGGAATGCAGGATCGAAAATTTTCTTGCCTATTTTTGCGTCCATGGCCAATAAATACGAGTTGCGCGGGGTCTCCGCCACCAAATCTGAAGTGCACGAAGCCATCAAAGGCATGGACAAAGGTCTGTACCCCAATGCCTTCTGTAAAATCTTACCCGACGTAGTAGCCGGCGACGCAGATTTTTGCAACATTATGCATGCCGATACGGCTGGAACCAAGACTAGCCTGGCCTACCTCTACTGGCGGGAAACGGGTGATCTCTCCGTCTGGGAAGGAATCGTGCAGGATGCTCTGGTTATGAACCTAGACGATATGGGCTGTGTCGGAGCGGTTGCTGACGTTCTGATCTCTTCTACCATTGGGCGCAACAAAAGGCTCATACCTGCGGAAGTACTAAAAACAATCATCCAAGGGGCCCGCAAGTTTGTAGATGAAATGGCCACTGCCGGGGTCGAGCTGCACCTGACCGGTGGCGAAACCGCTGACGTAGGTGATATCGTCCGCACCATCGATGTGGGCTATACGACCTTCGCCCGCCTGCGGCGTGATCGCTTAGTGATCAATGATATTCGGCCAGGAATGGTCGGCGTCAGTTTAGCCAGCTATGGCCAGGCCAGCTACGAAAGCGCCTACAATGGCGGTATGGGAAGCAATGGCCTGACCAGCGCCCGACACGATGTGCTACACCACCAATACGCCGATAAATACCCGGAAAGCTTCGAAACGGAGCTGCCGCGGGAGGTGGTTTATCAAGGCAGCAAACTGCTGACGGATACCGTCGATATTGACGGGCAAGCCATAGCCGTAGGTAAGCTAATTCTGTCTCCAACCCGTACCTATCTACCACTACTTAAGCGCCTGCTGAGCGACGAACTGGGGCTCTTGTCGCAGATCGGTGGCATTATTCACTGTTCTGGCGGAGGGCAAACCAAAGTGGTCAAATTTCTAGATAAGGTCAGGGTGGTAAAAGATAAACTACCCCCGCCGCCGCCACTCTTCCGACTCATTCGAGAGGAAAGTGGTACCAGCCTCAAAGAGATGTATCAGGTCTTTAACATGGGGCAACGGCTGGAGGTCTTCCTGCCCGAAGCTCACGCCCAAACGGTGATTGATCTGGCTCGCTCATTTGACATAGATGCTACTGTCAGCAGCTACGTCGAGCCAGCTGAGCAAGCTGAAGTCCGCATTGTTAGCGAGGAAGGCACCTTTGATTATCAGGAATAAATCATTCTCGATTCAGATACTGCTCGATGTAGTACTGATCCAATTCCGGACTGTCTCCGTACAGTTCCCGCATTTCTGCTAGTTGAACTTGTAAATTCTCTACCACTGCCGTGTAAGCTGGGTCGTGATAAACGTTCTGCATCTCCTGAGGGTCCGCTAAGCGGTCATAGAGCTCCCATTCATCGACATCGTAGTAGAAGTGGACGAGTTTATACGCCTTAGTGACGATGCCGTAATGCCGTTTGACCATATGTACGCTGGGGTACTCGTAATAGTGGTAATAGACAGCATCCCGCTTCCAGTCTTCCTTTTGTCCGGTCATCAGGGGTAGTAAACTTTCTCCTTGCATGGCTGCGGGTGCCGTGATGCCTGCGGCGGCCAGGAAGGTCTGGGCAAAATCCAGGTTTTGTACCATTTCATCTTCGGTGGTCCCGGGCGTAATGACGCTGGGCCAGCGGATTAATAGTGGTGTTTTAAAGGATTCATCGTAGATGAAGCGCTTATCGAACCAACCGTGTTCGCCCAGATAAAAGCCTTGGTCGGAGGTGTATACTACGATGGTGTTTTCGGCCAGCCCACTTTCGTCCAGATAGTCGAGCACGCGCCCTACGTTATCATCGACGGAAGAAATACAGGCCAGATAGTCTTGCATGTAGCGTTGGTATTTCCAGCGCATTTTCTCCTGCTCGTTGAGCTGTGGCCAATGATTGTTGAACCAAAGATTAATGGAGTCGAGAATCGGATCATACAGCGCCATTTGCGCTGCGTTAGCTCGGCCATAGGGGCCGTAGAAACCATTGTTGTATTCCTCTACCTGTGGGCTAACCTCACTACCCATTGCATCGATCAATTCTGGGCGAATCTTGCTATCGTGCTCGTACATCATGTGCTGGAGCAAGTTCATTTCCGCTTCGCGGGCTGCGCTGCCTCGTCCCTGATAGTCATCGAAGAGGGTAGGGGGCTCGGGGAAAGTCCGTTGGGTAAATTCGGCAAACTTATCGGGGCGGGGCCACCAGGGGCGGTGGGGAGCTTTGTGCAGATACATCATCATGAAGGGCTGGGCGGTATCTCGTTGAGCATCCAGCCAATCGAGGGTCAGGTCGGTAATTACATCCGTTACGTAGCCTTCGATAATCGTATCTCCCCGCGGACTGATAAAGCGCGGGTTGATGTAGTTACCTTGGCCCGGCAGAATCATAAATTCATCTACGCCTTTGGGGTTGTTGCCAAAGTGCAGCTTGCCGAACATCGCCGTTTGGTAGCCCGCTTCCTGAAACAATTGCGGGAAGGTGAGCTGGGTCGTATCAAAGGGGAAATGGTTGTCGATCTTCCCATTCAGGTGATTGTGCATACCGGTCAGGATCGTAGCCCGTGAGGGTGCACAGATAGAATTGGTCACGCAAGCATTGGAGAACAGCATGCCTTCCTGAGCCAGGCGATCGATCTGCGGCGTCTGAAGGAGTCGATCATCGTAGGCACTGATGGCCTGATAGGCGTGATCATCTGACATGATGAAGAGGACGTTGGGCCGTTCCGGCAGTTCCGGCGATTGGCTAATCTCTTCCGGGCTACAGGCACAAAGGTATAGGCCGAAAAACGCAATTAGTATTCTTGAGGAAAAAGAGACTAGGGTAGGGCTGTTCCACATTTTGAGAAGAGATCAGTTACTTTGGGTAAAGTAAGGAATTACGAGAGAGAACTTAATCGATTAATATTTTATTCATGAAGTATTTGCTGCCGCTAATTTTTCTGCTTTTAGCTGCTTGTCAATCTGGGGAATCTGCCCCAACTGCCAACACTCCGCCACTACCCACGAGCTTACCGGCTGATTTTATTAGCTTTTACGAGCAGTTTCATGCTGATAGTGCCTACCAAATGGCCCATATTCAATGGCCATTACCCGGTATTCCTTCCAACGATTCGTTGCGAGTGCCTGGCTTCACCTTCCAGACAGAGAGCTGGAAGTTGCACCGACAGTTCGATCCGGAAACGAGCGGCTATACTTCTAGCTTTCAACCCCTGACCGAAGATATGATCATCGAGCGCATCAGCGATGACCAAAATCGTTACGGGCTTGAACGCCGCTGGCTACGCAACTCCCAGAGCGATGAGTGGGAGCTGATCTATTATCAGCAGCCGATGCCATTGGGGAATTAGTTAGGTAGTGTTTTTAGTCGGGTAGTCGGTAGTCAGGTAAGACCTCGAAGTGTTTGAAACGAAGTAAAAAAACCTTTGGGTGTCCAGTGTCCTGAAGCTGGGTAGTAGGTTGGCTGAGAAGATGTTCTGCTAAATGGCCCTGAAAGGGACTTCAAGCAACGGAGTGAGGTCTACAGGCCTGACGCATGGCGGGCTCAGGGCCTCGCGGGGGTAAATGGATAGCCGCTTAGGTTTCAATCTTTTTGTATTCTTGCTGCCTACAATCATTCGATTATGCGCAAGATGCTAGGGTTATTGGCACTACTACTATTGATAGGAAATTGCCGACAGGCGGACCCTACTGTTACCCCGCCAACGGATCCATCCCGAGGGTCGAGGATCTCCGCTACGCTCCGACCTGCGGAAGTACAAAATGAACTCGAGCTTCCAGCTCCACCTAACGAACTTTACGGTGAGCTTTTTGAGCGAGTACAAATGGAGCAGGTTTTTCCCGACGGAAAGACTTTCGTCGACTGTATCCCAAAGGTAGATCCTGACTCCATTATGCGGGCATATGAAGCGCATAAGTCAGCGGATGAGTTCCACTTGCGGGCCTTTACTATGGCTCATTTTGAGCTACCGCCCGAACCAGCCAGTGGCTTTCAATCGGACCCCGATCGTAGCATCAGCGAACATATCAACAGCCTCTGGCCAGTACTGACACGCAAGGCGGATGCGGAGGCAGATAACGCCAGTAGTCTCATCCCTTTACCGAAGGACTACATCGTACCTGGCGGCCGTTTTCGGGAGATTTATTATTGGGATAGCTACTTTACCATGTTGGGCTTAGTGGAGGCAGATCGGCTGGATATGGTCGAGAACATGATCGATAATTTCGCCTATCTGATCGAAAACGTGGGCTTTATACCCAATGGTAATCGCACTTATTATCTTACGCGTTCACAACCGCCCTTCTTTTCGATGATGGTGGCGCTGCTGGCTGAGCACCAGGAAGATAAAAAAGCCGTTTGGGAAAAATACCTACCAGCTATGGAAGCGGAATACGCCTGGTGGATGGAGGGCGAGGAGCAACTGTCGGCAGATAATTCAGCCGTGCTGCACACCGTGCAGATGGCTGACGGCAGCGTGCTGAATCGTTATTATGATCGAGGAGATTACCCTCGGGCAGAGAGTTTTCGCGAGGATACAGAAACTATTGAACTTGCAGTGGCAAATGGCCGTGATGCTCAAACAGTAGCCCGTCATCTGCGCTCGGGAGCAGAATCTGGCTGGGATTACAGTCACCGTTGGTTTGGGGACGGGGAAAATATGTGGACGATTGAAACGACGGACATTATTCCACCGGATCTGAATGCGCTGCTGATCGAAGCCGAATTTAATCTGGCAACTGCCTACGACATGAAAGGCAATGACGAAATGCGGGCATACTACGACAAGCGATCTGAAAACCGCGAGTCGGCCCTGCACAAGTACTGTTTTAATGAAGAGCTGGGCTTCTTCGAAGACTATCATTGGCCAGACCAACGTTTTACGGGCCGATTGTCGCTAGCGGCTGCTTATCCACTAGCAATCCTAGCGGCTACCGAAGAACAGGCAGCGGCGGTTGCAGAGGTATTAGAAAATCAGTTTTTGGCGGAAGGAGGATTGCGTTCTAGCTTATCCATCACCGGTCAGCAGTGGGATGCCCCCAATGGCTGGCCGCCCCTTCAATATATGGCGATCGCTGGGCTTAGTGAGTACGGTTTTGATGAATTGGCCCGCGAAATCGGTCAGCGCTGGTGCGCTAATAATGAACGCGTCTACGGCAACGTATTCAAGATGGTCGAAAAGTACAATGTAGAGGACCTGAGCCTGACTGCCGGTGGCGGAGAGTATCCCGTTCAGGATGGTTTTGGCTGGAGCAATGGCGTATACCTGGCCGTGAAAAATGGCCTGGAAGAAGGCGATTATTAGCACTAATCCTATATAATGGACAAAATTCTTCGGGGATACCGGAGAATTTTGTTCACATTTGTTGTGTCCCCCAGGGGCATTTTTGCAGTGTGGCTTTACTAAGTTCTACAGATAAGTTGTCCTTAAAACCCGGATTAAGAAAGCTTAAGCGAACATGGAACTTAACCTCCAGCCACTGGACGTTGCCATTATCATCGGCTACGTAATACTGACAATTTTCATTGGCTTTTACATATCTAAGCGCGCCAGTCGCTCAACGGAGAGCTATTTTCTGGGTGGCAACGAAATTCCTTGGTATTACCTTGGACTGAGCAATGCTTCGGGCATGTTTGACGTGTCGGGAACCATGTGGATGGTTACCCTTATGTTCATCTTTGGCCTTAAATCGGTCTTTATTCCCTGGCTATGGCCCGTTTTTAACCAGATCATTTTGATGGTTTTTCTATCGGTCTGGCTACGCAGATCGGGGGTGATGACGGGGGCCGAGTGGGTGCGTTTTCGTTTTGGCACTTCCGCAGGTGCGAACTATTCTAATATCATAGTGGTCATTTTTGCGGTACTGGTGGTGATCACTAATATCGCACTGGGTTTCGTTGGTCTGGGCAAGTTTGCGGCTACTTTTTTCCCATTTGAACTGGCTGCCGATCCTTACTGGAACGAAATCTACTATGGCTTTCTACTTACCCTAGCCACCACGGCCTACGTGATCAAAGGAGGTATGTATTCGGTGGTATTTACCGAAGTCTTGCAGTACGTGATCATGACCATTGCCAGCATCGTGGTGGGGATCATCGCGATGAATGCCGTTTCCCCCGATTTACTGGCGCAGTTTGTGCCTGCTGGCTGGGATCAGATCAGCTTTAGCTGGCGACTGGATCTAGATTGGGAAAACTATCTGGCTTCGGCTAACACCTACATTACCAATGAGAGCTATGAGCTATTTGGCTTCTTCGTGTTGATGATCTTCGCCCGTGGCTTACTGTCTAGTATGGCGGGGCCGGCCCCCACCTATGATATGCAACGGGTGCTGAGTACCCAAACGCCTAGGGATGCGGCTAAGATGTCGGGTTTTGTCAACGTGGTTTTGCTCTTTCCTCGCTACATGTTCATCACGGGGATTGCGATATTAGCCCTGGTATTCTTTAGCGATTTTATCAATGCTGAAGCGGCTACCGCCGAAGCGGCGGGAGAGATCTATAATTTTGATTTCGAGCGGCTGCTGCCGCTGGCCATCAATAGCTACATTCCTACCGGTTTGATGGGCTTGCTCATTGCTGGCTTGTTAGCTGCTTTCATGTCCACTTTTGCCGCAGCAGTCAACGCCGCTCCTGCTTACTTAGTAAATGATATCTACCGGCGCTACGTGGACAATAGCCGCCAGGAAAAGTTCTACGTCAAGTTGTCTTATCTCGCCTCCATTGCCGTAGTAGTGGTAGGTACCATCTCTGGTCTGATGGCCAGCTCTTTAAATAGCCTGATTGATTGGCTGGTAGGCGGTCTCTACGGCGGCTACATTGCCGCCAATGTGCTCAAATGGTACTGGTGGCGCTTCAACGCCTACGGCTACTTTGCCGGGATGCTAGCAGGCATGGTAATGGCACTTATCCTGCCCGTTTTGTTGCCCGACTGGGCAGCCTGGGAGGCCTTCCCTTTTAACCTTGGTGTGTCCTTCCTGGTAGCGGTAGTAGTCAGTTTGAATACCCCCGCTGATGACCGAGAAACCCTGAAACGATTTTACTATAAAACACGTCCTTGGGGAATTTGGGGCCCGATCAGAAAGGAACTACAGGCAGCATATCCAGAACTAGAGGCCAACCGAAATTTTGCTCGTGATATGATCAATGTTCTGATAGGTATCATTTGGCAAACGGCCATTACTGCTGCCCCCATCTTCCTGGTCATTCAACAGTTTACCCCTTTCTTGATTGCCTTGTTAATCATAGCGATTTGTAGCCTGATCCTTAAATATAACTGGTACGATAAGGTGGAAGATTATCCGGCGGATTATGACCCTTCGGTCGTGCCAGCTCCACCCCGAGAGGAGTATTAAGTAAACCATTTGTTAGGCCGAATTAACTGACCAACGGCTGAAACCTTCATTATTTATCATTATCCATAGTTATGCCCACTACTACGCTATCTGAAAACCTCGTGACCTTCAACACACGCAAAGCTACCCTAGAGGCTGACCATCAAGAGTTACTGAAGCGGCCTAATCCTGCTGTTGTACCTGGAAATGGGATCTATACACGTTACCAGTATCCAATCATTACCGCTCAACACGTTCCTCTGGATTGGCGCTACGATTTTAACCCCAGTTCTAATCCATTTTTGATGGAGCGACTGGGGGTAAATGCGGCATTTAATGCAGGTGCCATTTACTGGGAAGGGAAGTACCTACTAGTCGTACGGGTGGAAGGTAATGACCGCAAAAGCTTTTTTGCCATCGCGGAAAGTCCTAATGGTATTGATAATTTTCGCTTCTGGCCAGAGCCCATCAATTTGCCAGATACCGAAGAGCCTACCACCAATATGTATGATATGCGCCTGACGGTTCATGAGGATGGCTATATCTACGGTTTATTCTGCGCAGAACGCAAGGATCAAAGCCAACCTCATAGTCCTTCAGCTGCCGAAGCCCAGTGTGGGATCGCCCGGACCAAAGACCTGAAAAACTGGGAACGCTTACCCGACCTGGTCACCTATAGTGGTCAACAGCGCAACGTTGTTTTACATCCTGAATTCGTAGAGGAGCAATATGCACTCTACACCCGACCTCAGGATGGGTTCTTGAGTGTCGGTAGTGGCGGTGGTATAGGCTGGGGGCTTTGCCCGACTATGGAAGCTGCCGAAATCAAAGCAGAAAAAATCGTGGATGGTAAGACCTATCACACCATCAAAGAAGTAAAAAACGGGCAGGGGCCTCCACCACTAAAAACGAAAGCAGGCTGGCTGCACTTGGCCCACGGAGTACGTAACACAGCGGCGGGTCTGCGCTATGTGCTTTATCTGTTCATGACGGAACTCGACCGGCCTTGGCAACTGAAGTACAGCCCCGGCGGACATCTAATCGCACCCGAAGGAGCGGAACGAGTAGGAGACGTCAGTAATGTCGTATTCACCAACGGTTGGATTCGCAATGAACGGGACGAAATATTCATCTATTACGCCAGTTCCGACACCCGGATGCACGTAGCGACCACCAGCATCGCGCAATTGATTGATTACGCTCAAAATACGCCAGCTGATGGTCTGACTAGTGCTGCTAGTGTACAGCAACGGTTAGACTTAATTCGGGCGAATCAAACGTCTTAGTAGCTGCTTATTCGGGAAAAGCAAAATGGTCTGCCGAAATGGATTCATTAAAAAAGACTTCTTCTGTCGTCAGGACCTGAAAAGTCTGATCGTCGTAAGCCATTTCACTTACAAAAGGATACCAGCGCCCCTCTACCTCCCGGTAATCAGAGAGATTGGCACGCAGCAGTTGCCCTTGATAGGGGCCATCTAAAATTTCGGATTCCGTGCGTACGAGAAGGAAAGAATTGGCGTCAATGTAGAGGGTACTGATGTTGTCCTGCTCTTTCCCATTCTGGATATGGGGCGTTTTCTTTAGCTTGATTCGGTGCGTTAAGCGTCCATTCAATCTGATTGTATCTAAATAAGTTGCGCTAAAGCCTTTCGCTTCCCAGTTGTGAGCGGGGTAGGGAAACTCGGTGCTGGACCGGCGAAGATTTTCGGTTTCTTCTTCAGTTTTGAGTTCGGCTTGCATCATCCGGTTGGTACCCCAGGCTCGATCCCCATCATAGGCACTATCCGTATAGTTCATGCCATTGATTTGAAGGCGAGTAAGCTGCTGACCTGCTCTGGACATGATCCTTTCAAAAGGCAGTACCATCTCTGGTTGGCTCAAGCGCACGCTTCCAGTTACCCGGATCGTCTGAACCTGATCCCAGGCTGCCTGACCACCAGTGGCTTCGGTGTATTTAGCAAGCATCTCTTGAGCGGACTGAGAAAATACGCACACCAATGTGCTCAATGATAGCAGTAGAGTTAAATAATAACGGTACATCAACTTAGATTTGATAGGCCAGGGCCCGGATTTTGATTTTCACTTCTTCCCCAATGAAGGGGACACCCTCTTCCATCTGACGGTCAAAGGCAATGCCGTAATCGAAGCGATTAATGGAGAAATCGGCCTTGAATCCCAGCGCGACGTGTTGTGTAGGATCCGTAAAGGGACCAAGTATTTCTACGGGGAAACGCACCATTTGGGTTACCCCCTTGATCGTAAAGTCTCCGCTCATCATTAACTCACCGTTTTCGGTCGTATCAATTGCGGTGGATTTGAAGTGTATTTCGGGATGTGTTGCGGTATCTAGCCATAATTCTCCCCGTAGATGCCCATCGCGGATATCATTATTGCTATCTAGGCTACTGGCTTGAATGACGACTTCGGCTTGTGAACTACTCAGATCATCAGCCTGCATACTGATGACAGCCGAAAACTTATTAAAACGACCGGAGACTTCACCGACTAAAAAACGCTCTACGTCGAAGCCGATATAGGTGTGACCGGCATCCAATTGATACTGAACGGTTTGGGCATTAAGCGGTAGACTAAAAAGAAATCCCAGCCAGAGTAAGCTGCTTTTCATTGATTGGAGTTTTGATTTGCCCCAATGTTAGTAGCTATGGTTTCGGCGGTCGACAATCTTTATAAGGGTTGCCGTATTTATGGCTGTTTTAACTGTTCTTTTCGATAGGTAGAGGGCGTTACCCCTAATTGTTTTTTAAAGGCGTTACCGAAGGAGGTCTTATTGTTGAAGCCTGCGGCGAAGGCGATTTGTAGTAAGGTCCAATGAGGGTGGTCGACGATCAACTTTTTCGCCTCTTGCACCCGATAAGTATTGATGAAATCGAAGAAGGATTGCCCCCAGTCCTCATTGATTAACTGGGAGAGCTGATGACTGCTTATGTTGATCTCCTGGGCCAATTCTGCCAGGCGCAGTTCGTTTTTGAGATAGGGCTTCACCTCTGCTAGGTGCTTAATGAGCCGCTGTCGAAAGTCTTCCCGCTCGCTAGACTTGATGGTCGAATTCCGGTAGCGGGATTTGGACGGATTAGCTACCCGTATCCATTTAATCCGGGTGAGTTGAAAACCGACGGAATAGACGAACAGACCCATCGGCAAAATGTAGAGGTAATCTAGACTACGGGAATAGAAGTCAGCACGGAAAAGAATAAAAAGAAAACTCGCAGCAAAGACCAGTGCAAGCAGCAGCAGTCCGTGAAAGACCCAGAGCCAGTTCAAGTGTGCCCGACTGGCATAGATCTGCGCCAATTGATCTCGATAGTGCCTGATTTGTCGCAAATTGTACAACAAGTACACGGCAAAGTGTAGGAATTGTAGGTAGAAGATGTGTGCATAAAGCCGCTCAAACCCACTCACAACTTTTGGGCGATGATCAAAAACGGCGAGCATCCCATAATGAATCTGCCGCTGCCCCAATTCTTCACCACTCCAAGCGGGAATCAGAAGCGTAAAGATTAAAAAGGGCAGGAAATGTAACAGCTCCCGCCTTCGGAATTGCCAATCCTTTTCTGTAATTGCCCGTAGAAAAAAATAGACCAAAGGCCCTAACAAAAACCAGGATCCGTAACGGGTACCATAGAAGGCATTCAGCTGAATCTTGAAAACATTTCTAACGGACAAAAACTCCGCCATAATCCAGAGTAGGACGAGAATGAGGAGGGAAAGATAGAGCCGACCGCTGGCTGGCCGCTCTTTGACGGGCCACCAGATAGCAGCAAGGCAGAATATTCCCTGTGCCAGAAATAGAAGTATGATTAAAGACCAGAGGTCCAATTGCATATTGATGACCTTATCCCGTCAGTATGAAATCTGCCGGCTTTTTTCGTTGGTAAGTCCGATAAAGATAGTTATTGGTCAAATTCGGTTTGTTGGCCCATCAACCGCATCGTGCTTAGCTTTGTTGGTTATTGGTCAAGGTAATCCGTTACCTGTATCCTTGCTTTAAGCGGTACGCCAGCAAGTGAATTTACTTCCCTTCAAATCTCCGACTCACCCGTGCAAAGAATTCTACTGCTCAGTTTATTGGTCCTCGTTTCGACCTGCGGAAGTACAAATTGGCTAATTGCTCAAGCTCCGGTTCAGCCGAACTCGGCGGAAATTTATGCCGGCATTCAAAAGCTGCAAGTACTCGGTACTGCTCTATACATGGCTGCTCATCCCGACGATGAAAATACGCGGATGATTGCCCAACTGGCGAATGTCCATAAAGTGGAAACTGCTTACCTGTCCCTTACCCGGGGAGATGGCGGGCAGAACCTAATCGCACCCGATATCAGAGAGCTTTTGGGCTTAACCCGAACGCAGGAGTTGCTAGCTGCGCGCCGCATCGACGGCGGGCGTCAATTTTTCAGCCGGGCTAACGATTTTGGCTACAGTAAGCACCCCGACGAGACCTTCAATATCTGGGCACGTGACTCGGTACTGGCCGATGCGGTTTGGGTTATTCGTCAGTTTCGCCCCGATATTATTGTGCTGCGCTTTGACCCTCGTGCTCCAGGCACTACGCACGGCCATCATACGGCCTCGGCCATCATTGGCATGGAGGCTTTTGAGCTGGCGGGAGACCCTACGGCCTTCCCTGAGCAATTGGAATACTTGGATACCTGGCAGCCCAAACGCATTTACT
Source organism: Bacteroidota bacterium (assembly GCA_039030655.1). Lineage (GTDB taxonomy): Bacteria > Bacteroidota > Bacteroidia > Chitinophagales > Saprospiraceae > Neolewinella. Next base: position 60,110 of record JBCCDS010000012.1, on the reverse strand, counting down.
GGAATGCTTACACCTGGCGGAGTGCCGGCGAAAATATTGTGCCGGAGAATCTCATCGAAATGCGCATGGGGACTTACCTGCCCCTGATGGGCGAAGGGATCGCTGAAATGGCGGCCCGTAGTCGTTCGCAGCATAAGAGCCAGGGCTTTGGGTCCAGCGGTCGACGTGATGATTATGAGGAGTTATTGGAATTGATGGCTGGAGAGGACAAAGGTACCGATAACGACCCTTTCGCCGGTTTAGATATCAGCTGGACACGGGTTCGGGGCGGAGCTCCAATCGCGCAAGCTTTAGAGCGCATTGAAGCAGATTTTGATTTAGCCGATCCAGCTGCTAGTATTCCTGGCCTGTTAGAAGTACGAGCGATGATGGAGGCCGTATACAGCGAGACTGACAACCATTACCAGGTGCTGAAGATTAATCAGATCAATGAATTGATTGCGGCTTGTCTGGGACTTTATCTCTCTCCCACAGTCGATGATCCGACCGCTACGCCCGGCGATTCTGTAGTAGTGAAGGTCGAAGCCACCAATCGTTCCAGTCACGGATTACGCTGGACCGCTGTGGCGGCTTTGGCCTCCCACGACCCCTCAACTGCCCTGCTTGATCAGGAACTGGATACGGTTCTAACTAAATATGCTCCGGTAGTTCAAACACTGCAATTGCAGATTCCTGAAGATAATCCTACTTCTGACCCTTACTGGTTTAAGGAGCCTTGGGTACTGGGTGTGTATCGAGTGCCTAATCAGTTGGATCGAGGGATGGCCGAGAGCCCTGATCCTTTGCGGGTGTTTTTCCGGTTAGAGGTTGATTATGGGGAAGGTGAGCAAGAACTGATCCTTTCGCGCCCGGTGCGATACTCCACTACCGATCCAGTTGATGGGGAAGTTTTTCAGCCTTTTGAGGTACTTCCGCAGGTGTTCACCGAAATCAAATCCAGTAGTTTCCTTTTTCCAAATGGTGAGGCCCAAACTGTAGAGATAAAAGTAACGGCAGGTCAAGCTGGGATTCAGGGCAATTTGGAACTCTGTACGCCTAATGATTGGCAGGTAGAGCCCGCTAAATACGTAGTAGAACTGGCTAATAAAGGACAGGAAGCGGTATTCCGTTTCAGCCTTACGCCACCAGAAGGCGCCTCTGAAGGGATGATTGTCCCCCTTCTACGGGTGGGTGAGGAAGCCTACACGGACAAACTAGTCACCATCGAACACGACCATATCCCTACCCAGCGGGCCGTGCTCGATGCTTCGGTACCGGTAGTAAAGCTCGACCTGGAAACCCGTGGCCACCGCATTGGTTATCTAATGGGGGCCGGAGATGAGATTCCCGCTGCACTTAGCCAATTAGGGTATCAGGTGGAACTGCTGGAGGATGATCAACTCATTAGCGGTGATCTTTCGGTTTACGATGCTATCATCATCGGCGTGCGTGCTTATAATACCTTGGATCGTATGGCCAATTATCAACCGCGTTTACTGGACTATGTTGCTCAAGGTGGTACCATGATTGTACAGTATAATACCGGCCACCGCTTGAAAATTCCGATGGAAGACGTCGCTCCCTACACGCTTAATATCAGCCGTGACCGGGTTACGGTTGAGGAAGCAGAAGTACGTATTCTGGCCCCAGATCATCCTGTGCTTACTACCCCTAATCAGATTACTGCCGCAGATTTTGAAGGCTGGGTGCAAGAACGTGGTCTATATTTCCCTAATGAATGGGGGGAAGAGTATACCCCGCTACTCTCCAGTAATGACCCCGGAGAACCTGCCCGCGATGGTGGCTTACTGGTCGCGCAATATGGCAAAGGGCATTATGTCTATACCGGTTACAGCTTTTTCCGGGAACTACCCGCGGGAGTGCCGGGAGCGTTTAGGCTGTTTGCTAATTTGATTGCGTTGGGGAATTAGGGGTGTTAGTTGTTAGTTGTTGGATGTTAGTTGGGAGTTGTTAGCGAGGGGTAGGATTTATTTGTTGTTTTTTGTTTGATTTAAATTTTTTTGTTTATTTATGTGGGGCATTCATTCACTCTAAAATCCTATAACTCTGAAAACGCGTTCATTTAAAGATCTTAGTGTTTACCAAAGATGTCGGGATTTACGTATTTATGTCAGTAAGTGTATGCGGACTAATCTTCCAACTGATGAAAAATACAGACTACTAGATCAGGTTATTCGATCTTCTCGATCGGTTTCGGCTAATATTGCAGAAGGGTACGGTCGCCATTACTTCAAAGATAATGTTCGGTTTTGCCGAAACGCAAAAGGATCACTTGAGGAGACACTCGAACATTTCACTACCGCAATAGACGAAGGATTTATTGATCAGCCTACCTTTGACAATTTTTGCCTTATCTACACTGATTGTAATAAGTTAATTAATGGCTACATAAAGTATCTGCGAAGTGCAAAACCTGGCGGTGGCCTAGACTAACATCTGCCATCTGACAACAAACATCAAAAGTTGCTCATCACTACCCCCGCGATCGTCTTTAAGTCCATTAAATACAAAGAATCTTCTTTGATACTGGACATCTATACGCGGGAGAAAGGCTTGCGGAAATACATTATCAGTGGAGTGAGAAAGGCTAAGGCCCGCACTCCTGCCAGTTTACTGCAGCTGATGAATCTGGTAGAAATTGTGGCTTACGAAAGGGAAGATCGGGAGATGAATCGACTCAAGGAAGTGCGGCTGGCCCGGCCTTATCATCAGCTACCTTTTGATTTGAAGAGAGGTACACTAGGACTTTTTCTATTGGAAATGACGCGAAAGAGTGTCCAGGAGCGAGAGGCCAATCCAGCCTTATTTGATTATCTGTTCGATAGCTTTTGCTTCCTGGATGATACCGGAAATTCGGTTGCTAATCTACACCTTCATTTTCTATTAGGCTTGAGCCACTTTCTGGGTTTTTTACCCGTGGGCGACTGGTCTCTGGCGACTCCATTATTTGACCTACGAGAAGGGTACTTTATTGGGGAACTCCCAGGGCACCAGGATTATTTGACGGAAGAAGAAGCCCAATTGCTGTACACTTTGTTGCACTTAGAGCGGGAGCGGGTGCACGATTTACCCCTAAATCGTATCTCTAGACAAAAGCTATTGAGTGCTTTAGTGAGTTTTTATCGCTTTCACGTTCCGGGCCTGGGAGAAATCAACAGCCTTAAGGTGCTCAAGGAAATAATGTAGCCTGGCCGTTTTACCTTTGCCCCCCTTATGATTAAGCAATTTTTGGCAGCGCTAATCTTCTTTTGCATACTATTGCTGCAGTCTTTTGGTCTGCAGCGATGCGCCAACCCATTTCCTCCTACTGGTGGAGAGCGGGATAGTATACCCCCAATGTTGGTGTTGGAGGAGTCTACTCCTAATCTACAGGTGAATTTTCGTCCGGAGCAGATCGAGCTGACTTTTGATGAATGGGTCGTTTTAGCTAATCCCAGCCAAATCGTGATTAGCCCTCCAATTCAATTAGAAGAGCAGCCACGCTTAAAGCGGAGAACCTTGATTATCCCACTACAAGGCGTTGAATTGCAGGATAGCGTTACTTACACTATCAATTTAGGGGAGGCTATCGTTGATCTTACGGAACGAAACCCTACGGAGAATCTACGCTTTGTCTTTGCCACGGGGCCTGAGTTGGACTCTGCTCAGTTAAGGGGGCGGGTAGTGGATGCCTATACCGGGGAACCGAAGCAAGATATCCTTGTTTCTCTGTATGCCAATCTGGCGGATACCGCTGTACAAACAGAACGGCCATTTTATTTTGCTTATACGGATGAGGAAGGTTTTTACGACCTGCAAAACCTGCGTGCAGGCGCTTACCAGGCTTTTGCTTTAGAAAATGCAGCCGGTATCTATGAGTTTGGCAATGCGAGTAGCGGAGTTGCCTTCTTGGATAGTCTGGTGGAAGTTAGTGATACGGTAGTTGCGAGCACTGATTTTCGCTTGTCTCCCTTACCTCAACGACTGAGAACGAGCATCGATACTTCCGAATTTGGCTTGATTAAATTGGGGTTTAACCGGCCCGCAGACGAAGTAACGGTAGAGAGCCTGCGGGATGATTACTTCCGTTTTTCGGAGCGAGATAGCCTACGGCTTTTCTATCTGGAGCGAGCAGCTGATAGCCTCTTTATTGGTGATGAAGAGATGGGTAGAGATACATTTTACTTTAGCGCAGACTCGCTGGAGGCGAATCTTCCACGCCAGGTATTAGAGGCCTCCAAGGATCCCGCCAGTAGAATTTATCCCGGTGAATTGGCCGTGATCGTATTTAGTCGCCCCTTGGCAGCGTTTGATCCCGAGGCTATTCGAATCTTCATTGATAGCCTGGAAAGCGAGGAACCTCCGCAGATTAGTATGGATAGTATGATGACTAATCAATTGGCGGTTAAGTATCCCTGGGTGGCAGGTACGAGTTACCGCCTAGAGTTAGCTCCTTCAGCAGTCACGGACGTATTTGGACAGCAGCTATCGGATAGCTTGAGCTATGGTCTGCGAGCTAATGCGCTGGAAAGTGTAGGTAGTATCCAACTTAATTTTCCAACTCTGGACAGCACCAGCGTTTATGTGGTAAGGCTAGTGAGTGGTACCAGCAAGCAGCTGACAACAAGTTTTATTATTGACCGGCAAGCTCAGTTTAGTAAGAAGATCGACCGATTGCAACCCGGAGAGTACGCGCTGGAGGTCATTCATGACGTGAATGAGAACGGTCGCTATGATGGCGGAAACTGGGAACTAAGGCGACAACCGGAGAAGGTAGAAACGGTAGAATTACAAGATATCCGAGCAAACTGGGAGGTAGAGGCAGAAGTACTTCTAAAAGTTGAATGACAAACCGGCCTGAAGGGGCTCCCAGGCATGCTGACCATTGTCGAGATCGATGCGGTAGCGCAGCTTGAAGTCAACGCCATTGTGGATATTGTGGGAAAGCCCCATGAGGAAGCCATAAGCTAAACCGGTGGTTCGTTGTACTTCCGAGGAGCGGAACATGCTGGTACCAAAAGAGCGGCTACGATTGATGCCTCCAAAAAGTCCACCCTCCAGAGCGACAGTGGAATTTAAACGGCGACCATACATCAAAGGAAGTACGTAGGAGGAAGACCGACAAACCCCCATCTCGTGAACATCCGCCAGGGTGCGTGTGTAGCTGAAGTTGGCTGCGCAGTAAGTCTGCCCGTTATCCCAGAGTGTCTTTTCCTTAAGAAAACTACGAACCTGGGGATTGAGCACCGAACGGGTGCCAGAACCAGAACCGTCGCTACTCGCCTTTAGCCGGGCCTGCGCTGCACAAGGCAGGCAGTAAGCCAGGAAACAAAAGATTAGGAGAGATAGAAACAGCTTCATGTAGTCAGCTAGTGTGTTTTGACAAATATAAGACGAATTAAGGTGGTGCAGGTCACCATCCTGTTATTTCGAGCTGTGAGGTATGTCGATTAGCTGGCTCTTTGGGGAAGTCACTGCTAAAGCGTTCAATCCACTTTCTTTATTGCTTAAGGTGGAGAAGATGTTACTTTTTTGAGAAAGAAGTGTCTTAAAAGGGCAGATTAGTAAAAAACGCTATTTTGCGACCTGATAGATAATTGCGCAGTTTATGCTGTTGTAGTTATCATTTTTTCAACCGAAAGTGAGGTAAACCATTACCCTTTCTAACAAAAGTATTACCACCATGGCACTACAAGACAAGTACCGCAGCGTTCTGGATATGGGCGAGCGTTTCAACGCCCAAGACGGAGCTATAAGTGAAGAATTTGGCGTCCTGAAAATGAAAGGAACCGTCGAAACCCAGCGCGAAAAAGATCAACTCTGGGACGAAATCAAGCGTGTTGGGGGTGATTCTCCTTCTGATATTGAAGCGGATATTCGCGTTTCAAATACTGCTTACTATGGTAAGTATGTGATTGAAAAAGGAGACAGCCTGAGCAAGATTGCTAAGGAAGTATACGGGGATCCGATGAAGTACAAAGAAATCTTTGCGGCCAATACTGATCAACTGGATGATCCCAACAAGATTTTCCCAGGTCAGGAAATCGTGCTGCCGAACATTCAGGCCTAGGTTTTTACCTAGCTAGAGCTTACGAAAGGTGCGGGCTGCTTCAAATACTTGAGGCAGCCCGTTCTCATTGGCGGCTAAAGATGTTCAATCTTATCGATACAATCCAGTTCGAGCACCGTAGTTCCGTCTTCCTCATGATACATGGGGAGAAAGCGGGCACCCCAAATTACTTCTTCAAAAGTGTAGCTGCTATTGGCGTGGATCGTTTGAGCAAAAGCATCATCATAGCCTTGGATAGAGATAATAATTTCGGATTGGCGCAGGCAAAAGGCAGCCTTCTCCCAGCCGATTAATGGACTATCCTCGTCAATTACGTGGACGATCGTCCAGTTGAGTGGAAATAGGGCTACGCCGTCGCGTTCGAGTTCCAGCGGGGCAAAGCGTCGCTTGAGGCCACTCTTTTCGTCGCGCTCTAACCAGGTAAGAGTGACGCTGGCTTGGAGGTTGATTAGGTTGTCATCTCTTTGGTTAGCAATGCGAAACTGAAGACTATTGAGCGCATCGGGCCCATAAGGTGCAATGACGGCCTTGGTGCTGAAGACAATTAGTTGTCGAGGTCTAGAGAAGCGGGCAAAAAACAGCCCAGTTGCCATAGCTACTGAAATGAGGCCGACGAGGGCCACGATTGCGGACAGAAAATTAGCGGAAGTAGCAACAGGGTGAATAGCTCCGAAGCCAACCGTGGTGAAGGTCTGTACGCTTAAAAAAAAGCATTGGGAGAGTTCATGGAACCATCCTTCTCCAGGAGGGAAGCCAGCTATTTGCCCTGGGCCAAATAGCCAGAATAAGCAGCCGAAGAAAATATTGATGGCTAGATAGAAGAGTAAGACGACTAGTAGAAACTGTCGCCAGGGCATTTCAACGAGCTTAAAATAAAGATGAAAGATTCGGGAGCCACGCCGCTCCACATTAAAGCTACCATCTTGTTGAATTAGGCGGGTGCCTGCCTCCTGCCCTACTTTGTCACCTAGCCCTAGGTCCGCTTGCGGAGAGCTATTTGAAGCGCCAGATCTAGCAGAAGGTAAGCCCGAGGATCTTGAACGAGTAGGGTTGAGACGATTCCAGTTCATGCCCGTAAAATACCAATTGCCGGACAGCTATGCTGCCCGGCAATTGTAAAAAATCAGAATACCAGCTTATTGGAAGCTGTTATTAATTAGAGCCGTACTTTTTTAAGCGGTAAGCAGCCTTGAGCTTTTCCTTGCGACGCTCTACCGAAGGCTTAGTGTAATCGCGACGATTACGGAGTTCACGGATAACGCGGGTGTTGATGGACTTCCGCTTGTAGCGCTTGAGTGCGCGGTCAATGTTTTCGCCTTCGCGTACGTTGATGATTAGCATATAAAAGATTTCTGACTTTTTAGGGCCGCAAAGATAAGGGGTAAATTTCAGCTTTCCAAGGATTTGGGTCGGCTTAATTTTTGTCAATTTTCTTTAGCGTAAAGCCGAAAGTAGAACCCAAGCCCTTGGTAGAGCGCACATTGATGGTTTGCTTATGGGCTTCAATAATATGCTTGACAATTGCCAGCCCTAAGCCGGACCCTCCTTTTTGCCGAGAACGACTCTTATCTACGCGATAGAAGCGATCAAAAACGTGGGGAAGATGCTTTTCCGAAAGGCCAATTCCATTATCGGCCACCTCGACGAGAATATTGCTGTCCATGTCGTAGAAGGCGAGCTTAGTGGAGCCTCCTTCGTTTCCGTACTTAATGGAGTTGCTGATCAGATTAGTGAGCACTTGCCGAATATTTTCGCGGTCAGCCTCGACGAAAAATCCTGGAGCTGCACCTTCCTTCAAACTAAGGCTAACGTTAGCTTGCCGACTCTTCATCTCCATGTCTTCGATGACCTCTAGGGCTAGTTGGCGAATGTCGAAAGTTTCCAGGTCCAATAGCTGATCACCAGACTCCAAACGACTAATGGCGCTGAGGTCATCAACAATGGTTTGAAGCCGGTCTACGTTTTTTGCGGCTTTAGCCAGGAAAGGGCGTGCAATAGTTTGATCGTCTAAGCCTCCATTAAGTAAAGTATGGAGGTAGCCCTGGATATTGAAGATAGGGGTTTTCAGTTCGTGGCTGATGTCGCCAATATAGCGTCTTCGGTACTCGGAAAAGCCTCGGTACAGTTCAATTTGCTCCTGCTGTTTTTGGGCCCAATCAGCTACTTCTTGTTCTACCTCGTAGATGATGTCCGTGTCCATATCTACGGTATTGCTTTTGATATCAGTAGATACTTTTCGATCGTGGATGGTTTTGTAAATCAATTTGATCTTGCGGTAGATGTAGCGCCGCAAATAGCTGAGGATGATTAAGTAGGCGATCAGGAAAGTAGCCAGCCCAGATCCCAAAATGAGGAGTAGCCGGTATTCTTCTACCATAAATAAGACGGCTAGCCCAGAGACGAGGGTGCTTAGCAGTGCAATTAGAGAAGCTGCCATTAGGGCAATCTGCCTTGGCGTAGAGTTTTTTAGCATAGTAAAATGGGGCTACCTAAAATTCGAACTTGTAGCCAATACCTTTGACTGTTTTGATGTAATGGTCGCCGATTTTTTCCCGCAATTTCCGGATATGAACATCAATGGTGCGATTGCCGACGATTACATCAGTACCCCAAACCTTATTGAAGATCTCGTCACGGGTAAAGACTTTGCCTGGTTTAGACGCCAGCAGGGTAATAAGATCAAATTCTTTCTTTGCCAGCTCAATGGTGGCGTCCCCTACATGAACGACTACTTTTTCCAGATCAATTTCCAGATCGCCAGCTTTAATGGACTTATTAGCTGCTTCTGCCGCTGAAGATTTCTTCCTTCTTAGCAGCGCTTTAATTCTAGAGATGAGTACCATAGGCCGAATAGGCTTAGTGATATAATCATCACCGCCCATGTCGAGGGCTGCAATCTGGCTGTAATCCTCTTCCCTGGCAGTGAGGAAAGTGATGACCGTTTGCTGGAAATGCTCCTTCTCACGTAACTGCCGGCAAACTTCGACGCCGTCCATCTCGGGCATCATGATGTCTAAGATGATCAGATCGGGGCGTTCACGTTCTGCCACTTGTAGTCCTTCCCGGCCATTATTTGCCGCTACAATGTCGTAGCCCTCGCGTTTCAGATTGTAAGAAAGGAACTCGATAATATCAGGTTCATCATCAACGATAAGAATTTTAGCAGAACTCATATGAAATTGATCTTGGCGTAAAATTACATCCTTAAAGCCAGGCTGCGGATTAAGTTATTGTTAAGTGGAGATGCTAAATTGGCTGCATGAAATATATTTATTTGGTTCGCCACGCCAAGAGTAGTTGGGCGGATTACTCAATTCCTGATCATGATCGCCCCTTGAATGAGCGGGGTAAACGCGACGCACCCTTTATGGCAGCCAAACTGCTGGAGTCTGGTCAGGACATACATGCTGTGCTTAGCTCTACAGCCAGAAGAGCCCGCAAAACGGCAACGGCTTTTCGTAAAGCATTTGAACTGGAGAAAAACCAAATGGTGCTTGATCGTTCTCTTTATCACGCCAGGCCTGACCAAATTATTAAGGCCATTCAGGCTTTGCCCGATAGCTGGAACAGTGTAGCGGTGTTCGGCCACAACCCGGGCTTTACGGATTTGGCCAACCGTTTCCCGGAGGTCTACATTGATAATGTTCCTACCTGTGGCATCCTTGGCAGTCGTTGTGACGTTAGTAATTGGACGGACTGGTCGCCGGAGTCGGCGGAACAACTGTTCTTTTACTATCCTAAAATATGGTTAAGTTAAAATACCGCTGCTGGCTGGCAGCTCTGTGGTTGCTGGTTGCCTGCGCTGAACCCAATGCAGGGCCTACACCTGCGGAAGTACAAAAACTGGCCCCGATACTGGCCGAACTGCATCTGCTGGAAGCCTTGATTAATGAATTGCCTCTCAGCTTGCGTGATTCTATGCGGGTAGAGTGGTACCAAAATGTGCTAAGTGATCAACAAATGACCTTAGCGGAGCTCGATAGCCTAAGTTGGTTAATGCGTTCAGAGCCCGAATGGTTGGAGTCTACCTACCGGGAAGTGCAGGAAGAACTGGCTAGGAGATCGGCCGAATCGGGTACCAATAATTGACAATTGGCAAACAACTCTCAGACTGTAAAGTAGTTCTATGCTTACGTATTGTGGCAAGTAGCTACAGTATGATCCACCCTCAAAAATTAAATCCACATCTATGCTACGCATTCTGTTGGTTGAAGACGAAGAAAACATCCGTGAAACAGTCACCCTGAACCTAGAACTGGAAGGCTATGAAGTCGTGACGGCCGAAAATGGTCGCAAGGCGCTAAAGGATAGTCAAGAACAACACTTTGATCTCATCGTACTGGATGTGATGTTGCCAGAACTGGATGGCTTTCAGGTTTGCGAGCAAATTCGCCTGACCAACCGGGAAGTCCCCATCATTTTTCTAACGGCCAAAGACCAGGCTCAGGACCGTATCCAGGGCCTTAAGCGAGGTGGAGATGATTATCTGACTAAGCCCTTTGTCTTCGAAGAATTGCTGTTGCGCGTGCAACGATTAATCGAAAGAACGAGTAAATCGCCGGATGTACAGCCCGATCGCTACGAGTTTGGTTCGAATAAGGTTAACTTCGCGACCTTTGAAGCCACTGGGCAACAAGGGGAGTTTACGCTGACTAAAAAGGAAGCGATGCTACTCAAATTGCTGGTAGAGCGGAGAGGCGAAGTGGTGAGTCGTCAGCAGATTCTGCAATCGGTATGGGGCTATGATGTATACCCCAGTACTCGCACAATCGACAACTTCATCTTATCCTTCCGCAAATACTTTGAGGCTGACCCGAAAAACCCGAGCTTCTTTCAGTCTGTCCGTGGGGTAGGCTATAAGTTCGTTGGATAAGAAATTGTATGCAAAATATCACCTTTGAGTACCCGGTCTGGTTTCTGGGCCTATGCGGACTGGCTGGTTTGGCCGTAAGCCTAATACTATATTACCGTTCGGCGGCTTTTCAGGATCAACCGATCTGGCTGCGGTGGCTGATGGGCATTTTGCGTTTCCTGGGTTATAGCCTACTGGCGGCGCTACTTTTATCGCCATTATTACGCTATTTACAAACGGATCAACAAGAACCAGTGGTGGTGCTCGTGCAGGACGCCAGTGAATCCATCGGGATGAGTACCGATACGGCCGCTTACAAGCAGTTGTGGTCGGATTTAAGGCGGGACTTAGGGGAGGATTACGAATTGGCCTCCTACACTTTTGGCGACGGTGTGGCGCAAGCTGAGGAATTGAGCTTTAATCAAAAGCGGACCAATCTGTCGGCCGTACTGGATGAGATCAGCGACGTCTACAGCAACCAGAACGTAGGGGCAATTATTCTAGCCACGGACGGGATCTATAACGAAGGGGCCAATCCTATTTATCGCCCCTTACAACTGCAAGCTCCAATTTATACCGTTGGCTTGGGTGATACCACGCAGCGGCGGGACTTGCTGCTGAGGCAGCTCTACCATAACCGGATTGCTTACCTCAATGATCGTTTCAGTGTGCAGATTGACATCAGCGCCCGCAATGCTGCCGGTAGTCGCAGCCGAATGACCGTTAGCCGGATTGACGATGGTGGGCGCACGGAATTGCACAATGAAACACTGGAAATTGATGACAATGATTTCTTCACGACCCGGGAAGTCATTATCGATGCCGATCGTCCGGGGGTACAGCGTTACCGCATCAGCCTTTCGGGCATCGGCGATGAGGTTAGCACGCAAAATAACAGCCGCGATATTTTTGTCGATGTCTTGGATGCACGCCAGCAAATATTAATTCTGGCACATGCTCCGAATCCCGATCTGAGCGCTTTAAAACAGGCCTTGTTGCAGGGCAATAATAATGAAGTAGATATCGCTTACGCGCGCTCATTCACGGAGAATATTGCCGATTATGACCTGCTGATTTTGCACCAGCTGCCCAGTGGTCCCTATGATCTGAGTGCCGTGTTAAGTCAGGCGGAAGAACAAGCGAAACCGATTTGGTTTATTGCCGGAGAAGCTTCGGCCTACGGGCAGCTGAGTCGAGCGCAGGACCTGATGAATATCGTGCTGAATGCTGGTTCGACGAATGAAGTCGGGGCTTTGGTAGCCGCTGATTTCAGCCTGTTTAACATCAGCGATGAGCTGCGGCAGGCACTTTCTCGCTTTCCTCCCCTACAGGTGGCCTTTGGCGAATTCAACCCAGGTAGTGGTAGCTCCACCTTGTTGCGTCAGCGCATCGGGCGGGTCGACACCGATTATCCACTACTGAGTGTAGGGGAGGAGCGCGGTGCCCGCAGGGCCGTACTAGCTGGTACAGGCATTTGGCGTTGGCGACTCTTCGACTACCTAGAATACAACAATCATGAGCGCTTCGATGAATTGATCAGTCAGGTAACCCAATACCTCAGCGTAACGGATGATAAGCGCCGTTTTCGGGTCAATCAACCGGAGAATATCTTCGACGAAAACGAGCCGATTACTTTCGATGCTGAATTGTACAATGCCAATTATGAGCTAATCAACGAGCCAGATGTAATCATTACGATCAGCAAGACCGGCGAAGATGGTCGCGACTACGACTACACCTTCAGCAGGGTAGGGCGTACCTACCGCTTGGATGCGGGCATCTTGCCCGTAGGCAACTACCGCTACCGCGCGGAGGTAAATACCGGAACGGAGAGCCTGGATTTCAATGGCCAGTTTAGTGTCCAGGCCGTAGAAGTAGAGCGCTTTGCGCTAGAGGCCGATCATGGCTTACTACGCCTGTTGAGCGAACGCTATGGTGGTGACTTTGTACTTCCGCAGGAACTAGCCAGCTTGCCTGGTCGACTGGAGGAAAGAGGGACAGTAAAGCCGATCCAGTTCAATACTGTGACGACTCGCTCAGTAGTTAACCTACGTTGGATATTCTTTATCCTGCTTGCCCTATTCGCCGGTGAGTGGATCCTGCGCCGTTATCTGGGAGGCTATTAAAAAGTAGCAATCACGCTGATCTCTACGTTGACGAACTTCGGTAGGTTGGCCACCTCGACCAACTCGCGGGCTGGAGCAGTGGCTTCATCAAAATACTGGGCATAGACGGCGTTGATGCGGCCATAGTTGTGCATATCGCTGACGAAGACGGAACACTTTAGCACGTTTTCAAAACTAAGACCTGCTTCGGTCAGGATAGCACCGAGGTTTTTCATGACCTGGTGCGTTTCCGCCTCAATATCGCTATCAATTAATTCTCCGGTTGCCGGATCTAGGGCGATTTGACCAGAAACGAAAAGCATGTCTCCTGCGCGAGTGGCCTGGTTGTAAGGGCCAACTGGAGCTGGAGCTTTAGGGGTGTTGATAATGGTTTTCATGTTGCAAACATAATAGAATCAACTTTTATCTGGCCTTAGTTATCAAGCAACTTTATTCTCCGTTTATCTATTATATTTAGCGTACGATTAAATTCAATCTCTTGATGGATCTAAGCCGGATAACAATAAATCCAAAAGTGATGGGTGGGAAACCCACTATTCGCAATATGCGCTTCTCTGTTGCACAAATACTGGAGCTATTGGCTGGAGGTATGACCGTTGAGGAAATCCTTGAAGACTATCCTTATTTAGAGGTAGAAGATGTTATGGCTTGCTTAGCTTATGCTTCAATGCTTGCAAATGTCAAGACAGTTGTACCTCTTCGAGCATGAAATTTATTGTTGATAGGCAACTTCCTCCAAAGCTCTCTGCCTATTTAGTTGCCCTCTTATTGAAAAACTGTTCTGAGGCAGAAGTGCAGAGGTTTATCTGGGTGGGATCTCAGGTATTATGTGTGTATTGGGATCCTAGTGATGGGGAAACCCCAAAATGGCCGGCCATCAATTTCAATGTGAGTGTGCAGCCTCCGAATCTAGTCATTGATAGTAGCGGGTTTTACTTCCGCTTTCTTTCCGAGGGGAGTATCTTGTCTAGGGCCACCACCTCCTTCTGATTCAAAAGAGCAATAACGCAAAAACGCCACCCTGCCAAAGGCAGGGCGGCGCTTTAATCTATACCAGCTCCCAGGAAGGGGAGTCAGTGCTAGTCTTCGTCTTCTTCGTCCTCGACTACGTCTACGGCGATCAGCATCTGACCACGGTAGTACGTATTGCCCTCGGCGTCTTGGTAGGCGCGGTGGCGCAGGTGAGATTCACCGGTAGTAGGGCAAATAGAAGTAGTGGGCGCAGCAGCCTTATAGTGGGTACGACGCTTACGCTTACGTTGCTTGGAGATCCGACTCTTAGGATGTGCCATAACTTAAGTCTTGTTTTATTTATTCCAATCCTTGAGTACGTCCCAGGGGCTGGAGCTTGGTTGATCATTTTCAGGTTCTTCAGCTAGATTTTCGGCAGCGGCAATTTTATTCAGCATGTCCTCATCGCAGGGGAAAGGAGGCGTTTCGCGGCAAGCGTAGGTTTTTACCATGGGCAGGGCGAGCAGCACAAATTCGTAGGCAAAAGGGGCGACCTGTAAAAAAGCCTCTTCGTGGTGGAGATAGATCATTTCCGGATCATCGGAGACTTGCTCCGCATCGTTGGTGATCTTGACCAGCAATTGCTGTTCTCCAACTACCGGCAACTGAATGGGCGCCATACAGCGATCACAATCCGTTTGTACACTTCCAGAGAAGGTAAAATGAAGGACAAGATCACGAATTCGACGGTCAACGGCTAGTTCCATTTTGATGTCCGCTTCTTGTACGGGGCTTTGCTCAAAAGCAGCAAAAAAGCTCCGTTTAAGTTGGAAATCATAGTGGTGCCAACCGGTATTAAGTCCTCGAATGGGCAGCACGAAAGCTTGTAAGGCATCCATAAAGCAGTCAGTGTTAACTGATTAGTCCCACCCGTTGGTGAGCATCTAGCTAAAAAGTGGGCGCAAAGATACTGTTTTCTGCTTATTTGGTCAAGGTCATTTGGTTTAAATTTTCACTACTCTGGGACTATGCATTTAGGAGTTGTACTTCCGCAGGTGTAAACCTTCCTCGCAGGTCTGGATCCGTAATGAGTGTCTGGGTAAGGTAGAGGAGCTGGAGCTCCGACCCACCCCAACCCTTACTGCACTACTCGGGCCAGGAGGCCCTCGACCTGGTGCTCCCGTTTCGCTTCTTGACCTTCGGAGTCGATGATCCACACTATTGTTACAGTTCTTAAAATCTGAAAGCTAAAATAATTAGAGGCAATTCGTAGCTTGCGTCCCCTAGCCAAAACGACCTATGGAGCTGCGACCCTTCGCTGCCGTATTAGCCCGTAAAGGGGCGCTGGAAAAGCATCCCGATTTCACCGCTATTGCCCGTGATCGCTTTCGGCAGTTATTGGAAGAGGGTTGCTATACTTTGCAAAACAGATCTGCATTTTACCTGTTGCGATTAAATAGGGAAAGTGAGTCAGAACAGCTGGGATTTATAGGGTTACTACCTAGTGCTGCCTACGAAGCTGGGCTAATCCTGCCGCACGAGGCTACCTTGGTCAAAGGTCACAAAAAACAATCGCGCGTCCTGCGGAATCAGCGAGCCATGACGAAGCCTGTTCTACTTACCTATCCACAGGTAGATAGTCTTCAGCTGCTACTGGAAAAAGCTGTGGTCGATGCTGAACCTCTGCTGCAATTTGAGCAGTACGGCTTCCATTTCGAATATTTACGCATGTTGCCTCATTGGGAGGAGGAATTACTACAGGCTTGGCAAGAAGCCCAACTACAGCCCATTGTTGCTGATGGCCATCACCGACTCGCTAGCGCACTAGCTATGTCTAAGGATGAGGAGCAGCCTGTTCTTGATTTCTTCCCGGCACTACTACTGCCTGGTGTTGCCTTGGAGTTGAATACCTTCTTTCGCCTCATTAGCCCCGCTGGCGATCAAAGCCCGGCAGAGTTACTAGATGATCTGGAGGCTTATTTCAGCATCCGAACTGCTGATACCCCCTTTTTTCCACAGCAATCGGGCGAGTGGGCCCTGGCCATCGAAGGACAATTTTACCGACTCAATCGCCGGCCCGTAAAAGCACTAGCTGAAGTCGTAGATCCTATTTGGTTTAATGACTACATCCTGCCGCGGCAATTCAACATCCACGATAGTCGAGAAGATCCACGGATCTTCTCTCGAGAAATGGGCCCCAAAGGCCCGACTTTTGAACATCTAGCCCGGAAGTACACTGATCACGCCATCTTTGCCGGTTATCCGATCAGCGGGACGGACTTTTTTAATATCGTCCGGCAGCGGCAGCTATTGCCGCCTAAATCCACTTGCTTCTACCCGCGGATACCTTCTGGCTTGCTGGCCTATACCTGGGAATAAAGCGCTAAGCCAATCCTAATGATTGTTGCCGATTGTAGTGGCTTTGACCCCAATAAAAGACGGCTGCTGCAGCTAGCAAGGCGATCAGGCTAAAAGACCAGTTGGGAGCTTCACTTATCTCCGTATCTGCCACAAATTCTCCCGAATAAATGACGACTGCAGCCTGTAGCCCATTGAATAGAAAGTGCAAAACGATGGGTACCCAAATAGATCGACTCCAGAGGTAGGCATAGCCAAATACTGCGCCTAGCATGGCACGGGGAAGAATACCCCCAAACTCCAGGTGCATTAAGCCGAAAAGGAAGGCCGTGAGCCAGACCTGAAGGTGAACATTTTTCATAAACAAGGGCAGTACTCTTCCCTGAATCACCCCACGCAATAATAATTCTTCCCCAATGGCAGGTACGACGGCAATGGTGATAAAGAGAAGGAGGAGCTCTCCAGGCTGTTCGTAGGTGAGAATACTTTCAACCAGCTTATTGGTGCTCAACTCTTGCTGGCTAGCCCACTCTGGCAGTTCAATCTGTAAATTGAGGTATTGTACCAAAGCAACCACCGGGAGTGAAAGTAATACCAATAAAACGGCGTATAGGGCTCCTTTTTGATCCACCTTTGCCCGTAGCCCCAGCGCATGGAACCAGCCCTTAGCATAGGCTAGCCAGGCAATTACGAAGGAGGATACAGAAAAGCTCAGTAGATGAGAAATCGACTGTGCCAGGCGTAGTTTTTGCCGACCTGCTACCCCTAAGGTTTCGGCCTCGCTGTTCATAATAGTTTCTGCTTCCGGGCCCAAAATGACCATCATAGCAAAGCCACCGAGCAGTAAGCCCATAATAATGCTCAATACTAGATAGAGCAGGAAGGTGCTGCTCGGTAATCGAGGTGAAATCTTGTTCATAAATCGCTTACTTATCTGCTCACGGGCCCTGAGCCCATTGCTGCAAATGTCGTACTTTGTGCCGGCTTACACCCGTGGAATTAACCTCGGGTAGCTCTTCATTTTTAATTTAAGTTGCTCTATCTCGAAAATCGTTACTTACTTTTTTAGGTAGTTCTGCACTTTTACTACCTGGTTTAACCACTCAAGATTCAAACTACGTATCAGGCATCGCTCGACCAATTAGGCCGTTGCTAACCATTGAAAAAGACACCACACATCCCTAGGTTTTCAGAGTTCTGCAGCTTGTGAATCTCGTGATATGCGTTGCCTCACTACGCTTGTTCTATTGATTGTATCGTTTTCAGCTTTAGCGGCTCAGCCGGCTAATGATGACTGTGCTAATGCCGAGTTTATCAACCTGGGCGCTCAGTTGGGTTGTGGTGGTACTCGTACTACCAACGCTAACGGTTCTACTACTGATGGAGCCGCTACGACGCCTTATCCCGTGCTTAACTGTGGAGGATTGCAGGTGACAGATGTATCTCCAGATGTTTGGTATACATTCACCGCAATTGGTAACGTAACGACAATTTCAACTAGTTCTGCCTCGATCGCGAGTACCTACATGATCATCTTTGAAGGCAATAATTGTTTAGAAAGAACAGCTCAGGCTTGTGATATCGGAGTTACGACCTCACTGACGCTCCCTACCTCTCCAGGGGCTACTTATTACATCTTCCTTAGCGGATCAAGTCCCACGGACGAAGGCGATTTTGCGATCACAATCGATAGTGAACAAGACTGTGATGTCTGTTATTCTGCCGATAACGGTACACTTACACTCAACCCCGCTTCAAATAACGGTACCTATGCCTGTGGAGAGACGGTCAATATGTGTTTTACTCTGAGCGACTGGACCATCACCGGTACCATTGAGTGGTTCCACTCCATTGTACCCGCCTTTGGACCAGGTTGGGACATGTCTACTTTCACACCTACGGTAATCCCTCCCAGTTGTGATGGTAATGGTGATTGGGATTGGTACCCTACTGGCTGGACGGGCTGTGCGACCAGTACGGTGTTCCCAATGGGCTTTGCTTATGATTCAGGTGGTGGAACCGCAGCCTGTGGAGGCGCACCCAACGATAATGACCCCGGTAATAACTGGGGGGACGGAGCAAATAATTGTGCGTCGGGCGCAGGCTTTCCTGGCTACACCTTTTGTTGGACGATGAACGTAAAGGCCTGCCCTCCTGGCTCGAATACCTTCACCGGAGAAGACCTGACCGTAGAAGTTGCAGTATACTCTGATGGTGATGCAGGTAGCTGGGGATCCATCGGCTGTAACTCAGGTACTACCTTCGATGTACTGGCTTCCGTCATTGTTTGTGATGACCAAACGCCTCTGGTCAGCTTTACTAATGCTACTTGCCCCGGAGCTATGGACGGTACAATTACTGTTGATGCCAACGGAGGGAATGACCCTGGAGGTGCGTACAATTTCTACATTCGCCTGCCGAATAATTCTGTAGTAGAATTCTGCCCTAGTTGTGTGGGTCAGCAGACCTTTAATGGGTTTGGTGCGGGTACTTATATCGTCGAGGTGGAAAATACGACTACCGGTTGCTTACGCTCTGAAACGATTGTGATTGGCGAAGACCCCGCTCCCGTAGCCTCGGCTAGCTTCCCTGACGTTTGCCCGGGTGGTACTATTCCTTTATCAGGTAGCGTGGTCCCTTCTTCAGGTACAATAAGTTGGGAATGGCTTTTTGGCGGTTCAACTTTTGCCACCACGCAGAATACAACCACCACTACTCCCGGAAGCTATACCTTGATCGCAACCGTTGATGGATGCCCCTCAACTCCTGAGGTCATCAACGTACAGTATTTTGATTTTATGCCAACCCTTACGGTTAGTAGTAATAACCCTTGTGGAGGAGGTGGTGTGACCTTTACGGCTAGTGGAGGAGATGCCTATAGCTGGACTGGGCCTAGCGGGCCGTTGCCAGTAGGCGGACCAACGCTAAGCTTGACTAACCTCAGTCAGACCGATGCAGGGACCTATTCGGTTTTAATTACCACTACTGCCGGTTGTTCGGCTACCCTAACGGAGACGATTACTATTAGAACTCAGCCTACCATCACGCTGGATGCTGCGACTCCTTACTGTCTGGGCTCAGCGATAGTTATCACCGCAGATGGTGCAGGGCCAGGCGGTGCTTACATCTGGCAAGATGATTTCTCCGTCGACAACCCCCGCAATTATGTGCCTACATCCGTAGGCCCAAATAGCCTTACTGTCCAGGGCCTTGCTATTAATGGCTGCTCAGCAAATGCTACGATCAATTTCAACGTCAATCCCAGCCCCACAGCCGGGATTATCGCTACCGATGAGGATATCTGTGAAGGAGAATCGACGATGCTACTGGCTTCTGGAGGAACAGTCGTGCAATGGAGTAACTCTAACACTACCCCAACGATCAATGTATCGCCTAATTCAACAACGACCTATTCGGTTACCGTAGAGAATAGCTTCGGTTGTCAGGACGATACCGATATCGAGATCAATGTAGTCGAAGAACTGGCAGAGCCAATGATTACCTGTGATGAGACGCAGCCCGATCAAATCGTTTTTGACTGGACACCTGTGCCCGGAGCTGATTTCTACCACATTTTCGTTGACAATATCGATCAGGGTACGGTCGATGGTCCACCCTTTACGGTGATTAACCTTAGTCCGGGCCAGACTGTAGAAATTATGGTAGTGCCCTTTACGAATGATGATACCAGCTGTCCGGGACTTACCGGCACTTTAAGCTGTACCACGCTTTCCTGTGATCCGGTGACCTTTAGTTTTGACCCCATCGCTCCTATCTGTTTCGATGGGACCAGTCAATCCATCCCGTTAATGGTAGGCGTTCCGGGACCCGGAACGGTAACTTGGTCTGGCCCGGGAGTAACCACTACCACTAATCCTGGTGTTTTTAACCCCTTGGTGGCTGGTGGCGCTAATACCTATACCATTACCGCTACACACACGCTACCTAATGGTACTTGTGATACCTCTGCCACGATTGACATTGTGGTCAACCCGTCTGCTTCCGCGGCACTGTCGCTCAGCAACGATGATATTTGCATCACTGAAATGGTAACCCTAAGCTTAACCGATGGGGCTGTGGCAGGAGCGACTTATAACTGGGATTTTGACGGTGCTACGATCGAAAGCGGTAGCGATGCCGGACCTCATGAGCTGAGTTTCCCCAATCCCGGAGACTACACCATCAGTTTATCTACCTCTTTGAGTGGTTGTACTGATAGTGATGATATCACCATTACGGTAGGGGATACCTTGGCCGTTCCGGAGGTGTTTTGTCAAGCCGTGACGGATTCTACCGTCACTTTTGGCTGGAATGATGTTGGCGCTGACTCCTATACGGTCAACATCATCAGTGGGCCGGCCGGCACCTTAAGCGGTACTACTTACACAATGGAAAACCTCAGCCCGGGGCAAATGGTCAGTATCTCGGTTACGGCAAATATTACTAATGCTTGTCCGAGTGTAACTTCTCTGGCTCAGGAGTGCCAGGCAATTGCTTGTCCAGATGTAATCATTACGGTCGATAATGCGCCCCAGACCTTCTGTGATGACGGCGCTAATGCACCGATCATTCTTACAGCAACAATTATGGGGGCGGTCAATCCCGGCCCTGTTAGCTGGACAGGCCCTGGCCTTACGGGAGATAGTTTTGCTGCCGATGATGCAGGAGTAGGAATGCACACTTTGACCGCCACGGTTACGGATGAAGGCTGTCCTTTCTCTGCTACGGTGGTAATGGAAGTGTTGGCCTTGCCAACTTCCGATTTTACGATTAGTCCGGATACGGTCTGTATTGATCAGGCCGTAACCGTGACCTATACCGGAGATGCCGACCCTGCGATGGCCAGCTTTGATTGGGACTTTGCCGGAGGCACGGTGCTGAGCGGGAGCGGTGCTGGCCCCTACGAAGTCAGTTGGCCTATGGGCGGAACATTCGATATTAGCCTTGCTGTGACAGAAAATGGCTGTACTGGCACCGCCACAGTCGTACCTGCGGAAGTACAAAACCCACTAGCTGCTCCCGTGATCAATTGTGTCAATCTGGATATCGACATGGTCACCTTTGAATGGGCTGATGTACCCGGCGCCACGGGCTATGAGGTCGTGCTAGTGAGTGGTATGGCTGGAACGGTCAACGGTAATACCTATACCGTAACTGGAATGGCCGAAGGCGATGCGGTAACTATTGAGGTTACGGCATTGGGTGATGGCGTTTGTGGTGATAGCGCGCCAACCGAAGCTACTTGCCAGTCGCAAACCTGCCCGGAGATTATGGTTGTTATTGATAACCCACCCAGCAGTTTCTGCCAGGACGGGACGGGCATTTTTGAAGTCTTATCGCCTTCTTCTTTCGGCGGTATGCAAAACGGCACCTACAGCTGGTCGGGCAATGGGGTGAGTAATGATACTTTCTTTGTGGAGGATGCACCGCTCGGTCCTAATACGATTACCGTAACTTATACCGAAGGTGGATGTAGCTACGATACCACGGTCGTCTTTACCCTCTTCCCCGTGCCTACTGCTGATTTCAGCATCAGTCCAGATTCAGTCTGTACCGATGGACTGGTTACGGTGACTTACCAGGGCTCCGCCTCTGCCGGAGCAACCTATAATTGGGACTTTGGTGGGGCTACTATTCAGTCGGGTACTTCCGCAGGTCCTTACGAACTAAGTAGCTCGACGGGAGGCACGATAGTCATCAGCCTGGAGGTGACCGAAGACGGTTGTACTTCAGCCAGCTTTGTCGATTCCTTCTTCGTCGAGACACCATTGGAGACACCAGTGGTAAATTGTATCGGAACGGATCTGGATAACCTCACCTTTGGTTGGGCCCCGGTCGTAGGGGCCGACTCTTTCCAAGTGACGGTTTTACCCACCAACATTACTTTCTTTCAAGATAGCCTGACCTACTTCATCGATGGATTGAGCCAGGGAGAAACCATCACGCTGGAGGTGACGGCACTCGGTAGCGGCCTTTGTGGTAATAGTGCAGTTGGTAGCCAAAGCTGTACCGCTGATGTCTGCCCGATACTGACAGTCACGCCTGATTTAAGCCAGAACACTTTCTGCTTGGATGATAATACACCATTGTTGCTAACTGCCATGAATGGTGGAGGCGCTGGTAACGGCAGCTACAGCTGGTCAGGTATGGGCGTGAGCCAACTGGGTGATGACTTCTTCTTTAATGCGCAAGTAGCCGGACTGGGGCCACACACCTTAAGCGTTAGTTATACCGAAGGTGGCTGTTCGGTGGATAATACGGTCGATGTAGAGGTCTTTGCAGCACCTATTGTAGGTATAAATGATGCCATGGGAGCTGGACCTGCCTTGGTATGTACTGACCAAGAGCTGATCCTCAACTACGTAGGTAATGCTACTGCCGCAGCAACTTTTGACTGGGATTTTGCCGGAGCTACGGTCGTACCACAGCCTGGGTTTGAAACTTATGGACTTAGCTTCGCTAGCTCGGGCCTGAATATTGTCACGCTCAGTGTGACGGAAAACGGTTGTACCAGTGTCGAAGCAGTGTTTGTGGTTAATGTTGAAGCGCCCATTGGGACGGTCAACCTGAGTTGTGGTACCGGCGACTTGAACACAGCTGTCTTTAACTGGACGGCCAATGCTGCTGCCACGGAATACGAATTAATTATCGGAGGGGTGCCCTTTGATACGACCACGAACTTGACCTATACCGCTATAGGCTTGATGCCGGGAGAAAGTGTAACGCTGACGGTGACACCGCTCAATGCTGCCAATCCTTGTGGAGCTGGTACACCCGCCAGCATAAGTTGTAGCGCCGATCCCTGCCCGGATTTTATCGCGTCTCTTCCGATGGTGCCTGTCCCACTTTGTTTAGACGCTGACCCAGTCACCTTAAGTGGTGTGCCAACTGGAGGTTTAGGAGATGGTACTGTGACTTGGAGCGGTCCTGGAGTAGTAGGGGATGTCCTCACACCCGCTAATGCTGGTGTAGGTACCCACACCATTTTTATGGATTATGTTGAAGCGGGCCCTTGCGCCTTCCAGGATAGTTTCCAGATTGAAGTGCTCCCACTGCCAACGGCAGATTTCACCCTGGACGTCAACGAAGTTTGTGTCGACCAAACCGTAAATGTGACCTACATGGGCTCCGCAGCAGCTACGGCCACTTTCGATTGGGATTTTGGTGCAGCTACGGTTTTGAGTGGCACAGGGGGCGGGCCTTATACGCTTAGCTTCGCAGCGGCTGGCCCCGTAACGATCAGCCTGACCGTAACCGAAAATGGATGTACTGGCTCCAGTGTCAGTGAAATGCTGGACGTGATTGCACCGCTTGTCGATCCGGTTATTGAATGTGTCAATCCAGGGCTGGAAGAAGTGACCTTTAGCTGGGCAGCTGTCGCTAATGCTACTGGCTATGATGTAGTTGTGCTGGATGGCCCAGTAGGAATTCTGAATGGAACCAGCTATACGATAACGGGCTTAATGCCAGGCCAGGAAGTATCCATTTCCGTAACGGCATTAGGCGATCCTCCTTGTGGCAATAGCAATACCGTTGAGGCTAGCTGTTCGGCTTTGCCTTGCCCGGTGATTACTATTGATATTGCAACCCCTGCTCAGTCCTTCTGCTTGGATAACAACGCGAGTGCGGTCCAGCTCAGCGCTAGTTCCTCCGGTGGAGACATGACGGGAACTTTCAGTTGGAGCGGACCAGGCGTAGTCCAAATCGGACCGGACTTTTTCTTCGATCCGGTGCTAGCCGGTTTGGGGACCTGGGTAACGATTGTCGATTACGCTGAGACCGCGGGCTGTTCGGCCACGGATAGTCTGGTCATGAGCGTAGTGGAAGTTCCTACGGCCGATTTTGCACTCAGTTCCGATCTGATTTGTGTGGATGAGGCGCTTACGCTGAGCTATACAGGAACCGCTGGTCCCAATGCGGTTTATGACTGGGACTTTGGCGGGGCCACGGTAACTGATCTGGGGGGAGAAATGTACAGTTTGGTTTGGACTTCCGCAGGTGCACCCCTCATCAGTTTGACCGTGACCGAAGGCGGCTGTTCCAGCAATAGCAGTCAGACGCTGACTGTCGTTGCCCCGCTCGAACTACCAGCCCCGACTTGTGGTTTGAACGACTTGACTGAAGTGACCATTGATTGGCCCGCGGTGCCGGGGGCGATGGGCTATCAGGTCAGTAGTAATCTGACGGCTCAAGAGACCATAACGACTACTAGCTATACGATCGATAATCTCGATCCGGGGCAGGAAGTCATTTTCACCATTGTGGCGCTCGGTTCAGCACCTTGTGGTAATACGGAGGCCGTAACCATCAGCTGTTTTGCCTTGCCTTGCCCGGATTTGGGGATCAGTGTTTCAGCTCCTCAGACCGTATTTTGTGCTGATGGCCTTGCTGCCTCGCAAGAACTTTCGACGCTGATCACTGGAGGTATTGGCATGGAGGTGGCGGTTTGGACGGGCCCGAATGTCAGTGAAAACGGAGGGGTTTACAGTTTCGATCCTAATGGTTTAGCTGCGGGGGATTATACCCTGACCGCCAGCTATAACGAAGGCGGTGTTTGTCCGTTCAGTGCGGAATTGGTGATGACCATCAACCCTGAACCTATTGCTGCTTTTGTACTGGGAGATAATCTCCTTTGTGCAGACGCGACCACCAACTTGCTATTTAACGGCACTGCAACGGATGATGCTACCTATAGCTGGGACTTCGATGGTGCCAATGTAGTAGACAATGGAAATAACGATTTTAGTCTAAGTTGGTCCAATGCTGGCACCTATACCATTAGCTTGCTGGTCAGTCAGAATGGCTGTACAGATATGGTAGAAGAGCAAGTAACGGTAGAAGCAGCCCCTAATGCAGGTGTTCAGGCTGTGGCTTTGGAGCGTTGTCCAGATGATGGTAGCCCCAGTAGTTTGGGTGACTTATTAATCGGTGCTGATGCCGGCGGTATCTGGTCTGCACTGGCAGGTACTCCCGCTGGATCTATAGATGCTGCGACTGGCGTCTTGAACTCTACCGGCTTGGCCGCTGGCAATTACAGCTACCTCTACAGCATTTCTTCAGCAGTCTGCGGAGCGTTGAGCGCTCAGGTGGATATCACCATTCAACCTATACCACTTGCCGATGCCGGTGAAGATCAGGTATTGACCTGTGCCATGGGCATGGTATCATTGAATGGTTCTAACTCTGATAGTGGCGATGGATTCACTTACGAATGGACGGCAGATGATCCCTCGATTGTGATCACGGACCCTGGTAATAGAATGATCGAGGTGGCTCAGGATGGGGTTTACCAGATTCGGGTGACCAATAATATTGGTTGCTCCAGTACTGATGAAGTGGTCGTTCGGGCGGAGACGGAAGTACCGATTCCGCAGGTGGAGTTGAGTAATATCAGTTGTTTCTCGGCCGAGGATGGCGCTATCCAGATTACGGAAGTAACGGGAGGTCGCCCTCCCTATACTTATAGCTTGAATGGTCAGGACATGGACAACAGCGGCTTTTACCCTGGGCTGACTCCTGCAGAGTATGAACTGCGGGTTACGGATGCCAACGGCTGTTTTAGTGTACTTTTCTTGGATATTACCCAGCCGGATCAACTCTCCGTTGCCCTGGCAGTAGCGGGAGAATCTACGGAAGTGGAACCAGGAGAATTAGTTACCGTCACGGCGCGAGTAAGCGGTGGAAACGCCATTGATACCCTAATCTGGGAACCGGATAGCTTGGGCATCGCTGGTGAAGGGAATGCGATCAGCTTTATTGCCGATGAAACCCGAGAGATCCGTTTGACAGTAGTCGATGAATTAGGCTGCCGCGCTTCTGATAATCTGACGATCATTGTGCGCAAGGATCGCCCCTTATTCATTCCTACCGCAGTTTCTCCCAATGGAGATAACAACAATGATGTGTTGACGATCTTTGCGGATAATGATGAAGTAGAAGAAATTGAAAGTTTCCTCATCTTTAACCGCTGGGGAGAAGCGGTCTTCGAAAACTTCAATTTCCGTCCTAATGATCCCTCAGAAGGCTGGGACGGGACCCACCGTGGGCAAACGCTGAATCCAGCGGTATTTGTTTATGTGGCCGTGGTCCGCTTTAGCGATGGGGAAGTAATTACCTACAAAGGAGACATTACCCTACTGCGCTAAGCTTGCTCCCGACAAAATTTCTATTAGTAGAGAGGGCTAAAGCTATCAAGGGAACTTTAGCCCTCTTCCATTAGGAAAATTTGCTATTTCTTGTACTTTAGCGCATCCTTCGGGGAGACTCTACATGAATTGCAGAATAATATTTCATTAAGATTGATGTTTTCGAGTGTTTGCCAAATATTCGTGCGTCTTGCTTAAAGATTAAATCTACCCAGCCGATTTCCCATTAGCTACTCGACTTGCCGCCTAGATACCCTGACAAGTGGTTTCTTCCTGTCAATTACGTTCTCTACTAGATGCTAGTCATCGCTTATAACTGCGGCTTAGATGCGAAAACTATACACCTTTTGTTTGTTCCTAATTTCTTTTCATTCTGTTGTCGGCCAAGTATGTTCTAATGCACAAAGCGGAACAATCTCTGTTGTTCCTACTCCTCCTCCTGGAGGTTATGCTGCCGGTACGGTAGTAGATATGTGCTTTAATCTGACCGATTTCACCAATACCCAGGCTGAATGGGTACATGGAATTATTCCTGAATTTGGCCCTGGGTGGGATGCCAGTACTATTGTTGGAGTATCTAGCCCAGCGAGCTGTTCTGGAGGTGGTACATGGGACTTTTACACCACCTGGACAAGCTGTAATACTAATCAAGTCTGGGGCCCTGGCTTTTCCTACGATAGTGGTGCAGGTCTGGGATGTGGCGGCACGGCTAACGACGGTGATCCGGGGAATAACTTTGGTGACGCTACTCTTTGTCCACGTACTTTCTGTTGGCAGGTGACTGCTGCTGCTCCACCCGGAAGTGGCTGTACGGCTGCTGATTATCTGGTTCAGGTGTTTGTTTATGGAGATGCTGAAACCGGATCTTGGAGTATCACTCCTCCTTGTGCCATGGATGATCCCATTTGTTGGCCGCAATTGACAGATTTTGGGGCTTCGGTCGATGATCCATGCCCTGGTGATCCCTTTACTCTCACTGGTATTGCTGAGGGATTGCCTTGTGGAACGGGCGCAGTTTGGACGGGCCCTGGTGGTTTCATGTCTACTAATCTGATTACTACGACAACAACTGAAGGTACCTATACACTAGAAGTAGGTATTGCTGGCTGTGCGCAATATACCGCTACAGTAAATGCTACTTATGGTGCTTTTAATCCAACACTAAATCCTAGCCCTTCGGCGACCTATTGTTTCGGCGACCCGGTGACCTTGACCGTAACCGGTGGCACCTCCTTTACTTTCTTTGATCCATTCGGTGTACCGGTGCAGTCTGGCGCGAACAACACCTATGCCTTCACGGCAACGGACCTCACGGCTGGTTTTTATACCGTGCAAGTAAATGGAGGAGGGGCGGCCTGCGTCGCTAACCTGATCACGGAAATTATTGTGGCTCCCCAGATTGATCTTATGGCAGTAGCCAATCCCGACCCGGTCTGTGTGGGAGAGGATATCACCTTCACGGTGACGAATCCCAATGTTACTTTCTTTTATGAATGGGCGGGGGGTGCCGGTACCGGAGAGACCTATACTATAACGGCCACTACTCCAGGACCACAAACCATGACCCTCACAGCTACCAATCTGGCAGGCTGTTCGGAGACGATTACCATTCCCTACACAGTAGTCGCGCCTCCTAATGTAACACTGACGGCCAGCCCCATGATGATTTGTGAGGGAGATGTGGTCACCCTCACTGCTACGGGAGGGGGTACTTACCTTTGGAATACCAATGAAACCGGTCCCGTTATTACGGATACCCCTAGTTCCACTACTACTTACAGTGTACGGGTTACGGGCCCCAGCGGATGTATTACGGAAGAATTTATTACTGTTGAAGTCCAGCCTGAGCTAGCAGCTCCGGTGATCAGCTGTGAAAGCCCAACGGCAGCTACCCTTAATTTTGATTGGCCCCTGGTACCCGGCGCTGACTTTTACGAAGTCATCATCGATGGAGTCAGTCAGGGTACGGTAACTGCTCCCCCGTTTAACTTGTCGGGATTGAATCCCTTGCAGCTGGTTACCATCACGGTGATTCCCTTTAGTAGTAACAATCCTAATTGCCCGGGTATTTCCGCCACGGAGACTTGTCAGGTAAGAGATTGTGATCCAGTCAATATTCTTATTGACCCTATTGATCCTATCTGTGTAACGGCAGCTAATCAAACTCAGATTCTGATTGCTGGCGTGCCCGGTGCTCCTCCAGGTCAAGTGACCTGGTCCGGACCAGGGGTGATTGTTCCCACTAACCCTGGTCAACTCTTGCCCTCTCAGTTGCCGCCGGGCATTACCACTTTGACGGTGACCTTTTCTTTATTTGATGGATCTTGCCCACAATCAGCCACTATAGATGTTGAGATAGTCGAAGGGGCATCCGCTGCTTTACAGGCTACAGCTACCGATATTTGCCTTACCGAAACGACAACGGTCAGCCTGGCCGACGGAGCGGTCTTTGGAGCTAATTATAGCTGGGATTTTGCTGGAGCTACCGTACTTAGCGGTACGGATAGTGGACCCTACGAACTTAGTTTTCCCGCTGCTGGAGATTATACCATTAGCCTCGGTACAGACCTTAGTGGCTGTACGGATATGGATGATATTACCATCTCCGTCAACGACACCCTGGCCGTTCCTGAAGTATTCTGTCAGGCGGTTTCGAATAATTCCGTCACTTTCGGCTGGACGGATGTCGGCGCTGATTCCTATACGGTGACCGTCTTGAGCGGACATACCGGTACGCAAAATGGTAATAGCTTTGAGGTAACCGGACTGACTAACGGAGAAATTGTTTCTATCCAGGTGACCGCAAATAGTACGGGGAGCTGCCCTTCGGTCACTTCGGCAGTACAAGACTGCCAGGCCATAGCCTGTCCTGATGTGATGATCGCTATTGACAACCCGGCTCAAACTTTCTGTGACGATGGGATGAATGATCCCCTCCTTTTAACCGCCACGATTACCGGAGCGGTCAACCCCAGTGCCATTAGCTGGGCCGGCCCTGGGGTGATGGGCGATACCTTCGATGCGGACGATGCAGGAGTAGGTACCCATACCATTACGGCTACCATTATGGACGAGGGCTGCCCCTTTACGGCTTCGGTTGATTTTGAGGTGCTGGCTCCACCAACATCAGATTTTACCATTGTTCCCGATCTGCTCTGTATTGGACAGTCCGCTACCATTACTTATACTGGCGATGCTGATCCTGCTACGGCTACTTTCAATTGGGATTTTGCTGGAGGCAACCCCACCAGCGGAAGTGGTGCCGGCCCTTACGAGGTAGCGTGGAGTAGTGCTGGCTTTCCGATGGTCACGTTGACCGTAACGGATATTAATGGATGTACCTCTACCGAGACGGTGGTACCTGCGGAAGTACAAGCTCCCCTAGACGCCCCCGTGGTAGAATGTATCAACGTAGATCTGGACATGGTCACCTTCAGCTGGGCTGACGTGCCCGGAGCTACGGGCTACCAGGTAAATGTGATTGCCGGCCAGACCGGTACGCAAATGGGGAATACCTATACGGTTACGGGGATGGCCCAAAATGAATCGGTCACGATAGAGGTGATTGCTCTCGGAGATGCCCCCTGTGGTAACAGTCCAGCTACGGAACAAACCTGTGTCGCAAATGCCTGTCCGGATCTAATGATCAGTGTCGACAATCCGGCCCAAACTTTCTGTGAGACGGGAGAGAATGATCCTGTTCTCTTGACGGCCACGGTCACTGGGGCGGTTAATCCTAGTGCGATTAGTTGGTCAGGCTCGGGCCTTACGAGCAATAGCTTTGATCCAGACGGTCTGCTGCCAGGAATGTATACCATTACCGCCACGATAATGGACGGAGGCTGTACGTTTACTGCCGATGTGGTGTTTACGGTACAAGCGCTTCCTTTAGCTGGGTTCGAGATCATACCCTTTATTGTCTGTGAAAATCAAGCGACTACAATTAACTACACTGGAATCGCTGACCCTGCCAATATTACTTTTGATTGGGATTTTGCTGGCGGTACAGTGATTAGCGGAAGTGGCTCTGGGCCTTACCAGATCAGCTGGCCCGCTGCTGGCAGCTACGATATTCGCCTGACGGTAACCGAAGGTCTATGTACCAGTGAAGAAATTGAGCTTACAGCTCAAGTAAGGGCTCCACTTCCCGCCCCTACGGTAGAATGTGCCAATTTAGATCTGGATATGGTCACCTTCAGCTGGGCCGATGTGCCTGGAGCCACGGGCTATCAGGTAACGGTTACTTCGGGCCAAATGGGTACCCAAATGGGCAACACATTTACGGTTAGCGGACTGGCCGAGGGGGAATCGGTTACTATTGAAGTAATTGCCGAAGGACCAGCTCCTTGTGGAAATAGCCCAGCTGGTACAGCCACCTGTACTGCTGATGTTTGTCCTGTGCTGGTCATTACTCCCAGTCTAGCCTTCACTAACTTTTGTCTGGATGATGGCTCTTCTCCCTTGCTGCTTACAGCTACGCCATCGGGCGGCGTAGGTGGCGGTACCACTACTTGGTCGGGAATGGGCGTTAGCCAAAACGGCGATGATTTCTTCTTTGATGAGGAAGTTGCTGGTTTAGGACCCCATACCTTGACGATTACCTATGAAGAAGGAGGTTGCTCCGTTGTCAATACGGTGGATGTGGAAGTATTTGCTCCGCCTACGGCAATGATAGATGATGGTGACGGAATCGGTTTAGCATTGACTTGTGAGTTAGCGGATGTTAGCCTTAGTTACCTAGGCAATGCTACGGCGGCAGCAACCTTCGACTGGGACTTCGCCGGCGCGGCCGTCATCCCACAGCCGGGCTTTGAAACCTACCTCCTCAGCTGGCCAAGCTTCGGACTGTATACCATCACTTTAAGTGTAACCGAAAACGGTTGTACCAGTGAGCAGGCGACCTTCGACGTACTCGTATCGGCACCGATCGGAGCGGTAGATCTCAGTTGTGGAGCAAGCGACCTCAACAGCGCTACCTTCATCTGGACGGCTAATGCCGAGGCAACCGCCTATGAACTCAGTATCGGTGGCACCGTAATTGACACCACGACCGATTTGAGCTACACGGCCACTGGTCTTCAACCCGGTGAAAGTGTTACCCTAAGTGTCACCCCGCTTAGCCCGCTGCATCCCTGTGGTGATGGCAGCCCGAGTTCTATCACTTGTAGCGCGGATCCTTGCCCTACACTGACCGCTGATTTCAGCGCTAATCCTACGGAATTATGCCTGGATAATGGGATCATTAGCCTCAGCGCAATAATCAACGGGGGGTCGGGCAACAGTGCTCAATTTATCTGGGATGGCCTCGGAGTAACGGGAGATGAATTCGATCCTGCCGTAGCTGGAGTGGGCGTCCACGAGATTATGCTTGATTATTTGGAAGAGGGACCCTGCTCGGTGCAGGCTAGCTTCTTTATCGAAGTATTTCCTATTCCTACGGCTGATTTTCTAGTGGATATCGATGAGGCCTGCGAAGGTCAAACGATAACGTTGAACTATGACGGTACGGCTTCTGCTTTAGCCACCTACGACTGGGATTTTGACGGGGCAACCGTCACCAGTGGCAATGGCCAAGGGCCGATAAGCATTAATTATGCGGCGGCTGGCGTCTATACGATTAGCTTGACGGTAACGGAAAACAACTGTGTGAGTTCGACCTTTACCCAAAATGTGACCATTTCGGCCCCACTAGCTGATCCGGTAATCAACTGTATCAACCAGGGGCTGGAAGAAGTGACCTTTGAATGGGCTGCTATTCTGGGAGCTACTGGCTACGATGTAGTGGTAACTGATGGTCCGACCGGTATTTTGAATGGTACGACTTACACGGTAACTGGGCTGGTCCCCGATCAATCTGTGTCGATCACTGTCCAGGCATTAGGCCCTGCTCCTTGTGGAGATGGTCAGCCCATCAGTGCTACTTGTGCGGCAGCTCCTTGTCCGGATATTACCATCGACATTGCTACTCCTGCCCAGTCCTTCTGTTTAGACAATAATGTCAGCTCCGTCCAGCTACTGGCCAGTACCGTTGGCGGTGATATGAGTGGTAACTTCAGCTGGAGTGGAATGGGCGTAGAACAGATAGGTCCTGACTTTTTCTTCAACCCTACAATAGCTGGGCTGGGAGACTGGACGCTGACCGTAGATTACGTAGAAACTGCGGGCTGTTCGGCAATGGCGACTTTGACCATGAGCGTGGTAGAAGTACCTACCGCTGACTTTAGTATTAGTGCTGACCCCATTTGCGTCGGAGAAGCCGTAACGATTACTTACAGTGGCTCTGCAGGCCCCAATGCTATCTATGACTGGGATTTTGTGGGCGCTACCGTCACTGACTTAGGCAATGAGACCTATAGTTTGGTTTGGACTTCCGCAGGTATGCCCGTCATCAGTTTAACGGTGACGGAAGGCGGTTGTTCCAGCGATAATATGCAGGGCCTGACCGTAGTAGAACCCCTGGTAGCGCCAGCACCGACTTGTGGCTTGGCCACCTTAACGGAGGTGACTTTTGACTGGCCAGCTGTACCAGGCGCAACGGGCTACATTATTAGTACGGACGCTTCAGAGGTAGAGACTATTGCTGGTACTTCTTATACCCTCACAGGGCTCGATCCAGGGCAAGTGGTGAATTTCACCATTATCGCTGAAGGCCCCGCTCCTTGTGGGAATACGGAGGCAGTAAGCATAAGTTGTGCTACGAACCCTTGTCCTAATCTCAGCATCAATGTCGGTGCTCCCCAAACGGTCTTTTGTGCCGATGGGCTAGCTGGTGTTCAAGACTTGACGGCTGCTATTATCGGAGGAATCGGAGCTGAGGTGGCTAGCTGGACCGGTGCGGGTGTTTCCGAAAGTTTTGGTCAATTCCAATTTGACCCGACGGGCCTTACGCCAGGGGATTATACCCTTACTGCCAGCTACAATGAAGGAGGCGTATGCTCCTTCAGCGAAACGTTGGTGATGACCATCAACGCAGAACCTGTAGCTGCCTTTAGCCTTAGCGAAAATCTGATTTGTGCGAACAGCACCACTACCTTAAATCTAGGTGGTGTGATGAATAGTGACGCTCAACTAGACTGGGATTTCGGTGGCGCTACCGTGATTGATAACGGTAATGGCAGCTTTAACCTCAGCTGGCCTACCGCCGGAAGCTACATGATCCGACTGGAGATCAACCAGAACGGCTGTACCGATATGGTTGACGGCCTGGTCATGGTAGAGGAAGCCCCTGAAGCAGGTATGCAGTCGGTCGCACTAGAACGCTGCCCTGCCGATGGTAGCCCTACCAACCTGAGTAATCTACTAACGGGAGCAGACCCTGGCGGAAGCTGGTCGGTCTTGGCAGGTACGCCTGGCGGTACCGTGGACCCTACGACCGGTGTGCTCAATTCTAGCAGCTTGCAGGCAGGTACTTACAGTTATCTGTATACCGTTCCTTCAGCGGTCTGTGGTGATGCCACGGCCCAGGTAGACGTTACCATCCAACCTATTCCGGTAGCGGATGCCGGCGAGGATCAAACCTTAACTTGTGCCATGGGTATGGTATCACTCAACGGTACCAACTCTGATAGTGGAGACGGCTTTACCTACGAATGGACGGCAGATGATCCTAACATTGTTATCAGCGACCCTAATAGTCGGATGATTGATGTTGCTCAGGACGGGCTGTACCAAATCCGGGTAACCAGTAATATTGGTTGTTCTAATACCGATGAAGTGGTAGTCCGCGCCGAAACGGAAGTGCCGATTCCACAGGTAGATATCAGCAACATTAGCTGTTTTTCAGCCGATGATGGCGCTATCCAAATTACGGAAGTAACGGGCGGCCGCCCGCCTTATACCTACACCCTCAATGGGAATGATATGGGGAGCAGTGGCTTTTTCCCTGGCTTAGTACCGGCGGAGTACGAACTGCGCGTAACCGATGCCAACGGCTGTTTCAGCGAACTCTTCCTGGACGTAACGCAACCCGACCAACTGGCAGTTTCACTGGCAGTAGTGGGCGAATCTACCGAAGTGGAAGAAGGTGAATTGGTCACAGTTACTGCGCGGGTCAGTGGTGGCAACGCCATTGACACGCTGATCTGGGAACCGGATTCTCTGGGCCAGGTCGGCGAAGGTAACGCCATTAGCTTCCTGGCAGATGAAACCCGCGAAATCCGATTAACGGTGGTAGATGAACTGGGCTGTCGGGCCACCGATAACCTTACCATCATCGTTCGTAAGGGCCGCCCCGTCTTTATCCCTACGGGTATTTCGCCCAATGGAGATAACAGTAATGATGTCCTGCTTATTTATGCGGATAATGACCAGGTAGAAGAAATAGAAAGCTTCCTGGTGTTTAACCGTTGGGGAGAGTCCATTTTTGAAAACTATGATTTCCTCCCCAATGACCCAGTTGAAGGCTGGGATGGCACCCATCGTGGGCAGACCTTGAATCCTGCGGTATTTGTCTACGTAGCGGTGATTCGCTTTACCGATGGCGAGGTCCTGACCTACAGCGGCGATGTGACCTTGGTGCGTTAAGCAGCCGATAGCTGTTTGGGCTGGCCTTATGAGTAAATAGGGCGCCAAATCTGCTTTTTCAGTACGACAATCAAGTAAGCTCGTACTGAAAAAGCAGATTTTTTAGTTTAAGGACTGGCCCTCACCACTGAACTCGTGTTGAGACGCCTTCATTATGTTTACTTTTGCAGTATGTTATCCCCAGTCCGCCTATTATTTCTATTGCTGCTCATGGGCAGCCTACAGCCGCTCGCAGCTGATCGCCTCGATGAACGTTTACAGCTAGTATTGCCCGGCGGCGATACAGAAAGCGAAGATGATCGGCAATTTGTAGAGCAAGCTATGCGCCAGCTCATTATGGAGTTGGAGAGTGATAAAATTGCCGGGAAGCCCTATCACAAACAGCTGAATTGGGTTCGCCAGCGGCTAGACGGTGGTTTTTTTCGAGAGTATGATATCAATGCTGATTTAGAAGATCTATTCCGTCAACGAAAGTACAATGACGTTACGGCATCCATCGCCTACGCGATTCTCCTAGAGTATTTTTCGATCCCTTACATTACAATAATCGATCATTGGGAGGCCCAATTGATTGCGGACCCCAACGGTCGTTCCATTACCTTGCGCAGCCCTAGTGGACAGTCCAACAGCCAGAGTCGGCAGTTAGCTTTTCGACAGGATTACGTGGCTTTGCTCAATCTGACGGTACTGCCGGCCCAGCGGCCAGTAGGCCAGGAAGCGATGGACAGTCTCTATAAGCGATTCCATTATTCGCCAGCTCAACCACTGGCGTTCGATGAATTAGCCGCCTACTATCACTACCAACGGGGCTTGCAGGCCTACGAGGCGGGGGATTATCCGCAGTCGATTCAGACCGTTAATTTGGCAAAACAGTTGGATGATCGTCCAATTCTGGGGGTACTAGAGCAAGCGGCTTACCTGCAATTGGCCCGGATCGAAGAAGGAGAAGATGAGACTACGGCGCTTTACTACCTTTTTGAGCTCTGGCATAAAGATCCTGAAAATGAATACCTACCTTTTGCGCTATTGAGTTATTACGCAGAGGCTTCAGAAGAGTCGGTTAGTATTGGTCATGGGTTTGAAAGTTCGGAGCAACTATATCTCTATCTGGCTAGCCGTGGCCGAAATTTTCCGGACTGGCAACGACAATTGAAAGAACTGTACTTCTACCAGCGAAGCCGGTATGAAGATAAAAAGGGAAGAGATGATCTGGTGATGCAGTACATGGATAGCCTCTATCGACTACAGCCTGCTAAGGTGTTCTATCAGGAAGCGCTCACTAGTTTGAATTTACGCCTTCTTCGTGCTCAAAATCTGGAAGGAGTGGCTTTGAGTCAGCGTATTGACGCTACGGTAAACCGCTACCCCTTCATGGCTAACCATCCCGTATTGAGCGATTTAGTCTTGCGGGATTTAGCCAAAAAGATCCGGGCGCGCTTTGTAGCCGAAGAGGCCTTTGCTGGCGAGCGACTCTTGGTCGAAATGCGCCGCAGCCTGACTAATATGACGCAGAGCCCTCAGCGATCGATTTGGGTATTGGAGGCCTACCTGGCCGCTAGTTACTTTTATTTTCTACAAGCGGATTACCAACGGGCCCGAACGCTCATCAATGAGGCTTTAGGCTACGAACCGACCAATGACTACCTCTTGCATATGCAGGAGCTCCTCGTGAATTATTAGGACTTTTTGAACTTCCGCAGGTCGAAACGTTCACCGAAGATTTTGATCCTCGATGAATGCTGGAGCACGAAATCGGGATGTTACAGTCTGTTAGCGCTTTAGTCTTTTAGTACTTTAGACTGAAAGGCGAAAGCACTAAAGTTCTAAGCGACTACAAGACCTGCGGGAGTACAAATAGGCCAGATTAGCCTTCCTGAGGTTTTGGCAAGCGGAAGAAGAATAGAAGCACGATACCAGCCAAAAAGAAGAGGGCTAGAGCTAGGAGGCTAGTGCGCATGCTCCCCGTAATGTTGTTGATCAGCCCGAAGGCGAAGGTGCCCAGTACAATGGCTACTTTTTCTACTACGTCATAGAAGCTGTAAAAGCTAGTCGTATCCCCTTTCGTAGGGATAAGCTTGGCGTAGGTAGAGCGTGATAGCGATTGGATGCCCCCCATGACTAGCCCGACTGCCCCGGCCAGGGCATAAAACTCCGGCTTAGAGTCGACGATATAACCCGTCAGGCAGATGCCCAGCCAGATAAAGAGCATCATCAACAGGGCGTTGCGATTGCCCTGGCGCCCGGAGACCCAGGAGAAGAGGTAGGCACCACCAATGGCTACGATTTGCAGGATTAGAATAAGCATAATCAGATCTTGCCCACTAAATCCTAGCTCATCCACGGCAAAAATCGAGGCCAGAAAAATGATGGTCTGCACCCCGGCGCTGTAACAGAAGAAACTATAGAGAAAACGCTTGAGTTGCGTCATTTTTTTGATGCGTTGCCATACACTGCTGATTTCCCGGTAGCCAGCTCGACCCATATCTGCTATGCTGCCCTTGACCTTCCGATCCTTAGGCAGACGACGAAAAGGAATCTGCGCCCATCCCATCCACCAAAGTCCTACGGTAATGAAGATCAAAGGGAAACGAAAGTTGCTTTCCGGTGCCATTCCGAATAACTCGGGCTTCATCACCATCGCCAGATTGACGATAAGGAGGATTACAGAACCAATGTAGCCCATAGCGAAGCCGCGCGCTGAATAGACATCGTACTTGTCTGGGGTTGCGATGATGGGTAAAAAGCTGTTGTAAAAAACCAGTCCGCCGGCAAAGCCGATCAGGGCGAGTACAAAACAGATTGCGCCTAGCCAGAGCGTGGACATACCCGTAAAAAAGGACAGTAGGATACAACTAATACCTCCCAGGGTGGTGAAAAAACGCAGGAACCACTGGCGTTTACCGCCAGCATCGGCAATACCCGAAAGGAAGGGGCTGAAGATGGCAATGACTAGGTAGGCAATACTAATCAAATAGGAAAAGAGCGCAGTGTTTGAAACCTGGGCACCCAGAATATTGACCTGATCGTCGACTACGGCGTAAAAGTACTCCGGGAAAATGGCGGTAGTGATGACCAGGGCAAAAGCGGAGTTGGCCCAATCGAACATGGCCCAGCCATTAATGGTACGTGGGTCATTGAGTGAGATAGCGGTGTTGTCCTGTATCATGTGCTTAAAGGTAGGTGGGATTTCGGAATAGTTTTTACTTTACCGTTGAATTGCTGCTGTAGAGGAAATCCAAAGCTTTTTGATTATGCGATATGCCTGCCTATTCTTGTGCTGGGGCTTGTTTTTTAGTGCTAATGCCCAGGAGCTCAGTTTATACGATTTATTTGCCGATCACGCGGTGTTACAGCGAGATAGCGACCATCCCATCTGGGGCAAGGCCCGCCCAAGGGCTCGTCTGGAGATAAATGTCGGCGGGCAAACGCTGAAAACCCGAGCCGATCGACATGGGAATTGGCGGACTACTTTACCAGCTATGCCAGCGGGAGGGCCGCACACGATTAGTATTCGTTCTCGTCGGGAATCCATCACCCTTAATGATATCTATTTCGGTGACGTTTATTTGCTGTCGGGCCAATCGAATATGGAATGGCGACTGCGGCAATCTGACCTGGATGCCAGCCGCGCTGCTGCGATTGCCGATCCGCTGATTCGGGAAGCCAGAGTTCAGAAAACCTTCGCCGAAACCCCTCAGGATAATTTGTCACTGGAATATAACTGGACACCCGGTACTGCAGACCAGATTGGTGAGTTTAGTGGGGTGGGCAGCTATTTTGCGCACTATGTGCGGGAACGAGAAAATATCCCCATCGGACTATTGCATTCAAGCTGGGGCGGTAGCCGTATCGAGGCCTGGATGACACCCGGAATTTTAGGTGGATTTATGGGTTCGGATGAAAACCAATCCGCCTTCGAGGCCATTAAAGCACGGGCGGAGCAAACCTACCGCAATGCCTTTAATCAGGATCCGCCTACGGAGGATCGTGGGGAGGAGCTGGGGTATCTCGATCCCGCTACGGATATTCGTCAGTGGCCGACGATGCCGCTACCTACTATGTGGGAGTCACAAGGCTATGAAGGTGTAGATGGGCATTTTTACTTTCGTAAAGACCTGATCCTTACCACGGAACAAGCAGCCGGTGAGGCCCTACTTTCTCTAGGAGCCATCGACGATAGTGATCAGACCTATATCAATGGGGTAGCGGTCGGTGCGATGCAAGCCGCCTACTCAGCCGCCCGGATGTACCAAATTCCAGCAGGAGTACTGAAGGCTGGGCAGAATACCATTACCATTTGGGTGGAAGATACCGGAGGCGGAGGCGGATTTTCTGGTAGTGAAGATGATTTTTACCTACAGACCGCTACCGATCGTGAGATGCTGGCCGGAGATTGGCACTACCAGATCGGATCGATGCGTATTGATACCCGACCTAATCAGACGCCTACGGTACTCTATAATGCCATGATTCATTCCTTAGCGGGCTGGCCCCTGACGGGTGTGCTTTGGTATCAGGGCGAGAGTAATGCTGGGCCAGACGATGCCTTGGCATACGCTCAGCAGTTTCAGGATATGATCCAGTACTGGCGACAGCATTTTGAGCGCGATGATTTACCTTTTTACTGGGTGCAGTTGGCCAATTTTATGGAACCGCAGTCTAGTCCGGATGAAGAAGGCTGGGGACTCCTTCGTGAAAGCCAAACGGCGGCGCTTCGTCTGCCGCATACCCATCAGGCGGTTATCACGGATATTGGGGAAGCTGACGATATCCATCCTCGCAATAAATGGGAGGTTGGCCGTCGATTATCCCTCGCTGCCTTGCAGGATATTTATGGGTATGAGGATATCCATCCCTACAGCCCAAGGGTAAACTCTGCCCGTTTAGAGCAGCAGACAGTAAGCTTAGAGATTGATCATGTAGGGACGGGCCTAGTCGTCCGGAATAACCGTTATGGCTATCCTGGAGGCTTCGTGTTGCAGGATGATACGGGGCGCTGGCACTGGGCGCAGGCTACCATCGACGGTAATCGCATTGAAGTGCGGGTTCCGGGCGTGGAACGACCAGTGGCGGTGCGCTATGCCTACAGCAATAATCCGACCGATGCTAATGTATTCACTAAGGAAGGATTACCTTTGACACCTTTTCATCTGGACTTGGGGGAGTAGCTTGGGGACTGGGTACTGGGATTTCCCGATCTAAAAATCAGAGAACCTGCCTACTCGGGCTCCTTAACACCTAACTAACATCTAACAACCATCATCTATCAACTAACTACCCCCCATGAAAGCGATCCTACACGATGCTCCCGAAGGCCTCCGTATTGCGGAAGTGGCAGATCCACGGCCCGGACCTGCGGAAGTACTGATAAATATTGCGGCTACGGCGCTCAACCGGGCAGATTTACTACAGGTGGCCGGTAAGTATCCGGTACCTGTGGGGGCTAACCCGCTCCTGGGCTTAGAAATGGCAGGAACCGTCATGGAGGTAGGTAATAAAGTCACGGAATTTGAGGTAGGTGATAATGTCTGTGCGCTGCTAGACGGTGGAGGCTATGCTCAGCTGGTCACTGTGCCGCAGGATCGTTTGTTGCGCTTGCCCACTAACCTTTCCTTTACTAAAGCTGCTGCTATTCCCGAGGCTTGGCTGACGGCTTACCAAGCCTTGCACTGGATTGCTCAGCTCAAAGCGGGCGAAACGGTCTTAATTCATGCGGGAGCCAGCGGGGTAGGCTCAGCAGCCATTCAGTTGGTGCGCCTGGCTGGAGCGGTGCCCATTGTGACGGCAAGTGGACCTAAGCACGAAGGCTGTACCCAACTAGGGGCAGCGTATTGCATCGATTACCGGGCTGAAAATTTTGCGGAGGCCATTTTAGCACATACCGAAGGACGCGGAGTAGACGTTCTGCTCGATTTTATCGGTGGCTCCTATCTGGAAG
Source organism: Bacteroidota bacterium (assembly GCA_039030655.1). Lineage (GTDB taxonomy): Bacteria > Bacteroidota > Bacteroidia > Chitinophagales > Saprospiraceae > Neolewinella. The sequence continues at coordinate 19,168 of JBCCDS010000012.1, read as the reverse complement.
ATAATCTAAAGTCGCTAGCAGTTGATGGACGGATGGTCATGCTGGGTTTTCTGGGAGGGGTGCACGCTAAGGCAATGAGCCTGGCGCCCATCCTAAGGAAACGACTGAAGATCAGTGGCACTACCCTGCGTGCACGTTCTGCCGACTACAAAGCCCGCTTGACTGCCGACTTTGCTCGTGATGCCTGGCCAGCTTTTGCGGATCGACGCTTATTACCCGTTATCGACTCTATCTACGATTGGAATGAGGTGCAGTCTGCTCACGACTACATGCGCGCTAATGCCAACTTTGGTAAAATCGTCATGACCGTCTCTGAAGATTGAACACAGGACCGAAATTTAGTCAGCCTACCGTCAATTGGAATGGCTACGATTGGAAAGCAGGGCGAAGCCCGTATTTTCACCAAGTGAAGTGTCTGTATTTTATCGGATTACTGGGCTTGATAGCTCCCCGACTTGTCTTCGCTCAGGAGGCGATACCCAATGAGTTAATCGTCCAATGGAGGGCGGATGCGGATGCTAGTCCATCCTGGCCTGGTTTGGAAAAACGCCGTACGCTTAGTCCGTCGCAAGGGATAGAATTACTGGTCTTTCGCGATGCGGAGAGTTGTGACCAAGCCCGTCAATTGTTAGAACAAGACCCAGCTCTAGTAGCTTTACAGTCTAATGCTTTAATTGAATTCCGTCGTATTCCCAACGACAGCCTCTTTGGTTTTCAGCTGAATTTGGAGCGACTCAACGTTCCGCGATTATGGGAAGAGAGTACGGGAGGCGCAACAACTACTGGCGAAGAGATCGTAGTTGCGGTGCTGGATAGCGGCTTTGATGTGGAACATGAGGATCTGCGAGACAATCTCTGGCGTAATCCCGAAGAGATCGAGGGAGATGGAATCGATAACGACGAAAATGGGTTTGTCGATGATCTCCACGGCTGGAGTTTTCCGCGGGATCGTCCACGTCCAGAAGTGGACGTTCACGGTACTTCAGTGATCGGTATTTTGGGAGCAAAGGGTGATAACAATATTGGCGTCAGCGGTATCAATTGGGATATAAGTATGATGGTGCTTCAGATCAACGATGTGGCCGATATTATTGCTGCTTACGATTATGTGATTGAGCAGCGTCGCCGTTGGCAGGACTCCAACGGAGCGCGGGGCGCACTGGTTGTAGCCACTAACGCTTCCTTCGGACTGGAGCAAACGCCCTGTAACAATTTCCCTATTTGGGCGCAACAATACGAACGTTTAGGAGAGTTGGGCATCCTAACGGCCGCCTCCACGGCAAATGTAGCCTGGGATGTAGAAGACTTTGGCGATATGCCGACCAGCTGCACAACTGAATTCATCATTGGAGTGGCGAATGCCGATACTACCGATGCCTTATTCCGCTCTTCGGCCTGGGGGACCACTTCCGTAGATCTGGCCGCTCCGGGCGAGGGGTCGGTCACAACGACGCCCAATAACAACTATGGTGGTTTTGGCAGCACCAGCGCAGCGGCTCCCTACGTTACGGGGACCATCGCTTTGCTGTATAGCCAAGACTGCCCCCGATTGAGAGAGCTGACGCGCCAAAATCCATCAGAAGCTGCTAGGATGGTCCGTGAAGCAATTCTGAGCTCTACTCGGCCGGTAGAATTCCTGGACCGATTGTTGGTCACTGGGGGCGTGTTGGACAGTTGGGCGGCTTGGCGCAAACTGGAAGTTTTGTGTAACCCTGAGGGCGGACCTTTGTTGTCTATTCAGGCTTTTGCTCCTAATCCAGCGCGAGCAGCTACTGAGATTTGGTTTGATACGCCGAGGCGAGGACCATTTGAAGTGAGGATACACGATGCTCTGGGCCGGGAGGCAAGACGCTATCAAATAGTAGCTCTTCCGCCAGCTAGGGAATCACTTGACCTAAGAGGTCTGGCAGCGGGCACTTACGCTGTTTCTATTTGGGACGGAGAGGAGCTCGCCTGGAAACAACTCATCATTCAATAAAAAAGGGATGCGGCCAAGCTGCATCCCTTTTTTTATTAGCGGTTGAGTACCACCCTTCGGGTGAGTAATCGATCTCCAACGCGGATGCGCAAGAAGTACATACCCTGAGGTAAGCGACTAATATCGATGGTCTCGCGAAAACCACTGGCGGCCACCAGACCTGCATTGCGACTGCTCATGACTTGTCCGGTTGTATTGATGAGCTCATAGTTTAGCTCGCCAGAAGCCGGTAGGTCCGTAGCTTGAATAAAGAGTTCACGGCTATCGGCATTCACAGGGTTGGGGAAAACTTCGATAGCAGCATCCAATGCGGGGTCAATTGTGGAAGAGACAGTACCGTTGCGGAAACGACGAATACTGCCGTAATCGCCACAGGGGGCGTGCTTATTGACACCTCTTACTCGCCAGTAGTAATTGCGGTTGGCGGTTAGATCCTGAGTGATGGTCAGGGTGGTGCCGTTGACCACGTAGCGGCGGAAGACTGCACCGTTAAAGAACTGGGTGTTGTTTAGTTCTACGAGATAGAAGTCGGCATCAGCGGCGGGCTCCCAACTTAGTTGCACAAAATTAAAAGCAGGGACTTGCTCTCCGTTTTCAGGACTGAGCTGTACTACAGTAGGGATTACGGTATCATCGGCCGTTTCGCCAGTATGGAGACTACTACGACTGTTGGCGTTGATCTCCATTGCCGTAATTTGTTCGACGGAGAAACTATCCACGCAGCCATCATTAGCGTAGCCCATGATGTTGCGACCGTTGACCATAAAGAGGGTGCTGTCAGGATCGATCAGAGAGTCGGGATACATACCAACACCATTGCAGAGCCAGCGCTCAGAAATGTAATCTGGCGGAGTATCGCAAAAGCCATCGGCAGCTACGTTACAGTTACTACCATCTACAGTTTCTACCTGGCGACCATTGATGAATACGGGGGCCTCCTCATCTGTGGGGAGGTAGGCAAAAGGGTTGTTGTCGTCTCCTTCCCCTTCCCAGCCGAAGAAAGTATGGCGCAGGGTTAGGAAGTGCCCCATTTCGTGACTCAGAGTCGGATCGGCGTATCCCATACAATCTTTGTCCATAGCCAGCGCATCCTGGTTGCCACTGTAGTAGCCGCAGTTACCCGCAGGGCTACCGACCACGTAGACGTTGATAACACCATTCTGGTTATTAAAATTCATCATCAGGGCGCCAGTGCTAAAAGTATGATTCCAGTAGCTGTCATTATTGATCGTATCCATCTCTCCCTCGATATAAAAACTGAGGTTAGATTCTGCAAAGTCATCATTCATACGGCAAACGGAGCCCATAATGTCATTGGCGTTGACGTAGCCGGTTCCATCACTAGTGCCTACTATGATAAAGCGCAAGGGCAGAGCCAGAGGCATCATACTACGTGGGGTCGCGATTTCTCCTGCCAGGTAGGCGTCCATCCAGGGGTGGCTTTCCGTTACGCCGCAATGGCTATGTGGACGACCATCGTCGTGCTGAGCAGTTAGTGGGGTCTGCGTCAGCAGCAGGAAGAAACTGCTCAGTAAAAAAAAATTATAATTCATGTTTTAACGCTTACGTTCAGGGCGGATTTTACCGCTGAGGGTAGCAAAATTAGGGAAATATGACATTACCTAAAGTCCGGCGCGCGGCATTGTAGGATTGGGGGGTAAAAAATCACTACTTTTGCGGTCCTAACAATGCAAAATTCATGAGTAAAGTAACCGTAGTTGGTGCCGGTAACGTAGGTGCTACCGTCGCCAATGTTTTAGCCCACAAAGATCTGGTAGAAGAAGTAGTACTGCTGGACATTAAAGGAGATATGGCTAAAGGCAAGGCCCTCGATAGCTGGCAGCAAGCTCCAGTCGATTACTACAGCACTCGTCTACGTGGTACCGATGACTATGCCGATACCGCAGGGTCGGACGTTGTGGTGATTACTGCCGGTATTCCCCGTAAGCCAGGTATGAGTCGGGATGATCTGATCTCCACCAATGCCAAGATCGTGGATATGGTCACTCGCTCTATCCTCAAGCACACGCCCAACCCGATCATTATCGTGGTTTCTAACCCATTGGACGTGATGACCTACGCTGCTTTCAAGGCAGCGGGTCTGCCCAGTAACCGAGTGTTCGGTATGGCGGGTATCCTGGATACGGCGCGCTACCGTGCATTTTTGGCTACGGCTCTCGATGTGAGTCCTAAAGACATCCAGGCTATGCTGCTGGGTGGCCACGGCGACACCATGGTGCCCCTGCCTCGCTACACGACCGTAGCCGGTATTCCGGTAACGGACATGATCGGTGAAGAAGAACTGACTGCCATTGTAGAACGCACCAAGAAAGGTGGTGGTGAACTGGTCAAGTTAATGGGCACTTCGGCCTGGTATGCTCCGGGTGCTGCCGCTGCTCAGATGGTGGAAGCCATTCTCAAGAATGAGAAGCGGATTTTCCCCTGTTGCGCACTGCTCGAAGGCCAATACGGCTTGAGCGATATCTTCCTGGGGGTACCCGTCAAGCTCGGCCGCAACGGTATCGAAGAGCTCATGGAACTCAATCTGAACGAGGATGAAATGGCCCTGATGAATCAGTCCGCCAATCACGTCAAAGAAGTGCTGGAAGTATTCGAAGGCATGGATATTGGGTAGTCAGTTAGCACTTTAGTGCTGTAGATTTCCGATGGCTCAGTAGGGTAGGGGGATAGTCCGTTGGACTGTGCTCCTACCCTTCTTTTTTTGTACTTCCGCAGGTGAAAACGTTCCCCGCAGCTTTTCATCCGCAATGATTGCTGGGAGTACGAAATCGGGATCGGAGCACAGCGTAGATTACCGACTCTTGAGATGGAGGCGGAGCTGTTGAAACCTGCGGAAGTACAAATCCTCTAAACCTATCTGAAATTTCATTGTTAGGCAGATATGAATACAGCTACCCCAGCATTACTACCCTCCATGGTCACTACCCAAGGAGACTTTGTGGTAGACCTCAGCAAAGAGCGCCCCATCTTGCTGGTTTTTCTTCGCCATTTTGGTTGCACTTTCTGCCGGGAAGCTCTGGCCGACCTGGCAGCCAAGCAGGAAGAAATTGCTGCGGCTGATATTCATCTGGTCTTAGTGCATATGTCCAATAAAGAGGTAGCGAATAAGTATTTTACCAAATACGGGTTGAGTAAACCTGTTACCCACGTTGCCGATCCAGCATGTGATTTTTACAAAGCTTTTGGACTCACGAAAGGCAGCCCTCACCAGTTATTTGGGCTGCAATCGTGGATCAGAGGTTTCGAAGCAGGTGTAGTCAAAGGTCACGGTGTGGGGATGCGCCAGCTGGGGGATGGTTTTCAGATGCCGGGGGTATTTGTAATCAGAGAGGGTAGGGTGGTTTCTTCCTTTCTGCACAAGCTAGCTAGCGACCGTCCGAAATATTTGAGTCTGGTTCAGGAGTGCTGTGCGGTCTAAATGATGTATTTTTGCTGATGATTTGGGCCCCACTCAGGTCGATCACAAAAAACATCCTTTCTTCCTCATGTTGCAGTTGGTCAATTCCGTCTTTCGTACCTACATCGAATGGTACAGCAAAGACCTGGAGCAGCATTATGACAATCCTAGCTTAGCGCAGCGGGAGGCACTCCATGAAATACTGGATAAGAATAAGGATACGGAGTTTGGCCGTAAGTACGGATTTGCGGAATATCTGGACGATCCGGCCGCTTACAGTGCGCGGGTGCCCTTGCATACCTATGAAGATCTTAGCCCCTACATCGAGCGGATGTTGGAGGGTGAGCGTGGCGTCCTTTTTGCCGAAAAACCCATGTGGGTAGCTACAACAAGTGGTACCACTGGGGCGACTAAAAATCTCTTGCTGCCACCCAGCTGTATTAAGAATAACCACCAGAAATCCGCTTATCTGACGCTGTTGGCTCTGATCCGACGGCAACCGGACTTACAGTTGTTTAGCCATAAAAACCTGATGTTGGGCGGCGCTCACAAGGGGCTACACCCTAAGCTAAAGATTCCCGTGGCGGATATTTCTGCAGTGTTGATTCATTCTATTCCGCGGCTGATGCGTCCCTTCCACACGCCTGATGTCTGGACGGCCACCCAGCCCGATTATGAGAAAAAGATCGAAGAAATTGCTCAGGTTGCCGCTAAGACGACCAGCCTCACGATGCTGGGGGGAGTCCCGACCTGGAATTTGCCGATGTTTCGCCGGGTACTGGAAATCAGCGGTAAAGACAGCCTGCTGGAAGTTTGGCCCGAGCTGCGGGTTTTTATGCACGGCGGGGTGAAGTTTGATCCTTATCGCCCCCAATTCGAGGCACTCTTTCCACGACCTGATTTTGTCTACCACGAAGTGTATAATGCTACGGAAGGCTTCTTTGCTGTGCAGGATCAGGATGAGGGCGGAGATATGCTGATGTTGCTCAATGTGGGCAACTACTATGAGTTTGTCCGCTGGGAAGATTACCAACGCGGGGAGATCAAGGCTATGCCGATTACCGCTGTCGAGCAGGGGGAAATCTACGTGATGTTAATCACTACGCATGCGGGTTTGTACCGCTACCCAATGGGCGATCTATTGACCTTTACTTCTACGGAGCCCTACCGTATTCGGATTTTGGGCAGAACGCAAGAATTTATCAATGGATACGGTGAAGATCTACTGCGGGCAGAGGCCGAAGATGCTTTAGTGGTAGCCTGTGAAAAGACGGGGGCTTTTGTGCGTGATTATACCGTTGCGCCGAAGTACATTGAAATTGATGATAAGGGCTGCCATCAGTGGTTTGTGGAATTTGAGCGGCGTCCGGATGATATCGAAACCTTTACGGATGCTTTGGATGAAGCGCTACAGGAACGCAATTACAACTACGGTGCCAAGCGGCAGAATGATTTTGCGCTGCGCCGATTAGAATTGTACGACCTGCCAGAGGGCTTTTTCCGCGAGTGGTTGGTCAGTCGGGGCAAGACCGGTGGGCAGAGCAAAGTGCCGAGACTGGCGAATCACCGAGATTTTGCGGAGCAAATACTGGAATCGCTAGAAGAACGTAAGGCTTAACGCAGAGGGAAGTACAAGTCGGTGATAGATTCCTGCTCCGGTACTTGATCTGGCTGAGTGATGTAGAGTTCGAAAGGATGTAGTTTTTTGGAAGGCTTGAATTCTTTGCTGCGGATCATCATCTGCACGGTGGCCCAGGCATTTCCCAGATGATGGTAGCTACCAATGTGCCGGAGGCGATAGGCGCGGATAGTCGGAAGTTGGCCAAAAAACAAATTACTGTTTTCAGGAGCGGCAGGAGGTTGGCCGGCAATCGGGAAACCTGCGGTATAGGCTGTTCTGCGCTTGACCATGTCCCACTTGTGATAAATAGTGAAGCCAGGGCCAGTCGGCTCGGTTTCGCTAGTTTTGAACCAGCTGAAGAGCTGGCTGAAATCCGAGCCCATCTCTTTCTGCATTTGGTCAAGGGATAACTCACGTCGAATGCCGACATACGCACTGCCGGGGAAATCGGTCTCCCCCATGAATTCTAGCCGCGAGTGGACTTTGCCGTCTTCTGCAAGATTTTTGAGCATACTTAGCCCTCGCTCGTAATCAGACCCTACGTAGGCCTCCATGGATTTCTTCATCCAAAAGAGGAAGATGGGAAGTGAGCTGTCCATGGTCCAGTTGACTCGGCTGCCGTTTTCAGTAGCCTGGATATTAAATTTGACCTTAGCCTTGGATTTCCAGGGTTTTAGGAAGTTGAGGTCCATGGCTAAATGTTCATTAGTTGTTTCGGCGGTAATTTGCATATTACCAGCTCCAGTGCGGGGGCCTTCCCATGCGTAGGATTTGCCGTCGGCTGCAGTATTGATGTTGGCCTCCGGGTCGGCAATTAGCCAGGGAGACCAGCTTGGCCAGCTGTGGAAATCATTGAGGATTTGGAATACTCTTTCGGGAGCAGCTGCGATATCAGCGCTGCGTTCGATGTGCATCTTAGCCATTAGAATAGGTAGTTTGGGATAGCCAAGATAAGGGAATAAAGAGATGGTGACAACTCGCTATACTCGCGTGGTAACTCGGCTTTGCCTCGTGTGATTATTCGGCTTCGCTGAAAGTGATTACTCGCTACGCTCGTGTGATTTTGGCTAGTTGTAGGGTTTGCAGAGCCAGCGCTAGCCGATCAGTGCCCTGGATGATCCCAAAGCGTTGTTGTTGCTGAAGGAGTAGACCTGCGGAAGTACAAAACAAATTCATACGCTCCACATAATCAGGTGATTCGCGCAGGGGGTCAGGCGCCCAGGGGAGGTCAGGCACGCAAAGTAAGGCGAAATCACAACGAGTTTTGGCCATTTGTTCGCTTATGTAATGGCTTACTTTTCCGTACTTGACCAGGCTCCATTGGTAATAAGTGAGGGCGCTGGTGTCAAAAATGTTCGTTTTGCCTAACTGACGAGTCCGTTGGTCCGTTTGCTCGCGCAGCATCGTATCCAGATCCTCCCTTTCATAAGCTCCTCCCCGCTGTTCCAAATATGTACGCGCGTATTCGGCATGGTAGGTACCCGCCAACTCCTGCGCTAAGGCTTGCGCCAAAGTAGTTTTGCCACTACTCTCCGGACCGGTAATCAAAATGCGGATCAATGCGTTAGGCTATTATGTGAGACTATAACAACGGTCTCCTCGAGACAAAGATATATGCATACCATCGAACCGCACTTTCAGTGGCGCGACCGCTACCAGGCCGAAAAAGACCAGTACTCGCCCTTCTACGGCCGGGAGTACAGCGAATTTCATTTTACCAACAAAGTCTACAACTACCTCCTGCACCCGCAGTGGGACGAATTCGGCTCTGAAACCCTCTACGTGAAGGTCATCTTCGCCGACTACGAAGCAGGCTATGCCATCATGGAGCTGATCGGCGAATGGAATGATGCGCTGCACAACGATGTCGCTCTGCTGAAACGGGAAGTAATCGACCTGATGCTGCAGGCAGGCATCAATAAGTACATCATTTCGATGGAAAATGTGCTCAACTTCCACGGCTCCGACGATAGCTACTACGAAGAATGGAAGGAAGAAGTACGCGATGAGGGAGGCTGGGTGGCTTTTTTAAACGTATTGCCCCACGTGGCCGAAGAATTACAGGATATGAATATTGACCATTATCTCTCCTTCGGTGGTCCACTGGATGGGGTGAACTGGCGACCGCAGAAACCGGTACGGGTGTTTGAAGCGATTGAGAGTGTGCTTGCTCGGCATCGCCTGGCGTGATTGCTTCGCTATGCTCGCGGTGATAACTCGGCTATCGCCTCGTGTGATGAACTCGCTTTGCTCGTGTTGATACTCGGCTGTAGCCTCGTGTGATTTTTAGTCACTGCGACCAACGGGAGCTAATCACATGCCCGAAGGGCATAATCCCTGCGACTGAAAGGAGCTTATCACAACGACCGCAGGGAGTAATCACACGAACGAAGTGAGTTATCCCTGCGACCAACGGGAGCGAATCACTATCTTCGCGCCATCATGATCATAGCTTCCGATTTATACCTACAATATGGGGATCGTATCCTGCTGAATCACGTCAGCTTTACTATTGGTGTGCGGGATAAAATTGGGCTGGTGGGCCGTAACGGAGCAGGAAAATCTACCTTGCTAAAGCTGATCTCTAAGGAGACCTCTGCGGATAGTGGGCACATCACCATCCCGCCAGGAGCCACCATCGGTTTTTTGCATCAGGATATGGACATTCCCACCGGGAAAACGGTGATGGAGGAATGTTTGACCGCCTTCGCCGAGATGCAGCGGGTAGAAGCCCGGCTGGAGGAGATTGGCAAGGAGCTGGAAGAACGCACCGATTACGAAACGGATAGCTACGCGCAGTTGCTGGAAGAACTGGCGACCCTCAACGATAAGTTTGCCCTCTTCGGTGGCGTAACAATGGAAGCCGAAGCTGGCAAAGTACTAACGGGACTGGGTTTTGCTAAAACCGACTATCATCGCCTGACTACGGAGTTTTCTGGTGGCTGGCAGATGCGGATCGAACTGGCTAAAATGCTGCTGCAGCGCCCCGATTATCTGCTGCTGGATGAGCCGACCAACCACCTGGATATTGAATCTATCCTCTGGCTGGAACAGTGGCTGACGACCTACCACGGAGCAGTAGTGACCATCAGTCACGACCGGACCTTTCTCGACAACGTCACAAAGCGTACCCTGGAAGTGGAACTAGGCAAGGTCTACGATTACAAGGCCAGCTACTCCAAGTTTGTGGCTCTGCAGGCGGAGCGCCGGGAAAAGACGGAAGCTGCCTTCATTAATCAACAACGCGTACTAGCCGATAAACAACGGACCATCAACCGCTTTATGGCCAAGGCCACGAAAACGAAGATGGCCCAGTCGATGCAGAAACAGCTGGATAAAATCGAGCGCATCGAGATGGATGAAAGCGATAACGCCGTGATGAACCTCCGCTTTCCGCCAGCACCCCGCTCCGGCGCAGTGGTACTTAAGGGAGATGAGGTCTTTAAGTCTTACGGTGAGCTAAAGGTCTTGCAAGGAGTAGACGTCAAGGTCGACCGCGGCGAACGGGTCGCGTTTGTCGGGCAAAACGGACAAGGGAAAACCACCCTTGCCAAAATTTTAATCGGCAATATACCCGCTACGGCTGGCGAAATAGAGTTGGGCCACAATGTCAGTATTGGCTACTATGCCCAGGATCAAAGTGATGCCCTCAACGGCAAGCTGACCCTGCTGGAGACGATGGAAAATCACTCTCCGCCCGAGATGCGTACGCGCCTACGTAATATTCTGGGAGCTTTCCTCTTTAGCGGTGAAGATCAGGATAAAAAAGTCTCTGTATTGAGTGGGGGAGAGCGCGCTCGCCTGGCCATGGCTTGTATGCTTTTACGCCCCTTCAACCTACTGGTACTCGATGAGCCGACCAACCACTTGGATATGGCCTCTAAGGACATTCTCAAGCAGGCCCTGTTGGATTACGACGGTACGCTGGTCGTCGTTAGTCACGACCGGGAGTTCTTGACCGACTTAACCGATCGGACGCTCGAATTTCGCGACCATCAGCTCTTCGAGCACCTGGGCGACGTCAATACCTTTCTGGAAAAACGCCGCCTGGATAATATGCGAGCGGTGGAGCTGGAGAAAAGTAAGTCCCTGGGGGAAGGCACTCCCGCCCCTTCAGTCGGAGCAAAAACCCAAGTTGTAAAGAAGTCCAATCTGTCGCCTGAAGAGCGCAAAAACTTAGAGCGTGAAGTGCGCAACACGGAGCGTAAAATCGAGAAACTGGAGAAAGACATCAAGCGACTACTGGCCAAGATGGGGGAAGCTGGCTTCTACGAAAGTGCCGATGCCCAAAAAACTCTGGATCAACACAAAGCCAAGGAGGCGGAACTTGAGGTGGCGATGGAGCGTTGGGAAGAGACGCAAAGTAGGCTGGAAGCATAGTCTAGTTAAACTTTACCCGTTCTGCCTGCGGCAGATTTTTTTGGCCGCGGATTGTCAGGATTTTAAGGATGTGCGCGGATGTTTGACTCACGTCAAACTAATTTTTGAGTGTTTAAACCTGAAAAGGCAGCGTAGTTGCCATCCGTTTTCGATCCTTATAATCCGCGAAATCCGCGCCTAAAGAAAGCCAAGAGCTTTAGCTCTTATCATTTGATCCCACAAAAACAATTTATCTTCGCAGCACAAAATTCAACTCTTTTGGCTAAGCGCTACCTCATCACTTCTGCTCTTCCCTACGCCAATGGTCCGCTACACCTCGGGCACCTGGCTGGAGCTTACCTGCCCGCCGATATTTTCGTGCGTTACCTGCGCTTGCAGGGCAAGGAAGTACTATGGGTTTGTGGCAGTGATGAACACGGCGCAGCCATTACGATTCGGGCCAAAAAAGAGGGTATTAGTCCAAGAGACATCATCGACAAATACCACACGCTTAATAAGGGTACTTTCGAAAAACTGGGCATTAGCTTTGACTTCTATCACCGTACCAGTGAGCCGCTCCACCATCAGACCAGCCAGGAGTTTTTCCTGAAACTGCACGAGCAGGGCGATCAGTTTGAGACGCGGACTCAGGAGCAATACTACGACGCGGAATACGATCAGTTTCTGGCCGATCGCTACATCAAGGGCACCTGCCCAAAGTGTAGCTACGATTCTGCCTACGGCGACCAGTGTGAAAACTGTGGCAGCGATTTATCGCCGACCGAGTTGATTAATCCTGTGTCAACCCTCAGCGGTAAAACCCCGGAGCTACGGGAGACCACCCACTGGTACTTCAAACTGGATAAGCACAACGACTGGCTCAAGAGCTGGGTAGAGACTGGTGAGCTGGATGGTGTCAAGACCCACGATCCCAAAGACTGGAAGAATCACGTACTGGGTCAGTGTCTGAGTTGGCTCAACGAAGGCCTCGCCCCTCGCGCTATTACCCGCGATCTGGACTGGGGGATAAAAGTGCCGCTCGACGAAGCCCAAGGAAAAGTCCTCTACGTTTGGTTTGACGCGCCGATTGGTTACATCTCGAGTACCAAAGCCTGGTGCGAAGCTTTTAATCGTGGTGATTTGCACTTCCGCGGGTGTGAGGCGTCCCCCGGAAGTCTCACATCCTCGACAAGTGCCGGGGGCACGCAGGCGGGACCCGGCGCTTTCCCAAGCGGCAACGCTCCTGCTGCTGAACAGGAAAAATATAGCTTCGAGGACTGGTGGCAAGACCCCAATACGGAGTTGATCCACTTTATCGGCAAGGATAATATTGTCTTCCACTGTATCATCTTCCCGGCCATGCTGAAGGCTCATGGGAAGTATAACTTGCCGAAGAACGTGCCGGCTAACCAGTTCCTCAATTTCGAGGGCGAGAAGTTCAGTAAGTCCCGTGGTTGGGGTATTGAGCAGCACGAATACCTGGATAAATTCAAAGATTTCCCCAATAAGGAAGATGCCCTGCGGTGGGCGCTGATCCGCAACCTGCCCGAACAGCGCGATGCCGACTTCAAGTGGGACGAATTCATTGAATACCACGACAAAGACCTGGCCGATAAGCTCGGCAACTTCGTGAATCGGGTAACGGTACTGACCCACAAGTACTTCGACGGTCAGGTACCTGCGTTTGGCCTCTCCCCCGACCCCTCTCCGGAGGAGAGGAGAGCCGCTCTGGCTGCTGTCGAGCAATTGGTGCAGGATATCAGCAGCAGCATTGAGGCTTACCGCTTCAAGGATGCCGCGGCTTCCTTTGTGGAGCTGGCGACTTGGGGAAATGTCTACCTGCAAGAAGCCGCTCCCTGGACCCTGGCTAAGGCCAACCCAGAAGACCCCAAGATTGCGGAGACACTCTACGTCTGTAATCAAGTGGTAGCGGCCTTGAGTATTACCGCCGCTCCTTTCATTCCTTTTACGGCAGAGCGCTTGCGCGACATCCTTCAATTACCGGCGTTGACCAATGGCGATTGGGCCAGCCTTCAAAACAAGTTAGCAGCCGGCAAAGCGATTCTCTCCAGTGGCCACGAGATCGGCAAAGCCGGCGTCCTCTTCCCGAAAATCGTGGACCGTAAGGACGATTCCCGTATGCAAATCATCCAGGCGCAAAAGGATCAGCTAGCGGCCATCCTCGCTGCTACACCCACCGAAGGGGTAGGGGAGGAAGCTGTTGCCAGCTACCCACCCCTGAAAGAGACCATTCAATTTGACGATTTCGCTAAGCTGGACTTCCGCACGGGCATCATCACCGCCGCCGAAAAGCTGCCCAAGGCGGATAAACTCCTCAAACTCACGATCGACCTTGGCTTTGAGACTCGTACGGTACTGAGCGGTATTGCCCTACAATACACCCCTGAAGACGTCATCGGCCAGGAAGTGGTACTGGTAGCTAATCTGGCGCCCCGCAAGATGCGTGGAGTAGAAAGCCAGGGCATCTTGCTGATGGCCGAAGATGGTGAGGGTCAATTGAGCTTTGTGGGGGCGAAGGAGGTGAGTGGGGGCTGGGGGGTGCGGTAGAATCACCCTCAATTAGCCTAGATTAAGGCAGCCAGGGCAATATTTAAGCTTTAAGGCGTATTGTGCCCACTTATTAGGAGCAATAGTTTTGCGACAACCTAATAGGCAATTAATACTAATTGTCGATTAGGTTAGATCTCTTTATTCCTGCACTTAAAAACCAAAACTATGTCTTCTATTAAGATTCGGAATTTTTATATCAGAGATATCAAGAATAAGGTTGGGGCTTCTCCCATCTGGCCAATTAGTGCCAATTATAGCCTGGGTGACTATGGTTATTATATCAAGCGTACTGGTCGTTTTCACGTTAGAGGAAACATTTTTGATGACTTAGCAGTGCCTCGTGATGGCGTAGTAGTTCCTGCCCCGATAAAGCCAGTAAGGCTATACAAGGTGTTTAATAGCTCTAATGCCGTCAAGAATGAATTCTCCCTCAACGGTGAAGGAGCAGCAGCTAAGGGCTCCTTGTCTTTGGTTTTCGAAGGTAATAAGTCTTACTTCTTCCAATTGTTTCGTGCAGAGGTTACTCACTTAAAATTGAACGAGGAGGTGCGCCAGCGATTAATCCAGGCTAGAAGGGAAGGAAGATGGCATCACCGGTATCGAATTATTGAACAGCTATATACTTGCCCAGATGTGAGGTTCCAGTTTTCCATTTCCAAAAATGCGCAGATTGAGCTGTCAGGCAATGTCGAAAAAGGTGAAATCGTCCGGAAAGCTGCAGTTAACTACGGCCTTAAGTCATCTTCTAATATGGATGGCAGCTTTTGGATCGAAAATGCGGCAGCTACTCCTTTCGTCGGCCTGGCCTCATTCAAGCGACGGGAGCTGCGGTTCTACGATGAAAAGTTCCTTCTTTCCGAGGCTTGGGAACTGGCCTTCGATAACACAAGCTCATTTGATGCTGATGTAGAAGAGTTCCTCCTGGAGAGTGATGCTCAGCTTCCTGCATAGAAATCTCGGTTGATAAAGGTAGGCTGATGTCGGCTTAGGACTCAAAGAGTATGTCTATTGCCTAATTTCGAAGAATTTAGCTTCAGGATGAAATCCTTCGTACTCGTGACGAAACCCTCCATGCTCAGGATGACCGTAATTGCAGGCTAATACCCAGCCTAGGTTTGCTGGCATGACACATCAACCACAATCCTCCCCCGGGCACGAGGCGCCTATTGACACTACTGCTGCGACGACCAACAATTGGTGGTCTCCAGCCATTGCTAATCTTCCAGCCCATAAGCTGGAGAGACTGAGGCGGGAAGAGGCCTTTGCCGAAGCCCACCGGAAATACTTTAGCAAGTTGACCCCCTCACAGATTGAAGTTTTACAGATGATCTGTGAGGGCTTGTCGACTAAAGAAATCGCTCAGCGGCGTTTTGTTGCTGAGGGTACCATCCGCAAGCATCGTAACATGCTTTACGAAGCCCTAGAAATTCATAATGTGATTCAGGCTATGCAGTATGGTTTAGCCTTCGATCTCGTCTGAGTTAGTTATAGACTATGTTTAGCCGCTTGGTTAGCTAAGAAGACCATTTTAAACTCGAAACGCACCTTAGTTCCTAATGGCAATTCCTTATCATCTTTAAGGTCGATGATTTGAAAACGAGCGACCCTGCTACCTGCGGAAGTATTCATCATCCGGATACGCTCGCGGGTAGTGGGGATCGCTATGCCATTATGTTCCTGCTGAAATTCAGGCTGTGTAATCTCGGCTTGCTTAGCAGCGATTCGACCAATGCCGTTGTCAATAATCTCACAAATTAGCCACCCTTTTTCTTCCAGGAAGGATAAGGTGAGTAGTCCTTTCCGATCCGTTTTTTTGAAGCCATGAATGATGGCATTTTCCACGAATGGCTGAAATAACAAAGGGGGGACAAAAAAGTCGAATGGCTCAACTTTCGGGCCGACAATAATCCTGTAATCGAAAGGATTCGATTGACTAACCCGCGATTGCTCGATATTGATGTAGTCTTCTAAGAGATGGATTTCTTCATCCAGTCTAATTAAAGCCTTATTACTATTGTCCATCAAGTTGCGCATCCACTTGCTGAATTTCGTCAGATAGCTTTGAGCCGCATTGTTATTTCCTGTTTTGATCAAATAGCGAGTCGCGCTAAGCCCGTTAAACAACACGTGCGGGTTCATCTTTAAACGCGCCATAGCCGTACGTAGGTTGGCTTCATCTAGCTTGCGCTTAGCACGGCGACGCATGAAGTAAATGAGACCACCAATGAGTAGTGCGCCTAAGCCGATTAAAAACAAGGGCTGCAGATACCAGGGCGGTCGAATTCGGATAGCTAAACTTCGTATTTCCCGCGACCATTCTCCATCCGAATTGCTGGCCATAATCTCCAGCGTATAGCGACCAAAACCCAGGCTGCGAAAAGCAATTTTTGGCTCATTACTGACTCTGCTCCAGCCTTCGTTGGAAGAGCCAAGGAGCCGGTACTGAAACTGGCAGTCTGCTGGCGAGCTGTATTCCAGGGAACTGATCCTCAGCTCTAGGTTGTTCATCCGATTAGGGAGCACGAGTCGTTGGGTAGCCAGAGGATCGTGCGTTCCACTGGCATTGTAGTTAGCGAAAATTTTGGGATCTTCATTGATGATGATGCGGGTGATCTGTGGCCTGGCAGCCGGCATTTTACCCGCTACCGAGTCTGGATGAAAAACGTTCAACCCGAGGGTGCCGCCAAAAAACAAGCGATCATCGCTGGCTTGCAGGGCCGCATAGAGGTTGAAGTCGGTTCCTTGCAAACCATCAGCTCGGTGAAAATAAGTAGGAGGTTCCCCGACCAGATAGCGGATCAGACATGCCTGACCACTCATCCAGACTTGGCCATTGCTAGCCCTGAGCATTGATTGTATGGTCGTATTGGGTTCAATCGCTTCCTCGCGCGCGAGGCTCCAATGACCAGGATCTACTTCCTGCAAGCGAAACAAGCCGCGATAACTACTCAGCCAGAAAAGCTCCAGGGCTTCATCGTATTCGATCCCGGTAATCAGGGGTAAATCGGTCAGTACGGTATCGGCCGTCCAATCTCCGTTAGCGTAAGGACCGATCACCAGACTGTCATTATTGCTATATGTAATCAGTACACCCTCAGGATTAATGGAAGCCAAGCGAGTACCCTGTGTTCCAGCCGTTAAATAGCGTCCTTCTAAGGTGTGAAGATGGTTGGAGTTATTGTACTCCCGCAGGTCGGAACAACTCACAAAACTTTTGGCCTGATTGGGAGCAAATAGCCAGCGCCCGTCCGGAAGCTGTAGCTGGGTATTAAACCCGAGGCCACTCAGGTTTTCGCCTTCGACTGCAACGGCTACTCGCTGAAATTGCGCCGTTCCCGACAAGCGCAAAAACAGATTTTTTAAGCTGCCCAGCCAGATGTTTTGTTGCTCGTCTTCTTCGAGGTAGGTGGTTTGTTCCTTATCTCCGCCCGATACGGGGAGCTGGTAGCTGAGGGTGTCACTAGCGGAGTAATGTCTGACTTGAGTGGGCTGTAACACCCAGATCCCTTGCTGCTGATCCTCGAGGATCGCATTTACCGAGCCGTAAGACTGTCCAATCTCCAGACCGTATAGGCCAATTCTCGGCTTATCGATATGCGTTGAAAATACACCTTGGCCACTGCTGCCGATCCAGAGGTTGCCCTGTCGGTCCAGGTTCATCCGATCAAAGGGCCGATCGAAGGGCCGTACAATCCCGTCGCGCTGATACAGTATTTGCCCAGTGTAGACTTCTTGCTCGGTATCGAAGATGTAAATCGGCCCGGCCCGGGTTCCGACCAGTAAGCGACCGTCCTTCATTAAGCCGAGCTGATGGATGTCCTTGATCGTATCTCCCTGAAAAGTGGGCATGCGCCTCCAGCGGTTGCTGCTGCGATCGAAGCGTAAAAGCCCTTCCTCTCCGCCCAGCCAGCAGTATCCTCGCGTGTCTAAGGCTACATCACTTATCTCGTCGCCAAACGGGTTATGATAAGTAACAGGTGGGGTACTGATCTGGCCGTTTCGGTACTGGCGCCAGGTCAAACTATCTGATTTACTGCTGAAGCCCAAATAATGTAATTGACCGCTGCTTGGATCGGTGAACATGCGGTCTTTGACGCTGGCATCAAATGATTCTAAAGGTCTGGAGGGAATAGTATAACCGTCTTGTGAAATATCGATAACGAATAGGTTATTACTCGCAATCGCATAGAGTTGATTGTTCGTTTGATCAAGATAGGTGAAGTAGTAGCGAGCTTCTAAAAGTTGACCATTTGGCCCAGGCAAGAATATCCGCTCAAATTCGTCTCGGTCTGGGCGATATCTGACTAAACATTCTGCATTGCTTAGCCAAAGGTAGCCCCAACGGTCTTCCTGGAAGTGGCCTTGAGAGGCAGCATCGGTTAAGAGGGTAGCGGGGTCATGGCGATCAGAGCGGTAGGTAAGTACTTGATTACCGTCGTATTGATTGAGGCCTTGGGTAGAGCTGATCCAAACTAGACCACGACTGCCTTGGTAATGGTAGTAGTTGTATTTGTTTTGGGTGAGATTTGGGTTTTGGATCTTGTTGATTGTGTATGCTATTACTTGAGCATCTAATTTTGATATAAATAAAATATACAAGAAAAGTGTTGATATGTAACTACTCCAAAACTTCACTTTTTGATGGACTCGATTATTTGATTTAGAAGAGAGATTGATGGTGTGAAAAAAAAGTCTCCAAATAAAATGTCTGTTAAGTTTAAGTTTTTACCTGAATCTATACCACCTATTTTAATGGTGCCTTTTCCTGAAGGATTCTTTGAAATATTGCTTACTTTGTGCTTCGTAGGTGCGCATCTTCTTCGTATATTTCTATACATGAGCATATCTTTATTTCTGTTGTTCGATTTAAAGCCCATGTTCCCAAATATTTTTGTAATTGTGTTTGTGATGCTTTTTTGATGACTCATAAATATTAAATCATTATCAGGTCCAAAAAATTCTCGTTGACTTTTTCTTACTATCGTTGCACCGCTTATAGGGTTGTTGGGATTTTTATTGGGACTAACCCGTTTAATGTGTGCATAAGATGGACAGACTTCACTCTTTAAATGAGTATATTTTTCCATATATTCTTCGTATTTTTTTTCAGTAAAATCATCTTTATTTACAAAATAAAGCGGTATCCCCTCTTTATTCCTGCCTAAGATAGTGGATTTAGCGATTTCTATAGGGAGTCCTGTCTCCTCTTGAATTATTTTTG
>JBCCDS010000011.1:0-106463 GCA_039030655.1 Bacteroidota bacterium | reverse complement strand
CGACTGCGCGGAAAGCTAAGCAGAACCTGGACTTCGCTGTTTTTTTCGTCCATAGCTGGAGCTATGCACTCAAAAAGGCAGCTTGCCAGAACCTACTTGGCTTTTCGCTCGCCAGCAAGAAATAAGTTTAAATCACTTCATTAGCTATTTTTATAAATGAAGAGTAAAGTAGTATAGAAAATTAATTCGTTGAAAAAAGACTTGTTTTGGTTGAAATGCTACTCAGGCTAAACAACTAGGTAGGATAAATAGGACACCTCTAATCAAAAAAAGTAATGATTAGACGAGTACTACTTTTAAGTTGCACACTTGCAATCTGCCATTTAGGGAAAGCGCAAAGCGGTGGTTCTCCATACTCCTCCTTTGGCATCGGCGACTACATCCATCAAACTTGGGGTCAAGGGCAAGGTCTGGCCGGAGCAGGTATCGGCCTACGTTCCGATTTATTTATGAACGTCCGCAACCCAGCAACTTATTCAGCCTTGCGAGATCCGCTCACTACGGTTTTTTCCATTGGACTGCACTTTAGCTATGAGCAGTTTTCTACGGCAAATACCATCATCAATCAACGAGATGGCAACTTAAGCCATGCTGCGCTTTGGTTAAAACCAGCTCCTGCTTATGGCATGGGGATTGGCTTGGAACCAGTATCAGATGTTCAATATTCCATTATCAATCAACGCGATTGGGCGGCAGTTTCGGATAGTTACAACGTAATTAATGAAGGGGAAGGAGGTCTCAGTAGGTTTTACTGGGGACATAGTCTGTCACTGGGAAAAAACTGGAGTTTCGGCCTACAAGCTAATGCCTACTTTGGGTCAATCGTACAATCAGAACAGGCCAGGGCTGTCCGTCAGGAAGATACTTTTTTAGCAGAAACAACCACCCAGCTTAATGGTCTAGGTTTTGAATGGGGGCTACAATGGCAAAAACAGCTGGGAGCTGATTGGCTCACAATTGGTGCCGTTTTTAACGGCGGTAATTCCCTCAATGCCAATCGAGAAGTCGTTTTGAGTAGCTTGACGGATACCCTTTTTGAAGAAGGAGAAGCTATTTCTGAAAATTATTTGATTCCGCTTAGTTACGGTTTTGGAGCTTCCTGGAAGCGCCCCAATTTTTTATTGACTACTGAAGTCCTCTACGAAGGCTGGGGGAGTTTGTCTCGCGAAGGCGATGCCGCCTGGGAAGACGTCTGGGCTTTTACCCTGGGTAGTGAATTTAGACTCACGGCCAATAGTTTTAAGGAGTATTACCAGGCCGTGGTCCTACGTACGGGGCTTAGCGTTCGTAATAGTCAGCTAAGAATTAATGGCTCTACCTTTAATCAGTATACGGCAAGTATAGGATTGGGCATACCCTATCGCTCTGGGCTTAATCACCTCAATATCAATTACAGTTATAACCAGCGCGGTAAGCGGGAAAATGGATTGGTGCTGGAAAGACAACACCAGATTGGGGTGAGCTTTAGTCTGCGTGACCGCTGGTTTGTCAAAAGAAAACTCTTTTAATGGCCAACGTATACCATTGCTCACTACTCTTTGACTTAAAGCAGACCAATGACTGATCTTATCCGCTGTCTACTGGTTGATGATGAGCGAATTGCTCGCCAAATACTGCGCTCTTTTATCGAGCAAATTCCAGGTTTACAACTCGTTGCCGAATGTCGAGATGCTTTCTCTGCACAAAAGATACTAGAAAGTGAAAGCGTCGATTTGTTACTGCTGGATATTCAAATGCCACGCCTGTCGGGTATCGATCTCCTTAATCAGTTGACGCAAGCTCCAGTAACAGTTCTAACGACTGCTTTCTCTGATTTTGCACTGGAAAGCTATTCTTTGGATGTGGTGGATTATTTACTTAAACCCATCAGAAAAGAGCGCTTTGAAGAGGCCATTTCTAAAGTGCGAAGACGATTGACCATTGCAGATGAGTTGCTACCAACTAAATCAGAACCGTATATAGTTATCCGCGCCAATCAACAGCAGCACAAGGTAATGCTCCAAGACATTGTCTATATACAAAGCCTAAAAGAGTACGTTAAAATTAAATTAAGCGATAATCGCCAATTAATTAGCTTGATGGCCTTAAAACAACTGGAGGCTAGTTTGCCTACCGATCAATTTTTACGGATACATCGATCATATATTGTAGCGCTTGATTACGTAACGGCAGCAAGCAGCCGTATGATCAACCTAGGAGATAGGCAACTTCGCGTAGGTGGTAAATATCGCCAATTAGTAGTTGATCGAATCCTTAGTAGTTTTCAAAGAACTTAATCTAATCGTAGTTCTAATTTAGCCGTAAATACTTGCTCGCTTTTCTGAATATGGAATTGATGTTTGCCGGGATAATGCAATTGCAACCTTCTGGATAAATTACTGAGCCCAATACCTCCACTGGCGGTGTGCTGTAACTCCTGCGACTGGATGGAGTTACTTATAGCTAGGTGAAAGTGCTCTTCTTGAGTGTTGATATTTAATCGTAGCCAGCCGTGTTCCGGTTGGTCGATGGCGCCGTGTTTGTAAGCATTTTCAACCAGAGGAACTAATAACAGAGGCGTAATCAGTAAGTCGGGATCTACTTCCTCTATATCCAGGTAAATGTTTAAGAAATCATCTTCTTTTAGCTGTAGCAAAGCAAAGTAATTCCGGATATAGGCGATTTCTCTTTCCAGGGGCACCAGGGCTTTTTGACAATCGTAGAGCATGTAGCGTAACATTTCAGCAAGCTGTAGTACGACTTCAGCGGTTTGCTCTGATCGACTGAGGGCTAAGCCGTAAATGTTGTTGAGGTTATTGAATAAAAAGTGGGGATTGATCTGACTTTTTAAGAAAGCCATTTCAGTCTTGATTTGCTCTTCACGAGCAGCAGTAGCCAGTTGAGCTGTTTGATGCTGTAAGTGAATGTGTTCGAGTAAAGTACTACCGAGTAAGCCCGAGCCAAAGATGAGTACTTTGAAAAATATAAGGGGTAAAAATACTAGTATACCTACTTGCTGTATGCCAATGGTTTTGGCTACTTCTTGTAGCTGAGACAGGGTGGGTGGGACCTGCTCGAAGAAATATAAATCAAGTTGGGCGCTAAGTAGTGAAACGAGAAGTAAAAGCAGACCGCTAATTCCTAAATAGCGAGAATAAGCGGCGGTAGTAGAAAAACGGGGAAATAGATAAAAGACATTTATAGCGACCAGCGCGATTAGACCGGCAAAGACACTTAGGTTGCGAAAAATAATTTTGGCAAAAAATGGCGTAAGGAGCGCTAAGGAACTGAAACCACCTACAAAAATGGCCCAAAAGCAAAATTGTAGCAGGAATCTTGAACGTCGGCTGCTTATTGAAAGTAACATATTGAATAGAGCGCGATGGCCTAACTCCAGTTGTACTACAGTAATTTTATTCGTTTAAAAAAAGCCTTACGGAAACTCGTGCCAATAGGTATCTCTTTATTGACTAAGACAATGGTGTTTCCTTTAATACCTTCAATCTTATTCAGGCTGACAATGTAAGACCGATGTACGCGTATGAACTTTGAAGTGGGTAACTCGTCAATTATTCTTTGCATACTATTGTTGATCACAAAGCGACGTTCTTTGGTGTAAATACAGCTATATTCACGCATGCTTTCAATGTAGAGTATCTCGCCCAGTACCACTTTTTCCATTTTGTGGTTGGTACGCACAAAGAAGTGGTCGATTTCTGTTGGAGGTTCGCCTGCTGTTTTTTGTACTTCTGGAGCTGTATCCGTTGCGGCCGATCCATTGCTCCGCAAGATATGGTTGATGGCCTTATTGGTGGCTTGCACGAAGCGCTCAAAAGAAAATGGTTTGACCAGGTAGTCGGTGACCTCCAGTTGAAAACCCTCGACGGCGTATTCTCGATAGGCGGTAGTCAGGATGACCTGTGGTCGCTTGGTCAGCATTTTTAATAAATCGAGGCCTGTGAACTCCGGCATCTGAATATCCAGAAACAGCATGTCAACCGACCTAGACTGTAGCTGGGCCAGGGCGTCCATGGCATTTTCACAACTGCCGACCAGCTCCAACTGCGGCATTTTTTTCAGGTAGGCCGTTAGTAATTGCAGGGCAGGCCGTTCGTCATCTATGATTAGGCATTGGTATGGCTTCATGGCCGTAAGTTTAGGGTGAGTTGAACCCGGTACTCCCCATTTGCTGTCGAAATATCCAGCTGGTGATTGTCGGGGTAAAGTAGGGCTAGTCGTTGGCGGACGTTTTCTAGGCCTACCCCGCCTTTCTGGGTCTTGACCTTCGGGACTTCCAGATAGCTGTTGCTGATTTCAAACTGGAGTTGTCCATCAGCTTCGTGCATCCGAGCGCGTAGCCATCCCTGCTGGGTATCTTCCAGATTGCCGTGTTTAAAGGCATTCTCAAAAAAAGGGATAAACAGCATCGGCGTAATCTGTTGAGCACCATTAATGTCTTCATGCGAGAATTCAATCTGCATCTCACCCTCTTTTTTGAGTTGTTGCAGGTCGATGTAGTTGCGTAGGTAATTGACCTCCGCTTGCAGGGGCACCAGCTCACTTTTGCAATCGTAGAGCATGTAGCTCATCATATCGGAGAGCTTGAGGATCATGCCCGGCGCCTGCTTCGATTCAGTGAACGACAGGGAGTAGATGTTATTGAGCGCATTGAACAGGAAATGCGGGTTGACCTGCGCCTTGAGAAAACGCAGCTCCGCTGCTAACTGATGGGTTTTTAGCGCCTGTTCCAATTCTTGATTTTTATACCAGTTATTAATGAGTTGTAGGGGTATACTGAGAAGCAAGAAAAAAGTACCCCCAAATACCATATTGCCGAAAAAAGAAGGGCTGAACCAATCTGCTAGGGGCCAACCAAACAGCGAGACTACCCACTTGCCCAGGTAAAACCGCAAAACGGAACTGACAAGCAAGAGCAGCAGGACACTGACAGCATAACCGAGGTATCGCTGCCGCTTAAAAAAGCGCGGCACCAGGAAATAGAGGTGCCCGTAAACTAATAGTACCAAGCCTACCAGATTGAGACTGGCAGCTACCAGGGCCATCCCCGCATTTTCGACCAGGCGGTAGTAGACAATAAAAATGCCCATAACCGCCAGGAGCCAGAAAACCAGATGAACAGCCCACACGATACTCTTGGGTGTTAAGCGATCCTGCATAGTGGACAATAAGGTACGGTTTTCAAGCAAGGCTAAAGTAGGTGCTATAGCCGGCCGAAAGCATTCTTTTCACCCAATGCGCTGAAAAGTTCTGCGAATGGCCCCTTGCTTCCTGCGAATGAAAATGGAGGGCTGAAACCGCATTTGTAGGAATAATTCCCCCCTCTGCAGGCACCATTTACCGCTTCGAAAAAGGGATTTGTTAGCTCCAATTTATCCCAGCTACTTAGCCCTGCAAACGAGTTAGAGCGGTGGTTCTTTGGTACTTCCGCAGGTATATAGCTCATCACAAAATTCAACCCATTAATACCTAATTTCCATGCCTAATTATATTCCCGGCCTTGACATTCTTGGAAAAGGATACGACGTCTTCGGCCGCTTCGCTCACCCTTCCGGCGTTTACAATGTCCGCCTCTTTGAAGATTTCACGCAGCTGGCTGATGAGGAAGCTGATCCAGACACCGCTACTTACCTGGCCAACATTCAGCAGAACGATTATCTGGTTCCAGAATTCGTCAGCCTGGTAGAAGAAAACACGGCCGAAGCCAACTACATTCAAGGCAGCTCTATCTCCAACTTTCAGTCGGAGCTTGACATTAAAGTCTCCGCCAAAGGTAAATACTCTTTCTACTCTGGTGAGGCCAAGTTCGGCTTCAGCAGCTCCCAGCAGTCGAGCCACGAGTTGTACTACACCCGCTTCTCCAACCTATCGAAGGCTTACCGGCTAGCCCTGCCCGGCAATGAACAGCTACGCGGAATCCTGGATCCTGCTTTTGCGGATGCCTTACAGAATGGTGCCAATACCCCCGAAGCCATCGACGCCTTCTTCAATACCTACGGCTCCCACTTTCTGGCCGAAGTCGTTCTGGGTGGTTCTCTTAACTACTACGCTACCGTGGAAAAGTCGGCCGTTAGCTCCGATATGGAAATCAAGGCCAGCGTAAAGGCCAGCTACAACAGCTTGACCACCAGCGCTTCGGTCTCGGTAGATAGCTCCTACTACAGTTCCAAATCTGTAGAGGCTACCCATTCCGAAACGGGTATAGAGACAGTAGGGGGTAATATCTCCAAGGCGGGGGTCATGCTGACCGATCAGAAGGTCTACGAAGAGTGGCTGGCCAGCATCATGCAAGACCCGGCCCTGGTTGACTTCACCAGTCAGTCGCTGCGCCCCATCTGGGAATTATTGGACACAGCATCGCAAGATCGCACTATCCAGGATCGCATCGCTGCCTTGGAAACCCGCTTCAACGAGATCTCCGGCCAATCCACGGCCATCAATACCCAAGGAACGGCCAAGCACGGCGATGCCATCTACCCACCCTGGGGTGAAAAGGACGATTGGGCACTATTCATTTCTCCTGCAAGTTTAGGCCGTATTGAAGGCAGCAACGATAAGGATGTAGACAACGCCATCCTCCAATTTGAATACGGAATAGATGATTACTTCGATTTTCCCGACCACTGGCAAGTCAAAGCGAAGTACCGCTTCCGTACGGCCATCGACAAGAATCAGATGCGTTGGTACACCGACGGTTTGGTCAACTATGTGCTGCTGCCTAAGAAAAGTTACATCTACCTGTCACCAGAAAGCCTGGACTACGACATCTATGATGATAAAGCGAGCCAGTTATGGAAGACTGAGGCTGATGGATCCAATACCCTGGTCTACACCTACTCCCAGGATGATAAACAACTACTCGATACGGATGGTGAGGTAGTGATGAAAAAAGTGTACTACCAGGGAGGTAGCTTCTATCAGTACCGCACGGTGGCCTCAGTAAAGCATTATCAGGACCGCAATACTGCACTGGAAGCCCCGGGTGGTGGCGATTTGAACGATTGGAATATGCTCTTTAGCCCGGCAGTTTTGGACTACACCGAGGATTCCAACGATGATAAGGATAAGGATAATGCGCTAATCAATTGGAGTTGGATCACGCCCAAAAGTATCTATCTCAATGCCCTTGATGCAACCATTGAAGCAGATGGGACCGTGACCTACCCTACAGAATTTGTTAGCACAGTGAAGTATCGGAAAGGTTCTTCGGATGACGACGTTTTAAATACTGCTGCAGACTATCATCTGCTCTATGTCCACAAGGATTTCTCCCACTGGACCGGTGCTGGTGGTAACCAGGCGCTTCGACTGCCCGACAATGACCTGAAGGCAGATAATTGGATCCTGGCCATCACACCCTCCAGAATGGGGAACTTCGACGAAGAAGAAAAATCCGATCAGAAAAACAGCTCCCTCCTACAAACCAAGTGTACCGCCTCCCGCAGCGATACCAAATGGACGGTCAATAGCTCCTACCTTTGGAGTGGCAACCATAACCATGCCGATCAGGTAGCCTGGGAGCCGGGTCAGGCCGAGTGCCTATTCATCACTTCTGCGGTGCTGGAAAATACCAGCCTGGAATAAGGGATTAATTAGGATATTTGCGTTCGTGGCAGCCTGCCGCGAACGCAATTTCTAACAGTCCGACCATGTCCTACGAAAACCTCCTCGTCGAAGAAAAAGACGGTATCGTATACCTCACCCTCAACCGCCCTAAAGCGCTCAATGCCCTCAACCGCCAAAGCCTGACAGAAATCACCCAGTTTTTTGGCACTGATTACGCGGACCGCAAAGACATCCACGGGGTCATCATGCAGGGAGCGGGAGAGCGTGCTTTTGCTGCGGGCGCGGATATTAAAGAGTTCGTTGGGATGGCCCAGTCGGGGAAAGCACAGGAATTTGCTGAAAAAGGCCAACAAATATTTTTTCTGATTGAGCGATTTCATCGCCCC
The DNA here is from genome assembly GCA_039030655.1 of Bacteroidota bacterium. GTDB lineage: Bacteria > Bacteroidota > Bacteroidia > Chitinophagales > Saprospiraceae > Neolewinella. Next base: position 98,514 of record JBCCDS010000011.1, on the reverse strand, counting down.
ATAATTGCACTAGTCAATGGTTTCGCCTTGGGTGGCGGCTGTGAGTTAGCGATGGCCTGCCACATGCGAATTGCCACGGAGTCAGCCCGTTTTGGCCAGCCCGAAGTCAATCTGGGTATTATCCCCGGTTACGGAGGTACACAACGCCTGACGCAGCTGATTGGCAAGGCCAAGTCTTTAGAACTCATCCTGACTGGCAATATGATCGAAGCGGAGGAGGCACTCCGCTTGGGGCTAGCTAATCACGTCTTAGTCGATCAGGAAGCTGCTCAGGAAAAGGCCGAAGAATTGCTGCGCACTATCGCTAAAAAGGGGCCGCTGGCTATTGAAGAATCGATCAAGGCGGTAAACGCCTATTTTGACCATGCCCAGGATGGTTATTCCGCCGAGGCCGTGGCTTTTGGTCGCTCTGCCTCCAGCGAAGACTTTGTAGAAGGAGCCACGGCTTTTGTAGAAAAACGCAAAGCTAACTTCAAAGGGAAGTAAGGGCTTGTTGACACTTGTTAAATCATTAGCTACGAATATTTAATGGTCCTGGGGTATCTTATGGTCAAGGGCTATTTTACGTTTGAAACTCTTGTGGTCTCGAAATATAGGCTATGAACTCATTTAGGGCTATTTCTTTGTAGCGATCGGAAAACTAAGTAGATTCTGGCAAGCCGCCTTTTTGAGTGCATAGCCAAAGCTATGGACGAAAAAAACGGCGAAGTTCAGGTGCTGCCTAGGCTTTCGCACAGACGAATTGCAAAACCCTAAATGAGTTCTATACCTAGCTTCCTGATTCGCCTATTTGCAAGCGCTGTTTTTCTCGTAAAACGTTTGGTGATCAAACTACTAGCCTTTACAAAGCTATTTGCTGCCTTATCAGCCTGGTTGCTACTTTCACTATTGCAACAGCCACGACTGTATGCCCAGTCTTTTCAACCCCATTTTATTAATTATACGACTGAAGATGGACTACCTAGCTCGGAAGTATACTGCTCCTTTCAAGACTCTTTGGGGTATATCTGGTTGGGTACCGACAACGGTGTGGCGCGTTTTAATGGTTACGAATTCACGGTTTATGACAGCGATGATGGACTCGAAGATGTAGTTGTCTTTACCATCAGGGAAGATGGGGTAGGCCGCATATGGGTGAGTACCTATTCTGGGAAATTATATTTCTGGGACGGTAGCTGCTTTCAACCCCATCCATTAAATGATCAACTGGAAAATTGGAAGAAGAGACATCACGTACTAAAATTGGTAGATGCCGATTTCAATGGTGGCTTTTTGTTTGGTGTACGGGATCGCGGGTTTTTAGAACTAAATGCCCAAGGGGATTTTCATTGGGATAAAGTAAGTGGAACGGATAATACTTTTCAGTACCAAAGAATTGTGAATAGCGAACAACCGCTGCTTAACCCAATTAGCGAACAGGTAAAACAAATTCGCCCCCCTTGGAATAGAGGATGCCTGATGGTTTACGATCATGGACTCAAAAAATGGGAGGAATCTTATCGGTTTGTAAATGACTTCCCTATCTATGATTTGATAAGCTGGGGAAGTCAAAACAATCAACATCTATTATTCCAAAGTAAAACCGTAGCCTTAGTAATCGGTGAGCAACAAAAGTGTACCCGTCAAAGACCCATCAGGGAGTTGAACTACCATTTAGTGTTGTCGGAGTCAGTAATGATACTGGGCATGGGACACGGCGAAGGATTAATAGTCGTAGAGAAAACGGAAGATGAAGCCTGTTTTCGGTCTAAGCAGTTGCTACAAGGGCATTCTATCTCCTATGTCAATTTCGACGAAGCAGGAGGTGTCTGGATCAGTACTATTGGTTCAGGCCTGTTTTATGCACCTGCTCCCAGCACCCAGGTTTTTTCTGTTGATGCTGACTTGCCTAAAGAAACAATTACCGCTATTGCCGCTTATGATCACTTTCGGTTTTTTGGCGCTTTTAAGAATAAGCAGATCCGTCGATTTGATTTGGAAACGGGGCGAGATTCCCTTTTAAATGTGTCAGCAAATGTAAGCCCTCAGATTTTCTACGATAGCAGGGATGAAGCATTGCACGGCAGCCTAATTCGGTTGTCGACTGGAGTCGATGCTGAAATGGCCAAGGAATCCTCCATCTACTTTAGCCTTGAGCAAACCCCTTTAAAGCCTAGCATTCAATTTTATCAGCAAGGAAATGGGAGAGGTAGAAGCGATTTATACTTTGGGGCAAGTAATTATATCGGCAGATATGACCTCGTAGAGCAGCGATTAATCGATTTTTTTGATTTTTCTAAGGATTCGGTCTTCTTAAATGCTCATGCTTATCTAGGTACTGCCGATGGAAGGCACTGGGTAGGCACCTTACACGGCTTGTATGAATATTTGCCCGAGCAAGGAAAACTGATCTACAATAATTTAGGAGAAAGCTCACTGGACTACCGCATCCAGTCTATTGCTGCCTTAGCGGATGGTAGCTTATTGTTTGGTACCCGGGGGAATGGCTTGGTATACTATAATAGTGATACTTGCTTTGCAATCAGGGCGACCCAGGGGCTGGCTTCAGATATGGTCCGGGATATAGCCATACGTCAGGACAATAGTGTCTGGGTGACTAGCTTGAGTGGTTTGAGTAAAGTGACCTTTTTTCGCAACCAAGATAATGAGATCCAGTATAACCTTCGTAGCTTTTCTAAAGCTCATGGCTTACCGTCCCAAGAGATTATTGACATCGATTGTTTTGAAGAAACAATTTGGTTAGCTACCAATAATGGTGTCGTGAAATTTATGGAGCCTCCGCTTGAGATAGAGGCCAAACCTCCTGTATTGGAACGGTTCTTAGTAAGTGGTAAGACGCAGGAGCCGGCCAACTGGTTTCGATTTAATGCTCGAGAAAATGATATCGGCATCTATTATTCAGCGCTGGATTTTACCCAACTAGGAAAGATCAACTACCGCTACCGTTTGCAAGCTGAACGGGGCTGGACCTTAACCCAGCAAAAGACAATCAATTTTCTGGACCTTCGGCCGGGGAATTACCAATTTGAAGTTCAGGCTCAAAACGCAGACGGCTATTGGAGTGCAAGTTTATTGTTGCCGTTCAAGATTTTATCACCCTGGTACCTACGTTGGCCTGCTTTTCTGGCGGCTGGAATGATTGGATTAGTACTGCTGCGCTTAGCCTTTATACAAAGAGACCGCAAGCGCTTGAAAGAACAAGAAATTATGCGGCAGCTGCACCAACTGGAACGTTCGGCCCTTCAGGCGCAAATGAACCCCCACTTTGTTTTTAATAGCCTTACCTCTATCCAGAACTTCATTCTGGCAGAAGACACTAATACCGCAGTTGATTATCTGGCACAATTCGCTCGACTGATCCGCAATACCCTCCGAGTATCGGTTTTAGGTAAGCATAGCCTGGAACAAGAATTGATTATGCTGGAAGATTATCTGGAACTAGAAAAGCTGCGGTTCAGTGATGGGTTTAATTATCAATTGACCGTAGCTCCTGATTTGGTGCCAGCAAAAATTCAATTACCACCTCTGTTGATTCAGCCCTTTGTTGAAAATGCCATCAAACATGGCCTCAAGCAGGATGTGGATGGAGGAGAGGTGAAAATCAATTTTTCGAATGGACCAGCAGAACTACGGATTCAAATTCTCGATAATGGGAGAGGGTTTGACCTGCGGAAGTCCAAACAAGATAACTCCTTCGGGATGCGTATCACCCAACGCCGGCTAGAACTGATGCAAAAACACTCCAGCGAGTTGCCACCCATGCAGATTAAGTTGCGCTACGATAATGGCGGACAAGTCATCGGTACGGAGGTGGCGATCAGTATTCCCACCGAAGCCATTGCGGAGCAACATGAATAAGCGACCTATGTCTGATTTAATGGTATTGATCATCGATGATGAAGTGGGGGCTCGTGAAGCTCTGAACCGATTAGTGGACAGATTTTGCCCGGAAATAACTAAAGTCGTAGCAGTGGCGGATGCCGAAGCTGCTTTGGCTGTAGCCCGACAACAACCGTTTGATCTGGCCTTCATTGATATAGAACTACGCCATAGTAGCGGCTTGGAGTTGGCTGAGCAACTGGTGAATTACTGTTCGAATTTGATTTTTGTTACGGCCTACGATAAATATGCCGTAAAGGCCTTTCAGACGCCGGCAATCAATTACTTGCTCAAGCCTGTATTGCCCCGACAACTACAGCAGGCAGTGAGCAAGGTAGCCGCGGCTAAAAAATCAGCGAATCAGCGAGAGAAAATCCTATTGCCGATTGGAGGTGGGATGACAGTAATAGAACAAGCCAACATCATTCGAGTAGCGGGAGAAGGGAATTATTGTACCTTTTATTGCCAAGGAGGTAAAAGCTATTTTCTGTCTCGTCACCTAGCGCATTACGAAGCGCTGCTCAATCCCGATTTATTTTATCGCTGCCACCAGTCGCACTTGCTTAAGCTGTCTGAAGTGCGCGAATATTCGACCGAAGGTGGAAGCTGGGCCGTCTTAAAAAATGGAGATCGGGTGCCAGTGGCCGTGAGACGCAAGGAAGGCTTTTTGGCGGCTTTGGCTACTGCGCTTGGTTGACTCTTGCGGAATATTAAACAGCTTTGGCGAAAATTAAATAGCAGGCTTCGAATTTATAATAGTCGCTATTCCCAGAGGTAGACTACGTCAATTAGCAGTCCCAACACTTAGCATGAGGCTGCTTACTTACTTGACAACATTCTTTTTTTTGGTCGGCTTGGTTGAAGTAACCAAGGCGCAAGAAGCTCCGTTTTCCGCCTCCTTATTGGACCAATTAGAAGAGCAGTTTATAGCTGGCTCGCCAGCGGCGATCTCGCAAGAGCCCTCTGCCCGCCGTTTACCCATCCGCCTAAGTCTGGATAACTACTGGTCGGCCTATCGGGCGGATAGTACGACCATTCGAAGGCAGCAGTCCATTTTCTCTTTTCAGACTTTTCCTAAAATTGCCGGTATTCAGCTACAGTTAGGTGGACGACTGTATGCAGAAGATTATCAAATAGATGCCGGGCGATCTGGCTTAAGCCTCAACTTTCAAAGGGCAGATTACCTCAATCAGCTGCAACGTGATCCAGCAAAAAGCCAGTGGGTGCACCAGGCTATCGCTGAGGTACAGCAAGGTCAATTGGCCGCTGCCGGTATTACCGAAGAGGTACAGCAATTGACTGACCTGGACCGCTACCTGGCCATCATCAATTCGTCGACCTATCTGGCCTATGTAGAAGAAGCTAAGGCGGCTTTGATCGACTTAGCGGAAGATACCACCGCTACCGCCCAACTGGAAAAAGAGCGCTGGCGGGCTCGGTTGGATACTGTGCAGCGGTTCGGACAGGCCTATGCCGAGGTACTTACGCAGGTACAGGCCATGCCCGAGGCGGTACGCCGTGAGGTCTTGAATCAGTCAGCCGCTCTGAGCGAAAGCCTGCAAGCGCCCGATAATCCACAAATTTTACAGGCGCTGCGCCAGTCAGGTCGGCTAAATGGATGGGAGCAACTGCTGCTGCTGACCAAAGACTTCAGTCTGGGGCAAACACAATTACCGCAGGACGAATTCGCCTCCATTGGCCTGCCAATCAATGGTCTGTCTTACCATTTGGAGCAGCAAAGTTTTAGTGTAGCCGTGCAGTTGGGTAAACGGATCAGATCCACTCACTTTTTGCCCGTTGACGGTAGCCCCTTTCACGACCGTCAGGCCGATCAGTCGGCCATGCGTATCGAGCTAGGGCTAGGTGACGCTTACCGGGTGTCCGTACAGCGGTTCCGCGAACAGTCTGAGGGTATAGGCAGTGAGTCGCCATTATTCCCGCGCACCAATACCGTTTGGTCCTTCAGCGGGAAAACCCCCATCAGTGAAAAATTCCATTTTATTTCGGCATTGAGTTATGCCAGCACCAGCTTGTCCAGTGCCGGGAATCCAGCCGCAACTACAGTATCCTGGACTGGGCAGCTGGCTTTGCGTCTGGCAGCTGCCTGGCAGACCGATCAACTGGAGCTGGAAGTAGGCGCCTTTCGGGTGGGCGACGATTACGAAAGTTTCGGTAATCCTTACCTCATTACGGATTATCAAGGGGCTGACGTGCGCCTGCGCACCAACACCGCTGATGGGCGCTGGCAGGCTGATTTTTCGCTGGCCTTAGGGCAGAGTCTTGATCGGCCTAATACTGCTGATCTGAATCGTTGGCAGGCTCGGGGTCAGCTGCGTTATCAGCTGGGTAAAGCGAGCTATGTAGGTCTAATTGTTGCTCCCAATATTTTCCGGCAAACGGTCAATAACGAAGACGCTTTTTCACAAGCGAACATCTATCGCCTTTTCTACCAGGCGCAGCCAAAAATTGCCGACCGACCGCTGCAATTATTCGTAGCAGTGACTAATCTAAACAGAGGGCTCAACTGGCAGGATAGCACTCGTAATACCCAATCGGTGGTGTTGGAATCCCAGCTGGATTACCTGCTGGGAGAACGCTTTTCCATGGGCGGTTCAGGGCGCAAATCCATCTTGCAACGCAGTGCTGATGCTGGGCCCGATTGGGCTTACCTGCTGCGCGCCCAGTGGTCGGGAACCTATCATTTTGGACTACAGCTGCGCTACGATCGCTACCCCTTTGAAGGCCGAGCTGCCTGGGGGGCAGCCATAAACGCGCAGTGCCCCTTGGGGCGCTTCGGACAACTCAGTGTATTCCTGAATTATCGTCCCAGTCCGGATCTATCGGCAGCTGCCGAGCAGTTCGCTCACCAAAATTTAAGCTTCAATTTCTAGGCCTATGTACCGTTATATATTCCTCTTCGCTGGCTTATGGATAGCTGTCTCTTTAGGGGGGCAGACGGTTCTGGTCACCGATTTATCGCCCACCTTTGGCCCGATTAGCCTGGAGCAGCTGAGCCAGCAATCGGTCACTAACCTGAGTGAACGGAATTTGGAAGGGCAATTGTTCGTCAGTCTACTGGATGAGCAGCAACAGCTGGTTGTAGAATTGAGCAGCTTTTTGATGCAGCTCGCTCCCGGCCAGTTCTTAAGCAATACCAGTATACCCTGGTCACGGCGCCCGATTTATGGTACTAGCCCCTTTAGTCAGAGCTTGGCGCAATTGGGCTTGTTGACAACGGGCAATTTCGTGCGCTGCTACGAATTCCGTACGGCGGACGGTAGCGTACTGGCACAGTCCTGTCAGGAAAAAAGCACGGGTGGCACTACCAATTTTAGCCTGCTGTATCCCTTCGATCGCAGCACGATTGCCGAGGAACGCCCCTTGTTGACTTGGGAAGCTTGGACTTCCGCAGGTGTAAACCTCCCGGACTTAAGCTACGAATTGGTACTGGTCGAAATGGAAGCGGGCCAAAGCCCTGCTGCGGCTTTGGAACGGAATGTGCCGCTGCTGCGTCGCTCCGGCTTGCGCGATAACCAACTGCTCTACCCCAATGGTATGGCCTCTTTGAAAAAAGGCGTTGACTACGCCTGGGCCGTACAGGCGCAAATCCGTGGAAATCGTCTGGCTGATGCCGGCGTATGGAGTTTCCGTCTAGCCGAAACGGCTTCACCTGCGGAAGTACAAAACCCGACTAACTATGCCATGCTGGATACGCGCCTGAGTAGTCGCTTCTACTGGTTTGAGGAGTCGATCAATATCGGCTTCGATAATAACGAAGGCATCACGGAGCTGGACTACCGCATCGTCGATCTCCATAAACCCCTGGAGCCGTTGCTGAAGGTGCCGCCGATAAACGAACTGCAGCCGGGTTTGAATACGCTGCAAATACCGATCAAAGAGCTGGGCTTAAAGCCCGATCAGCTGTACCAGCTGGAGGTCAAGGTACCGCGCGGACAAATCTATTACCTCCGCTTTCAAATTCGCTAAGCCAACCTAATCCCAAATCACTTTACCGCTTCTAATTTTTACGCTATGCAAATCCTCAGGAATCGCTACCGCCTACCTTATTTGAGTCTCGCTTTACTCCTCCTTTTTCAGCAGTTTACGGCTGTGCCGGCTTATGCGCTGACCAGCGGCCCCGCCCAGCCCGAATACACCCAAATGCAAACGGTATCGGCCGATAATTTGGTCGATCCCTTTACGGGTAATTTCCGCTATTCCATTCCCTTATTCGAGATTGGTGGCTACCCCATGACACTCAATTATTCCTCCGACCACAAGATGGAAGAAGAAGCCAGTTGGGTGGGTTTTGGCTGGTCCTTGAGCCCCGGGGCCATTAGTCGCCAGGTGCGCGGCGTACCCGATGATTTTGACGGCGATGCGATCACCCGTACCACCAGTATGGCCGATAATGTGACGACGGGGATTAAGCCGGGGGCTAGTGTGGAGATTGGTGGCTATCACGGTTTGTCTGCCGGGCTGAATTTTACCTACAATAACTATACTGGCTTCGAATTTAGTCAGGACCTATCTCCTGCCTTGAATATTGCAGCAGTTTTTGATCCGAGCGCAGGGCAGGTCGCGCAAAATAGTAGCGGAGAAGAAAATAATACTGGGAATAATCCACCGGTGGCTAGTCCCTTTCAGGTATCCAAGTCTAAGGATCAATCAATGACATTTAAGGAGCTCGATTTTAATTTCAACATTAGCTCTACGGTCAATTCTCGGACGGGGATGCAAGCTGTAGGATTCCGAACTTCTGATTTTTTTAGCCCTATTGGTAATAGGAACTTACTTGGTGGAAGCGGAGTAATTCAACTTGGTGGATTTACCTACACGCCTACGGGGGATATTCCCCGACAGATTTTCTCTTCTACTTTCACAACCAAGCTTGGTTTTAAGCCGAATGCGATTGTGGCGTTTAAGACCATTGAATTCGAGGGGTATTTAGCCCAACAGCGAGTAATCGGCACCCCCGTCACTAGATCGGCCTATGGCTATTTACATCTTGACGGAGCCGCCGCCGACCCTCGCGCAATTATGGATTACAATAGTGAGCGAGGTGGCATTTTAGCTCAGCATACGCCGCGCTTGCCCATGTCCTACGGAACACCGGATGTGTTTATGGTATCGGGTGCGGGCATAGGCGGACAAATCAGAGTGGCCAGAAATGATGTGGGGATTTTCCGGCCACCAGTTACGCGAATTAATTCAGTAGATACTGGATTTGATGGTTTTGAATTTTCTGCGGCAGATGGTGTACATCCAGGTTTGAATATTTCTGTGGCCGCGACAACCAAGGAAGCCGGAATCTGGGAGGACCAAAATCCATTTTTTAACAGCTTAAATTTCGGAATCAACGAAAACGAGCGGGAAAGTGCCTTCATGATGATGGAAGGAGAACCCATCGCTCAACTTGGTGGGCAGTGGCACGAAGATATTGGCACCTTCCATCCCATCTATACGCCAGTGAAAGGGGCGAACCTAGTCAATGGAGTTAGTTTAAGAGGAGAGTTTAGAACAGAAAATGCTGCTGATCTAGACTTTAGTTCTATAGAACTACCCTTCGTTGATTGGGGTAGTCGCAGCCGTCGTCCACGGGCTCAAATGGTTAGTTTTCTTACCAATGAAGAGGCGGCAGTTGCCGGTGTTACGAAGCAGATAATCAGCTATCGGCCTTTAGATCGTATAATTTCAAATACTTTTTCTGATTCTCCCGCGAATCTGAGAGTAGGTTACTCTACTGAAAGGGTAGACCGAGCGGGAGATCTAGACAACAATAATAATTATCGGCAGCCGCACCACATCTCTGAAGTGCGGATAACCAACACTGGTGGGCAGAGGTACATCTATGGTTTACCTGCCTACAATACCTTGAAAAAGGAGGTCACTTTCAATATTTCCGGTCGGATTGCTGATGCTATTGCAAACGATGAGACGAGTCAAGAAGCGATAAGTAATTCACAAGGCACTTATGGTTTGGTAACCTACGATCCTAATCAGGATGCGACCATTAATAACGATAACGGAAGGGATCACTTTTACGATGAAGTCGTAACGGCTCCTTATCCGTACGCTCATTTACTGACCGAGGTACTATCACCTGATTATGCCGATCGTACGGGCGATGGCCCTTCCTTCGATGATCTGGGGCAATACGTGAAGATAGGATATACGAAAGGGGATACCTATGGTGCTGGTCGTGGCCCGGGCTTAGTGGGTTGGCGAGTCCCGTTAGGCCGCAATCTAGCCACTTATAATCCGGGTAATTTGAGTGACAAAGAGGATGATAAGGCTAGCTATACTTATGGTGAGAAAGAAGTATGGTACGTACACCATATGGATTCTAAGACCCATCGTGCTGTGTTTTTTACCAATCCTCGAGATGATAGCTATTCCATTGAGGAAACGGGAGAACTCTCTCCTTTCAATATTGATCACGCTAACTATCGAATGCTAGAAGAGATTCGAATTTATACGCACGCTGAATTAGGGGCAAATGGCCCCAATGCAGTACCATTAAAAACGATTAGGTTTGAATATGCTCCGGCAGCGACGTCAATCAGTCCTAATATACCTACTAATAATTTAGGAGAATCCACCCCCAAGCTAACCTTAGCATCCGTGTCAATCACCTATGCAGATAATGATCGAGGAGCGGATAATCCCTACGTCTTTACCTATAACTTAGGTCCTGATGGTACTCAGTTGCCCTACCAGGCGGGTATGGTAGATCGTTGGGGTAATCAACGGCCAGCTCAGCTCGATTATCCCGGACCTCAACTTTTCCCCTATACAATTCAAGATAATGATCTCGCCCAGGACTACTGTGCAATTGGTAATCTAGAAGAAATAGGATTACCGTCAGGAGGTACGATTAATGTGAAATATGAACCCGATGATTATGCTTACGTACAGGATAAAAGAGCGGGTAGAATGTTTCGTCTATTAGGGATGATCGACGAAGGGGATCCCAATGCCGAAGACCTCACTCAAGAATTATATTCGCTAACGCATCCGTCCAACCGTGCCAATTTACAACTGGTGGTAGAGGTAGAAGAATTACCGCTGAATGATCAGGGAGAAATAGATCAGGAAAAGGTAAAGCGACTTTATCTAGAAGACGTAGAACAGCTATATTTCTCAGCACGAGTAGGCCTACAAGCGGATAATGGCAGTCAAGAGCAACTCAGTGGATACATTAACTTTGATCCTTTAGACGTAATCGGTCGACAAGCGGATGGCGATACCGACCATTTAATTATTCCCATCGATGGCGTCAACTCTAACAATCGAAGTACGGGCTTTAACCGTTTTCATCCAATAACCTTTGCGGGGCTCGAAAAAATTCGATTAGAGCTGCCTGCCCTAGTCTATGATATTTCGGATAACGACAGCGATTTCGTTGGTTTTTTGCACGGAATGCTGCGTGTATTACAAGAAATAGGACCTAGTCTACGCGGGTTCCATGGGATAAGAGTACGTCAGGGAATGGCGCGCGTAATAGATTCCACGGCTAGCTTTATCCGCTTAGCAGAACCCAATTTTGCAAAGCTGGGAGATGGCTCCCGAGTGAGTGAAATCAGTCTGAACGACAATTGGTTGGAAGGCCTAAACCCAACTACTGGTTACGCAACGACTTATACACAGGTATATAGTTACAAAACAGTCGACCCGGTAACTGATGAATTAATCAGTAGCGGCGTTGCAGCGAATGAACCGCAAATTGGGCGGGAAGAAAGTTTATTGGTGAATGTCGAAACCGGTACCCAGCGCATCCCGCTGGCCCCCAATAAAACTTATTACGTAGAAGGACCAATTGGAGAAACCTTCTACCCTGGCGGGCAAGTAGGCTACTCCCGCGTTACGATGCAACAGCGCATTCCATCTTCCTTCGATCAGAGTAAGCCAGGTATTTCGGTATACGAGTACTATACTGCTAAAGATTTTCCCGTGCTTGCCTCGGTCACTGAAGTTTCGGATAAACGACGCAGGGCGCTACCTAATCTGACCCCTTTCGCTTCTATTGCCAGATCACAATTAGGCCTGTCTCAAGGCTATGCAATTGAGGTAAACGATATGCACGGAAAGATGAAGCGTACCCAGGAATTGGCCAATAACGGGGACGTCATCAGTGAAAGTTTTTACCGCTATCGCGAACAGCGTTCTCCCGCTCCCATGGAAGCCAGGCAGCTCAACAGTCAAGTCCCAACGGCTTCCGCTGATAATGAACTGATCGAAGATCAACTCTTAGCCGTCGATCAAGAAGTTTGGATTGAAATGCGGGAAGAATTTAACCGAACTCGGGGTGGCGGGGCTGCAGTTAATTTAGACTTCGGTACACCATTGATATTTTGGCCCAGTGGTTTCCCAGCAGTGCGTTTTGCCGAAAACATCCTACGTTCCAGTGTTACGACGAAGCTAAGTCGTAGGTACGGTATCCTGGAAGAGGTTGAAGTCACCAATAACGGTTCAAAACTCAGTACGCAAAACCTAGTCTGGGATGCCCTAACGGGAGCGGTACTACGCAATAGTACCGAAAACGAATTCGGCCAACCTATTTTTAGTCAGTCGCTCCCAGCCTACTACATGCAGGAGCACTACGGGATGAGGCCGGCTTACGAAAATGAAGGAGCTGAGTTTGAAAACGTGATTATTGAAAATGGTACCATACTTAGTAATAGCCCCGGAGAAGATCAGCTTTTTCACGGAGATGAGTTACTGATCCGACGAGCCCTACCTGGATATAGCCCTGAATTCGAACGCGCTTATGTATTTGCACCCGAAGGAGAAGTGTATGTCGTCAGGCAGGATGGTAGTTTACTCAATCCAGCTGGTGCCGACGTTCCAGATGCAAGGTTTTATGATTTAACGGTCATCCGTAGTGGCCAGAGAAATGTACTGGGAGCAGTTGCTGGCCAGACAGCTTCCCTTTCTGTGGTCGATAACCAAATATTCTGGCCCTCAACTACCACCGATGGCATTATACTGTCTTCTGGGGCTACCACCTACAGCGATGGATGGAGTAATCAATGTAAAAATCCTCCTCCTGCACCGGAAATTGACTATACAGAACCGCCTTTATCCTGTCAAGCAATATATGATAGTACCAGAAATGATTTGAACGGGAGAATTTGTCAAGGCAATCAAATTTTTGATTTATTAGCAGTTAGGGATGCTATTATTGAGTGTGATAAATGTGAAGATCTGTTTCTTATGCTGACTGGAAACGGTTGCGGGGCAGGCCATCGGGTTTTATCTACGATCAATACTTACGCTATCTGTCAATTTGGAGGGATTACAATCCGGCCAGAACAGCAGGCTGCCGTAGATAATTGCGAATTTCTGGACGACGTAGCTTGGTTGTCTGGAGGTGGTCCAGCTCCTTTATGTGGAAATTATCGCTGTTCCAATTGCAATTCGGTGGCAGATGAGGGATCCGCAAGACCGGCTTCCCAGGCCTCGAGTATGGCTAACGACCCCTGCTTCCCCTGGGAACCAGGAGACATCATTAACCCTTTCCTTGACGGACGCAGAGGAAATTGGAGAGCTGCCGAAAGTTACATCGCCCAACAGCAAGACCGTAACTACTCCCAGGAAGGCGCACCCCCTCCCGCGAGCTTTGAAAATGATTTTACCCAACCATTGATCTATCGCGATGGTACTTTTGATGACTATCTGCCCTTTTGGACCTACAATTCGTTTAATCAGCAAGTAGTACGCTTGAATAATGGAGACAGCCATCTGCTAACGGAGCGAATTCGTGCCTACGACGATCAGGGGCATCAATTGGAGTCCACCGATGCCCTGGACATCCCCTCTGCCGCCCAGTACGGGTACCAGCACGACCTGATGGTTGGTGTAGCGCAGAATGCCCGGCGCACTGATATCGGTATCGAGAATTTTGAAGACTATGCTTACGGTAAATTAGATCTAGCCGACGAAGATCGACTCCCCAGGCATTTTGCTATCCGAGACAATATCGAAAACGGCTTGTTCTACGGCCTGATCTCTAATCAGTTTGCGCATACTGGTAGGCAATCGCTGCGTATGCGGTCGGTAGGTTTCTCTGGAACGGTAAACCGAGCTGAATTTTCCTATCCGGTTCTCGACTGCGGTATTGCTAGTAGCTGTTCCGACGGCAACGGCTGTCCCTGTTCAAATTCTTTTTCTCCTCTTGCGGGTAAACGCTACCATTTCTCTGTTTGGGTCGCGCGGGACGAAAGTATCTGTAGCGGAGAAAATGCTGGCTCGCCAGGTTATGACCAGGTTTCTAATAACTTTTCGCATACTTTCCATTTACGTGTTGCCCAAACGGGCAGTAATGGACAGACCGTCTCCAACTGGCAGTACTTCTATCCGAGCGGACCGATAGTTGACGGTTGGCAACAAATGTCGGGGATCATCGAAATTGCAGCTAACGCGCAGGATGTACAGTTTGAATTACGAACCCCTCAAGTTCCCACGGTCACGACCTTCTTCTATGCCGACGATTTTCGCATTCAGCCGGAAGAGTCGGTACTCACCAGTTATGTGTATGACCCGTCCACGATGCGTCTGAGCGCGCAGTTGGACGAAAACAATTACGCCACCTTCTACGAATACGACGACGAAGGGCGCTTGGTTCGACTAAAGCGGGAAACGGATCGTGGGGTGATGACGGTAAGTGAGCAACAAACCAATTTAGCACCAACGCAGAATCCTTAAAGGAAGTAATCAATATCAGCTAAGCTCTATTTAAAGTAACTGTTATGCGTTTTCAGCAGAATTCTATTTACCTTTTTATTGGTCTGCTTTGCTTAGGCTACGGATCACAATTATTCGGGCAAGCAGAAGTTTTTACCAATCAATTAGAGGGTACTCCTTTAGTGATCGGTAGCACCTTGGTAGTCGCGGATGATAAAGCCCTAAGTCGAGCAGAGTTGGTGGAGCAATCCGCAGATTATTACCTCCATAACCGGGTTATTCTAAACATTTTTCCCCAAGAATCGGAAACGCTGGCGATTGGTGAATATCAAGTATTGATTGAGCTGGAATACTGGGATCCAAAAAGCGACCATGATCAAGCGGCACCGCATCGATTGTTACAGGAACTCAACATTAGTATTGATAGTACTTCCGCAGGTGTGAAAACTACTAGTTTTAGTTTCAATGGTGCCAATAAAGTTGCTCTTACGGTTAAGGCAATTACCTTGGATTACCAACCTCTCGCAAGAGAAAAAAGTCCGCGTATGCAGCTTGTAGCAGAGCTAGCGATGCGGCAAAACAGTTGCACCTTAGACTATGATGATGACCCGGGTTTTGCGCTCTTTGCCCTGGATGATAACACGCAGCAACCAATTAATCTAGCTGCTTTCACTAGCCTGGACTGTGTAGACGAGTATGACTTTGAGTGGACTTTCTTAGATCGGGACAGTCGAGAATTCCAACAAATAGACCAGGGGACAGATGATCCTTTTATCGATGATCTCTTTCGTGGAAACGCCACTAGAGTTACTTCCGAGCAATTTTTCGTTCGCTTTAACGGCTTGTACCGCGATGGGATAGTCATCGGCAGGTACCGGGCCGTTAAATACGATGCTTTCGGTAACCGTAGATATACCAAATGGACGGGGACTGGATTACGTTATTCGCAGTATTCATTTAGTGCCGTGACTGTCAATCACGAGGAGGGGATGAACTGGCAGGCTAGTACCTCTTTTGCCGAAGACGCCAAGCAATTACCTACGATCAGTTATTTAGATGGTACCCTGCGTCCTCGACAGAACTTGGTACAGCAATACTACAATTTAGAAGGGGATGGCTTAGCGCAGGATGAATACAGCGTCAGTCAGCAGCTTATTTATGACGCTATGGGGCGGCCTGCTATTTCGACTTTACCCGCCCCACTGCAACAAAATATCCCAGGGGAAACACCTCCTTCATTGTCCCCTTACCCATTAGAGTTTGTACCTGAAAATCTGGCACGAGTTGATTCACCCGATCCTAATATTTTGCTCTTTTACGGTGCCAATGAAGTGGAACAAGGTGATTGTAAAGGGCTTGCTCTACCCATGAGTAGCGAATCTGGAGCAGGGCGATACTATTCTCCGGATAACCTCGACCTCAGCAGAAATGCCTTTGTACCGGATGCCGAGGGCTATCCTTTTTCGGTCACCCGCTACACACCTGATAATACCGGTCGCATTCGCCGCCAGGGTGGAGTAGGTCTTACCCTACAGACAGGCAATGGTCACGACACCCGTTATTATTACGGTAAGCCCAATCAGTGGGAGTTGGATCGACTCTTTGGCGTGAATGTGGGCTACGCTTCCCACTACGAAAAACATTTGGTTGTAGACCCCAACGGCCAGGCTTCCGTCAGCTATCTGGATGCTAAGGGACGGGTGATTGCAACTGCCTTAGCGGGGCCTCATCCCGATAATCTGGAAGCTCTGGCTAGTTACGACGATGATGCAGCTCCGGTCACGGTTAGTATCTTGAATAACGTACGTACCCCCGAAGGACTAACGACAACTTTCGGCTTAACGGTAGCCGCAGATAATGACTATGACATCTGCTACGCACTAAATGCTGCCCCGGTCTGCGATGAGTGTTTTACCCCTTGCTTGGATTGTTTTTATGATGTAACCATTACGGTATCGGCGCAAGAAGATTGTGGCTGGAATAATGGAGAGTCAATCGTGGTGACTTATCCTAAAGTCAGTGTAGTAGATGCAGGGCAAAGTTGTGCGACTATTCCGGGAGAAGAAAACCCTTTGATGAATCTTGGATTATTGGTGGGGGAATACCAAATCATCAAAACCATCCGAATCAATGAAGAAGCCTACACCGAAAATTTGGCGACTTACTTGGCAATTAATAGTTGCCTGGATACGCGCGAAGATTTTCAGCAACGCTTCCTGGATTCCATCGATTTGAGCAATTGTGAACCGCTCTGCGATTGTTCCTTACCGTTCAATCAGTTAAGTGATAACTGTAAAGAATATTGCCGTCCCTTAAGTATTTGTGATGTACTGGAAGAGCAAATAAAAGCTGATCTGCGCCCGGGAGGACAGTATGCCACTTATGACCTCACTACAGTGGGTACGGGAGCGAATGCAAGTATTGATTTTACTGCAGATGACGCGACCCATCCGCTATCCATCTTTAATAGTCAGGCGAATGTGGGTGGAGTAAATAACGGTACGCCCTACTACGCTGAGGTTGATTACGGGCCTAACCTAGTAGATATCGACGGACAGTTC
This sequence comes from Bacteroidota bacterium, assembly GCA_039030655.1. Taxonomy (GTDB): domain Bacteria; phylum Bacteroidota; class Bacteroidia; order Chitinophagales; family Saprospiraceae; genus Neolewinella. The sequence goes on along the minus strand of JBCCDS010000011.1, from coordinate 81,388 downwards.
GTGTCTCCTGCTACTTTAAGTATCCGCGAGTATGTACTCAATTGGGATAATGCCTGGTTAGATTATCTTCTGGATTATCATCCCGAGGCTTGTTTTTTAAGTTGGTGTGATGCTAACCTAGACACTGAAGTAGGTGGGGTGACCAGCCATAATTTTGACTTGAGCCTACAGGAAGTAAATACTTTTGCGGAGGCCGTTAGTCGTGGTTGGGCAAGTTCGAACCCCAATGCCTCCGGCTTACCGTTTGTGGCGGGGCCTTTGGCTGCTGACCCTTATTTTTCATCGACCCTGAATCAAAATGAAACGGCAACTTTCGAGGGGCTATTTATCGAATATCCTATCGGTACCAACGGGGTAGTTGCGGATCGAATTATTGACTATTTCGAGCTAAGCTACAATGAACCCAGCTGGAGTTTTTCCACTGCGCCTACTTACCAAAAGGATGAAGCCTGGCGTATGTTTCGTGGCCTTTATTTAGGGCTGAAGCAGCAATTACAGCGCGAATCTCAGTATCAATACTGCTTACAGTCTACCACGGAAAATGGCGTGCACGGAAACGACTGGCAGTGTTTAGCTCAACCGCTTTGCGATGCCTTTCCTTGCGATCCCGTGCCGGGTGCTTGTGATGACGATTTCAGCGAATACACAGCAAGAGTACTACTACACTTTAGAACGCCTGACAACGTAGGTTTTCAAATTGCCAGCGGTACTACCTTTAATGCAACCTACCTAGAAGCGGAAGTGACCAACCTGGCGGGTATTGCTGCCATGGGCTACTGCGAAGACATCTGCTCGGGCTACCGAGCAAGCTGGCGGAGAGATTTGGAGAATTGCCCGCGCATTGATGCTAATGAGATTGCTACCATTTTAGACTTCTTTGAAGATATCTGTGCCACGGGTTGTAGTCAAGGGAATTACCTGGGGGCCTCCAGCGCAAATGATGATGGCAATACCGGTTTGATGTACCACTCATTCGACGAAGTAATAACGGCTTTCTTGCAAGACCCTGGAGATTGTGATACCCCAGACTGTGGACCGTATATGATCGATTTCCCTCCAGCGCAGGGTAATGAGTCATTTTTTGGCCCATTGACCATCCCTGCTCAGGAGGTACCCGGCTTCCTGGCACGCAACCGAGCCTGGTTGGAAGACATTATCGAGAACGACTTAGAATTTTGTTATTGTAACGGAGGGATTAGTCGGTCAGGTCTGGGAGAGGCTGAGGTGCACACTGGAAGTAGTATCACTGGTGGAGAAATGGCTTACTTTGACCCGAATGAGAATAATATTGAAAGTCGACCAGCCACTCGCTGTAATACCTTTAATTTTACCGGCAACGGGACTGAGCTTATTTCTTTAGATGTTACTCCCCTAGATCCTGCTCCTTCGGCTGTTTTCGCTTCACTGGGTAACAACTTAATACGCGTAACTGGCCGAGTCAATGATATAGAAGTAGATTATACTCCAGCGCTGCTACCTGAGGATAACTCGCTTCAAGAGCTTGTTAATGGAGCGGCTTATCGAGTAGAAGTTAATACGCCTACTACTCTGGAAGTATGTGGCACCCCCATCGATCCTGCCTTTCGCCTGCCCTTAGTCGTAGGTACGAATTGGGTGGGATATATGCCGCAGGGAGAAGAAAGTGTGGAGACCTACTTTTCGGATGTGATCAACGGAGAAGTCGAGGGAATTGGTAATCTCGAACAGATTATCGGTTATGACCCAGGTCAGTTAGTGTACGCACCTAACCAGTCACTTTATACACTAACCACCGTAAAAAATGGACAAGGTTATGCCGTAACGGTTGGTGCTCCGGAAGTACAAGATTGCCTAGCTCGCAATATTGCAGAATTGAACCGCATGGAATATGAGGAAGTCTTTCGAACACTGAAGATTATTCGTGATTTCTTAGACGATGGAATTAGTAGTGGAGGTTTCGACACCATAGACTTAGTCCTCCCCGCAGAATTAGTACCCGAAGCAACTTTTTGTAAGACCAAGGGAGAAATTGATTTATTACTCAACGAATTTTCCTTTACTACGAATTGCAATGGGCCGAATAGTACGGAGGAAGATGCCCGTACCGCATTTTTAAATAGTCGCCTCGGTTGGGATCGTACTACCGATGAATATGAATTATTTTTAGCGGGTAATACGCCAAATTGTCTCATTTGCCCACCGCCGATTGATAATCAGGAAGAAATTTCGACTCCGAGCTGTGCCGACGAACTGCGTAGTCTCGCTATTGAGCGGGCAGACCTGGCTTACGAGACCTATCTGGAGAATGAGGCTGCAGTATTTAGGTTGAGCTACGAAGACAGCTGCCTGGCTAATTTGGAGGAGACCTTCAACTATACCTACCAACCCTTCGAATATCACTACACCCTCTATTATTACGATCAAGCCGGCAACCTGGCAATGACGGTACCGCCTGAAGGTGTACAGCCTTTAACGAATCCTGGGGATTCCGTTACCATCAGCATCTACCGTGAAGCTTTAGTACGCTCTACGCTGAGTGATAACCAACTTGCCCAAATCCTGCCGGACCACAGTATGCTGACGCATTATCGCTACAATAATTTCAACGAAGTGGGCGAGCGTGATATACCCGATGCCGTAGCGGAACAAACCTGGTACGATCCTTTAGGGCGACCAGTACTTTCGCGGGATGGACGCCAGGCTATGCCCAATGGTTCCTACCCCTTAACGGTTACGAATACCTACAGTTATACGCTTTACGACGATTTAGGTCGAATCGAAGAAGTCGGAGAGCTGGTAAGTAAGGTCGGACCTTCGAATACCGCTCCCTTCGTCGCTGCCGCTGAGGCAGGCAATTTGCTGCAAGTGCTGCAAGATCCAAGTTTGACCAATGGGAGGAAACTGGTCACTCGCACCTTTTACAATGATACGCCGCTGAATATTCCCGCCTTTACTAATGGACAAAACAATCTGAGAAACCGGGTGGCTGCCGTCACCTTCGTGAATAATTACAATACGAACCCGGTAGTGTATGATAATGCTAGTCATTATACTTACGATGCAGTGGGAAATGTAGTCGAGCTGGTGCAAGAGTTTGGAGGTCTAGCCGTTATCGGGCACCAGTACAAAAAGATCGAATACGATTTCGATTACATCAGCGGTAATGTACTGGGCGTTTACTACCAACGGGGCAAAGAGGATGAATTTGCCTACCGCTACGAATACGATAAGACCAATCGCTTAGCGGCGGTATTCAGTAGTGAATTAGAAACGGAACACGCTAATACCGGCCTGTGGAAGCGAGATGCTACCTATAGTTACTACGATCACGGCCCCCTACGCAGAATGGTGATTGGACAAGATCGCTTACAGGGAATGGACTATGCCTATACTATCCAGGGCTGGATCAAAGGCGTAAACGGTGCTTTTGGTCAAGACATAGCGGACTTCTTTTCGAATAGCAGCCTGGATATGAACAGCGATGGCTTTACAGCTAATGCCGTAACTTTTGACCAGGTCGATTACCGGGATCTATATCGCTACAGTAACGCCTACTTCATCGATGATTATAAACCCATTGGACTAGGCTTAGTGGGGAACTACAATCATCATCAATCCTGGATCTGGAACTACGAAGAACTCTACAACGGCAACATCGGACGGCATTTTCACGGTTCGGGTATGGAGAGTCACATCACCCGTAGCCTTAATCCCCGCTATGACCAGTTAAACCGCTTGGTTTCAGGAGAAGAGCGAGTTACCCTAGGTAATCCACGCTGGGGGACGCTCAGTACCGCTACTACTAGAAGTGTGGTCGAGATTCCCACTTACGATGGGAACGGCAACATCCTTAGTCTGGATAGAAATGCCGTAATCACGCAGCCTAATCTAACGGATCATACAGAAGATAACAATCTGTCCTACCAGTACCGAACCGGCACCAACCTATTAGAGTGGGTAGATGGCACTGTAAACTCCAGCAACGGCGGATTTTCTCCGACCGATCAGATCGAAGGACGCCGACAGTATTTATACGATCCGGCGGGCAACATCGTCAATGAAAGACTCATTCAAAACGGCACTACTGAAAACAAGTTGGTGACTTGGACGCATTACGGTAAGGTCTCTAACGTCTACGGTACGCAGGAAGGTCATTATCAGTGGGCCAACTTTGGTTACGGCCCGGATCAGAATCGCTGGAGTAAATTGACGGCCTCGGGTGATTTCCCAGCCGCCGAACGCTACCGTCGCGAGTACCAGGTGCGTGATGCACAAGGCAACGTACTCGCTACTTACACCCGCCACTCCTCTGGCTGGTCGAGTGGCTATCAGGACTTAGTCTGGCAAGAGCAGTATCTCTACGGAAGCAGTCGACTGGGAATGGTCGAATTGAACCGAGCGCTGTCGCCTGACCCGGAGTTTTGTGCTACCTGCTCGGCCACTCCTACTGACCCCAATGTTACGGAAGAATTTGGTGATCGCTACTACGAATTGAGCAACCACCTGGGGAACGTCACGGTAGTTTTTGGGGAAGACCTAACGACTTACAGCAGCAACGGTGGCTTTACCGCCCCCAATGTGCTGCGGCATAACGTTTACGCGCCCTTCGGCCTTAACATCGCGCTGACGCCCAATAGCCCACTGAATGAGGCGGGCAGCTACCGCTACGGTTTCAATGGTAAAGAAAACGACGAGGAAGGCGAGTGGGGTAGTCTGACCAATTACGACTATGGCTTTAGGATTTATAATCCGGCCATTGCCAGGTTCTTGAGTGTGGATCCGTTGGCGCCGGATTATCCGGAATTGACGCCTTATCAGTTTGCGAGTAATAGTCCAGTAGCTGGCGTGGATTTAGATGGATTAGAGTTTACTTGGTTCCTAACTGAAAAATTTGAAGAGTGGTATTTAGGTTCTACTTTTCTTAGTGATGTGAGAGTTGGATTTATAAAGAGAGGTGTAAAAACAATCACAGATTTAGTACATACACCAGCCGCAGTAGCAAATTTGATGGATGCTTACTCACAAGATATCCGTCATGTTACTAGCTTTAGGTTGTGTCCGACAGCAGATTGCTTAGGTAATGATTATCAAGGTAAAGTGGCTGTTATTGTTAAGACAGTTCTTAAAAACACTTTTGATGAGTATAGTGATTTAATTCAAAAAGCTGCAGACGGTGATGGAGAAGCAATAGGAGCTCTACTTTTTGAAGTTGCAGCCGCTTTAGTCCCATATGATGAAGGAAGGTACCTGGGATATTTAAAAAGAGGGAATACTTCTGGCAGAAGATGGTTGAATGATGGAGCAGGAGGAGGAAGTGGAGGCGTTCCCAGAGTTACTAGGAGTGATCTGAGAAGAAATGAGCAACAATTCGTTGATACTTATGTGAATAATACTCCTAGGAGAAATTATGCCATAAGTAGAGATAACGCATTGAGCACAAATGCACTGAGAGTATTGTCTAGAGAGTTAGGTGGTGTCGAAGTAGTGCAGATCTATGTTAAAAGGAATTCTGGAGGAGGATACTACCAAGTTCTTCATGGGAGTCCAGGTAGAGTAGATATTCCCCATCCCTCCAACGGAACTCCTTATCTAATCAGTCATGTTCATCCAAGTGGTAATCCAGTGCCTAGTAAAGCAGACGTTTCAATTCTTGCTAGGTTACAAGAAATTCAAAGGTCGAACGGTCAGCCTGTACAAAGCTCCTCTCAAATAGTACCTTTAGGTGGGAATAACTCTAAGTTTAACCCAAACTCTAAAACTTTAGATAATAATGAGTAAAAGGGAAATGAAATCATTGTATAAAGATATATTCGACTCTATCAATGATATCCGTCTTTTTAAAACGGACGAGTTGATTACAATTTTTGATTGCAAGCGGCGAGTTTACATACTTTTAGAACATGATCACGAAGAGGTTGTAAGCCTTCTAATTAAAGAAGGTATAAAAGTCGTTGATTCAGGAAAGAGTGATGTATGATTGAGTGGTTAGGTTATAGTGTTTTATTTTTATTGTAAGTTTTGTAATAACATTGACTTCCTTCTTGTCAAAAAGTGTTTTTTGGCTAGACTGTGAAAATGATAGTGCTAGGATTAAGTGTATCAAGTTTGTTGCACAGGATTGAATACTTAGTCCACATCTAGAGCATTGATTCGGGACCTTGGCCCTTAGGTCAAGATCCCGAAGCAGTGAACACTGTTTTACAGATTTAATCGTAATCAGTAATCGTAGAGGTTGGCGCTGAACTTCTCGTTGAGATTACAGGCTATAAAACGGTTATGAGTGCAAATTTTTTCCTTACAGTAATCCAAACTTTAAACCACCACCCGCAAATTTTAAATAAATTTCCTGAAAAGCGGAATAGTGAAATCCATGCAGGATTATTGCTAGCCATAACCAGGAACTTATGATTATGCCGCGCTTGCTGTTCGGACTACTACTTATCGTAACAGCTACTCCGCTGATCCAGGCCCAGCAAGACGGCTGTGCTACCCAAGACCTACTGCAAAATTGCCTGAATACAGACCCTGGATTCTTACAGTAATACGAGCGGACCCAACAGGCGGTTTACGAGCACAGGGCCGCAACTAACGAAGGGAGGAGGTCAAAACATGTCTGATTATTTAACAGCTAATTATGACTAGAATTTTGAAAATTAAATAAACCTGTATTCATATTAAATCATGCTGTTGTCAATTTAATTAAAGGTATTTATCGCCCTGCGAGGGGCTACTATTGTACTAGCAATATTGCTATCTAAAACCTCAATTAGAAAAAATTGAGAATAATCCTCAAAAATGCCAAAAACACTAACTAAAGTAGTCATACTATTTATCCTGTTGCTTCCATTTTCCCTTTCCGCCCAGCTGGGCCACTGGTTTCCCAATTGCAATTCGGTAGAAGTAATCATTGATAATAATGTGTCTTTACCCTGCTCGAATTGCTACTGGGGAGACTTTCCCTATACTCCGGGCGAGAGAGCGCGTTCGCTATTTAGGATCGAAAGAAAAAATGGCTTTGTCTATGAAGTTGTAGACGATAGAAGAAATCGAGGCGATGGTCGCAGGATGCGATTTAATAATCTAACAGATGGTACTTATCGTGTTACTGCATTCAGGATTGTCGAGACACCAAATAACTTTCCTACTGGTGGAAGCTGTCTTCCAGCATTTCGTATTGATGGAAGACGATTAGGTTGTGATGGCTCTACAGAGTTCATCGGCCAATTTGAAGTCGAGCTGGGCTTCCCATCCTCCGACCCCGTTTTACTAGCCCCTAATGGTTCGCCCTCTTCGAATAACGAGTACTGCGAGGATGAGGTGCTTCCCGGTGACGGACTGATTCTCGAGCCCAACGCCTTCGGCGGTACTAAATGGCGGATCGATATTGATATGCTGCGGGCCGATGGCAGCTCACGTAACTACCGCACCAGTGGTTGGAACGACGGCAGTATGCCGGAAAGCATCGATATCCTGAACGAGGTGTGGCGCGTCGGTAATACCTGGCGGTTTTGGGCCAGCAGTAGTGATGGGGCTGCTGGTACGCGCTACCGTGTCCGGGTCGTTCAATCTAAACCTACCGATTGTACGGGCTGGCAACCAGAGGAGATATTCTTCCGAGTATTTCCATCTAGTACGGGCTGTCGACCTGGGAATTTTGACGATGATCTGTCGGTCTATAGTGGTAATGAAAACTTAGATTTAGCGGTCTTCCCCAATCCTGCAGACGGAGAGATTCGTATCCGGGGTTTGGAGCAAGCAGCGGGCGCAGTCAATTACCAAATCTTGGATTTAAGCGGTCGTTTGCTGCGTACCCAATCCTTACAACAAGCAGATATTGTAATCCCTACGACCGATTTAATGAATGGAACCTACTTACTGCAACTTGAATTAGCCGATGGCTATCGAACCACTAAGCGATTTGTGGTCAGCCACTAGCAGCACCAGCATAGACTATAATCAGTTCAGCTAAAGCCAGTGAATCTTTTTAGGTCGGGCAACTCAAAGTTGCATTAAATGAGAGTTGCCCGATTTATTCCCATGTCCCGACCAACGCTAAATCCGCTCACCACCCGACATTCCCCCACTTATAGCAAAACTTTAACTATCTAAAAATTGGCGTTGTCACATCGAAAGTTCTATTATAGCTGTCTCTTGAGAGGTAGATATAAAAGATCACAATTTTGGCAGTACGTAAAGCCCTGGTAGTAGATGATGAACAGGACGCACGCAATGTGCTCAGTAGGATGCTGGAACTGTTTTGCCCGGAGGTGCAACAGATCTTCGAAGCCAGCGATGGTAAACAAGCTCTGGCAATAGCTCGACAGGAATCGATTGATTTAGCCTTCGTGGATATCGAACTACGCCAGGAAAACGGTATTGCTCTCAAAGAAGACTTAGCGCCTTTATGCCGCAAAATAGTCTTTGTCAGTGCCCACGAAGGCTGGGCGGATGATCCTCAACTAGGCGATACTCCTTACCTCTTTAAACCAGTCGTGCCGGCTACCCTACAGCAGCTAGTCGCCAAGGTATAGACTAGGTTTGCTTTTGATCAATTTTAAATAGACCTGGGCGAATTTTAAATAACTCACGGACTAAGCCATTGTGACTGCTTTCTTGTAGCCTATCTTCCTGTGTTTCGCTGGAAGGGTCTAACTTCATACTCATAAGATGACTGCTACTATCATTGCGAATACTTAAGCCATTCTGATCTTAAACCTCAAACATGTTTATGAAGTGCTGCTGCGAGTAGCACTTCCGCTATTTCTCTTTGGACTGCCGCTTGATGCGTCTGGGCAGCTGCTACAACCCTACTTTCATAATTTTACGACAGCCGACGGTTTGCCCAGCTCCGAGGTTTACTGCATTCTTCAAGACGAAGAGGGCTATATGTGGTTTGGAACCGATAATGGAGTTGCCCGCTACGATGGCTATCAATTCAAAGTCTTCGATAGTCACCACGGCTTGGAAGATGCAGTAGTTTTTCAATTGCGCTTAGATGATGAAGGGGTCATCTGGGCATCGACTTACAGTGGGCGACTGTACTATTTTGATGGAAGTTGTTTTCAGCCGGCTGCGGGTAATGACGAGTTGGAAGCCTGGAAGTTAAAAAACCGACCGATAATCCTAGTCGATCCTGATTTTGACGATAGATTTCTAATCTTTGAACACTGGAAAGGTTTCCTGTCATTCGATGGCGTGGATGAATTCAACGAGCTAAGCAAGCAAGTCAGTGGTTACGTATACGTTTATCATAATAGTAATGCGGATAACCCACTTAATAATAACGTACGGATAAAATCTTGGGTCCGTTTAGGTCGAGGGGTTGAATTTTATCAAATATTCACTTATGATACTGAGGCTGGGACTTGGACACCTTCTGGATCTTTTACTTTCGGCAAAGATTATATCAGGAAAATTGTACCACTAAACAGTAATAATCATTTTCTGGCTTTTACGAATAGCTACTGTCTACACATCGTTGACAACGAGGTAGTGAATGAGTATGCCTTTCCAACCGATCGGATCAATTACATTTCCTTTTGGGGAGATAAAGGACTGTTGGTTTGTGCGGACGGTGGCAATGGGCTGCTCTACGTGAGTGGCTGGGAAAAACCTTCAGAATTTAAAATACAGACTTTATTAGCGGGAAGATCAATCTCTTATGCTGCTCAAGACCGAGAAGGAGGCTTGTGGGTGGCGACTTTAGATGCAGGGCTGTTCTATTCCAGTCAAGTAGATCAAACTTTTTTAGCGAGAGGAGAACAACTTCCTGATACCAGAGCTGTAAACGTGGCACCCGTTAATGATAATGCTTTCTTTGTAGCTTTTTCCGATGGTTCGACCCGATACTATGATATAAATACTAAAGAAGAGCTACTACTTCACGATACCACCTATATGTCTAGAAGTATTTTTTATGATGACCAAAATCATCGACTTTATGACGGTATCTCTCGCTTCGATATTAACTGGGAACTAGAACAACCTCAAATTCGACGAGCAGATGAAAGTACATACAATTACTTGAGTCGAATCCATAGCCTGCCAGAATTTCGATCTTACCAACTTGTACGGCAAAATGGCCGCGAACAGTTATTGACCACGAGTACCTCACGTATCGGTATCTTTGATTTAGAAAATCTAACTCCTGATTTTTGGCTTAATTTTGAATCACAACAATCACACTTTATTACTGCAGAATGTTTTCACATCGGTCCCAATGGTCGCTATTGGATCGGTACAGTGCATGGATTATTTGAATTCCATCTTACTGACAGCTTATTAATTGTGGAAGATTTAGGTATTGATGCCCTAAAAGAACGGGTCGTTGATATAGAAAATTTACCCAATCAGGGCATGATCTTTGCCACCCGTGGCCAGGGGTTGGTTTATTACGATCGGGACACCAGTTTTCAATTAACCGTCGCGGATGGTTTGGCCTCGGATTTGATCCGCCATTTATATCAACCTAAACCCGGTGAACTTTGGGTAGCTACCCTCAGTGGGCTAAGTCGCGTACAGTTGATTGACGAGGAAGAGCTGCTTTTTGATGTCAAAACTTTTAACGAAGCGCACGGTATCCCCTCTCAGGAAATCTATTATACAGCGGGGTCGGCCAATTACATCTGGTTAGCCACCGCAGAAGGGGTGGTGAAATTTAGCCCGCCGGAGGAATTGTCTTCTGCTCCTCTACCAATAATTGCGGAAATCTACATCAACGAACAATTAACTAGTACCCAGAGAATTAGTCAATTGCCAGCCGGAGAAATATATGATCTACGCCTACATTTTCACACGCTTGACTTTTCGCAGTTAGGGAAGAATCATTACCGTTACCGTTTACAGGCTGATCAAAAATGGAGCTACACGGAGCAACATGAGGTTAGTTTTCCACGCTTACAGGCAGGGGCTTATCAGTTTGAGCTACAAAGTCAAAATCCCGACGGTAAATGGAGTGAGAGCATAAGTTTGCCCATTAAGGTAGCGGCCTCTTGGTACAACCGTTGGCCAGCGCGCCTATTGTTTGTCTTGCTGCTAGCAGGCACCATTAGTAGTTATTTTATCCTACGTGAGCGTCGTCGTAAATCCATTCAGGCGGTCGAAAAGCAAATCCGAGATTTAGAGCGTTCAGCGCTACACGCTCAGATGAATCCTCATTTTGTCTTCAACAGTCTTAACTCTATTCAAAGCTTTATCCTAGATCAGGATACCCGCTCTGCAGTCGACTATCTGGCGCAGTTTTCTCGTTTAATCCGGGATACTCTACGCGTGTCGGCAAAAGGCGTTCATAGCCTGGAGGAAGAAGTGAATATGTTGCGTAATTACCTGAACCTGGAAAAATTGCGATTTAAACAAGGACTCGATTATCAGATCGAGCTCGACGACCACTTAAATCCTGCCGGATTGGTAATTCCCGCACTACTCATTCAGCCCTTCGTGGAAAACGCTATTAAACATGGGCTAAAGGAGAACGAAGAAGGTGGCCAGGTAAAAATCCATTTTGGCGGAACGGCCTCCCAATTGCGGGTTTCAATACAAGATAATGGGAGAGGCTTTGACCCGCGGAAGTCCAAAAAATCAGGAGGAATGGGTATGGACATTACCCGACGAAGATTAGAACTTTTAAAAAAACGTCCCGGTGGGCTAGCTCCAATGGATATCCGCTTTAAATATGAAGACGACGGAACCATCAGCGGCACTGAAATCATAATCTTAATTGATGCAGAAGTTGCTGCAGCAAACTGACCCCAAATGTATAGCGCCCTAATTATCGACGACGAAACCGACGCCCGAAAAGTATTACGCGGACTACTGGAACTATTCTGCCCGGAGGTGTCCTCCATTACCGAAGCCAAGGATGGTAAGGAGTGTTTAGAGTTAGGTAAGCAGCAACAATTTGATATCGCCTTCGTGGATATCGAACTACGCAGCGAAAGCGGCCTCGACCTGGCCCAACAACTGATTCGTTTTTGTAAGAACTTGGTGTTCGTAACCGCCCACGAAAAGTATGCCGTCGCCGCCTATCAGACATCGGCCGTGCATTATTTGCTGAAGCCGGTTATCCCCGAGCAATTACAAGAAGCGGTGGGGCGGATAAAATTGACTGATCGAGCGTTCGATAAATCGAACCGACTTTTACTACCTACCCGAACAGGTGTAATAATTCTAGAGCAGCACGAAATTATCCGACTAGAAGGAGAAGGGAATTACTGCCACTTTTACTGCACCGACAATCAGCAATATTTTTTATCACGCAACCTATCCTATTACGAAGGCTTGATCGATAACCAATCCTTTTACCGCGTGCATCAATCGCACCTAGTCAACCTGAAATTTGTACGGCAGTTAAGCACCGAAGACGGCTATTTTGCCCAATTGAAGAATGGCGATAAAGTGCCGGTAGCACAGCGACGCAAGGAAGGCTTTTTAGCAGCTTTGGTTAATGAATTGGGAGGATAGCTGCTCTCGGCATTCGTCGCCGTGCAGTAGCATCGCTTACCTCAATTCGGCAGTTGGTTACAAGCAGTACTCTTAATTCCTATTGCTGGAATACTTTAACCTTTGAGTGTCCAAATCGTAGGCACCTTTCCTGCTATTTTCCAGTACCTAATACCTGGTACGACGCAATACCTAAAACCTCACCTCTTCATTGAGCCCCATCACCGTCATTTTTTCGGCACCGGGTTGATAGTCGCTGATAGCGGGTAAAGTCTGGGCTTTCTTGATAAAGTCCATCCGGGCCGAGCCGTTGTTGCCTTCGGCACAGCTGGGTTCTTCCCGGGTGCAGTCGGCCATACCACTGATCAAATTGTGGTGAAAAGTCAGCTTTTTCTCACAGTTGGTTTCCGCTACGGTTTCCAGCTCGACCAGCTTCAAGTTGTCGTCCATCAGCTTATACTGATGCTGGTAGGTCCAGCTAGTGGATTCCGTTACGCCCTGGTGATCGATCGTCAGTCGACCGTCGGCAACGGCAAGACCACTGAGGATGTCTGCTTCGCTATCGTCGGCTTTTTCTTTTCCGGGAAGCACGGCGGTCGCTGATTCCAGCCAGACCTGCCAGTCTTCGGTCATCTCGCCAGCTTCGTTCTCTACGCTGGTCCACTGAAATACGTACAGCTGACGGGCCGTGCCGTCCATAACTTCTGCACCGGTGTCGTACACGAGTACGCGCTCGTCTTGCGCGTCACCGTCTAAGTCCCCTTTGGTTTCCGCTACGAGCGTCCAGCCATTGGCCTCGATATCACCGATCAGTAGAGTCGCATCCTGCGCTTGCAATGGTAGTGCGCCGATGGCGAGCAGTGTGAGTAGAATATATTGGTTCATGTTCATACGATTTGCCACAAAGATAAAATGAAGTTGGAAAGCTAAGCTTAAGACTACTTTCTTCGTAGCTTCTGGACGAAAGCAGGCAACTTAGCCAGCACGATCTCTGTAACGCTTTCTCCTTCCACCCAGGTATGCAAATGCCCACTATAATGCATACCCAAATAGTCCGCACTCAGCTCAAAAGGCTGCTGTACACTCGGGTATTCCGTAGCATCTCCACTCACACTCACGCTAGCCATACGCTTCCCACGCAGCTGCCGGCCCAGTGTTTTTTCGATCTTCAATAAATCAGATATCCGATCAAAGAAATGCTTCATCAGTCCACTCATACTGTACCAATACACCGGCGTGATGAAAACCAGGCAGTCGTATTGCTCGATCAATCGTCGCATCAACGGTAAAAAATCATCCCCGCGATTCGCATGCTTATAGTCAAAGCCACTAAAATCATAGTCCAACAAGTCCATATAGTCCGCCTGCAAAGCTACTTTCAAAAGCTGCCCGATCCGATAGCTATTTCCCCGCGCAGCAGCGCTTCCCTGAATAATTACGATTTTCATATAGTGGTACTTGGTATGGGGTACAAAGTAATAGGAAGTCCTATTATCTTACTACCCGACTACCCGACTACCCGACTACCCGACTACCCGACTACCCGACTACCCGACTACCATACTCACCCCCTCTGACACCGCCTGCAAATTCTTCACCACGGCTGCGATGATAAAGGCCAGCACGGCCATAATCATGCCAAAGAGAAAAATGTTGTAGGTCAGGCGCAAAAAGCGATACTTCTTGGCTAGGACTACCCCGAGATAGTAAAGGTCACGCGTCATTGAGCTGTAGAGGAATTCATCATCCTTGATCATTTCCATCATGCCAAAATGAAAATCCTCTAGCTTCATGTTGTAGAAGTTGCCAAAGAAAAGCAGGTTAGACGTCCGGTTTTTGATGCTCTCCATACTGCTTTTTCCCTCGGTTACTTTCGGCCGGGTGGCCTGGATCGCGAAGAATAGTGACAGTAGCAGCACCATGACTAAAATTACCGTCGGCACCGTCAGGTGCGGATTACTGTCCAGGCGTGGAATCAGGTTAGCGGCCGTGATCGAGAGTACGATCGCATTGACCGATAGCATGATATTGGCCTTATTATCGGCTATGCTACTCAAGTTGACGTGCGTGCGGTAAGAAGCTCGGTACATAGTCTCCACCCCGCGACTGAGCTTGTTCATTTGTGCCTCAACTGCCGCCTTATCGCGCTTCTTTTTCTTCTTCTTGGTTTTCTTTTTGTTTTCTTCAATCATCTGTCCAAGGTCGGCTGGTGTTTGGTCAGGCAGGAGCGCCTTTTTGCGTTTGAGCAGTTGCTTAATATGGGCTTCTTTACGTTCGCCGTACAGCTCCCGCGCAGCTTCGGTCTGGTAGTCGTGCTGCAGCATGAAATTAAGCTCAAAGTCAATCCATTCCTGGTCCGACATGATCGTTTCACGGGTCAGGGTAAATTCTTGCCGCACGCGGCCACAGCGATCCCAATAGCTATTGTCTCCGAGATGACTCAGGTCGGCATCACACAAAATGCGCTGTAATAAGTTGATCGGCGCCTGAGGCATTTTAGTGGCCAAAATGCAACTGCAAATACGGTCGATCTCTTCTGCGCTGGCCAATTCGTTCTCCTCCAGATACGCCTTTGCAATGGTCGCCGAGCGCTGTTCGTGGCCTTCCCAACCTTCATTATAGCCCAGGTCGTGAAACCAAGCCGCCATTTTTACTACCCGGCGGTCGGATTCACTGATGTCAAAATGCTGCAGTAGTTCCTGCGTAGCATGTACCACGGCCAGGGTATGTTGAAAATTGTGAAAGACGTAGGTATCCGCTACGTTATCCTTGATAAATCGCTCCACGTAGGCCGCGATTTGGCTCATTTCTATTCTGGGTTGATTCGTGCTCTCCATAGCGGCTTTAAGATAGGATATTCGTCGGTAGTTTAGCGAGGTCAAAAAAAATTGGCTGATACATAATAACAGTGTCCGCATTTATTCGGTTTTTTTGCACTTCCGCAGGTGTAATCGTCTTTTAGAACTTTTAGCCCTTTAGAACTTTAGTCTTTTAGTTCTTTAGCCGAATTGCCCCTAAACGAACTAACTACACTACCCGACTACCGACTAAAATACTACCGACTACCCAACTAATCCCTACTCAACTACCCAACCATGCAACTCCAGCAAGCTGCCGATCGTCTCTGGCAAGCTGATACCCATAAAACGCTCTGCGCCCCGGTCCGTGATCTGATTGGTAGCGACGACCTGAAAGCAGCCTACGCCGTTCAGCAAATCAATCACCAAAAACGACTGGCGGCTGGTGCTCAGGTAGTAGGCTATAAAATTGGCCTGACCTCTAAAGCCGTTCAGTCTCAGTTGGGAGTAGACCAGCCCGACTACGGCGTCTTGTACCACGATCGACAATTAGCCGCCGATGGAAGTATTGAGATAACGGAACTGTTACAACCAAAGGTCGAAACAGAGGTAGCCTTTGTCCTGGCCGAGGATTTACCCCAACAAGACCTAAGTATGGCCCAACTCGAAGCGGCCATTGACTACGCTCTCATTTCCCTGGAAATTGTCGGCAGTCGTATTGCCAACTGGGATATTCACATCACTGACACCATCGCTGATAATGCTTCTGCCAGCCATTTTGTCCTGGGCGAAAAAGCTGTCCAATTAGATGACTTTGACCTCATCAACTGCAAGATGGAAATGAACCTAAACGGAGAGTTGGTTTCCACCGGTACTGGTGGTGCTTGTCTCGGTTCCCCCCTCAATGCAGCCTTATGGTTAGCTCGTCAAATGGCTGAATTGGGTAAACCACTGCGGGCAGGACACGTACTGCTCTCTGGTGCCCTGGGACCGGTGACCAATGTCGTAACTGGGGATACGGTACACGCGGCAATTGACGGTTTAGGAGAAGTCTCCGTTACCTTTGAGTGATGTAAAAAGGCGTTGCGTCTTTGCGCCGTGGCGTGAAACAAAGAATTATGACCAAAGTAGCCATCATCGGCTCCGGTAATATCGGGACCGATCTAATGATTAAAATCCTGCGCACCTCAAAGCTGCTGGAAGTAGCCGTGCTAGTGGGGATCGATCCCGCTTCCGATGGTTTAGCCAGAGCCCGACGTATGGGAATAGCTACCTGCCATGAAGGCCTCGATGGACTGCTGGAGATGCCCATTTGGTCATCCATTCAGATCGTTTTTGATGCTACCTCCGCCAAAGCCCATCATTATCACCATAAAATCCTCAGCCAGTACCCCGACAAGCGAATCATCGATTTAACTCCGGCCGCCATCGGTCCTTTTTTAGTGCCACCCGTCAATTTCTCCGTAGGGGAAGACGCCCAAAATGTGAACATGGTCACCTGCGGCGGACAGGCAACGATCCCGATGGTTGCGGCGGTAAATAGGGTAGCTAAGGTCCATTACGGAGAAATCGTGGCCTCGATCTCCAGTAAATCCGCTGGTCCCGGTACCCGCGCTAACATTGATGAATTTACCGTCACGACTGCCCGGGCAATCGAAAAGGTGGGCGGTGCCGATCGCGGTAAAGCCATTATCGTTCTAAATCCGGCAGAACCACCGGTAGTGATGCGCGATACCGTCTTTACCCTCTCCGAAACAGCCGATCGAGAGGCCATCCGCGCCAGCATTCATAAGATGGTAGCTGAAGTACAGCAGTACGTGCCCGGCTACAGCCTACATCAGGAAGTACAGTTTGATGATCTACCCGCCAGTCGGCCCGTATTCATCGAAGGCTTGGGGCACCGTCACGGTCTCAAAACCACCATCCTGCTGCAAGTACGCGGAGCTGGTCACTACCTGCCCGAATACGCCGGCAACCTGGATATCATGACCTCCGCCGCGCTCGCCACCGGCGAAAGGCTAGCTGCCCAAAATCATTAATCAGCCCTCCAAAATCAGCCATCAAATACCCATGCCCCACCCACTATACATCCAGGACGTAACCCTCCGTGACGGTATGCATGCCATCCGTCATCAGTATAGCCAGGCTCAGATCCAAGAGCTGGCTGTAGACTTAGACCGCGCGAAAGTCGATGCCATCGAAATCTCCCATGGAGATGGCCTGAGCGGAGGCAGTTTTAACTATGGTTTCGGGGCGCATACCGACTGGGATTGGCTGACGGGCATCGCTGAACAACTGGAACATGCGGTACTGACCACTCTGCTGCTGCCGGGAATCGGAACTATTGAAGATCTGAAACGCGCTTACGACCTGGGCGTACGATCAGTACGCATTGCTACTCACTCTACCGAAGCGGATATCTCGGCTCAGCACATCGATGCCGCTAAAAAACTGGGGATGGATGTGGGGGGCTTTTTGATGATGGCCCACATGAACGATCCCCAAGGCCTAGTTGAACAAGCCAAACTGATGGAAAGCTACGGCGCAGATTGTGTGTACGTGACTGATTCTGCCGGTGCATTACTAATGGAAGACGTAGCGGAGCGGATCAAAACCTTCCGCGGGGAATTACAGCCGGAAACGGAAGTCGGTATCCATTGTCACCATAATTTATCGTTGGGGGTAGCCAACACCATAGTTGCTCTAGAACACGGAGCCAACCGATTGGACGCTTCTCTGGCGGGTATGGGCGCCGGCGCTGGCAATTGTCCACTGGAAGTACTGATTGCTGTCCTGAATAAAATGGGCCAACAACCCAACGCAGCACTCTATCCGCTGATGGACCTAGCCGACGACAAGATTCGCCCCTTACAGACCCGCCCCGTCCGGGTAGATCGCGAGACCCTCTCCCTGGGTTATGCTGGGGTCTATTCCAGTTTTTTGCTCCATTCCGAGCGGGCCGCCCAAAAGTATGGACTGGATACCCGGACCATACTCGAAGAGCTGGGCCGCCGCAAAATGGTCGGAGGGCAGGAAGATATGATTGTAGACGTCGCCCTCGATCTGGCGGGGAAGTGATGACTCGCTTCGCTCGTGTGACTACTCGGCTTCGCCTCGTGTGATAATTTATTTGCCGCCCAATTCTAAAGTCACGGCGACCGAAGGGAGCTATCCCCACGAGCGAAGCGAGTTATCACGGCGACCGCAGGGAGCTATCCCACGAGCGAAGCGAGTTATCACCGCGACCACAGGGAGCTCATCCACGAGCGAAGCGAGTTATCACCGCGACCACAGGGAGCCAATCACCCCAGCTCATAACTGAAATCGTAAAAATGTTCTCCTTCCTCCATCCTGATTTGCATCGTACCGGATAGGCCGCTTAGCTCCTCCGTTCCTGAGTCAGGTACTACTTCCAAGATCAGGCGACTATTACCAGCCTGCATGGTGCCGAAATGTTGGAGGGCAAAGCTGCCCGATTTTTCTTCCAGGCTACCTACGACTTGTTCCATTGCCACGTAACCTGCCGAGCCGGCAGTAGCGCTGCGTATACTCAGCATTTCCCCCTGACTGGTAGCCGATAATGGGCCGGAAAATTCTTTGTCGATGCTCATCCTACCGAACACCGTGCCAGAGGAGGCGTTAGGATAAGGGGTTAAAGCTTGTAACTGCACCTGAAAGGTTCCGCTAATAGTAGGCATGATCGATAGATATTTAGCTGTAAAGATATACAACGGAAATACCCCAGCAGCGGTATCAGCAGAACCGCCAGACCTGCGGAAGTACAATATTACCTAACCAAAACCTCCGCTTCAGACCTCGCAGGACGTTCGCTACCCAACTACTCCCTACTACCGGACTCTCAACTCCGAGGCGTAGCCGATCACCGAAGTTAAAGGTCTTGCACTTCGTTCTAGACCCTTCGAGGTCCTACCCAACTACCGACTACTTACTAATCTACTACCCAACTACCGACTACCATACTACCCAACTAAAAAAAAACTACCCACTATCCTGCTCACAACTAATAACCCATAACTAACATCTCCCAACTAACATCTGACAACTCACAACTAACCCCTACCTTTGCGCCTTTATCAACAAACGTTCATATTCCCCTAACCAATGTTTCACCACAACCTTCAAGAAAACCTATCGGTATCAGCTTTGGTCGAAGCTTCGATTAAGACTGGGCAGGGGCACCTCAGCGATGCAGGTGCGCTAATTGTCAACACCGGAAAATTCACGGGCCGTTCGCCTAAGGATCGCTTCATCGTAGAAGATGACATCACTCGCAACACGGTAGATTGGGGCGAAATCAACATCCCAATTGGCGCAGATAAGTTTGACGCGCTGGAGGCCAAGATGATGGATTACGCCCAGAATCAGGATACCGTTTACATGCGGGATGCCTACGCCTGCGCTAGTCAGAAATACCGGATCAATATTAAGGTCTACACGGAGCTGCCCTGGCAAAACCTCTTTGCCTACAACATGTTTTTACGCCCAGACGGAATGAAGGCTAAAAACCTGAAGACTGACGAGTGGACGATCTACGCCTTTCCTGGCTGCAAGGCAGATCCCGCCCTACACGGTACGCGGCAGGAGAATTTCTCCATCATCAATTTCACCAAGCAAACCATCATCATCGGCGGTACGGCTTACACTGGTGAGATTAAGAAGGGGATTTTTTCCGTGCTCAATTATGTACTACCTACCGAACGCAAGGTATTGTCGATGCACTGCTCGGCAAATGTGGGGAGTAAAGGCGATTCTGCGCTGTTTTTCGGCTTGTCCGGAACGGGCAAGACAACGCTTTCCAACGATCCTGATCGCCGACTGATTGGTGATGATGAACACGGTTGGAGTCAGGCCAACGTCTTTAACTTGGAAGGCGGTTGCTACGCTAAGGTGATTGACCTGTCGGAAAGCAAGGAACCCCAGATCTATAAGGCCATTCGCTACGGGGCTATGCTCGAGAATATCGGCCTGCGTGAAGATGGCCATACCCCAGACTATGAAGACAGTAGCATCACCCAGAACACCCGAGTGAGTTATCCGATCTACCACATCGATAACATTATGTACAATTCGCGGGGTGATCTACCACGCAATATTTTCTTTCTGACCTGTGATGCCTTTGGTGTTTTACCCCCAATCAGTAAGCTGACGCCGGAGCAAGCGATGTACCACTTCATCAGCGGCTACACAGCCAAGATTGCCGGAACGGAGGCGGGTATTACCGAACCACTCGCCACTTTTTCTGCCTGTTTCGGTGCGCCCTTCATCCCGCTGCACCCTACCGTTTATGCTAAAATGCTGGGTGATAAAATGGTAGCTCAGGCTGAATCTGGCAATGGCGAAATCAACGTTTGGCTGATCAATACCGGCTGGACTGGCGGCGGCTACGGCGTGGGAAGCCGGATGGAGCTGACCTTCACCCGGGCCATGATCAAAGCAGCACTCAACGGTGCCCTGGATAAGGTCGGCTTCCAAACGGAGTCTTTCTTTGGTTTGTCTATTCCGACCTCTTGTCCGGATGTACCGAATGCGCTGCTTAACCCGCGGGATACCTGGCCCAATGAAGACAAGTATGACCAGGCTGCTCGCGATCTCGCTGACCTATTCCGTAATAATTTCGCAACCTTCGCCGATCAGGCAGAGGCGACCGTGATTGCTGCGGGGCCTCAGGTGTAAAATAGATTGGGGGGCAGCTCCTTAATCCGGAGCTGGACAGGAGCTGCCCCCTCTGCTAAAACCTGATTTGCATTCCAAGATTTCCCATCACTTCCAGCTGCCCGGTAAAGAGGTCGCGCTGGACGCCCAACTGGAGATCCAGATAGGTATTGTTATTAACGGGTACCATCAAACCTGCTTTCAATTGTACATTTAATTCGGATTGGCTAAAGCTGGAGCTCTGGTCAAA
This sequence comes from Bacteroidota bacterium, assembly GCA_039030655.1. Lineage (GTDB taxonomy): Bacteria > Bacteroidota > Bacteroidia > Chitinophagales > Saprospiraceae > Neolewinella. Next base: position 60,250 of record JBCCDS010000011.1, on the reverse strand, counting down.
ACTGACTGTACGTAGGTTGTAATTGAGCCCGGTAGCCAAATAAGGTTTAAGACGGCTACTTTCCGTCAAAAAGTAGCGGATGTCCAACTGAGCATCCAAATCAAAACTTTTGAATTCATCATCCAAAAAAAGTCGAGTGGCGTCGGTCTCAATGTTCAATGCTCCTCCAATCATCCATCTTGGTCCTAGTGCATAATGGACTTCTGGATTAAATCGGAAATTCAGATTACGTGAGGCATTAGAATTAGGGCGTTGGTAGAAATTGAGCTCGAAAATACCTGGCCGCACCCAAACGTCTCCTTGACGGAAGTCGCGACGAGCGTTACTCCTCCTAAAATCTCGGGTGGCCAGAAAACTGCGCAGCTGCCAGCGGTCGAAATTACTGTCACTGTTAAGCTGCCCGAAAAAGTTTTGGTAACTGAATTCGGTGTGGAGGGCGCTCCCTTCATTTAGGCGATATTCTAGACCAGCCGTAGTCGAAAATTGCCACTCGTAAATGGTGAAAGGGTATCCTGCAATTTCGGCTTGTAGATAGGGCCGCAGCCTACGTTGCCGATTATTGAGGTAATAGCGGGCAAAGCCGCCAATTGCCGGACTTAGTTCATTCACACTAGTAGGGCCAAGAGGATCTACTCGCCCTCCAATCATGAAACGGTCATTTAACTGGAAGCCTAGGCGGCCTTTGGCTACATCTAGCCAAAGGTCTGACGCTCGTTCTTGTTCTGGAGGGCTGCTTTGGGCTTGCAGCAAGTTGATGCTAAGACTGACGATAAATAGAAGTTGCGCAAGTAAGAGTTTAGTGTACATCATAACAATTAGGGTGTGGGAGAAGGAGCTGGGAAAAAGAAGTTGTAAAACTCTCATCACTGGTGCTTCCCGCCCGGATTTATAAAAACGATCAGAAAGTTTAGAGACGGCGGCCAGAAATCTTGTTCTAAAGAGTCCGATTGCAGAGTTTTGGTTGCTTACCCTATGGACCTCCCGCTAAATTCCTACCCACTACCCAACTACCGACTACCCTCCAACCCAACTATCCAAAACTAACTACCTTTACCGCACAACACTACTGCCTAAGCTTGTTACGGCTATCTAAACTCATATTCTTCTTGCTGAGCTCCTGTGTGGGGAGTTTCCTGCTGGCCCAAAACCTGGAGACTAGTTTCAAAGTCTACGATTACGACGATGGGCTGCCTCATCGGAATGTTTTTGACCTATTGCAGGATGAGTCCGGCTACATCTGGATGTCTACCGTTGAAGGGGTAGTTCGCTTTGATGGCTACGACTTCTTTAAGGTAGCTCAAGCAGGAGAAGGTACCGTTGAGCATTTATCTCTAAAAGGAGATGACCTTTTTTGCGGTAGTTTGGATTCCGTGGTCAAGCTTGATTTGATCGATGGGACAACCGAGAACCTTCGCCTAAAAGATGGTGAGTACCAACGTCGACAAAGCCGTCGTCCCGGGCGTATGATTGTCGCTGGCGGGCTACTCTACGTCATTTTGCAGGATGAGTTAAGTGGCCAGATCAGCCTTGAACGCTTCCGGTCGGATGGCACACGCGAAGAACTGCTAGCCCTTTCCGGCCAGTATCCACAACGTCCCATGGCTGCCAGTGGCGACAGTCTCTATCTCGGCGCCTATAATGACCTCATTTATCGCCTGGATGCCCACAGTGGCGAAGTGGTAGAGCAGCTGAATCTCCCCTTGGAATCGGGCACAATGCCCGCAGAAGAGGGCGGTCCTTATCGGAGGATAATTGATCTTAAGGTTTCAGAAAACCGACTGTGGGTACTACTCAATAATGGGCGGGTATATCATCATACCCTAGGCCAATCCAACTGGCAGCAGTTGCAAGTGCAGGTGCCCGTAGCTGAGAGTTACCAGGGGTGGCAATGCTTGGAAGTAAGCCCGGGAGGCGACGTCTATCTGGGAGGAAGAGGAGAACTCTGGCATTTTAACCACTACGACAATAGTTGGACACCCCTCGATCCTGAGATTCGTCAGCTACTGCGCAATACCGCGATTTACCGGCACCTACTCGTCGATGCTTCAGGCACCTTGTGGGCCGCAACCGATTTTGGAGCCATTCGGGTCAATCGTCGCCAGCAGCATTTTAAGCAGTACCTGAATGGAGGGTCTGAGTTCTGTAGCAATGTCTATTGTAGTATCCGCGGGATGACCGAAGACGATCAAGGACGTATCTACTTTTCCTACTATAACTCTATTCACGTCCTAGACCCGCAGACCCAGGAGCTACAACCACTCTTTCCCGCCAACGACTACTTCAATTATCCTTTTGGCCTCCATCATTATGATGGACACCTTTATACGGGCAATGGCCTGAAAATCAACCTGGAAAACCTACGGATTGAATCCCTGCTTGGAGCAGCAGACGATGAAGGAGAAGGAGCCGTAGCGCAATCTGCCGACGGAACAATTTGGTTCGGCTTTCGCAATCGGCTCCATGCCTACAATCCAGCCACTGGTCAGATCGATCAGTACCGCGGTCCGGCTGGCAGTTGGGCCGATATGAATAACGGCAACATTGCTTACATCCTGGCAGAGCGTGGCGGTCTCTGGATTGGCACCCACGAAAATGGCCTCTTTGAGCTCAATTTGGATAATGACCGCCTACGCCACTGGCCACCACCAGGCAATGGACCCGAAAGCCTGTCCGCAGCCCGCGTAAATGCTATTTATCGGATGGGAGGACGACTTTGGGTGGGTACTCCCGCAGGTCTTACCTGGATCGATTTAACGACCGGCAAAGTAAGCACCTACACTGCTGAGGATGGTCTGCCCCACAGCTACATCAACGGCATTCTGCCCGAGGGTGATTCTGCCCTTTGGATCAGCACCGACTACGGATTAAGCCGTCTGTCCGTTGAGCGAGAGGAATTCCTCAATTTTTTCGATACTGACGGGATCTCCACCAACGAATTTAACCGAATGAGCTTCTTCCGCAGCCGGGAAGGACGCCTCTATTTTGGTGGCCTGGACGGCGTCAATGCTTTTTTCCCCAGCCAGGAATTACTAGACTACCGCAGCCAACGCATCAATGTCCCCCTCAATCTGACGCTGCTCAGTTACGTCGACGGCATGACCGACAGCATGCACAGCCTACGTTTTAATCGGCTGGAACTGATGCGAGAGTTGGATCTTTCCTACCAAAACCGGCTGTTTACTTTCGATTTCAGCCTAGCGGATTATCGTGAGCCACAGGGCAATCGCTACAGTTACTGGATTGAGAATTTCACCAACGATTGGTCGGAGCCCGAATCGGAGCATCGCTTGCGCATTTCGGATTTGCCACCGGGCAACTATCGCTTGCACGTCCGCGGCCGCTCCGGTCAGGGAGAATGGGCCTCTGATGTCATCGATCTGCCCATTGTGATTCGCAAGCCCTACTATTACAACATTTGGTTTTGGCTGGCTTTATTAGGTTTAGCTTCCTTAGTATTGGTGGGCTTGTATCGTTATCGTGCCCAGGCGGCTATCCGTCGGCAGCAGGAACTGGAAAAGGAAGTAGCCCAGCGTACTGCGGAATTAGCCGCTGAGAAAGAAAAAGCCGATCAGTTGCTGCTCAATATTTTGCCTGCTCAAACGGCCGAAGAGCTCAAACAGACAGGTAAGGCGCTGGCCCACCGCCACGAACAAGTAACGGTCTTTTTCTCCGATTTTGTGGGCTTTACCGCCATCTCTAACAATATCGAACCCGAAGCATTAGTAGAGGAACTGGATTATTGTTTCCGCACCTTCGATGAAATTGTGGCCCGCTACGGATTGGAAAAAATTAAGACGGTAGGTGACGCCTATTTGTTCGTCGGTGGTCTCGAAGGTAAGCCCCAACAGTCGGCAAAGGATTGTCTGTGGGCAGCACGGGATATCCAGACCTTTTTACGCACCTACGCCGTAGAATGTGAGGAAAATGGCCGCCCAGTATTTCTGGCCCGGGTAGGTTTGCACACGGGGCCCTTGGTCTCGGGGGTGGTAGGGATCCACAAGTTTGCCTACGATATCTGGGGCGAGACGGTAAATATCGCCTCGCGTATGGAGTCCAATGGTGTAGTAGGAGGGATCGTCATTTCCGACGCAACGCGGGATCTCGTAGGCTCAGAATTTGATTGTCGCCCCTACGGTACTTACGAAGAGCACGGTAAATCGGTAGGAATTTTCCAGGTGCATTAATTATGACTTTAGGCCGAATAGTAATGACCTCTTAGAAGCAGTACATTTGCGCATGTTTCGATACGAGTTATTGTGGTGGGCCTTTACTCTCGTACTGGCCGCCCTCATTATCAGTCCGGTTTACCTCTACTTGCCGGACTTTCCCTACCTCTTACCCAATTTGGTATTCGTGGTCGCTGCGGTCACCTTTACGCGTTATCTGTTTCTGCTCCGCCTTAGTTGGCTGCACGAGCGGCATGTTTGGATGGCCCTAGTGGTATTTATCGCTATCCCAATTATCTTCTACATGGGCCAGTACCTCAACTACTTCCGTACGCATCTGGATAATTACGGCCCCGACGTCTGGATTGAACAATTGGATCCTGCCACGGGCAAACCACTCATGAGTTATCTGCACACGGAGTATAACTTCTTTGGTATTTGGGCCATCATCGCTGGGGTTATTCTGCCGTTTCGCTTCATTTATCAGGTCTGGAGCGATTACGTCAAGCGGCCGAAGCGGTAAATTGGGTATTGGGTAGTATTGTAGTCGGGTAGGGAGTAGTCTGTAGATCTTCGGTAGGACCTCGAAGTGTCTGTAACGGCGTGGAAGACTTTTGAGCGTCCATTTCTTCTTTCAATAGCGCAGTCGCCGGGAGCTGGGTAGCGTCGCCCTCGGAGCGGGGGGTGGAGTTAGGTAGTATTGTAGTTGGGTAGGAGTTAGTTAGGCCCTCCGAGACTTGTAGCGGAAATGAAATGAGTAGGAGAGGATCATTTTTTTGTACTTCCGCAGGTCTGTCCTCGGAACGGGATGGAAACGGGTTAAACGGACTTTAGTCCATGTCAGGTTTAGCGAACTTTAGTTCGCAGTTTAAAAATGCAGACTAAAGCCTGCTCCAACCCAGCGCAGGCTAAAGACCTGCTTAACTGGCTAGACCTGCGGAAGTACAAATTTAAAAAGCCCTAATCCTCGAGGTCAAAGATCTGATCGGACTCATCCTGATCGACGTTGTCGCGCAGTTGATCCATGGCATCAGCTGCCTGGCCCCAGAACTCCTGGATGACAGGCAGAATGGCGCCCCCGTACGTCCAGACTAAATTGGGGAGGGGCTTGACCAGGTCGTAGGTGAGGCTTTTCTCTTTGGTTTCCGTGTCGATCAGGCGACTTTGGTCGGCGAAGATGAGCAGACCGGAAAAAATCAATGCGAAGAAAATGGCCGAAAGAACACCGCCTAGTATCTGGTTGATGAAATTGATATTGACACTTTCTAACGCTCCGGTTAGGCCCCGGGCCAGCAGGCGGAAGAGGACCAGGACGATGATGAAGGTCACCAGCACCCCTGCCAGGAAGGCGACGCTGCCACCAGCGCCCGGCATGGCACCACCGATCATGTCGCCCATGACCGGGCCAAACTTCATGGCCGCCAGGATTCCGAAGAAATAACTGGACAGATTGAGCACTGTGGAGATAATGCCTTTACTGTAGCCTACCCAGAAACCGTAGCCGGCAAATATTAAACAGACGAGGTCAATAATCATGCGGCAAAAATAAGACTTTGGCGGGCAGGATGGTGCAACAAGTCGACCAATCAAGCGTTTCTATCTACTGAGGCTATCTACCCCAACCTATATACCTCGTTCTTTCGGCAGCCTGACTGAGTCGGCTGCCGATTTTTATTGGGGCTTACCCGTCGGAATTGATGACTTTCTTTTCACTCTTGGAATGAACCGAAAGCCCCACTTCCTACTTACCTTTGCGGCTTACTAAAAAACAGGCCCAAAAAGGATGAAAATTTTAGCCAACGATGGTATCGCTCCCAACGGGAAGGCGCTACTGGAAGCAGCCGGATTCGAAGTAGTAACGGAAAAAGTTGCTCAGGAAGATCTTCCCCAGGAATTACCTCATTACGTAGGGATCATTGTGCGCTCCGCTACCAAAGTACGCGAGGCCTTGATTGACGCCTGCCCCGAGCTTAAGTTCATTGCTCGTGCTGGCGTGGGGATTGACAATATTGACCACGAATACGCTCGCTCGAAGGGGATTGCCGTAATCAACACCCCCGCAGCCAGTAGTCAGTCGGTAGCAGAACTGGTTTTTGGTCATTTCTTCAGCCTGGCGCGCTCCGTGCACCGTTCCAATTTTGAGCTGCGGGCTGCTGACGGCGATTTCAAAGGCTTGAAAAAGTCTTATGCGAAGGGCATCCAGTTGCGTGGTAAGACGCTGGCGATCGTTGGTTTCGGCCGCATCGGTCGCGAAGTAGCCCGCATTGGCCTAGGGATGGGCATGAAGATTTTGCCGGTTGACCTGATGGTGGAGGAAGCCGATTTAAGTGTTGACCTACACGAGAGCTATGACGGTAGCTTGGAGCGTAAGATCAAAACCGTTAGCCTGGAAGATGCGCTCCAAACAGCTGATTTCCTGACCTGTCATGTTCCTTCCTTGAAGGGAGCATTGATTGGTACGGAGCAGTTGGCGACCATGAAGTCTACGGCCATTTTGGTCAATACGGCCCGAGGCGGAGTGATTGACGAAGCTGCGCTGCTGGATGCCCTCAATCAGGGAACTATTGGTGGTGCTGGCCTCGACGTTTTCGTAGGAGAGCCTACCCCCAACCGCGAATTACTAGAGCACCCGATGATAAGCGTGACGCCACATATCGGCGCGAGTACCGTAGAAGCTCAGGCTAATATCGGTCAGGAACTGGCGGATAAGATTACGGCTTATATGAAAGGCTAAGCCCCGCTCGCTGGCCGAATTCCGACTGGAGGGAGCTGGTTCGTCCTGCGAGTATAGACCTTCGCAGGTTTGGCAGCAGCGTGTTTGTAGTCGCAGGGTGACCCTGCCTCCTTTCTCAGTCGGTAGTAGTGGGCCAGCGACTTAAGGTTACCTCACCACTTTACTGATCTGTACCACAGCTTGGACGTTGGTATAGTTAGGGATGTCCCCCAGAATTTGCTCGGCATTAGGACCAAAGGCGTTTTCGTAATCAGTGAGCTGATCGAAGTAGAAGTAACCGATGGCCAGATAGGGGATGGGGTCGGCTGGTGTGCGGCCGCCGATCCCTTCTTCGATAGCGTAGTGGCGCAAGGGCTCGCCGAACAGCTCGGCAACCATGGGCATGTGTTGTTTGGCGTAGTAGTCCATGTCGAAGGTATGGCCCTCTCCGTTGGGGTAAAGGATGGATACTTTGACCATGCCTGTTTGGATAGGGGAGTTATCTTTTGGACTGCCCGTACTACAAGCAGTGAAACCGAAGAGCAAGCTGACTAGGAAAAAAAGCTGGAGTTTCATTGTTGGGAGATTTTGCTAGCTTGAAGATAGGTAAGGTGATTAGTTTAGCCACAGAAGTTGTCACCCTGCTACAAAGTAGTGGCAGGATGATGCTTTAGCCCTGGTGCTTGGAAAATCTTGGGGACTGCCAGTCATTCAATTTCAACGATAACTACATCTTTAGGACAGTTGTAGCGCAAGGGCAGGGTGTCTCCCAACCCTTTGCTGATGTAATAGTGGGTGTCGGCCGTCACTTCTTGTAGGAAATTGTTCCGGTAGAAAAAAGCGCCGGGGTAGAGGCGTTGGTTTTTTTGCCAGAGTACGAGTTACTCTTTACCCGCCCTAATCAATAGCCCAAGCGTAAGTCCAAAGTAACTGGTTTTTAGCTGCCCAATGACTTCCTCCTCGTTGATCTTAATGTCGGCCTTTGGGGTTAGATTATATTCTAGACCAATTCTTAAGTTACCTCGCTCTACACCTCCTCTCAATAGGAGGCCTGGGCGTAGGTTGACGTTTCCTTCAAGGAATTCTCCAATTGGTATTCCGTTAGGAGATGGGAATACTTCAAGGTAGTCTGGTAAGACATATACGCCTATACCGAAGCCCAGATAAGGGCGATTGTAGCCATTGTTTAGGTAGTATTCAAGGTTTGGAACGAAAGAAAGGACCGCATTCTCCACGCTAGGGTTGATGAAGTATTCGAAAGGGTCGATGTTTTCGTAAACATGGGTGTTGAGAGCCAGCCCAATTCTTAAGCCCAAGAAGCTATTGGGGGAAACCTTCACTTTAGGTTCAATATTAAACAATAAACCTAGGTTTTCTGGATCTTTACCTAATGGAGGAATGCCCGCTTCCAGGGCTAGGTGAAATCGGTAGTCTTCTTGGGCCATTAGCAGGGAAGGACCACCGATAAGCAGCAGCAGGAGTAGTATTTTTTTGAGCATAGTGCTTCAGTTCCAGCTTAATGGCCTTGAAAAGCCATTGTCAAATTGTTGTGCTGAAGCTACAGCACCAGCTTTGGAGAGAGTGTGTCTTTGTTAAGCTAATAATTGGACATCATCAGCTTATAGTATGGACTTTTCCATTTTTAACGTCGGCAATTTCCAGGCAACGCGTATGATTATCAATAAGGCTAAACTGCTAACGGAGGTAAAAAATAGGTCGTCCAAATCTGCCGAAGGCAGGGTGCTAAGCATACCGAGGAGAATAATGCTGGCAGCGCAAAGGTTTGCCCACTTATTACCGTAATTGCCCAATATGCGGGAAAGTAGGACCATAAGAATCGGTATTTCTAAGATGAAACCATAGAAAAGCATGGTCTGTGGAGAGATATCCAGAGACAGTAGTTCTTCAAAGTAATCGGGCGCTAAAAGCTCATGTAGATCTCTGAATACCATGTTGAATAGGATGAATACCCAGAGAGTAGACAATAGGGAGTGGGGCTTGATGTTTTTGCGTAGCATTGGACTTGATTTTAGGGGTGCTGAGTAGAACAGTTAAGTTGAAGTCGGTAAAGTTGAGCGCGAATTTGCTGACGGACTTTTTCGACCATGTTTTGCAAATCATCTAGTTGTAAACCTTCTGCTTCCAAGGGAGGTGCAGGATGTTGATGTCGGTCTCTAATCAGTTGATTTAAATCGGCCATGTGCTCCAGGTTAACCTGAATATCTTGCAGGATAGGATGTTGAGCTTCCAGAGCTTCTTGGTTAGAATGGCCTTCAACTGCCATCAAACGCGCTACTGTCTTTTGGTACAAGGTCGCCTCCGGATTTTCTACCGCAAGGGCCAGGACAAACAATAGGATAATACTGCTACCAGCCAGGCCGGCAGCCATCTGAACTATTCTCATGATAGGTTGATGTTAGTTAATCAATACTTGCAGTAGCAAAAGTAGAGGCGCCTTTTACGCCGTCCATTGATCTCGGTTAAGAAAGAAAAACGTGGCAAAAAAGGTTAGTTCTTCTTTTGGTTGGATGAGATCCGCTTGCGAATTCTGCTCAGCGACTCCGGTTGGATGCCCAGATAACTAGCGATCATGTATTGTGGAACCCGGTTTACCAGAGCCGGTCGATGCTCCAGTAGTTTTTGGTAGCGGATTTCCGGACTTAAGCTTTTATAGTCGTCAGCCGAAAGCTGCTTTTTGGCAGAGATCTGATCGCCTATTTGGACGAAAATCGGTACGAAGCGGGGGAATTTTTGGAGAAACCTCTCGGTACTTTCCGTGGTGCCACTCGATACAATTGAGGGTTCGACACAGCTTATAGTGTACTTGGAAGGTTTTTGCTCAGCGTAGCTAACGGGAGTAATCGGATCGTTTTCTGTGTAAAAATCCATGATTTTTTCCTCGCCGTCCTCCAGGTAATAGCGCTTGACACAGCCTTTCAGTACGAGGAAGCAAGTCTGGGCGATTTGCCCTTCTCTGAGCAAGAAGTCTCCTTTGTTGTACTCTCGAATAATGTCTTCCTGCTGGATCAGTTCCACTTCTTCGGGGCTGAGCGTAATGTATTGAGAGAAGTAGTTGACGAGGAGGTTGTCAGCGCTCATGAGGATGGTTTTTATCGTTGATCTCAACGATAAAAATAAGTAAACTGTAGCTGGGGCTACAACGTTTTCCTCTATCCGATCGTCCTACCTATAGCATCCCAAAATTGAGAACATGCATCAACGCGCCTTACTGCTATTAATCGCCCAGATCGGTCTGCTAGGCACCGTTTTTTCAATATCGGCTCAATCCACTACCGATCAAGTACTCGACCCCATCAGCACCACCGATCGTCTGATCGAAGCGCTAATTGCCAAAAACGGCCTGCCGGGCGTATCAGTAGCTATTCGTCAAGACGGTGAGTTGTTACTGGCCAAAGGCTACGGCTGGGCGGATGTAGCCAACGAAAGCCCCGTAACGCCTAGCTCTAGTTTTCGTACGGCCTCAGTAGCCAAAGTTATGACGGCTACCGCTCTGGGGCGACTGGCCAGTCAGGGGAAGCTTGACTTTGATCTGCCCATTTCAACTTATGTGGACTACCTGCCCGAACATCTCGCCATGATGACTACTCGCCAATTGGCCAGTCATACTTCCGGTATACGCCACTATTCCCGTGGTGACCGGCTGAGAAATCGGTTTTATGGTAGTATTGAAGAGGCTGTTGGTGTTTTTTCACGGGTACAACCACAAGCAGAAGTCGGTCAGGAGTACGCCTATTCCACGCATGGCTACACTTTGCTATCCGCCGTGATCGAAGGAGCCAGCGGACAAGCTTATCTGGATTATATGCAAGAGGAAATCTTCGCCCCCTTAGGTATGCCCCATAGCCACCCGGATCTGATTGCCGATCCGGCTCCAACCGACGTAAGTGTATATATACTCAATAACGGATCGGCCCGACTGGTCCGTAATCTGTCCGACCCTTCCTACAAATGGGCCGGGGCTGGCTTTCGTACCACCCCTACTGATCTGACGCAAATGATGACGGCCTACACCAACGGCTTCATTGCGCCGGAAGTAGTAGAAGATATGTTTCGATCTGCCCAACTCAATGATGGAACGGAAGTCCAGGTTGGTATCGGCTGGCGCAGCGGCTTCGATGCTTTTGGCCGCTCGGTCATCGAACATGCCGGTAACTGGGAAGGTGCCCGCTCGGTAATCGTCTATTACCCAGCAGAAAAACTGAGTATTGGACTGATGGTCAACGCCCGTTGGAACAGTGCCATTGAAGAAACTGCCCACCTGATTGCCGCTCAATTTTTGCAGCCATCTACTGAGGCCCCCAATACCATTAGAGAGGAAGATGAGCTGCGAGCCGTGTTCACCAATTCATCCGGAGAGGTTTTGGAGTTTTCAGCCCAGCTTCAATTAACGGGTCAGGGTGGTCGCTTAAGTGTGGATACCGATCGCGAGTTTTTACAAGATTTACCCTTGGTCTACATCGGTTACGGTAATGTCTACGCCGCCGTCAGTACGCTGGGCCTTTTATACCTGGAGCTGGGTAGTAGAGAAGAGGAGGTAGGGAAGCTGTACTTTTATCAAAATCGCTTGACTAGACCTCCTTTAACAAGTGGACCAATTTTGCGGCTAAAGCTTTAAATCTCAGCTATAATAGCCGTGATCTAAAAGCAAATGCTATAGGTTTTAAGAGCTTTAGACTGGCCGATATCTCCCTTATTCGAGGATGAGTCCGGCCAGATAGGCGATTTGGAGCTCACTTTGACACACCGCAAATAAATAACCCACGATACGTTCCCGGGCAGATAACAGTTCTAGTTGAGCCGCTCTTACCTCCAGGTTATTACTCGTTCCCTGCTGGAAACTATTTTCGGTGAAAGTCAGATTCTCTTCAAATACGGACAAATTCTCCTGTTCGATAGCTAGCGCTTCTAATTGGGCTTCATAACTGGCGTAGGCATTACGCAAATCTTTAAGTAGCGCCATGCGTAATTCTTCCAGCTCTAGTTCGCGTAGCTGGATAGCCATAGTCGCATTTTCGGCATTAATTCGACGAGCCCCTCCGTCACTGATCGGAAGCTGAAAACGTAAGCCCACATTGGGACCTAAGGCACGGTTGGATTGCAGGAAGTTAGCATCATCCTGCAAATAGGCAAAACTGACATTGGCATAAGCGCTAAGACTGGGCCGAAAAGCGGATTGGGTGAGTTCCTGATCGTATTTGGCCACTTCCAGCTGGCGCTGCTGTAACTCAAGGAGGGTGTTTTGCTCTAATAAGGCAGCCTCAAGGGGCGGCAGGCTTAAACGGTTTGGATTGAAAAAATCCGTTTGTAGCTCGAATGGGAGGGTTGCGTTGCGCCCCATTAGCTGATTTAGATCACGTTTCAGGTTGGCTACGGCCAAATCCAGGTTGACCAGTTGAATACTGTCCGTTTTGTAGTTGCTTTCGATTTGACGACTTAGCAGACTGAGGTTGGTTCCGTAGCGATTAGCCGTGCGGGTGCGCCGTAGTCGTTCGGCGGTAAGGTCCAGGCCTGCTACTAAAACCGCTCGTTGGCTGAGTTGTTGGGCTGCTTGGAGGTACAAACGGCTCACTTGTAGTACGGTAGTTTCCATAGCCTGCTCCAGTGCCAACTGATTTGCTAAATCAGCCGTACGTAGCTGTTCCAGCCGGAAAAAACTGGCTTTACCATCCAGGAGCAGCCAACTGATTTCCGGACTGATGAAAAGGCTGTTGGAAATTCCGTCAAGGTTGAAAGGTTCATTTTCTCCGGGACCGAGCGGGAGCGTTTCCGTTTCGGTGGTACTCCAGCCCAATTCGTAGCTGGCGTTGAGGTTGAGCTGTGGGGCCTTACCTACAACGGCTGGATTGACGTTGTTGGCACTGATTCGGGTTTCGATGCGGCGCAGTTGAACCTGATGATTATTGGCCAGCGCCAGGTTAATGGCTTCTTCCAGGCTAAGTAAGGGAGCTTCCTGTGCTATTGCCACGGAAGTTGGCAGCAAGGATAAGACCAGCGGAAGTACAAAAAATAAAAAGCGATAAAGAGGCATGGTATACTTGGGTGAGAAACGGTAAGAAGAAGGAGGCATTAATCGAGCTGGTACGCCATAGCCCTGACGGCTGGCTCTACTTCGCGAGAATTTTTAGGGGCATTGCGGTGTAGCAGATTATGCTTGCCTTTGCGCAGTCCGTTGGTCAGGTGTAAGAGGGCTGGCAGCAACAAGAGAACGTTGAATAAGCCGAAGGAAAGTCCGTAGGCGATCGCGATCGCTGGCCCTTTAAGAAACTGTGCCCCTAGACTGCTGCTGCCCAGTAACGGAGCCAGACCGGCAACGGTGGTAATCGTCGTGAGTAGGATAGGCCGAAAGCGCGATTTAGCCGTAGCCTGTAAGGCCGATTGCCAGCTTTCACCGTCCTGTAAACGCTGGTTGAGGGTGGAGATAAATACCAGCGAGTTATTGACGAAAACTCCGATCAAAGCGATTGTACCAACAAAGGAAAAAACATTGAGCGGGGTACCCTGAATCCAGTGTCCTAGGATAACGCCAATAAGCGCAAAAGGGAACAGCCCGAATACGATGAAGGCCTGAGAAAAGGAGTTGAAATTGAGGACGATCAAACCAAAAATGAAGAGCATAATAATCGGCCCTACTACACCCATAGCCCCCTGCAATTTGGCTGATTGCCGGTTTTGCCCCTCCAGAGAGTAAGAAATACTAGGGTACTTTTCTAGGATGGCGGGGATCGCCTCGGCCTCCAGAGCGGCAATTACTGCGGGCGCAGAAACCAGGGCATTGGCCACGTTGGCTTCCAGACGTATTTCACGCTGACCTTCCAGATGATTAATCGATAAACTGGATACATTACGTTGTACGCTGGCAATTTCCGCAAGGAGGTAACTGCCGCCACGCCCATCCTGAATGCGCATGTCGAGCAACTGACTTTCGGAAGTGCGCCCGGATAGTGGGTAACGCACCCAGATTTTCACCTCATCAGTACCGCGTTGTACGCGTTGGACCTCCTCACCAAAAAAACCAGCCCGTACCTGCGCCATTACCTGCCCCAGACTAAGGCCCAGCATCTCGGCATCGGGCTTTAGGGTCAACTCAATTTCCTGCACCCCCAGCTGGTCATTATCGGTAATATCTTTCAAGTCCACATTGGACTGCATGACGGCTTTTAGCTCGTCTTTCGCTTGGCGTAACTGATCCATGTTTCGCCCGTAGAGCGCGAAGGAAACGGGTTTGCCGAAGACTGCCGTAGTAGCACCAACACCGAAGGCCAGGTTTTCCACATAGGGGATTTCCGGTGAGCGATCGCGCATAGCGCTGGTCAATTCGAAGGAGCTGATGCCTCTCTGCTCTCCACCCATAAAGGTGATACGGAGCTTTCCTTGATTGGGCAGCGGGCCGGTAATCTGCTCAACGGTTTGCACGACTTGCTCTCCGTCGGCGCGCCCCTTGGAGTAGTCTTCATTAACGGCCCAAACGGCTGTTTCGAGCTCATCCAGATGTTGGCGGGTAATCTCGGTCGGTGTGCCGGGTGCTACTTCCAGTTCGGTGAAAACGATATCGTCGTCTAGATTAGGAAAGAAAGTAAAGCCGACCGCACCGGATCCCATTAGCCCGAAAACACCAAAGAGTGCGGCGATAAACAACACTAAAGTTAGCCCAGATAACCACCGACTGCCAATGGCCATACGCTGGTAGACGGGCAAATAAATCCGGTCGCGGAGAAAGCGGAGTAAACCATCAAACTGCCGTTCAATCCAGGAAGGTTTATGATCGGCTCTCAACCCCCGACTATGGGCCAGGTGGGCGGGTAGAAACAGAAAGCTTTCTACCATGGCGACCAGCAAAACGGCCACTACGACAAAGCCCATTTCTCCGAAGAATTCTCCGGATTGGGTAGGTAGAAAAAAGAAAAGGGAAAAAGCTACTGCCGTAGTCGTAAGAGAAATGAGTACCGGGGCCAACATCTCCATCGTGCCCTCAAGTGCTGCTGTAGCTGGGGCTACCCCTTTATCCTTCGCCCATTGGTAGATGTTTTCGCCGATCACCACCCCATCATCGACCAGAATGCCTAGCACCAAAATGAAACCAAACAAGGAGACGACATTGATCGTCATGTCTTGAATACCCGCCAGTAGAAACATGCCAATAATGGCAACGGGGATTTTCAGCGCTACCCAAAAGGCCAGGTAACGATCGAGGAAGAGCGCTAGCACCACCAGCACCAAAATGATGCCCACCAGACCATTGTTCGCCATACTGGAGATGCGATCTTGCACCTGTAGGGTCCCATCTTCTAAGGTGACTAATTCTACGCCTTCGTGCGTTGCGTTGAAGGTTTCGGCGTAAGTCCGGGCGGTCGCTGCTACTTCGAGGATGTTTTCACTGGTGAGACAAAAGGCCGTAATGCTCACGATACGTTCATCACCCAGGAAATTAGCCGTAGGTGCATCGGCAAATTGATCCTGTATGTCCGCTACATCTCTTAGCTGAATAGAGCTACCATCCGGCTGGCGCAATAAGGTGATTTGCTGTAATTCACGCGCAAAAAAGCCCTGATTATTGGCTTTAATACTGATGTTCTGTTCACCGGTTTTAATTTCTCCCCCAAAGGTTTCCAGGTTGGCAGCTCTTACTGCTGCGGCCACTTGACTGAAGGATAAGTTGTACTTCCGCAGGTCGTTCTCTCTGATGTTTATCGAGATTTCCTCCGCCGGTAAACCATTAATGATGACTCGAGAAATGGCGGATTCACTCAGCAAGTCATCCTTGATCAGATCGGCGTAGTCTTTTTTAATATCCAGTGGAATATCACCACGCAGGCCCAAGGTCAGAGCGACGTCTCTCACTTCAACTTTTTCGACCACTGGCGCTTCGGCCCGCTGAGGAAAATTATTGATCTTGTCAACCGCATTTTTGACCTCTGCCAGTACCGTATTTGGATCAGCGTTCTCGGTTAACTCCACAATCAACGAAGCGAGATTTTCCCCGGAGGAGGAAGTCACCCGATCGATACCCTGGATACCTTCCAGGTTCTCTTCGATTTTGGTAGTGACCCCCCGCTCCACCTCCGCCGGGCTGGCACCGGGATAAGGCACTACAACGGAGACTAAACGCACCCGTTGCTTGGGGAAGTTAGTGACTTGAGTTTGGGATAGACGCATCAGGCCTAAACCGATAATGAGCAGCACACAAAGGTTGACAACCGTAGGATGCTCAATAAAATATTTGATGGTAGAACGCATGTCGGTAATAGTCTAACGAATGGCTAAAAAGAAGGAGGGCGTATGGTTATTTGCTGGTGGCTCTTTGTCCGACAATCGGGTTGTCCAGCTGTTCTACGATGACCTGATCCCCTACCTCAAGGCCAGTGACCAAAACTTCTTCTCCTTGATAGTTCAATACGTCAACAGCTTTTAGCTGTACGATTCCATCCGTGATGATGTGCACCTGACTGTCCTGAGTTAATGCCGTATTCGGAATCCTGATGACTTGTTCATAGTTGGGGCCACGTAATGCGGTCTCCAGAAACAAGCCCTCACGTAATCCCCGGCCGCTGACGCGCAGGAAAACGGGGACGGACTGGGTACTTAAATCCACGGTTTGGCCGATCCGATTAACGCGTCCGGTCCAGTTTCGACCAGTCGTGCGGTCAGTAAGGTTTAAGGTTTGCCCCGGCTCGATTTGAGCTAACTGCGCATTCGCTACCCCCAGCTTGAGTTCGTAAACATCGTTGCGACTGAAACGGCCAAGTGGTACGCCGGGGTTAACTACTGCACCTGCCGATAAATTACTCTGAGTAACCACCCCGGAAAAAGGCGCGTAAATTTTGAATTTTTTGAGCTGCTCCTCAGCACTTTTAATGGCATAGTAGTTGGTGTGTATCCCATTCGCCGAGAGGAAGTAATCCAATTGCTGGGTCTCCACGGCTGGCAAATTGGGGATAGGTGCGGTAGGGTCAAAATCTGCCAAATAACTACTCCAGCTGGCGAAAGCAGCAGGGTAGTCCAGTTCAATAGCCGACATAATTTGTACGAGCCCGGCCTTGAATTTACTCCGGCTACTTTGTAAATCTAAAAGGTATTGTCGGTTGTCGAGCTTGACGAGTAGATCTCCTTTGGCGTAACGAACGCCTTCATTAAAAAAGCGGCCCGTAGCAAGTGCCATACCCTGAACCTCAGCTACTACCTGTATCTCCTCCAGTGGCTGAAGTCGGCCCGTAAGGTTAATCTGCTCTTGCAGATCTTGTGGGGCAGCCGTAATGGTTTGGTAAGCGGGGATGACCACTAAAGGAGGTGCGGCGGTGTCTTCATTAGGACTTGGTGGATCGACCTCATCGGTAGCAGAAGCGCCACAACTGCTGTAGACTAAGAATAACATGGCGTAGGGGATTATGCCAATGGCGATTTTCATTTTCACTTGATTTGAAGCAGCTAATCGGCCTATCCTCCGATATCACTACCAATGAATTACCTACAAACGCAGATGTAATCAAGTAGTTTAATCAAATGATTAAATAAGTTGAAAATTTTTTTAAGGCCAGAAAATTATATATATAAATCATTGATAATCATACGAGGGATCATTTTCTTGCGACTGTCCAGCATCGCTTCAAAACCATCATTGTCAAGATTCATCTCCTGAGAGAGGATGTTCTTACAGAGAAAGGGAAAGATGGTCAGACCGACCAGGTTGGAAATAAAATTGGCCAGGGAGGTCGAGCGAATCTGACCAGCCGTTTCTAATTCGAGGAGCTGTTCCCTTAATATTGAGTTATTGTCGCTGAACTTAACTACCTCATTAAAAACTTCGGAATTGCGCTCTGTTTCAGCAACAATGAATCCAGGTAAGTACGGGTTCTCAACGTAAAAGTCAGTGAAGCGTTCCACAAAGTTGTAGATCTTGTCTTTTAGCGGAACTTGGGCGGCGAAAACCTCAATCATTAAGTTGTTAAACTGAATCAGTGAACCCCTGGCAACCAGCTGAAAAAGGTTATCCTTCGAACGGAAATAATAGTGTAGCGAGGCAATATTGATATCTGCCGCCGCCGCAATGTCGCGGGTAGTGGTAGCATGATAGCCTTTTCGGGTAAAGGCTTCCATCGCGGCTTTTTTGATTTTTTCCTCGGTACTAATCTCGTCAGTGGTTAGGCTCATCAACAGTAAATATACGTGTAGCAGCAAGATATGTTTCCTACCCATGTCCCCATTTTGTAATTTAGTAGGCCTGTTCAAGCGATTGTGCGATTCCTTTTAATCTTGTTAACTGATTAAATACAACCATCAAATTGATTTAAAGCCAATGAAGCTTGCAACAAAGGAAATTGGTGCAGTCGACATCCGTTTTCGATCCTAAAGACCGTGAAGGTCCGCGCAAAAATGGTCCTTAAGTACAGCTTGGTCTTCGCCTTCCAGCAAACCAAAGCCTCCATTTTAGGCTTCTATAACTAGAGCCTATGAAAATTCTCCTCACCGGCGTAACCGGTTACATTGGTAAGCGACTGCTTCCCGTCCTGCTCCAGGAAGGTCATGAGGTCGTTTGTGCCCTACGCGATTCAGACCGCTTTCCCTTTTCCGATCGGGTGCGGAAAAAAGTACAGTTGCTAGAAATTGATTTTCTGGAGGCCGACAGTTTACAGTCCATACCCGAAGATATAGAAGCCGCCTACTATCTGATTCACTCTATGTCGGCTACGGCCGATTATATTGAACTAGAGCGGCGTTGTGCCATCAATTTTCGGGAAAAGATGAATCATACCCAGCTCCAACAAACCATCTATCTGACCGGTATGACCAACGACGATGAGCTGTCTAAACACCTGCTCTCCCGTAAAATGGTGGAAGATGAGCTGGCAAAAGGACAATTTGCCCTGACCGCCCTACGCGCTGGCATCATTATCGGCTCTGGCAGTGCCAGTTTCGAAATTATCCGTGATCTGGTTGAAAAACTGCCGATCATGGTAGCACCCAAGTGGCTAAAAACGCGCTGCCAACCTATCGGGATACGGGATGTACTGTCTTTCTTGATCAAATCACTAGGAGATAAACGATTGTATAATCAGAACTTCGACATCGCCGGACCGGATGTACTCACCTACCGCGAGATGCTCCTCACTTTTGCGGAGGTACGTGGACTGAAGCGCTGGATTTTTACCGTACCGGTCATGACCCCACGACTGTCGGCCTACTGGCTCTATTTCGTGACTTCTACCACTTACAACCTAGCAAAAGCCCTGGTCGATAGCATGAAAGTAGAAGTCGTTGCTCGGGATACAGAACTAAACGAGTGGCTGGATATTCAGCCCGCTGATTACGAAGAATCGATCCGGCGGGCCTTCAAGAAAATCGAAGCCTACGATATTGGTTCCAGTTGGAAAGACGCGATGATAAGCGGTCGCTTACAGCGTGATATTTCCGACTTTATCGAAGTTCCCAAACACGGGGTGTTCAAAGACTTTCGCCAGCAAGTAGTTGCTGACGAAATTAATACCCTCAACAAAATCTGGGCAATTGGTGGTCAAACAGGCTATTATTACGCCACTTGGTTGTGGAAAATTCGCGGCTACCTGGATAAACTCGTCGGTGGGGTAGGACTGCGCCGTGGCCGTACCAACGTCAATAAAATAAATCGCGGCGACGCCATCGACTTCTGGCGGGTACTCTTCGCTGATAAGACTGAACAACGGCTGCTGCTCTACGCTGAAATGCGCGTGCCGGGCGATGCCTGGCTGGAATTTAAAATCGAGGATGGCATCCTACATCAGCAAGCCACTTTCCGCCCCAAGGGCATCTTCGGGCGACTGTATTGGTACGTCGTCTGGCCTTTTCATGGCTTCATTTTTAGCAATATGCTGCGCCGAATAGCCGACGAAAGCCCTGCTCCCTATACCGTAAATACCTAGCTGTAAATGTTAAATACTACATTTGTAGTAGATTTTATTTGCATCTACTACATCTGTAGTATATGTTTGTGTTGACTTAATCAGAATGTTAGCAATCACAGCGGAGGGGTGAGTTGTAAGCGACCACCCGCTCCGTCTTTGCTGAATTGCGGATGAAGTTTTACATCCCGTAAACCCGATCCTTTAGGCGCGCCACGAGGATCTCCTCTGCGCTCCGACTCCGCACTTGTGCGAGAGTGTCGGCAGCGATGCCTCCACCTGCGGAAGTACAAAAAAAGAAATGAAGCAATTCGAACCATCAGATGCAGAACTGGAAATACTCCAGCTGCTTTGGGCAGATCAGCCGGCCAGTGTGCGACAGCTTTTCGACCAGATTCAGCACCGGCGTAAAGTGAGTTACACTACGGTATTGACCGTTATGCAGCGCATGACTGATAAGGGCCTAGTAGAACGAACCAAGGAAGGTAAGGCCCACCTCTACCGGGCAGTACCGCGCGAACAGGAGGTCCAGAAATCGCTTTCGCAGCGCCTACTCAAAACGGCTTACAAAGGGTCTGCACTGCATATGGCCCTGCATGCGCTGGGACAGAACAAAGTCAGCCCTGAGGAACTAGCAGAACTACAACAATGGCTCAATACTCAAACCAGCACTGAAGATGAATAGTCCGCTGCCCGATTATCTCTTAGATATTTGTACTTCCGCAGGTTGGACCCTCCTGCAAAGTCTCTGGCAATTTGCTTTACTGGCGCTGGCCATTCGGCTACTGCTGGTGGTACTGCCTAAAAAGATAGTCCGCCTGCGCTACTGGACGCTCTGCCTTGGCTTACTGACCATGCTTTTAGTCGCCGCTACCACTTTCTGGACCGAATACCAACGCAACCCCGAGCGAGTGGCTACTGTCGTTTCCGCCCAACTTATAGCAGCCGATGCGCCAGTACCTATTGCTGAAGTGGAAGCCATCGGCCTGCCCGCTTCGGCAGTAGACCATCAACAACAACTAGAACGACCAGCAGCGACTGACCAAGCAGAGGTGCTTTCCACTGTTCCGTCTTTTGTCGAGCAGCTGAAAGCCTGGTGTACCCCCTACCTGCCGCTCTTGTTTTTACTCTGGTTGGTGACCTGCACTGGCTTGCTACTGAAAATGGGCATGGATTGGCGAAAATTAGGCCGCCTCCAACGTCTCGAAGCTCATCCCGTTGGTGGAGAATGGGAGCAACGCTTCATTCAGCTACAGCAACAACTAAATATCCGCCGGCCCGTGCAACTACTGCTGTCGGGCTGGATCGATGAACCCCTGACTTTCTACACCTTCAAGCCCGTAGTGCTACTGCCCCTGGGCCTGTTTAGTGGCTTGAATCAGCAGCAGGTGGAGCTGCTCCTTTTGCATGAGTTGGCGCACATCAAGCGCTACGATTTTACGATTAACCTCCTCCAGATATTTTGCAGAGCCCTCTTCTTTTACCACCCAGCCGTCTACTGGCTGAACCGGCAAATCAGAATTGAACGGGAAATGGCTTGTGATGATCTGGTGATGAAAACCAATAACCGGCCCATCAAATACGCAGAAGCCCTGCTGCATTTGCAAAGCTTGAAACTGGGCCAGCAAAACGCAATGATTATGGCTGCTACCGGCACCTCCCAGCTATTTAAAGCGCGGATCGTCCGCCTTTTTCCATCTACTACCCCCAACGAAAATATTCACCCACGTTACTTACTGGGCCTGTTACTACTTCCCATTCTAGCCCTCACACTATGGAACCAACCGGAGCGACCCAATCAACTGACTTTCGCCCCTTTATTTCAAGAGGAAGAAAATGGAGCTGGTCAAATAGTACCTGGCGAGCTGCTTGAGTTGGAGACTAGCGACGAACTGGAGACTGATGAGCCTTCGGCCACTGCCTACCTGGGAGAAGGTGCCCTCAATGCGGCCCTCAGCGCACTGGAGAACGAAACTGCAACTGAAGAATTTACACTCGAAGATCAGGATGAGGCCGTGCTCTATGAGCCAGAAGTGCAAGCGGAGTCGTTTGAACAAAATTCCTCCGATATAGGGATTGACCATACTCCTATTGTACTTAGCCCTATTCGGCATACCCCAATTGGCGCTGGTTTAGCCAGTGGAGAGCATACCGCCCAGTTTGAAGGAAATAAAGAGTTAATCATCGAAGCGATCAAACACGGTAATGTCGAAGTCGTAGACTTACTAATTGATCAGGGTGTATCCGTAGAAACCAAGACACATCGTGGCCGTTCGCTCCTCATTATAGCTGTTCATTACGAACAACTGGAAGTAGCACAGCTATTGATTGAGCGTGGTGCCGAGGTGAACTATCTATCACAAGACCATTACACCCCATTGGGCGAATCGGCCGAACACGGCCCCTTGGTCATGACTGAACTACTGGTACGGGCCGGAGCCGACGTTAATCTGGCCAAGAATAACCAACATACTCCACTGATGCTGGCTGCTGAGCATGGCCATCGCGACATTGTGGAATACCTGATTGCTCAGGGAGCAGATCGAGCAGCCATTGCCCACGATGACTGGACGGCCTACGACCATGCCATGATGAGTGGCCATGATGAAATTGGTGAACTTATTGGTGTAGAATACGCCGGAATGTTTGAGCAAGGCAACTGGGGACGAGCCGGTCATTTTGATAACCAACGCGAGCGACGTGCCACCGAAAGGGGTAACCGCAGTCGAAATCGCAATAGCAATACCAATTCGAATAATGGTGTAACGACTACCATTGTTACTACTGATGGAAATGAGGTAAGCAACGAAGATGTCGGAGGATCAAATCACTCGATAAACGGGCGTGCTCGTGGGCGCAGAGAAAGAGTAATGGACGGTTCTCTCCCTGCCGGAATGAACGATCTGGTTTTCCGCACGCCCGTGCAGGACTACTTAGAATTTTCTTTCGACTTGGTCAATAGGGTAGCATATGCCAGGATTCAATTATTGGATGCCAATCAGAATCCTATCCGTGATCTCCACGACGGTGAATTGGGTAGTGGCTTCCACACCCTCACCCATTCAGTAGATGACTTACGTAAAGGCACCTATTGGATTCAATTTGAATTGGATGATGAGCTCCTGAAAGTTGAAATTGGTCAAGGCACTGAAATTCAATGGAGAAACTAGTGATTTTAACTCCCCCCGCCTTCTTGCATGACGTAGAGAAGCGGGGGGGTGTTTAGAGGCTATTCAGCCGCGATGAACCCAAAGTTGTCCTCCCACACCGGATTAGCTTCATCCTTTCCCCAAATGGCCAGGGATTGCACCGAGCCGGTGCCTTCGAACTGATAGCGAATACCGATGATCTCTTTAGGATCTTCGAGTAAGCTAGCTGAAAAAGCTAAGTGGTTGGCTACGTAGATTACTACTCTGTTATCGACCACCTCAATTTCCAGGTCTACCCATTCCTGTACATCCAGACCAAAACCAGAGAGGTCATTACTATGGCCGGCGAATTGACGACCTGGGAGGTACAGGTTCAAATCAGCCACACAACCTGCTTGTGCCAGTGGAATAATGAAAACGCCGTCTTTAAGTAATATTAGTAATCGGGCATATTGACAGATGGCTGCTCCGTCCCGATAATCATGTCGCAAGCGAGTTTTTAATCGAAAGTGGTCGCTATACAATGGTTGACTAAGGCTGGGCACTTTACTGAAGGTGACCACGGGGGGCTGAGGCTTCAAGGAAAGTCCCTGCTCTTCGATGGCCGCAGGAGGGAGTTGTAGCAGGCCATCTGCATGGGTGACCTCCTTGGGGAAATAGACGGGGATGGGCCTTTGTTCCACAATACAAGACCAGTCTTCAGAGCGAATGTAGAGCTCTCTCTCTTGTACAATGGTCGAGTCGACCAGGAGTTTAGCCAAAAAGAAGCCAGGTTTGTAATAGATAGCAGCATGCTGATGGCCTTCCCGGCTTACCTGCTTTCGGCGACTATCATCCCAGGATTGTTGGATAAAGACAGAATCAACCGGTGCTGCACTAGCATCATAATCAAAGATCACCGTATTGGGAAGCCCTTCGGCTAATGTCCGGAAATTGAAATGATAGTCTGCAGCTTGCAGCGACTCGACTTCATTTGCGACTGCAGGAGAGAACCACCAAATTCCGGTAAATCCCAGAATGGCCCCCAACAGCCCCAGCCCAATGACCAAGCGATAATTGGAGCTACTTTCAGTTTTTGATTTGTCCACCTTAATGGGGGCACCCGTCGGAGTAGCTGTAGACTTAAATATAGGCTTCGCAGTTAATTTGTAGGCGCGCCAGTGGTCGTAGTCGAGGAAGTTAGCCAGGGTATCTAGTGTGCTAAGGCTAGGTCGGCTACTGTACTGTAAACGGCCCCAAACCCGCTTCAGCGTAGTTGGGCTTAGGCTCACTCCGGTTTTATCCAGTATGCGGTCACTGAGTTCCGTGAAGTCACGATTGCTCCAGAAACGACTATCGCCCCAGTCCAGGTGCTGCTCAATTTGCCGCAAACAGTGTTGTAGCAAGAATTCTTCTCCGGCGGATTCGCGTTGCTGATTCACATTTACAAAATTAAGGGAGTTGAGGAACTCCAGTTGGTTCGAAAGCGATTTGCACGCTTTTGCACAGACTTGCCACGGCTTTGTCAGTAGTAATAACTGCTTTTGGAAGGATGTTTGGGTTTCAATTCCTCCAAAGCCATGAAAACTATTTTCTATCCTTCATTATGCTGCTGTTTCTTAATACTCAGCTGCAGCCCACTTGCTCCCCATCAACGTACGTCCTTTGCTCAAATTCATGACCAATCTTATCAGCTGGTAAATCGTAAGATCTATACCTATCAAGAAGGAGACTACCAAGGTATTCGCTTATCCGAAGCAGACAATAGTGGCATGGCTTGGTTGGTGGGTGAAAATTTCAGTACCGGTACCCTTGAGTTTGATGTAAAAGGCCGTGATGGATTTCAGTCTAGCTTCGTAGGCTTGGCTTTCCACGGTCAGAATAATCAAAACTACGAAGCGATCTATTTCCGCCCTTTCAATTTTCAAGCCGAGGAGGTTATCCGACGGGCGCACGGCGTCCAATACATTGCGGAGCCTCATTACAGCTGGCATGTCCTTCGAAGATTACAACCGCTAGAGTTCGAAAGTCAAGTCAAGCCTACCAACATCAAGGCGACGGACTGGTTTCACGTCCGCTTAGAAGTCGATGAAACCCACGTCCGCGTTTTCGTCAACGATAATCCTCAGCCCAGCCTGGAAGCCGAACGTATCCGTACGGATCTCACCGACGGTAGTGTCGGCTTCTGGGTGGGTAGTGGTTCGGATGGGCGATTCGCTAATTTGGTGATTAAGGAGGATGTAACGGCAGATACCCTTTAGCTAAAGCAAGGCGAGTAGAAATACCTGTTTTTTAGATTTCAACCCATGCTTTTGCATTGGTGCCTATCTTTGCTCTCCCCTCACTAAACCACCTCTCAATGAAAACTCGTATTGTTTTCGCCCTATTCCTGTTGGGGATAAGCCATCAGTTTGTCTTTACCCAGCATGAAATTCAGGGTCAGATTATTGACCTGGAGTCCTCTGCCATACCCTATGCTAATGTCTTATTACTTCATGCTGTTGACAGCTCCTACGTCCTGGGGCAGCTAAGCGACGAGGACGGAACCTTCAATATGGTGGTTCCCGAAACTGGCCGCTATTTGATTTCGGCCTCCTTGATTGGTTACCAAACGGTCTATACCGATCCCTTCGACTTAACGGAAGCAACTTATAAGTTGCCTGCGATCCTTTTGCCAGCCAGTGGACTGGACTTGAATACCGTGGAGGTACGGGCCGAAAAACCACTTATCGTACGCCGCCTGGATCGTACCATCGTCAATCTCGAGAATCGGCCTGCCGTAGCTGGTCGCTCCGTACTGGAGTTGATGGAACAACTACCCGGAGTGGTCGTGAATCGGACCAATAATACGATTAGTATGTTGGGTAAAGACGGCGTAAACCTCCTGATCAACAATCGCCAGCAATACCTCACGGGAGATGCGCTCTTTAACTACTTGCAGGGCATCAATACTGATAATGTCAGTTCCATCGAGCTGATTACCACGCCTCCAGCTGAATTTGATGCTCAGGGTAACGCTGGGTTCATCAACTTGGTCCTGAAGTCCAGCCCCGGCGATGGTTTTCAGGGAGGATACTCGCTCTTCGCAGCTTACGGTAACGGAAGACAAGGGGGCGGAAACTTCAACTTTAATTACCGAAAAGAACGGTTGAATTTGTTCGGCAGCTACGCTTATGCTCATGATGGCCAAGGGCAAACCTTCACCTTCGTCAGCCGGACTGGAAGCGGCGATAACTTAGTAGAAACCACCAACCCTTCCATCCGCTCACCTTACATCAATAATCACAATGCTCGCTTGGGTTTAGACTATGAGCTGGGAGTAGGAACTACCGCAGGTCTACTGGTTTCCGGTTATAACAACAACTGGAATATGGACGCTACTAGTAACATCCTCATTGAACCAGCTTTGGGGATTGATACGCTGATCGCAAACACCGTTTTTGAAGAGAATAACTGGCGAAATTGGCAGCTGAATGCCAACCTCACCCAGCAATTAGGCACTGAAGGCCAATTGGAGGTGAATTACGATTACCTGTGGTTTCGCAACGAGAACCCCATTGATTACTTCTATGGCTATTCAGATTCTGCCGGGCAGCCATTTTTTGACTTTGATCTATTAAGCCAGAAAATCACTCCTTTCAGTATTCATGTATTGCGACTCGATTATCGTACTCAACTCGATAGTAAGTGGTCATTGGAAACTGGCGTCAAAGGTGCTTTTTCCGCTTTTGAAAATCAGGTCCGGGTAGAACGGGACGAAATCTCCTTGACCGAGTTTAACTCCCTGGCTAACCTACAAGAGAATGTCTGGGCGGCCTATGGACAAACTGAATATGCCCTGAGTGAAAAAGTGCAATTTAAGGCCGGTTTACGTTATGAATATGCTACTAGTGATCTGCAAACGGTTGAAGAAGGGCAGGTGGTAGATCGTAAGCGAGGGCGATTATTCCCCAGCGTATTTGCCCAATTTGGAAAGGTCAATCTATCCTACAATCGACGAGTCAACCGACCGGCCTTTACCGATATGGCACCTTTCCTGATCTTTCTGGATCCACAGTCCAATTTCGGCGGTAACCCAGCACTACGTCCTAGCATCTCCGATAATTTCCAGTTGACCTACCAACTGGGTGTCATCAATATTAGCGGACAATACACCTTTGAAAACGATCCGATCTTTCGCTTCCAAAACCGCTATGACCCAGCGACCCGCCGACAGATTATCCAGCCGGATAATATCGAATCACAGCGCACCTACAATCTTTCATTAGGCTTTCCCATTAAGTTCACTGAATGGTGGCAAAGCCGTTGGTCGGCTTTCTCGATCTGGCAGGAAATAAATACCAACGATGAGGCTGGTCTTCAAACTAACAACAACCAATTTACCCGTTTTAACGGCAACTTCAGCTTTAGCTTACCCAAGCAATGGACTATTGAGCTTTCAGGTTTTTATCAAACCAGAAACCTAAATGGAAATGTAGCTATCCAAGCGACAGGTATGCTCAATTTTGGCTTGCAAAAACAACTGCCAAATGGAGCTCGCATCAGTTTTAATGTTAATGACGTCTTCGACTCATTCGTGTTTTCTGGTATTACTGACATCCCAGAGTTGGATCTCTTTATAGAACGTAGCTTCGATTTTAGCAACCGGGTTTTTCGCCTGAGCTATTCTGCCAGTTTTGGGGATAGCCAGGTACGTCGAAATCGAAATCGTCAGGGGCCCGAGGAAGCAGGAAGGGTCAACTAGGCAGGACGCTTACCACCTTGCTATCTATGACTAATCGCATCATTAACCTCGAACCAATATCCATCGAGATCCTGAAAGTAGACTTGCCGTACACTGTCGGGCCGATAATTGAAGACACCGGGATTGCCTGGCCAGTCTTCGAAAGGGACTCCGGTAAATAGCAGCGATTCCACGAACTC
Organism: Bacteroidota bacterium; assembly: GCA_039030655.1. Taxonomy (GTDB): domain Bacteria; phylum Bacteroidota; class Bacteroidia; order Chitinophagales; family Saprospiraceae; genus Neolewinella. The sequence continues at coordinate 32,430 of JBCCDS010000011.1, read as the reverse complement.
ATCAAAATTAGCCACCGTCAGGGCCAGATGTACCGATTTATGCTTGCTGACCTGCGGCGCTTCTTCTGATTCGATGACGTGGAGACCAGTGCCATTTCCAAGGTCAAACCAGCGAATGTGGGCTTTCTCAGTGGCATTGTAAATCTGCTCCAATCCCAGCGTGTTTTCATAAAACTCGACGGCCGTCTCCAGGTCACGGACAATCAGCGCCTGGTGATCAAAGCTCATTTGAGTGGGGCCAATGCTGGGTGGCTCTACGACTTCTACTACTTCTGGGCGTGATGCTTCTTCCGTCGCCGGTGATTGACAAGCGAGTAGCATTAAACTAAGGATGGCAACTATTGCTTTCATAAGGGGAAGGTAATCATTCTCGACGGTGAGGCCCTGATCCCGCAATGCTGCGGGCCTACAGACCTCACTATGGACAGAAGTCTCCTGTGGGGCCTACCTCTCCACTCCAGCCCTCGGAGGCCTGCGCTACGCTCCGAGACCTCCGAGGGCGTCGTGCTACCTAACTACCGACTACCATACTACCCAACTACCTTTCCTAATTCCATAATAGACTCGAATCCCCATAGCTCAAAAAGCGATAATCATTCGCTAGCGCATGGTCATAAATTTGCGTCCAATCATCAGCCGTTACGGCTGCGATGATGAGCAGTAGGGTAGAACGAGGCTGGTGAAAATTAGTAATTAGGCCATCGGCTATTTGCAAACCCATCCCGGGAGCGATTAATAACTGAGTATAGGCTCGCAATTGGGAGAGTCCTCGCTTGTTTAAATGCTCAATCAGGGCCTGGATAGCTGCTGCCGGGCTGATCATTGCGCTGTTGGAATCGATGGCGGTCCACTGGTCAAGGAAGAGTACATCTTCATCGGGCCTGGCCTGGGTATGGGCCAGCTCTCGGCCCAGATAGTAGCAACTTTCCAGGCAACGCAGACTGGTAGTGCCTACGCAAATAATCGGTTGTTTATCCTCTAATTGTTGCTGCACTTTTTCCAAGAAGGACCGTTCAACTTCAATGTACTCGCGGTGCATCTCGTGGCCGGCTAAGGTAGGAGAGGAGACTGGTTTGAAAGTACCAGCACCCACGTGTAGTACGATTTCTTCCCACTGACAGCCTTGTTCTTTTAGCTGTGCCAGGACCCTAGGCGTGAAGTGGAGACCAGCCGTAGGAGCGGCCACGGAGCCTTCGGTTTTGGCAAAAACGGTTTGGTAGCGGTTTTGATCTTGTACTTCCGCAGGTCTACCCAGGTAGGGGGGCAATGGTATCTGCCCCGCCAAATGAAGCACTTCCCCAAAGCTCAAGAGGGGGTCAGACCAGCGGAAGTCCAACAAAAAAGCGCCCCCTTCCACCCGTTCAATGCGCTGCATCGATAGGCTTAAATCGGCTGATCCTTCCCGAGGGATGACCAACTCGGCCTCCCCCGATTTCCACTTGCGATTGCCGCCCACCAGGCATTTCCAGCGGACCCCCTCGCGACTGGACAAAGAGAGCTGATAATCGACAGGCTCAACGGGATCCAGACAAAAGACTTCAATGGTTTTCTCATTGGGCAGCGTCAGGCGTAGCCGAGCATGAATCACGCGCGTACGATTGCCAATCAGGAGGCTGCCCGCTGGTAATTGGGTGGGCAAGTCAACGAATAGATGGTCGCTGATTTGACCTGCGCGATACTGCAACAGTTTGGACTGATCACGCTCCGGTAGCGGATAACGGGCCACCCGTTCATCGGGCAGATCGTAGTCGAAGGCGTCCATGCTGAGGGCCTTGGGCTGCTTCATAGCGTAAAAGTAAGATAAGAATCAAGATCGTCCCGTAGTGCTACGAGCCGATCTGGAGTCTCACCCTAGAGTTGTGCGTATCTCTACCGGACTATGGAGAGTGCGATGTACGGGGCAACGATCGGCGATCTCCAATAAGCGTTGACGCTGCTCTTCGTCTAGCTCGCCTTTGATGTCAATCTGGCGTTCGAAATGATCGATTTTAGCCTGGCCGTTTTCGATATCTACCATATCGGTGGCATAATCCTTACGATGATCGATATGGACGATGACTTCCTCCAGCGGCCATTTTTTACGGCGCGCGTACATATGCATAGTCATGGCCGTACAAGCTCCAAGACCAGCGCTGACTAGCTCATAAGGGCTGGGACCGAAGTCATTGCCGCCAACGCTTTCTGGCTCATCGGCAGTTAGGTGGTGCTGGCGTACCATAATCTCCGTGGTAAAACCATGGTCGCCCAGGCGGACGGCTACGGAATGATTGGATTTGAGCGGACTGCCTTTGGGAGGCTGCACGTAGCGGGTGGACCAGCCGGCGATGACCTTACCGGCGTAGAGCGCATCCGACTTTTGGGTAAGGAGATGATCCGCCCCGTCTAAAGACACGAAACTTTTAGGGTGGCGGGCAGCATGGTAAATTTTGGCAGCTTCATCAATACCAACGGTGCTATCTTGAGGACTATGCATGACCAGTAACGCCTTGCCCAAATGAGCAATGTGCTCCTTAGCGCTGTAGCGGCCCAGGTCATCTAGAAACTGTTGCTGGATTTTGAAGGGACGGCCACCGATATTGATGTTTGCTTCGCCTTTAGCCAGGATTTCCTGACGACCTTCTTCTCCCAGTAAATCTTCAACGTGGGCGGGGTCAAAGGGGGCTCCCAGGGTAGCTACGGCTGCTACTGAAGGCAACTGCTGCGCTGCGCAGATGACGGCTGCCCCACCTAGGCTGTGTCCAACCAATAGACTGGGAGCCTGGTAGTTTTCGCTCAACCAGTCGGCCGCAGATAAGAGGTCGGCAATATTGGTGGTGAAATTGGTGGTGGAAAAATCGCCCTCGCTACCACCTAATCCGGTGAAATCAAAACGAAGTACGCCAATACCCTCCATATTCAATGCCCGGCTGATCTGCCTAACGGCCAACAAGGAACTGGAACAGGTAAAACAGTGGGCAAAAATAGCGTAAGCGTAAGCTTCCTGATCGATGGGAAGACTCAGATTAGCGCGCAGCTGCTGCCCGCTGGTGTTATGGATTTCAACTCTGGTATTTGCCATGGCAGCAAGATAGCCCATCTCTGGGCAGCAAGCGAGAATTAGCGCTTAGGATGTCGGGAGCCGAAAAACATATTGTATTAAAACATTTTGTTTGTTTTAAAAACAACATTCCCCTACCTTTGAAATATTAAAAAGGTTTGCAATATGAAGGAGCGACAAAAACAGCAGCTGCTCAAGCCAGTTGAGAAGGCGGAAGAGCAAGTAGAAAATTCTGACCCTGAGCAGTTAAGCCGTAGTGATTGGCTGGTGATGATTGTGTTTTATCCTATACCTGCTCCGCATACTAAGAGGCCGAAGCCAAGCGGGTTTAAGCGACTATTGGAGGTGCTGTCGGCCCTGCTGAAAATTGCGGGCATGGCTTATGGTTTGTACCAGGCGGTGATGGGGGCGTGATAGGGCGCAGAAGCAGCTGTTTTTTACACGGATTTTCGCAGATTAGACGGATTTCACGGATTAATTTTATACAAAACATCAATTTTCTTCATCCTATTAACAGCATCTTGTAATGGAATTAGAACATCAAGCAGCTACAGAAAGAATCATAAAGGCCTTTTATAGGGTGTACAACAAACTAGGGTATGGGTTTTTAGAAAAAGTGTATGAAAGGGCGATGGCTATAGAGCTGGGAAAGCTAGGTTTGGAAGCCTCTTGCCAACATCCGATTGTCGTCCAATATGATGGGCAAGTAATTGGAGAATACTTTGCTGATATTCTGGTAGAAAACTTAATTGTATTAGAATTAAAATGTGCAGTGAGAATTACTGATGCCCACGAGGCTCAGTTGTTGAACTACCTGAAAGGGACTAGAGCAGAATTGGGCTTTGTACTCAATTTTGGTAAGAAGGCAGAATTTCTTAGGAAAATCTATCATAACTACTACAAGTAGTTAGTAGAAAAATAAATCCGTGAAATCCGCTAAATCCGTGTTTTTCCGTGTAAGAAATCCAAGCGCTTCAGCGCGCCTAAGTCAGTGCCAGGTATTCATGTACAAACTTAATCGCCATTGCTCCTTCACCTACCGCACTGGCCACTCGATTCATCGCACCTGAGCGTACATCGCCGGCCGCAAAAATACCTGGGCGGCAGGTTTCCAGTAGGAAAGGGTCGCGCTCTTCACCCCACGATTTCCGACGGTCGGCCGTTGCCATTAGATCGCGGCCGGTAATTAGGAATCCGCGGCCATCGCGCATTACTTCTCCGGCGGCCAACCAATCGGTACGCGGGCGTGCACCGATGAAAATAAAGAGGGCATCTGCGGGGACCGTATAGGTGCTATCCTCCTGTAAATTGCGGATAGTCAGCTCCCGTAAACGATCCTCTTCACCGCAGACTTTTTCAATTTGGCGATAGCCTTCCACTTGGACGTTATCCAGGGCATTGATCTGATCAATGAGGTAGGAAGACATGCTACTGCTGAGGTCTGGTTTACGGATCAGGATGGTTACTTGGGTAGCATACTGTGCCAGATAAACGGCCCCTTGACCAGCGCTGTTGCCACCACCTACTACGTAGACCTCCTTGTTACGGCAGGCATTGGCTTCGGTCATGGCGGCACCGTAGTAGACCCCAGCACCAGTGAAATCATCAGCTCCTTCAGCGGGCAAGTGACGGTATTGGACCCCGGTAGTAACGATCACGGCCTTGGTTTTTACCGTCGAGCCGTCGTCGAGCGTCAGTATTTTATAGTTGTCTTGAATTTCAATGGCTTCTACTTCGCGGGGGCTCACCACCTCGACCCCGAAGCGGAGGGTTTGGGCCATGGCGCGCCGAGTCAGTTCCGAGCCAGATAAACCAGAGGGGAAACCCAGGTAATTTTCGATTCTGGAGCTGGTACCGGCTTGTCCGCCGGGCGCTCTTTTTTCGATGAGCAGGGTTTTGAGGCCTTCGGAGCCACCGTAGACCGCAGCAGCCATGCCAGCTGGGCCTGCGCCGATAATAACTACGTCATAGAGCTCTTCCTGCGCATGGGCGCTCATGCCGAGCGCTTCGGCCAAATCAGCGGGCTGCGGATTAGCTAATAATTCGCCCTCCTCAGTGACGACTGCTGGCAGTTGACGAGGTTCAATCCCGTGTAACTGCATAAGTTCCTGGGCATCATCGGTCCCTGCTTCCATCCAGCGGTAGGGGAGCAAGTTGCCGGCTAGCCAGTCTTTGAGATTGTGGCTCTTAGGCGAATAGGGGTAGCCCACTAGCTTGAGCCCTTTCCATGCTGGCCGATAACTGAGTTGCCAATCTTCCAGCAATTCGTTGATCACTGGGTAGAGCTTTTGCTCGGGTGGATCCCAGGGCTTGAGCAGGTAGTAATCTAGTTGTACGTCGTTGATGGCTTTGATGGCCGCTTGGGTATCGCTGTAGGCAGTAAGCAGCACCCGCTTGGCCTCGGGGAAGAATTGGCGAGCTTTCTCCAAAAAGTCTACCCCGTTCATCTCGGGCATGCGCTGATCGGAGAGGAACAGTGCTATTACTTCACCCTTTTTCTTCAATTCTTCAACGGCAACGATAGCTTCTTTCGCACTATCGGTACTGATAATACGGTAATTGTCTTTGTATTGCGATCGCAAGTCCCGCTTTAGGGAACGCAGCACTTGCTGGTCATCGTCGACCGAAATAATAATGGGCTTATTCACTTTGCTCATGGTGATAGCTTAGGCAGTGTGGATGGGGAAACAAGTGCGGAAACAAGTGCGGCCAGGCTCCGACTCTAGAGTGATGGACCCATGGTGGCGATCGACGATCCGCTTGACGATGTCAAGGCCCATTCCGGTTCCTTCTCCAACACCTTTAGTGGTGAAGAAAGGCTCAAAGATGCGATTCTGAATGTCCTCTGGAACACCAGGACCATTATCGATGATTTCCAGGCACATGGATTTGCGCTCGGTGTAAGTGCGAATGGAAATCTTCCCACCGTTTGGTAGTACGTCCAGGGCGTTTGAAAGTAAATTGGTCCAGACCTGATTTAGCTCGCCGGGAATAGCCTTAATTTTTGCCAGGTCACAACTAAGTTCCTTGTCCAGCTCAACGCCTTGCTTCTTGAAGCGGTGCTGGAGGATAGTGATGGTGTCCTTGAGCCCATGTACGATGTCGATGACCTCCATACTGGGTTGCTGATCCATGTGGCTGTAGGACTTAATTGAGCTGACGAGGCTGGCGATGCGTTCGCCCGATACTTTGATGTCGCTAACGAGGCGTTCGGTACTTAGGTTGGAGTCGATCCACCAAAGAACAGGCTCCAGGGCTTCGGAGGGTAAAATTTGTTTGACCTGATCCATATCGTCAATAGAAAACCCAAAATCGACAAGGTTCTCTGCCATTTCATCGGATTTGTCAATATCGTTGTCTTCGAGCCAGTCGATGAGGTCATCCATTTTTTCCTCCCGTTCCATGAGGCTGAGGTCAATGTCCTGAAAGGCCGCCAGGCGGGCAAAGAGGATGCCGTTGACCTCATCCACCTGCTCGGGACTTACGGGCATGGTGATTACCGACTTGAAGCGTTCGGGAGTTTGGTGGAGGTGGTTATAGAGAATTTCGCTGGCGCGGACGATGGCCGCAGCCGGGTTGTTGAGTTCATGTGCTAGACCGGCAGACATTTTACCCAAGGCCATCATTTTCTCGTCCGTAAGACGGGCTTGTTGAAAATTTCTGACGCGTTCAGTCATTACTGAGACCAGCACTTGGGTCAGCTCGTAACTGACATTGGTCATTTCAACGAAGTGGTCGCGGTGGAGTAGCAGTAGGTGACAATCTTTGGTTGCGATCCCGTTTGCGCCAGCTTCCACCATGCGGCTAAAAGGCAGCACGCCAGTAACGGTACCTTCCCGGATGACGGCAAATTCTCGCTGACGGCCATCCTTGACAAAGTTGATGGCGTACTCTCCTTCGACGAGAAAGAGCATGTGATCTTGCTTTTCGCCTTGCTTGAAGAGCAGATCACCTTCAGCTACTGTTTCACAGGCGGATTTTTCGACCAGCCAGATGAGGGCTTCTTCGGAAATATTGGCAAAGAGCTCAAAAGTCTGGATTTTCTCCAGCATCTGCTCGTTGTTGACCTCAGTAATCATAGACTTATGGGTAGGAACTATGCTAAAACCCCATATGTCTGGCTAGAGTTTAATTGGCCAGCCTGTGCTGAAAGTAAGCAGGGCAGTCTTAGAGTTTTTCATCTACTTCATTGAGTAGGTGCTCGTCTGCAGAAGGGAACCACTTTTCTAGACGTTGGCGGGCTTTTTGTTTGACTTCTTCATTGACGAAGGCGGCAATAGTGACTAAGCCGAAGCTTAAGACCCCTAAGTCGTCGGTATAACCGATGATAGGGGATAGATCGGGTAGAAAATCGAAAGGCATCACGAGGTAGCCGAGGGTACCCATAATAATCCTTTTGGCCCAGGACGGTGTCTCTTTACGTTGGTAGGCGTAATAGAGCAAAAGTGAGCTGTATACGACTTTAAGGCCAGCCGTCTGAGCGTAATTGCCCAACTTATTGAAGAAGCGAGATTCCGAGAAAAAGCGACGGAACTTGTCAAACTGATGATGCATAAAACAGACTAAATCAGATCAGAATAACCTTATTTTAAACAGAAGGTAGTGGTTTTAGGTTGACCCCTCCAACCGAAGAAAGCGTCTTAAACGTGCTGGATTATTATAATTTTATGGGCTTGTTGCAGCGTTTTTAACTACTTATCCATCTTCTTTTATACAAGCTATCTCCTATGCAGTTTCGCTTTTCGACGGTTGGTTCCTTACTTCTTTTGCCGGCTTTATTTGTGCTCTTTACGGCCTTTACTTGCGAAGACGATGATTTTAGAAGCTACGCGCCACCGGGTACTTTCCTGATCGGTTACGGTGGGGGATTGTGCTCAGGCTTTTGTAGCAGCATTTTCAAAGTGCAGGATAGCGTCTTGTTCTTTTATGAACCTGGGCCTGGACCAGCTTTGGGAGATGGGGCGGCTAATCTAGGCGGCTGGGTGGAAATGGAAGATCAGAGCCGCATAGTGGAGGTGTTTCAATTGCAGGATAACCTGCCGGAAGAATTACTGAGAGCCTCTACGGATCGCTTTGGTTGCCCTGGATGTGGGGATGGCCCCTTTGCCCAGCTGAGTTTGTATACGGATGACTTTAGCGGTTCGCGTACCTGGTACATTAATGCGGTACCTTTGGATGGGAGCACTATTAGTACGGTTCTGCGGGACTATGCGCTGGAAATCCAGGCTTTAGTAGAGCAGTTGGCGAGGTAGTGGCGATGGGGAATTTTTGGATTTTTGGGTTTATCCAAAAATCCAAAAATACTAGATTTTCACCCATCTCCTAGCAGCCTTGTTGCGGTTTCGGAGACTTCTAATCCTGCCCAGTGAGCATTTCCTTCATAGATAAGCTGACCATTTTTTTCATAGCACAACTCAAGGGTGGCTTGAAGGCTTTCGTTGATTTTACCGACCATGCCTGCCGGGGTAGGAGAGATCAGCTGCCCGCCAGCAGCGGGATAGGCGCGAATGGTTAGTGAATGATTGGAGCCCGTTAAGCGGGCAGACCTGCGGAAGTACAAATCCACAAAACCCTCCCCGAATTTAACTTGATGACTGGAGCGGTTCCAGGTCGTGAACGTATGCAGCTGACCTTCCCATAGCCAGGTGCAAAGAAAGCCACGAAAGTGAGCACCGCGCCAAGGGATGCGTGCTACCGAAGCCATCAAGCTGGCTGGGGCATCCAACTCCAGGTGATTGGATTGTAACCAAATCCAGGCTGCAGGGAAACTACTGCCCCAGTCTTTTTCCAGATAGCCGACTCCGCCATCTACGGATAAGCGACCACGATCGTCTTCTAAATAGCCCTGTAAGTGGTGATGGGCGCTGACCATACCGTGGTAACATTCCATGCCCGGTACATATCCGTACCAGCCCATAACGCCCGATGCCAGCAAGCGCTTGGCCCAAGGCTGTGGGTTTAAATAGTTGATTTTAGCCTGGACGCCGGGTAAATCAATACGTAGCTCCCGGTCTGAAAAGTAGTTGTTGGCTAATTGAAGCTCGAAGCGATCTTGTGCAGGCTGAAAATCGCTGAGGGCAAAACGATGATAGGCCACTTGCCGCCTTACACCATCTAGCACCTGGATAAAGGCGTGGCCCGATCCGTCCGCCTCCAGACTAATACCAGGAATAAAAGCATAGGCCAGGTTTTGCTCCGGTACAACCAGCTTGCAGTACCAACCTTCAAAGTAATTGCGTCGCTTGCCCCAACCGTGAAAGTTGTTGGGCTGGAAAGCAGCCCGGATGCGATTGCGTAGCCATGGATAACTGGAGAGTTGCCAGGAAGGCGTAGTGATATCTGATTCTTGGTTTCTGATGGCTGCAGTTAGATTTGAAGTACTCAAAGTAACTAAGAACGAATTAATCCAAGCGGCATTGCAGCGTTTTTAGCTGCCCACCGATCTTACGAATGGGCCCACCTTTCAATAACCCCTTAATTACAATTCTCATGTTGAGATATCTGAGTCTACTTGGTCTAACGGCCCTTTTATATAGTTGTATCGAAGATATGGATGTTGTTTTCCCCATTGTTGAAGAGCCCAATCCCGGACCAACTATTGAAGCGCGAGCTGATTTATTTATTCGCCTAGTCGATGAAGAGAATTTGCCCATTGCCGGTGCCGAGCTCAGTCTTGCTGGTATCGGGGGCCAAACGGATGAAAATGGTCGCTTCGTTTACCTCGATTTCCCAGTTGCCTTGAGCGGGGTAGAGTTTAATGCTGAAGCCGAGGGCTATATCCCCACCCAAACCCGAGTCTATGCAGCAGCAGGCGGACAGACAACTTTTGAACTGGTGCTGCTGGAGAAAGGTAGCCTTAGCACTTTTAGTACCCAGGAAACGATGTTCTTTGCTGACCCTAATACCACCAGCAGCATTCGCATTGAAGCCAATAGTATGGAAACCCTGGATGGGCAGCCCTATACGGGCATGGTCAGCGGTTTTGTCCGCTACCTTGACCCGCTCAGCCCTACTTTTACCCGCTTACAACCCGCGGGGATGCAAGCAGTAGCATTGGATGGAAGCGAGGGCCAGTTGGCTAGCTTTGGAATGATCTACTTTGAAATCAAAGGAGAAAACGGAGAAGCTCTCCAATCCAATGCTCCCCTCAGGATTTCCATCCAAGCCGGAAATGAGGTAGATCTTCGTCCAGAGTCGATTGACCTTTGGACCTTACAATTGGAAGACGATGCCTGGCAGGAAATTGATCTGTCGGCCGGTATGGATGAGCGAACCTATTTTTCCACCTTGCCTGTAGGCTGTTGTTTCGGAGAGCTCGTTGGCTGGATTAACTGTGACATTAAATTCCCGAGTGAAGCCGCCATTTTCAAAATTACTGATCTACAGGATATTCCCTTACGACAAATAATGGTGCAGGTATATTCCAGTGATCTGGGGTTGGTCTTCAATAACCTCAGCAATAATCTCGGAGAAGCGGCATTACAAGTCCCCTTAAACGAAGATTTTACCCTCCGTTTGCAGACAGCTTGCGGTGATTTTATTAGTGAGCACAGCATCGCAGCTGTTGATTTAGCCACCTATAACGAATTGCAGACTACCATCGCCAATCCCGATGATTGGTGGCAGGTCGTTTTCACTGGAGAAGATTGTAATCAGGATGCCCTCGATAATGGATTCGTACTGACTAGAAACGTAAGCGGCTATTACACTTTAAGTCAGTTGCAAGCGGATGGCACTGTAGAAGTACTAGTACCTAAGTGTGGTAATCAGCTTGGATTCTTTGCTACAGCTTATTCAGATCCAGCCCTAACCCAGGCTGGAATGGAAGTGTCCGTGGTTTCACCTGGATTTCAGCAATCCATCACCTTGCCAGTTTGCCCCTAAATCCCAGCACGATGAGTGAAGCTCAAATCATAGAAGGCTGCCGACAAGGAGACCGTATAGCACAGCGGGAGTTGGTGCAGCGGTATTCGCCGGTCTTGCTTACGGTAGCTCGTCGCTATACCGCAGATCGGCCAACCGCCGAAGATTTGCTGCAAGACAGCTTAGTAAAGGCCCTGCAAGGTATCAGCTCCTATAAAGGGACGGGTACCTTCCTGGCCTGGCTGCGGCGCATCGTTGTCAATCGGGCCTTGCAGCGCCTCAATAAGCGATCTGTTCAGCGCGAACTAAGTGGTCTCGAAAAAATGCCTGAAAGAAGTATAAATCCGGTAGCCTTAGATCGTCTGCAAGAAGAAGATCTACTGCGATTAGTACAAGCCCTGGCCCCAGGTCTACGCACAGTATTCAACTTATACGCTATTGAAGGCTATAAGCATACGGAAATCGCGCAAATGCTTAAACTATCGGAAAGCGGCGTGCGAGCGCAGTATAGCCGCGCCAGAATACAGCTGCAGCAAGCCATTACCAAACTGCAAAACCACCAAAGTCATGTCGGATAAGTCCTTTGAAAACGCTATGCGTGATCGCTTAGACAACTACCGCTCCGGGCTAGACCATCAGCAACTATGGGATCAGGTGGAGGCTGAACTATACCCTAGACGTAAAAAACGGACTGCCATTTGGTGGTGGTTGGGAACGGGGGCAAGTGTTTTACTCCTCCTCTGGTTGGCAGTTCTTCCCGCTCCAGAGCTCGGAGGGCCTGCACTGCGCTCCGAGACCTCCGAGGGCGTTGCCACCCACCTACCGACTACCGACTACCCAACTACTCCTGCTGCTCCAGAGCTCGGAGGGCCTGTACTGCGCTCCGAGACCTCCGAGGGCGTTGCTACCCACCTACCCACCTACCCATCTACCCACCTACCGACTACCGACTACCCAACTACTCCTCCCACTCCAGAGCTCGGAGGGTCTGCGCTAGGCTCCGAGACCTCCGAGGGCGTTGCCACCCACCTACCGACTACCGACGACTCAACTACTCCTGCTGCTCCAGAGCTTGGAGGGCCTGTACTGCGCTCCGAGATCTCCGAGGGCGTTGCCACCCACCTACCGACTACCGACTACCCGACTCCTCCTCCCACTCCAGAGCTCGGAGGGCCCACGCTTCAATCCGAGTCTCCCGAAGACCTCACTACCCGACTACCGACTACCGACTACTATCTACCCACCCCCCTCTACCCCTTGCCGGTCAGCCCACGCCTGCCTCGTTCAGTACCTATTCCTAATCAGCCGAGAGCAAAAAAAGGCCATCCATCCTTTCGCAGCTGGAGTGTTGGCTTACAGGCCTCGGCTGGTTTAGCGGGTCCGTTGCGGGAGCAAGACGGGGAGCTGTACGGAGATTATCGTAATAGAGATATAGGAGCCTGGCGGCTAGGCATTGTAGTAGGCTATCGCTTCCATCCACGTTGGTCAATTACTACTGGTATCGATTACCAGCGACTGCTTACCCGCTTTGAAGGAGATCAACTAGTGAGTCGTGAGGAAGAATCCGTGCCCGTCGTCACCCAACGGATTGTTTACGCAGATGGGGAGGTAGACGAGCGAACAGGGACTGGTATACGCACCACGAGTGTTTATCGACGGACCCGCTTTGCGAATCGGCTCAATACGATAAATATACCCTTACTGCTAGGGTATGAACATCCGGCTTTCCACCCGACATCCCTAAACTGGTATTTACAGGGCGGAGCGCTGCTAAATATCCGCCAGCAAATAACTGGAACTAGCCTTAACGAAAATGGGCTTGCTTACGATCTAGCCGAGGCTGACGAATTCCGCCAACGCATTGGTTGGGGGTTCCAGCTGGGAGGCGGAGTCAGTAAGCCCATAAAGCAAAATTTGAGCGTCCAACTTGGAGTTGAGTATCGCCGATTCTTTAATCCGAGTACCAATACTGCTGCGTCCTATCGGCTAGGCTTTAATCCCGTGAGCATAAAAGCTGGAATTCGCTGGCGATTTTAAAGGGAGGAGTAGTGGTCATTGAAATCCCACCGGTATTTGTCCCTTTGGACGAGCTGTTGATCCTCAACCTATGCCTTACCTTCGCCCCATGCAGTTCTTAAACCTGCGCGAAGTCGAATATGAAGGCCGTCACTATCAGTTGAATAGTGACGATTTGGGCGGTACCCCAGCGGTGGCGGCCTTGCGGGGAAGTGACGAGTTGCTGCTCAATTGGCTAAAGGCTCAAAGAGCTGCCGCACCAGAACTGCAAAGCCTTGCAGTGAACGTTTTTGAAGATCACTCGGCGATTTTGAGCTTATTAATCGGTGGGAAATGTAACAGCTTGACGACCGACTCGGCTACGGCGACTAAACTACAATTATGCTGGCAGCAAAATGGGATGACGGCCCCGCCGCCGCATTGTCAGTCGGTACTGCACCCCTGGTCAGGCGTGCCGCTGAACCTTATGCGTTTGCCCAAATCGCTGGACTTATTCGAGCTGCTTTTAGGAGCTATCGCTGCCCGAGCTCAGGAAAACACCCAACTGGCCGTCAGTTTTATGACCCGGCACTTCAGCCCCCGTATACTGGAGATCGCCCAACGATATGCGGATAGGGTAGAGCAGAGCAGAGCTTACAAAAAGGCGCGCTTGTTATTGATCAGTTCTTTTAAGTCTTCTTTTGTACTTCCGCAGGTCTTCCCTCGGAACGGGCCACAAAGCATTCTTCCGAACTTCAGTGCACTCATGGAGTCTTCTCAAGGGGAAAACGCTTACTATCACGACTTATCCTATGGCGGCCATCGCTACCATCAGTTATATGGCGTGTTTTCAGCACAGCACATTGATTATGGCACCCAATTTTTGTTAGACAGCTGGGCGTCGTTGCCTAGATTAGCAGATATGCCGCCCCCGCAGCGGATTTTGGATATGGGCTGTGGCAATGGGGTTATCGGCCATCAACTACTACTGCGCTATCCTGAGGCGCGACTGGAGGCCTTCGACTCTTCCTTCCTAGCCGTCTATTCTGCGCAGTACAATTTGACGCAGTTGGTGGCAGATCAGAACTGGGAAGTTTTTCCAGCCTCCTCCATACCAGCAGATCGTGGCCAGTATGACTTGATCATCAGCAATCCCCCCTTCCACGATGGCCATCGCAATACCATTGATCCTAGCCTGCAGCTCTTCCGACAAGCAGCGACCCATTTAAAGGCAGACGGATCTTTAGTACTGGTCGCCAATCGGCATTTGAACTACTCTACCCATCTCAGCAAGCTATTTACCAAGGTGGCAGAACTAGCTACCAATAAAAAGTATGTGCTCTATCGCTGCCAGGAGGCGAAGCAGATAGCCTAGATGCTCCAGACTGCCAAGGGCGCCGCTACCTATCTAAGGACCTACCCATCTACAACCCACTCCAGACCTCGGATGGCCTGCGCTGCGCTCCGAGATCTCCGAGGACGTCGCTACCGAACTGCCTACTATCTAACTACCTCCTACTTAACTACCCAACTAAATCCCAGTACCCAAAATATGACCTTCCTCAGACATTCCCTCTTGTCTCCTGGACTGCCAAAGCATATTTGGCCATTACTGCTGCGGCCTAAGAAGTGCGGCCTGGACCTGCGGAAGTACAAAACAAAAAACAGCAAGCTTGCTCTTCAGCCAAGTCGAGAAAACGGACGCCTCGGAGAGCCTGTCTCTGCCTATTTTTCAGTGTGGAAAAAAGCTTTCCATACACTAGTATAATCTAGGCTTTTCAGCTACCTTTGCGGTCGATTTTAGAAAGTGGTTAAAGCATTCCTACGTGAAAGCAAGTTTGCGATTAATTCTGGCAGTTCTTTTTGTTGGCTCGTTCAGCATCGGTTCCGCCCTGGCTCAAGAGCACAGTCACGATGATGACCATGGCCACGAGCAGCACGATGACCACAGCGGTCACGACGACGGTCAGCATGACGATCATGCCGGTCATAATCAAGCCGATCATAGCAGCCACGATCAGGCCGATCACAGTGATCACGGAGAAGCGGCACACCATGCTCACTCCGCCTGTGATCCCCACGAAGAGCACGGCTACGACCCCGCTACCGTAACCCTAGGCCACATCGCCGATGCTAATGAATTTCACCTTTTTGGGCATTTTGCAGTCCCCCTGCCAGTTTTCGCTTATGCTCCTGGAGAGGGATGGACAATTGGCCTGAGCTCGATGTTTGACCACGGCCATACTGCCATAGATGGTTACGTGCTCAATCACGGCCGCATCAACCGGGTTGCCACTCCTGGTTTCCCAATGGACGGTGAAGTACAGCTCGACAGTGAGCACGTAACGACCAAGAGTATTGAGGTAAACGGCAAAGTCAAGGATGTTGGCTTTATCTGCTACGATGGCAATGAATATCAATTGGACGCTCCTTCCACCCTCGACGGTGGTATGCTGGGTGGCGGCTTGACTAGCTTCTACGACTTCAGCATTACTAAGAATGTTTTTACCATGTTACTGGCGGCCATACTGCTGATCTGGCTCTGGACCAGCATCGCCCGCAAGTACAAGCAACGGGAAGGGCAGGCGCCTCGCGGTGTGCAAGGATTCTTCGAACCCTTCTTCACTTTCATCCGTGATGAGGTGAGTATTCCCATGATCGGGGAGCACAAGTACGAGAAGTTTCAGCCCTTCATTATGACGATCTTTTTCTTCGTCCTGTTCTGTAACCTACTAGGGCTGGTTCCTTTCTTCCCGGGTAGTGCCAACGTAACCGGCAATATCGCCGTAACCCTAGTACTGGCTGTACTGGCTTTCCTGGTGACTAACCTCAATGGTAATCGCCACTACTGGGAGCACGTCCTTTGGATGCCTGGAATCCCGGCTTGGGTAAAAACTATCCTCACACCGGTGGAAATCTTAGGCTTGTTCATCAAGCCTTTCTCTCTGATGATTCGTCTGTTTGCCAACATTGCAGCTGGGCACATCATCATTCTGAGTCTGATTGGTCTGATCTTCATCTTCGGAAATTCCGGAGAGAGTTTCGGTGGAGGTGTAGTCGGGGTCATCCTGGGTGGCGCTTTCACGGCCTTTATGAACCTGATCGAATTGCTGGTTGCCTTCTTACAGGCGTTCATCTTTGCGATCCTTACAGCTAGTTACATCGGAGCTGCGGTGGAAGAACACCACCACGAACACGATGAGGACGTGGCTCACGCCCACGCCCACTAAAAATATTTCTTCACCCACTAAATTATTTTGACATGGGTGCTATTGGCGCAGGAATTGCTGCTTTAGGAGCCGGTATCGGCGTAGGATTGATCGGTAGCAAGTCTACTGAATCTATTGCTCGTCAGCCAGAAGCTACAGGCGACATTCGTACTGCTATGATTCTTACCGCTGCCTTGGTGGAGGGTGCTGCCCTTTTCGCCATCGTAGTTGGTCTGTTGGACGTACTTGCCCAAGGTTAAGTTTACGTAAGCAGTAAAGACCCGGTCAGTGCCGAACCGCGATTGGCGGCGGCGCTGACCACACTTTAATTTTTCTGTTCACCCCGGTGAACATCCCTTATATAAAAACTATACTCAGATGCTTAATCTGTTCTTAGTTGACTTCTCTGTTTTAAAGCCCGATCCGGGTTTGATTTTCTGGACCAGTGTCATCTTCATTCTGGTGTGGGTTATCCTTGGCCGTGCGGCTTTCCGCCCGATCCAAAATGCCCTCAAAAAGCGTGAAGACGATATCCAGGGTAGTATTGATGAGGCCAAGCGCGTCAAGCAAGAAATGGCTGATCTCCAGGCTGGAAACCAGCAATTGCTGGCCGAAGCGCGTGAAGAGCGAACCAAGCTGCTGCGTAATGCTGAGCAACAAGCGAGTGAAATTGTCGCTGCTGCTAAAGAGGAAGCCAAGTCTGCCGCACAGAAAGTGGCGGCCGATGCCAAGCGCGACATCGAAAATATGCGCCAGGCAGCCATCGTCGATCTGAAGCATCAGGTCGGTACCATGGCGGTAGATATCGCCGAAAAGCTGCTACATCGCGAGCTTGGGGATGCTGCCAGCCAGCAGAGCTTCATTAACGAGCAGGTTAGTAAATTAAACTAATGCGTTTTGCCGTCCATCGGTAATACGTATTTAATATATCTCTAGCATGGGAAATCAAAGAGTCGCTACCCGCTACGCCAAGTCATTGATTGATCTGGCGCTGGAGCAAAATCAGCTGGAAGCCGTCAAGCAAGACATGGATACGCTCCAGGAGCTTGTCGATGTACGCGATTTTGCCCTCTTACTCAAGAGTCCAATTGTAACTCCGAGTAAGAAGTTAAGCATTCTTGAAACGATCCTGGATGGCCGCGTTGGTGACATGACCAAGGCTTTCATCCGTATCCTGGTAAAGAAAGGTCGCGAAAATGTGCTGGTAGATATTTCCGGTGCTTTTCAGGATCAGTACAAAGTCATCAATAACATCTCCTCGGTTAAGGTGACCAGTGCTGTGCCTATCGACGCCACTGTGCTGGAACAAATTAAGCAGCAGTTGGTGCAGGCCAATAGCACGGAGGAGAAGATTGAGTTTAGTACTTCCGTAGATCCTACCCTCGTCGGTGGATTTGTACTGGAGTTCGATGGTAAGATTTACGATGCGAGTGTGGCACACAAGCTCAATGAATTGCGCAAGGAATTCGATGGGCCAAACGTCTACGTTTCACAAATCATGCAATAAAGAGCTTGCTGGATACAGCAAGCTTACAATAACTTTCCTGGCCTTCTGGGCCGAAAATATAACTGAGTTTTGCGGCGGCAGCGCCGCCACAAATCAAAATTTTTTACAGCTATGGCTGACGTAAAACCTGGTGAAATTTCAGCGATCCTCAAGCAGCAGTTGTCTGGCTTCAGTTCGGCTACTGAACTAGAGGAATATGGTACGGTATTGCAAGTAGGTGACGGTATTGCCCGTGTCTACGGTCTCAATAATGCCCAGGCGGGTGAATTGGTGAAGTTTGATACTGGTACTGAAGCCATCGTTCTTAACTTGGAAGAAGATAACGTTGGTGTGGTACTGATGGGTAGCGCCGAAGGTATTTCGGAAGGCTCACGGGTAAGTCGTACCAAGCGTATTGCTTCGATTAATGTAGGTGAAGGCTACGTCGGCCGGGTAGTGAATCCATTGGGTGAGCCCATCGACGGTAAAGGAGAAATCTCTGGCACTACCTATGAAATGCCCCTGGAACGCAAAGCGCCTGGCGTAATTTACCGCCAGCCAGTAAATGAGCCACTGCAGACGGGTATTAAGGCGATTGACTCCATGATTCCTATTGGCCGTGGGCAGCGGGAGCTGATCATCGGTGACCGCCAGACGGGTAAGTCAGCTATCGCCATCGATACTATCCTAAATCAGAAGGAATTCTACGATCGCGGAGAGCCCGTATTCTGTATTTATGTTGCTAT
This sequence comes from Bacteroidota bacterium, assembly GCA_039030655.1. Lineage (GTDB taxonomy): Bacteria > Bacteroidota > Bacteroidia > Chitinophagales > Saprospiraceae > Neolewinella. The sequence goes on along the minus strand of JBCCDS010000011.1, from coordinate 14,094 downwards.
CGGTCAGAAAGCATCTACCGTAGCTCAGGTTGCTAAAACCCTGGAAGATAACGGTGCACTGGATTACTCCGTGATTGTATCCTCCTCTGCTGCAGATCCTGCTCCACTACAATTCTATGCACCCTTCGCCGGTGCTGCCATCGGCGAGTACTTCCGTGACACTGGCCGCCCGGCACTGATCATTTATGATGATCTGTCTAAGCAGGCCGTAGCCTACCGTGAGGTATCGCTACTGCTACGTCGTCCACCAGGACGTGAGGCTTACCCCGGTGACGTATTTTACCTGCACAGCCGCCTGCTGGAACGCGCCGCCAAAGTTATTGATGACAATGGCATTGCTCAAAGCATGAACGACCTGCCGGAATCTCTCAAGAAAGCTGGTATCGTTAAAGGTGGGGGCTCCCTTACAGCATTACCGATCATCGAGACCCAAGCCGGTGACGTATCTGCTTACATTCCTACCAACGTGATTTCGATCACCGACGGTCAGATCTTCCTCGAATCAACATTATTCAACAATGGTATTCGCCCCGCTATCAACGTAGGTATCTCCGTATCGCGGGTAGGTGGTTCGGCCCAGATCAAGCCGATGAAAAAGGTTTCTGGTACGCTAAAACTAGATCAAGCGAGTTACCGGGAGCTGGAGGCTTTCGCCAAGTTCGGTTCTGACCTGGATGCTGCAACGATGGGTATCCTGGAAAAAGGTAAGCGCAACGTAGAAATCCTAAAGCAACCTCAGTACTCTCCGGTAGCGGTAGAGAAGCAGGTAGCGATCATTCACCTCGGTACGAAGGGCCTGCTCAAGGACATTCCCGTTGCTAAGGTGAAGGATTTCGAAAGCTTCTTCCTGAATGAGCTGGAGCGCACCCACCCTGCTGTACTAGACAATATTCGCGCTAAGAACTACGACAAGGCCGACCTGGCTAAGATCGAAGAACTGGCCGCAACGGTTGCCCCTCAATTTGCATAAATCGTATTGCGATTAGACGTATAGCGTAAAGCGATGAAATCGCCTACGCTATACGCTATACGCCTTACGCTATACTATATTAATTATGGCCAACTTAAAGGAAGTCCGCGAACGTATCCGTACGGTGAAAAACACCATGCAGATTACCTCTGCCATGAAGATGGTATCGGCAGCCAAGCTGCGTAGAGCGCAGATGGCGATCGTCGAGATGCGCCCCTATGCTGATAAGCTAGACGCTATGCTGCGCAATATCCTTTCCAACCTGGAGGGAGATGCCAACACTTCCTTCAACCTCGAACGCCCCTTGCAGCGAGCAGCCTTAGTGATCGTTACCTCTAACCGTGGCTTGGCAGGGGCTTTCAATACCAACGTGATTAAGTCTGCCGTGGCTTGTATCAAGGAACAACTGGCCGACGCTAAGGAGATCGATATCTACCCCATTGGTAAAAAAGGAGCCGACTACTTCCGCCGTCGACTCGACGAGGATAGCCGGGTCAACTTAGTAGAAGATTACATAGGACTCTTTGAAGACCTCAGCTTCGATCACACTAAGCAAGTACCTCAGTTATTGATGGACAGCTTTGAGAAGGGCGATTACGATCGGATTTATACAAGCTACAGCCGTTTCCGTAATGCTGCCGTTCAGTATCCTACCACTGTGCAGTTCCTGCCGGTACCTCCCGCTGAGGTCAGCGAAGAAGATGGTAACATCAAAGCTGACTACATTTTTGAGCCCAGTAAGGAAGAGCTGTTAAGTACTTTGGTACCTAGTATTCTACAGACACAGTTTCAAAAATTTCTGCTGGATACGCACGCTTCTGAGCACGGTGCCCGGATGACGGCCATGGACTCGGCTACCGAAAATGCTAAAGAATTACAGCGAGAGCTGAAGATCAGTTATAATAAGGCCCGTCAGGAGGCGATCACCAAAGAGATTCTTGAGATCGTTGGTGGTGCCGCTGCTCTGGAGGATGCCTAAGCACACCAGAACAATCCCACTCAGTAATTTTGGAAAGTTATTGGATCCCGGTTGCACATTGCGCAGCCGGGATTTTTTCTTCTATACTCCAATCAGAATTGTTTGAGGCAAAGGCTTGAGTATATACACGGTCTCGAAATGGTTGTTCTTCGAACTATTCAAGGAGGTTGAAGCGTTAATATCCAGCTAAAAGGCTTAAATTTAACTTCAAGTCATGGAAGGAACAATAAGCTTACATACGAGGGATCTCAATCCCGATGCCATTAAAGCAATTCAAGAACGATTTGGGGATGCCCAATTAGAGATATCAATCAACTCTGACGGATTTGCTGAAGAGGAAGTATTGAGTAATAGTGAATTTTGGGCACTTATCGAGCAATTAGACTGGGAAGCAGAGACCTCCAATGAGGTCGTAAGTAATTTAGTCGAAGTACTAAGCGAACTTCCAATTGGTAACATTTATCAGTTTGCTGATAAGTTAGCGAGATACCTCTGGCAACTAGATACTTATCGACATGCTAAAGGCTTTCTGGAGCATGGGGACTATTTATCAGTAGATGAGTTCCTATATGCGAGATGCGCTGTTGTTGCGAATGGGCAGGAAGTTTATGAAGAGATTTTGAACTCTCCTGAAGAAATGCCGCTAGATTTAACGTTTGAGGAGTTATTGTACATGGCGGAAGCGGCATATTTGAAAAAGACCGGTGAAGAGATGGTATATCGACCGCTCTTCAATTATGAAACTTATAGTAACAAGGAAGGATGGGATAACTCAATTGATGCATGAAGCGAAAGTTACATGGGAATAGCAACAAAAACGATGATCCAAATCATCTGTATGAAATAAGAGATAAAGCCGATGGACAAGTATTTAAGTACGGCATAAGTAAAGGGAAGATAAGGGATGACGGTCTATCAAACAGGGTTAGAGTTCAAGTTAGAATCCTGAATCTTGGTGCGGGTTGGTTACGGTACTTTGGTCGCATTCTAATAGTTGGAATTAAGGGCAGAAGTGCTGCAAAAAAGGTTGAACAAGAGCACATCGATCAATTTAAAGCGCAAAAAGGACGACTTCCCAGAGGGAATCAAAAGTGATAACAGTTATCAAATATTTAGCGCCAAGTTATACTAGTGTATCTCCTGTTTTTAGTAAAGTGCTCTGGCACAACCGAAAGGATCTCTCTACTTATTTCAGCCAGTAAACGTTCCTTGGTAAAGCGACGGTGAACGACCAGACTTACTTCACGGGCGGGTTGTGGATCGGCAAAACGTTTCAAATGATCATGGTCTCGTAGAGCGTCTACGGCCATTTCCGGTACAATAGTATAACCAAGATTTTGCCGGACGAGATTTTTCAAGGTTTCAATAGAGCTGGCCTCAAAGACAAAATTAGCGTTGGGGTTGCCTGCCTTAGACTCGTCGCTGTCGCAGAGGTTCAATACCTGATTGCGAAAGCAGTGCCCTTGTTCCAAAATCCAAAGGTCACGACGCGTAACGTGGTCAGGTAGGAGTGGAGAGTGCTCATGGATATCCTCTCCGGGGGAAGCGTAGATCAAAAAAGGTTCATAAAACAGCGGGATCTCACGCAGGTACTTTTCCTGTAAAGGCGTAACCAGAATAGCTAAGTCCAGATCGGAGCGATTTAAGCCATTGATGATTTCCTCTGAGGTCAGCTCACGAATCCGTAGTTGGGTGGTTGGAAAACGCTCGCTAAAGGATTGGATGAATAGCGGTAAAAGGTAGGGGGCCAGAGTTGGAATGATCCCTAGCGAAAAGCTTCCTTTCAAGTCGTCTTGCTCCTCTACAACCAGTGCTTCCAGACTACTCACTTCTTGTAAAATATCACGAGCACGGGCCAGAAATTTCTCTCCGATTGCAGAAGGACGTAAAGGCTTTTTACTTCGATCGAAAAGTACTATCCCCAGTTCTTCTTCCAGCTTTTTTAGTTGCAGTGTGAGGGTAGGCTGAGCAACGGGGAAACTCTGTGCGGCCTTGGTGAAATGCCGGTATTCATCAAGGGCAACGGCGTAGCGGAGCTGTTGAAGTGTCATAGATTTTACAAATAGGTAGTAAAATTAATCAATTTTGTAAATGGATGAATAGACAGTACATTTGAAAGTAGGCTGTATACGTTATAGCCTTGCTATAAGCGTCCAAAGAACAACAATGAGTGTATTTGTAAATTGTACACCGCCCTGGGCTACTGAGTAGTTCGGGGCATTTTATTGAAACGAACTTTTATAAAAGGCTCGAAAGCTGTTACAAAGCTCGGCCTAAACCCGCCAGAGCGTATCGCTAAACCATTGACGTTCGTCCTGGAAGTGTCTTACAAACTGGAAACCCGTAGCTGCGGCCATTTTTTCTACTTCTGATAAACTGTACTTCTGGCTAATTTCTACCGAAATGGTTTCCCAGGCTTCGATTTCAAATTCCATGTCTAGCTGGCTGATGCGTACTAACTGCGCTTCTTTGGCCACTAGAAAAGAACGTGCAGCGCCGCTGAGCGGGTCGTAGGTTTCCCAGTGTCCCCATTTCTCCGACTCAAAATTACCGCCTAACTCTCGGTTGATTCTCGTCAGGATATTGAGATTGAAAGCGGCGGTATGTCCGGCTGGGTCATTGTAGGCAGCGAGAATCAAGCTAGGGTCCTTTTTGAGATCAAAACCGGTGAGTAAATAATCACCTGGGCGAAGGTGAGTGCGTAATTCACGCAAAAAGCGCCGAGCTTCCTCTGGTTTGAAATTGCCGATGTTAGCACCGGGGAAGAGGAAGAGACGACTGCGGTCAGCCTGTACTTTGGCTAGGGCCTGTAGAGCGCTGAAGTAGTCACCTTGTAGTGGTTCAAAAGGTAAGTCGGGGAATTGATGCTTAATCCGATTGCCCAGGCCTTCGAGTGCATTGGCACTGATGTCGATAGGGAGGTATCGCAGGCTTATCCCATTATCCAGTAACCCCTGGATCAGGTGCTGAGTTTTGGTTCCATCTCCTGCGCCCAATTCGATCAGATCAAGCGGCCGATTGCTGATCTCCGTGACCAGTTCTTGAGCACAATTTTTGAATATTTCTAACTCACAGTCAGTCAGGTAATATTCCGGCATGGACATAATGGCCTGGAAGAGTGCATCCCCCCGCTGATCGTAGAAGTATTTGCTAGACAATTGCTTAGGACGTGCCAGTAGGCCGTCTTGCACATCGCGGGCAAAAGTAGAGAGGGTAGGCTGGTAATTAGCCTTGGGAAAGGGAGCCATGGAGGACCTAGCCATTATTGGGAGTCTTTTGCCAGACGCAGGCCCGTAAATTGCCAGCGCTTGTCGGGATGAAAGAAATTGCGATAACTAACGCGAATATGAGAACGAGGAGTAGCACAGGAACCACCACGCAATACCATTTGGTTAATCATGAATTTTCCGTTGTATTCCCCTAATGCTCCTGCTGGGCGGGGATAACGCGAATAGGGCAGATAGGCCGAATTGGTCCATTCCCAACATTGTCCGAAAAATTGCTTGTCCGAAGCTGCGGTGGGGTGAAACTGTCGAGCCTCTACCCAGTTATGATCATCAGCTGGGCCCTTGGGCTGTAGCTTTCTGGCGGCGACCTCCCACTCCGCTTCGGTTGGTAAACGTGCGTCCGCCCAGCGAGCGTAAGCATCTGCTTCGTACCAGCTGAGGTGCGTGACGGGGAGCTCTGGATTTACCTTTTTTAAGCCACCCAGGCTGTAATTCCACCATTCTCCCTCCTGCCGATACCAGTAGAGCGGAGCTTTCTCTTCTAATTGACGCGCCCACTCGATGCCCTCCATTTGCCAGAGGGAAAAATCCTCGTAACCGCCAGCTTGCATAAAGGCCAAGTATTCGCCATTAGTGATGAGTCGGTTGCCAATTTCGAATGCTTGCAGGTACACCTGATGACTACTCAGTTCATTATCCCAGCAAAAACCGTTGCCCTGATAGCCAATCTGGTACAAACCACCTTCGATGGTGGAAAAATCCAATGCTGGGGCCTTTGTCGGAGTCGAAGGCCTTGTCTTGCTGTAGGCTGGATACAATGGATTGGTACCCAGAATGTATTTCAAGTCAGTCAGGAGCAGCTCTTGATGTTGTTGCTCATGATGTAAGCCTAAAAGTATGAGCTCGGCTAGGACCTGCGGAAGTCCAGCTTCATATTGATCAAATAAGGCTTCCATGGCCTGATCAACCTGCTGACGATAGGCCTGGATCGTTTCCAATTGAGGTCGAGTCATGTTACCGCGTTGGCTACGCAGTATTCGAGGACCTTGACTTTCGTAGTAGCTATTGAAAAACCAATTGAGCCTTTCGTCAAAACAACGGTAATCAGCCAGCTCTTTGCTCAACACAAAGTTCTCGAAAAACCAGCTAGTATGGCCCAGGTGCCATTTGGGAGGACTTACATCGGGGATAGGTTGAGGCACATAATCTTCCACCGCTAGGGGAGCACAGAGCGCTTCGGTTTGTTGGCGAACGAAGCGGTAATGCGCGCGTAAATCTTCAGGGGTAGATGCTTCTCCTACTTGATCAAAACTGGTATGTGGTAAGCTGGTCATTGGGTGATTTTATACGTCTCGTACCTCCACACCCTTCCAAAACGCGACCCGCCCGCGGATCTCTTCAGCGGTAGGTTTAGGGTCCGCATAATACCAGGCAGCATCGGTATTCGTTTTACCGTCTACCACTACGCTGTAATAACTGCAATCCCCCTTCCAACCACAGAAGCTGGTGGTATCACTGGCTTGTAAAAATTCGCTTTTGATGCTCTCTTGCGGGAAATAGGCATTGCCTTCTACCGTTACAATGTCATCACTTTCGGCCAGTATCTGACCTTCCCAAATGGCTTGTTTCATGTTTTTTGAAGTATCTACTCCTAATAAGGACTGAAGTGCGGCCTCGGTTTTGTCGAGTGGCGCAAAGTGGTATGAATTGACAGCCGAAGTCATCAAATCGGACATATTTTGGGATGAAAAGTGTATTCTTGTATTCCCACATTTTCTAAGACGATAGAATTTTTCACTTTGTCACCTTTGGATGCAACACTACTTATTTTTGTCAAAAACCCGGTTGCTGGTAAGACTAAAACCCGATTGGCCCAGGATGTAGGGAACGAAATGGCATTGGCGATGTACGGCCAGATGATGGACTATACCCGTCGCCAGACTTTGCAGCTCATTGGCGTCAACCGAATACTACTCTATTCGGAAACGGTACCAGAAACGGATATGTGGTCTACGGGAGGTTTTAAACGGGGCGTACAGCACGGAGATGACCTGGGGGCGCGGATGGAAAAGGCCTTCCAGGATGCTTTTGCCACTGGAGCGGAGCGAGTCATCATCATCGGAAGTGATTGTCCGGGAATTACTTCGGACCTGCTCGTAACTGCCTTTGCTGCTTTACATAAAACGGATGTGGTGCTGGGCCCTGCTATCGACGGTGGTTATTACCTATTGGGCATGCGCCGGCTGGTTCCCGAATTGTTTCGCGAGATGGAATGGAGTACCGAATCGGTGGCGGAGCTGACCCGCCAGCGAGTAGCCGATCAGGAATTGAGCTTGACGGAACTGCCCGTACTCTCCGACGTGGATTATCTGGAGGACTGGTTGAGCTATGGTTGGGAATTGCCGGCTTAGGGATTAGCCTTTCCCCGCCAGCTTCTTCACATCCAGCGTAGGCACTTCCTTTTTGAGTAATTTCAGATAAGCTTCGGAAGGGCCTTTAGCCGGAGCAGCTGTATTTGTGGCTGGCTTAGTGGTAGTATTGGTTTTTGACATGGTATGCATAGTTTATCGATGGTGCAGAGAGGTGGTGATCAAAAAGCACAATCGACTGTTAAACAAGCTTGGGAATAAATATAGTGTCTGAAGACTGTTAATACCTAAAAAGTTCTCAACAGTCGCTGAGTTCATTAATCTAGCAAGAGGAGGTTTTTGACGCCGAGCAGGCGCTCAACGGTAAAGGCTTCGGCATGCTGATAGTCCGGGTCACGACCATAAACTACGCACTTGGCCCGCTGATACTCTAAGAAGTCAGCGCCACTGATAGGGGTGGCTGGCTCCCCTTTAAAGCTATCATCATCGTTTAGGTGAAACTGGGAACGATAGCATAGGATTAGCTCCATTTTTTGCTCCAGGAAGCCCGTAATGTCTACCACCAAGTCGGGCTCTGTGTTACGGTCTTGCACATAATGGTAAACTGCTTTGGGGCGCCAACGCTCCTGCACTAGGCCTTGCTCACCCTGCGTCTCGATTTTGGCTAAACCGCTGAAGTAACAGGCATCAGAAGTAATTTTACTGGTGCGCCCATGATCAGGGTGGCGATCCGTAACGGCGTTTGCGAGCACGATTTCCGGTCGACAGGCCCGAATAACGCTGATGATGCGACGTAGGTTATCTTCAGTCCAGGTCGTGAAACCATCGGGTAGGTCCAGGTTGATTCGAAATTTGGCGCCCATTTTTTCAGCGGCAGCGAGGGCTTCTTGCGTTCGGATTTTTGCACTTCCGCGGGTCCCCAACTCTCCCCGACTTAAGTCCAGTAAACCCACTGTATAACCTTGGGCGATGTGACTGAGCAAAGTGCCACTACAAGATAGTTCTACATCATCGGGATGTACACCAATGGCCAGGATATCAACTTTTTCCATTTTGTTCATAGGTTGCTAGAGCAACAGCAATAGTCTAGATTAGTTCGGCTGGTACTTGATATCGCCACCTACCACCGTCATTAGTACCTGAGTAGTCAGGATGTCCTCGTCCGTACAGCTGACCAAATTGCGATCCAGTACGACGAAGTCAGCCCATTTGCCGGCTTCGAGCGTTCCTTTCTGATCTTCTTCAAAGGCAGCGTAGGCATTGGCTAAGGTATAGCTGTGTAAGGCCTCCATACGCGTCATAGATTGTTCGGGGACAAACCAGATTTCTTCGTTGGCTCTGCGTCGGGTAACACTGGCGTATAGACTCTCGAAAGGGTTCACATCTTCGACGGGGGCATCGGTACCGTTGAGTACGATAGCACCGGCATCCAATAAGCTGCGCCAGGGGTAAGCACCTTCGATGGCACGTTGGCGCCCCAGGCGCGTTTCGGCAAATAAGGCATCCGAAGTACAGTGGATACCCTGCATACTGGCAATGACCCCTAGTTCGGCAAAGCGAGGAATATCATCGGGGTGGAGGTGCTGGGCGTGCTCAATGCGCCAACGAGCATCTTTATCTCCGGCAAGTTGCTCTTCCATCAGGTTCAGGGTTTCCTGGTTAGCTTTGTCGCCAATGGCATGGACACATAGCTGTAAATCTTGCTGTTTGGCCAGTTCAGCAATGCCGACTACCTCCGCAACGGGAGTCGTGTTCTGCCCCAGAAAACCAGGCTGATCGTTATATGGCTCTAGTAGCCAGGCGCCGTAGGCACCCAGGGCCCCGTCCAATTCTGATTTAATGGCTCGGCAGGTGAAGTAGTCTTTACCTGCGCCAATAATCGGTAATTCGGCCAGTCTATCTGGGTAGGCTTTGAGCGTATCGTAGGGATGACGTAACATCACCCAGAGCCGAATATTAAGGCTGTCCTGTGCCGCGAGTCGGGTATAGCGGTCTAATTCGATAAACTTGGTGCCGGCATCCTGAAAACTGGTTATGCCATTACTGAGGGACTCTTCTTCGGCTGCCCGTACGCCGGCCAACCATTCTTCGTAGCGAGCTTCGGGAGTCAAGGTCTGCACATAATTCTGGTAGGCATCGGTAATGATGCTCATGGCTCGTTCTTCAAATACGCCGATGGCCTCTCCGCTATTGTCTCGCACAATACGTCCACCACTGGGGTCGGGGGTTTCTCGCGTAACTCCTGCGAGATCCATAGCGTTTTGATTGGCATATAGCGAATGGCCGCTAGCATGGCGAAGAATAACCGGATGATCGGGCGTTAGTTCGCTTAGAGCGTGGTGTAATGGATAGCCACCGTAGCTATGGCTGTGTAGCTCTTGCCATTTTTCTTGATGCCAGCCGCGGCCAGTAATCCATTGTCCGTCGGGCGTTTCTTCAGCGCGTTCGGCTACCATCTGTACAATCTCATCCCAGCTTTTGGAACGTAGGAAATTCAGATTGAGCAGACTAGAACCCAATCCACTGAAGTGCCCATGACCTTCAATAATTCCAGGCATGACAAACTGCCCTTCAAGATCAGTACGTAGGGTGGTAGGTTTTAGATATTGGATCAGATCGAGGCTATCAAGCCCAACCGCGAGAATTTTTCCAGCTTCATCGATGGCCATTGCCGTACCGCAATAATCATCAGCGGCGGCAGGGCCTGCTAATCCGGGACAATCGATGCCCGTCCAGATTCGAGCATTGTAGAGTAACCAGGAAGCTGTCGATGACTTTTGGGAGTATTCATTGGTGCCGTTGCAGCCCAGCAGACAGCAACACAAGAGGTAGGCTAGTAATCGCACTGTTGAAAGGTTTAGGGTAAAGATAGTAGAGCTGACCTCAAATACCCTTACGAAAACAGTGGGATCAATTTAGTCGCCTGAGCTATCAGTTAGGTTAATCGGTCGGTTGATTCCTTCTTCCAGTGAAATGAAGGTCTCCGTACGCTGAATGCCAGAAATGCGTTGAACCCTTTGCAGGACGTCACGTAAATGATTGGTGTCTCTACAAATCACCTTGACAAAGATGCTATAGACCCCCGTGGTATAATGAGCAGTAAGTACTTCGGGTATTTTCCTGAGCGCGTCGAGCGCATCTTCGTAGAGCGAACTTTTGTCAAGATAAATTCCCAGGAAGGAGGTGATATCGTAGCCTAATTGTACGGGGTCAACGAGGAGCGTTTGTCCGTGTACGAGACCTGCGGCGATCATTTTATTCATGCGAACGTGGATAGTTCCACCAGACACAAAAAGTTCCTGTGCTATATCTGTATATGGGCGTTTGGCATCGGCCAAGAGCATTGACAGGATCTTGCGATCCAGGTCATCAAGTTTATATTCTTTGGGCATGTTTATGAGCCAGAATGGAGGGGAAATGCGCTCTTGACTACCAAAGATAGTACACGAAGACTAAATGCAATAGAATAGCACGGTTTTGGTGATAGCATTGTGTAACTTTGCCGGCTCCTAAATTGTTCATAACGGACCATGAGTACCATTCCAGCGCCTACCAACTTTATTGAAGAAATTGTGGTCGAAGATCTGGCCAATGAAAAGCATGCCGGTCGGATACATACCCGCTTCCCGCCCGAACCCAATGGGTACCTACACATTGGGCACGCGAAGGCCATTTGGATCAATTTTGAAATTGCCAAAAAGTACGGAGGTAAGACCAATCTGCGCCTGGACGATACCAACCCTTCTACGGAGAAAACAGACTTTGTCGATAACATCAAGAAAGATATCGAGTGGCTGGGCTATGAGTGGGAAGGTACCGAGCTATATGCCAGTGATTATTTCCAGGAACTGTACGATCTGGCCGAGCGCCTGATCGAAAAAGGCTACGCTTACGTAGACGATTCTACGGCCGAGGAAATCGCGGCTATGAAGGGAGATATTGGGGTTCCTGGAAAAAATAGCCCTTTTCGTGAACGCACCGTAGCGGAAAACCTGGAGCTCTTTCGGCGCATGCGGACTGGAGAGTACGTCGATGGAGCGAAAGTACTACGTGCAAAAATCGATATGGCGCATCCCAATTTGCTGATGCGCGACCCCTTACTGTACCGGATTAAGCATGAGCACCACCACCGCACGGGGGATAGTTGGTGTATTTACCCGATGTATGATTTCGCCCACGGTCAGAGTGACTCTCTAGAAGAAATTACCCATTCTTTGTGTTCGCTGGAGTTTCGCCACCACCGCGATCTGTACAACTGGCTGATTGAGAAGCTGGAGATTTTCCCCAGCCGGCAGATCGAGTTCGCCCGGATGAACGTGGATTACATGATCACTAGCAAGCGACGCTTGAAAAAATTGGTCGAGGAGGAGATTGTAAGCGGTTGGGACGATCCCCGTATGCCTACTCTGGCCGGTCTGCGCCGACGCGGTTATCCTGCGGCTGCTATTCGGGAATTCTGCCACCGTACTGGAGCAGCCAAGCGCAATAATAATCAAGAGATTGACCTTTTGGAGTTCACGGTGCGCGAAGAGCTCAACCGGACCGCCTGGCGGTATATGGCGGTTTTAGACCCTGTAAAACTGGTGATCCATAACTATCCGGAAGGTCAGACCGAAACGGTTGCTATTGAAAATAATCCCGAAGATGAGTCCGCTGGTAGCCGCAACTTGCCATTTGGTCGTGAAATCTACGTGGAACGTTCCGATTTCCGCAAAGAGCCCCAAAACCGTAAGTGGTTCCGTCTAGCGCCAGGCAAGGACGTTAGACTAAAAGGGGCCTACATCATCCACTGTGAAGGACACGAGGAAGATGCTGACGGAAACGTAACGCAGATCAATGCTACCTACTATCCGGACTCTCGCTCGGGAGAGGATACCAGTGGAGTGAAGGTAAAAGGTACTTTACACTGGGCACCAGTAGATGGGGCCGTTGACATTGAAGTCCGTAACTACGATCGCCTTTTTACCGACCCACAACCCTTGAGCCACGAGGACAAGGACTTTATGGAGTTTGTCAACCGAGATTCTCTTTCAATCAGTACGGCTAAAGGAGAGCCCGCTTTAGCCGAAGTTGAAGCTGGCCGGCACTTCCAGTTTTTACGGAAAGGCTATTACGTAAAGGATGAGGATTCGACCGACGAAAAGGCCGTCTTCAATAAAACGGTAGAGCTGCGTTCGAGCTTTAAGCCGGGTTAGTTTAGTCTGTAGTCTGTAGTCTGTAGTCTGTAGTCGGGAAGGACCGAGTTGAAAATGCTATAGTGCGATTTTTTCAAGCAGCTGTTTTTCTGTGGTTTCAAGGTCGACAAGATAAAGGGTACGAATGACTACTGTATAATCCTCGTTCCATCCGTATTCGAGAGAATGAACTTTATTGGGAATACCACTATGTTGAAATATGTCGGTGTATTCTTCTTCTAAACAAACATTGACGGTAGCCGTAGAACGTAATTGCCAACTGTCTTCTTGGTAACTGTACAAAAAGAAGCCATGCCAACAAGATTGTGGCCAGCGTAGCAGTATTGAAAGCTCATCTCCTTTTATTCCATCAATATTTCCTTCATTTAATAAGACTGATATACCCCATCGAGCTTCGGGTAAAAAAAGTGGCGATAGTATAGAATCACTTGTCTGAAGTACTGTAACACAGTTCTCATATTCTTCGTAGTGTGGACCTATAGGGAGGGCGTTCAACACATAATCTGCCTTCTGGTCGTAAATTGTTTCAGCTAGAATTTCAAATTGCCCATCCCCATCAAAATCTCCAGGAGTCATCAAGCCACCTGTAGAGGGAGCTAGCCGTTTAGGTAGCTCTTTAAGTCTCCAGTTAGAATCGGGCATTGTATTTACAATACTATCGGTCAGGGTGGTAGGGCCTAGTTTAGTAGGATTACCTTGAATTTGAGAGGTATCCTTTGCATCTGAATCAGTGGTGCAAGAAAACAAAATGAGCAAGGCGTAAAAACTCCAACTTATTGAAAACCACTTAGTCATAGTTGTGAAATGCCTAACTAAAAACTAATTTGACTACCTGACTACCTGACTACCTGACTACCTGACTACCTGACTACCTGACTACCTGACTACCCCCATCCGCAGAGGCGAGCGCGACATAGGTTCCATCTTCTCAAGTTGAGTCACGATACAGCTCTTGTAACATTCTTTGACAACTCTTCATTCTACTTTTGAGCTGAGCTGGGCCATCGAAATAGATGCCACTTGTGACGATGAGGGTGTGAAGTGTGTCCGACGAGTGTCAACAAAGGACAAACTGACTTGCACTTTACCGCATTGCAAGGTCGGCGCGAAAAATAGACAACAATAGAGAGCAGCAGCAGAGTCGGAATCGGAAGGCTTGCGAGCGAGAATAACCACCAATGGGGGGAGAGCAGCGATGATCGCAAGAATGGATTGAGAGCCGGCGGCGAGCGGAATCACAACGGTGTGTTTGGCCATCGGAGGAGAAGGCCAGAAGAGAGAGATTGACGAGGTGAACGAGCAGACAGACAGAGCATCAGACTGAGAGGACGAAGAGAGATCACGAGGAGCTCCT
>JBCCDS010000010.1:0-111457 GCA_039030655.1 Bacteroidota bacterium | reverse complement strand
CTAGAAAGCGTTTAACTTTGTTCCATTGGCTGTCAGTCAACCGGGCATACTGCTTGGTCATATCTCAGAGGTTTGGCGATTTCTAAGATAGGGCTGGCAGCCTTTATATTTGAAATATTATAATTTTAGACACGCTCTAAGTATGTACTTCCGCAGGTGTGATAGTCCGTTAGTCAATTAGCACTTTAGTCAGACTAGACTAAAGGACTCAAATTCTAAGGGACGACTAACACCTGCGGAAGTACAACATTTACAACTAATTTAGCCCCTTACGGTTTGCGAATAAATCGCAGGCTCTCCTGATAATCCGAACTTTGGATCAAGAGGAAATACATACCGGGCTGTAGCTGTCGGAGATCCAACTCCAGCTGTCCGTCCTGTAGCAAGCTACCAGGTAAGTACTGCTGTAGGATGCGTCCTTCTACCGTCATCAAGCTGATCCGTAGATCCTCTGCGATAGCTGCGTCATTAGCAATGCTCAGGCGAATAGATTCCTGGGCGGGGTTAGGCGCCAACGTCCAAGTAGGCCGAATTTCCGGGCTAACTATTGTAGTCAAATCGTCTATTGCATTGAGGCGACTAGCTACACTAAGATCCAGGCTATAGTCTTCGACTTCGCCGTAGGTAAAGCTTTGGCAGCTACTACTATTGTAGGCATTCCACTGCATCATTACGCGCATCCGCGTAGTTCCAATCGCTGCGCCCGTAGGAATAGTGATGGTGCCATTCACGGTGGAGGCCCCAGCTCCCTGGAAGGCCAATTCGCCAGCATCATCAAAGTCTCCATCTACGTTGTAGTCAATGTAGACGCTCCAGAATTCATTGTAGGATTGCCCCGGGAAACCAGGTGTCAGACTCACATTCACTCCTGCTCCCAGGTCAGCACTAAAGGTAACGGAGCCCGTAAAGTCAGCATAGCCGCCATTATTACCGGAAGTGTTGCTCTGGCCATTAAAGGCTACGGCCTGAATAAACTCGAAGTTGGTGTTGCTGGAAGAAGAACCACAGTAATTCAAAGGACAAGCCGGACAATCAGGGCCGCCACAGTCTACCCCAGTTTCGTTACCATTTTGGATGCCATCGTTACAAGTGGGGCAAGTCGGGCAGTCGGGACCGCCACAATCGATGCCGGTCTCATTACCATTTTGAATGCCGTCACTACAAGTAGGACAAGCGGTAGGACAGCTACCCCCACAATCAATACCCGTCTCGTCGCCATTCTGGATACCGTCGCTACAAGTCGGGCAAGCCGTCGGGCAGCTACCACCACAATCAACGCCGGTCTCGTCGCCATTCTGGATGCCATCATTACAAGTGGGACAAGCGGGGCAGTCAGGACCACCACAATCGACGCCCGTCTCGTTGCCGTTCTGGATACCGTCGCTACAAGTCGGACAAGCCGTAGGACAACTACCACCACAATCGATGCCGGTCTCGTTGCCGTTCTGGATGCCATCATTACAAGTGGGACAAGCAGGACAGTCAGGACCGCCACAATCGACGCCCGTCTCGTTGCCGTTCTGGATACCGTCGCTACAAGTCGGACATGCTGGACAGTCAGGGCCGCCACAGTCGACGTCGGTCTCACTACCATTCTGAATACCATCATTACAAGTGGGGCAAGCGGGACAGTCAGGGCCGCCACAGTCTATCCCCGTTTCGTTGCCGTTCTGAATACCGTCATTACAGGTAGGAGGTCCACTAGATGCGCCGAAGGCAAAGTAGGCCACTTGCTCGGTGGTGTGGGCTCGCTCCGTATCGCCAGCGACATCTTCATCGAAGGCCAATACCAGCTGGCTCGCGCTGAAGGGATTGCCCCCGTATAGTACTGGCCAGCCACCGTTGTTACCGTCCATGGCGGCCGCACTGACGACTGCTGCCTGAGCGCCACTTAAGCCACTTAGGCTATAATTGAAACCAGTGGAAGTATTCGTAATCCCACGCACGATATCACTACCCAAACCTGCGGTATATTCCGTATTGGCAACGGTACCACTTCCGGCTTCAATAACCAGGTAACCTACAGTTTCGTTGGCCCGAGTATTATCGGGATCTTCTCCTACGTTTTTCCCCGCAGCGAAGCTTCCAGAGCTGGGAGGCGTAGTACGCGAGCCATTGGCCGAAGCCCAGAATACCGACCAGTCTGCATCGTTGAAGGTCATCACCTGGCCGACCACTACAGGACTGCTATAGGCCTGCTGATAGGCCTGGGCTTCAAAAGCCCAATTGTTATTTTCCGCAGTAACGGTGGAGTTGACTTTCACTCCTTCCATAGTGATGCCATCAGCGGCAGCCGTGTAGACACCTTCCTCAACGACTACGTAGTGGACCTCAAAAGTAGCAGAGGTAGCTGTATTAGTGGTCTGAATACGTAAATCAAAGCTATTGCCACTGGCATTGCGTACCCGGGTTACTACTGGGACGAAGGAAGAGCTCGGCATAACTACCGAAGCGACTACCACCATAGAGTTGTAGGTGTTGTTAAGGGGTACGCTTACCCAACTTTCACTGATTGAAGACAGGGTGCCGTATTCGATTTGCAGCCCGGTAGTCGGGCAAGTTGTCGGACAGCTGCCGCCACAATCGACGCCGGTCTCGTCGCCATTTTGGATGCCATCATTACAAGTCGGACAGGCGGGGCAGTCAGGACCACCGCAGTCGACATCGGTCTCATTGCCGTTTTGGATACCGTCATTACAAGTCGGACAAGCAGGGCAGTCGGGACCGCCACAGTCAACGTCGGTCTCACTACCGTTTTGGATACCGTCATTACAAGTCGGACAAGCCGCACAGTCGGGGCCACCACAGTCAACGTCGGTCTCACTACCGTTTTGGATACCGTCATTACAAGTCGGGCTACAACTGACCAGGCTGCTGGTGTTTACGGTTGCCGAGATACAGCCATTATCGGTGGCATCGCGAAAGGTAATAGCAGCTGAGCCACCCGTTGCAGAAAGCATGAAGTTAGTAGAGCTACCCGAGCTGATATTAGCAGCGACTTCTACTCCATCCGCTAGTACGTCGTAAGCACCGCTGCCATTGGCTACCGTAGCCGTCACGGTAATCGTATAGCTATCATCGGCAGTACTGACGGTATTTTGGCCATTACAACTTTCGTTGGTGATGCTGCCACTTACCGAGCAGACGGGGCTACAAGTATTAAGTGTACTGGAGGTCAAAGTTCCGGATACACAGCCATTGTCGACTGCATCACGGAAGCTGATTGCCACCGTACCACCACTGGTGGGCACCGTTAAATTCGTAGAGCTACCTGAGCTGATATTGGCCGCAGCCTGGACGCCGTCCACCAAGACATCGTAGGCACCGCTACCGTTGGTTACCGTAGCTGAAACGGTAATGGTGTAGGTATCATCGCTGGTGTTGGTAGTACCTTGGCCATTACAGACTTCATTATCGATGCTGCCCGTTACGGCGCATACGGGCGGTTGGCTGTAATCGGCAATTCGAAAATCATCGAAGTAAAAACCATCGGACCGTAGGCTACTGTTGGAGAAAGAAGCAAAGCGGAAGCGTACGGATTGGCCGATAAAGGCACTTAAGTCGACGCTTTGGAAGGTCCAGCGTTCATTTTCTTTGAAGGC
This sequence comes from Bacteroidota bacterium, assembly GCA_039030655.1. Lineage (GTDB taxonomy): Bacteria > Bacteroidota > Bacteroidia > Chitinophagales > Saprospiraceae > Neolewinella. Next base: position 107,855 of record JBCCDS010000010.1, on the reverse strand, counting down.
GGGACCGCCATTGACCGTCTCCATCGCATCGGTCGTTATGTTAGACCAGGAGCTACCATTATTGGTACTGACTTGTAGTCGTACGTAATCGGTAGTGGTATGCAGTCCCCATTTAGCGGCGAACTCGAGTCGTGGGTTACTAGCCCCAGCCAGGGATACGGAGCTGTTCATGGCGAAGCTGCGACTATTGTTAGCAGCCGTATGACTGATCCGCGAATCGACAAAACAATTACTACCGGTGTAGGCGTCCTCATCGGAAGTCTGCCAGGTAGATCCACTTCCACTTTGCGACCAGTTGGAGGTACCAGACTCCGCATCATCGCTAAAAAGTACCGAGCGATCCCCTACGGTTAGGTAGAAGGAATCCCGGTCAACGACGACACCTTCCTGACTAACGTCCGCATAAAACTTGACGAGCGTACCTACGGGTACACCGCCACCAACGCTGAACTCGAAGGGCGTACCATTGGTTTGCTCTGCCCGCGAGACGATATTACCATAGGCTGCCGTACCATTCACCGCTGTGACTCCAGGGTTATCCGAGGTAACAGTTACACTGACATTTTGTGCCGTCTGACTCAATCCTTTGTTCTTAATCTCAATGTCGAGTTGTAGGTTTTGGCCCACACTAAGACCTTGACTATTCAACACACTAAAGCCTTGATAGTCTGTTAAAGCTCCGGCAACCCAGCATGCATATTCAAAAGGCTTGATCTGCAAATTAATCAATGGAATGATTTCAGACATAGCAGGCCAGAAACTGGTACCAATTTCAGGAGTCCAGGTTAAAGTTCCATTGGACTCATAGATCCAATTCTGAGTGGTTCCTGACACGTATCCGAGCAGTAGATTGGCATCTCCGTAGATGTACTCGTTCTCGTCCATGCAATCACTATTGATTTCTGCGTGGATGGCAAACTCTTGTTGCCCATTACTGAAATCGGGACCTAGCCAATATTCGCCGAAGGTGTGGGTCGTATATGCAATAGAAGGCTGAATCCCGTTTACAAAATCGCGCACTGCTTGCGATTCAGGCTCACTGAAAGCACTTGGTCCCCGATAGCTGTCTGAGCAAGGATTATTACTAGACCCTTGGCCTCCGAAGTCTGTATCATAATTACGATTCAAGTCAACACCTCGGCAAGAGCTTCCAGAGTTAACTCGACGGTTTTTACGCCAAAAGCCACCGCCGTTCGGGTTCGTTTGCTGATTATAAACATATCCATCTGGATTGACACAAACTACAATGTGAATCTCACGGTTATCGATTAGATAGGTAATGGCTGGATCGGCACCATAATTTTCCAATAGATGAAACATAAAATTGATCACCGTTGAGCCTGAGGCAGGCTCGCGTGCATGGTGCAAAGCATCGAAGTATACTTGTGCTTCGGTTGATGACTCATCGGTGCTCGGATTATCTGAGATTTTCACCGCCCAGATGGTACGTCCTTCATGAGAAGTGCCTATGCTGAATTTGGGGGTAATGAGGTTAGGGTATAGACTTGCCATTTCATCCAGCTGATCAACAATCTCTGAGAAAGTGTAATATCCACCCATGCTACCTAATTCGAAGCCGATAGTAGTTTTTTCTTGGCCAATTTCAGTTGGGTCGTACTTGGAAAGATCATCGATGTTGCGCTGCTCGATATCGCTGGCAAGGTCATAGGAGGTCACAACGTAATTGAAACCACTTTGATCAAGCTTAATCAATTGATCAGCCCGGATGACCAACTCGTTAGTGCCCACTTTAGGACGAAGGTGATCCAGGTCTAGGTCGATGTGGCTAAAGATTTCAGCTGCTTCCGGGGAGACTAGGTCTACTTCCACACCATAGTAGATTGCTCTAGTGTTCTGGGCTTGCAGGAAAGCAAGGCCAAAAAGAAAGCTAAAAAAGAGGAGGAAGCGCGCCTGGGATAGAGCTCCAGGCAGAAAGGGGTAAGAATTTTTCATGTGCTTAGGTTAATACCAGATTAGTAGCTCAGGCCAGGGCCGTAGCTAAAATGAATTCACCCGCATAGAAAGAAAGGAAGCCGCTCTAGTAATTTGGGATAAGACTTTGCTGTAAATCGGTATGTACTATTGCAAAGAATGCAATTTCTTCATGCGAATAATAAAAAGACTATAAGAGCCTGTAGCAAAACTACAAAACAAGTTTAGAAATCCCCAAAATATTTATTCCGCCTCAATATTCAATATAACAAGGTGCGCACGCACCTACTATTTGAGCCTTAAATTCTAGTGGACACCGTCTATCCGCAGATATCTCAAGAGAAAACGTAAATTTGTAAGAACCACAGAAGGTGCTGCGGCCCTTCCTGCAATGAATCGTCAAACCTTCCATCAATATCTGGAAGAGCCCAGTAAGCTCTATCAACTCTCTTTGACTGAACTACAGAGTTTAGTCATGGACTATCCATATTCCAGCAATTTACGCTTGCTATTATTATTGAAGGCTCGTCTGGAAGGCCATCCTAAAGCAGAACTGATCACCAGTCAGGTGGCAGCGCGGACCTTTGATCGAGCCCATCTTTATCGACTCCTGACAGACTTAGAGAAGGAGACCGAAGCCGAAGGAGAAACCTTGGAACTACGAGGATTAGAAGAGCTGGACGTGGAGCTGCTCGAAGCTAAGCCCTTGGAGCAAGTACAGGAGGAGGAGATCATGCGAGAAAAAACTGTGTCTCCGGAGCTCGAAGCGTCCGAGGAACGAGGAACTTTGAGTGTCCCACCCCCGCTTGCTGAAGATCCGGACACTCAAAGGTCTTACGCTAACGCTCCAGACTCTTCGAGGTCCAGTAGTGCTGATAAAAAACAGCGCGAGGGGAGCTTAGGGGAATTTGTCCCCAAGTCCCAAAGCCCCAAAGCCCCACTCTCCCCCAGCCCGCTAAAAGCACGCCTTGAACGCCTTAAGCATCGGCAATTGGCGCGCTTGACTGCTCCAGAGCCAGAGAGGGCTGAAGCAAGTCTCAAGCAAATAGCCCGGCGTTCGGTATCTCGCCATCGAGGCGTAGCCAGTGAAACCCTGGCTCAGTTATTGGTGGGACAAGGTCAGTACCAACGTGCCATCAAAATGTATGAAGAGTTAAGTTTGGCACATCCGGAAAAAAAGTCGATCTTTGCGGGCCTGATCAAAGAACTCAAGGAAAAGTTATAGTCCCATGGTCAATCTTCTTACTGTACTGACAGCCATTGTTTGTATCCTGCTGATGCTGGTCGTCCTGATCCAGAACCCTAAAGGTGGTGGTATAGACTCTACTTTTGGCGGTAGCCAGGCCAACCAAATGTTGGGTGCTAAGCGCTCAATCGACTTTATCGAAAAAGTAACCTGGGGTTTAGCCGGCGCGCTATTCCTGTTGTGTATTATCACGGCTATTGCTATTAATGGGTAACACCCCCTTGCGGTCGTGTGATTTGTGCTGCGCGCGGTGATTATGTGCTAAAGCGCAAGTGATTAACAAGGCCCTTCGCTCAATGAGCGAAGGGCCTTGTTTGCTTTAGTCCCACTCGCGGAGCGAGTAATCACAGTCGCTACAGGGAGCTAATCACGCGAGCAGAGCGAGCCATCACTTAATCACCACTGCCTCGAAGTAGCGCTCTCCCACCTCTTCTTCGATGCGCTTTAGAATATCTGCTCGCACCATATGCAATTGCTGGCGCAGCGCTGAATTATTCACGTAGACGTAGAGGGTCTTTTTACGCGCTTTGATTTCCATAGTCTGTTGTGCCACCCGCTTACCAAAAGCCTGCGGCCACCATGCTCGCACCCTGGCCAGATAGTAATCGCCCTCGTTGTCCTTATTGCGGAGCAACTGCAGAAAAGCATTTTTGAGTTGGTGATCTTCCAAGGGGGGAGTTGTTAGATGTCAGTTGTTAGTTCTGAGTTAACGGTCGCAATACTTAGTACGCTGTACCCTGTACTGTATAGTTGTTAGTTAGGAGTAAGGGAGTAAGGACCTCGAAGCGTTTGTAGCGGTAGCGAAAAACCTTTGAGCGTCCATTGGTAGGCTAGTTAGTTATGAGTTCATAGTTACGAGTCGCTGTACGCTGTACCTTGTACTCAATACCCTGTACTTTTTGTCTTGAGTCACTGTACGTAATACCCTGTACGCTGTACCAGGTACCCTGTACCAAAACATCATTAGGTGGGTGTCAAATATAACTTTCTTGTACGGCTCCAGCCTGTACTTCGAAAAGTTTCCAATCTTCCATATCCAGATCTACTAGCTGAGCGACGCGCTCTAAGTCGGTATCTGTGATAAAAATCTGCCCGTAGTCTCCGTTTAGCAGCAATTGTAGCAACTGCCCTACCCTATCCTGGTCCAGCTTATCGAAAATATCATCCAGTAATAACAAGGGGTAACGCCCCGTCTGTTCTTTCAGCAAATGGTACTGGGCCAATTTCAGCGCCAGTACAAAAGACTTGAGCTGCCCCTGAGAAGCCACGCGCTTGAGCGGATGACCTTCCTGCTCAAAAACGAGATCATCACGATGAATACCGCCAGTGGTTCGCTGTAAAATCCGATCTTTTTCTCTTCTTCCTTGGGCAAGCTCCAACCAAGCGGTATCACTGAGCTGGCTTTTGTATTTCAGCTCGACCCGTTCCTGCTGGCCACCACTAATGAGCTGGTGCGCTTGTTGCAGCAGGTCATTAAAGGGGCCGACGAAAGCAGAACGCTGAGCGTGTAAATAAGCTGCCGGAGCCGCCATTTGCTGATCGTAAATATCCAGTAAACTAAGGTCGCTACCTTCCTGCTTGAGTAGCGCATTACGCTGTTTGAGCAGCTTATTATACGTCAGTAAGTGCCGTAAGTAATCGGCATCAGACTGCGACAGGCTATTGTCCAGTAAGCGCCGACGGTACTCGCTACCTTCGTGCACCAGGCGTACATCATCCGGCACGATCAGTACCACGGGCAGTAGGCCTACGTGCTGCGCCAGCCGTTCGTAGGCTCGGCCATCACGTTCAATGACTTTGGGTTTACGATGCTGCACTTTTAGCACGATCCGGTGATCGGGCTGCGCGAACTGGCCGTCTAGTCGAAAGAAATCGCTGCCGTGGCGCATGCTGTAGCTATCCTGCCGACTATCATAACTCTTCCCCATACAGAGGTAGTAGATCGCCTCAAGCAGATTCGTTTTCCCTGCCCCATTATGGCCCACAAAGGCATTGAGCCGTGCCGCTAGTTCCAGCGTTTGCTGCTCATAATTTTTAAAGCTGGTCAGCTTCAGACTCCGAAGGTTAGTATTCTGCTCCACCGCTGCAATAATAGGGATTTGATTTTTTGTACTTCCGCAGGTGTCACCGTTGGGTAGTATTGTAGTCGGGTAGTCGGGTAGTCGGGTAGTCGGGTAGTCGGGTAGTCCAAGTTAGTATAAAGGACTAAGTGTCTAGCCAACTATCAAGACCTGCGGAAGTACAAATAAATACGACGGCTAAACTTCCGCCCCGGCTTGCCGTTTATTAGACAAGATTTAAGCCTTCCTTCCACAATTCACCCCTAGCACCTATCTTTATTAAGCTCTGCCGCAAGAGGCAGCGAAAATTCGCTAATATTTCATGGAGACAGCAACGAAGAAAACGAACGCTAAAAGCAATGGCCGTTCTACGACGGCTAAAAGCACCAAGAAGAACGGTAAAGCTAAAGGCTTGAAATACAGTAAGGAACAGTATCTGGAGTGGTACGAACTGATGTTACGCATTCGCAATTTTGAGAATCAGGCCTTGATGGGCTACGGTCAGCAGAAGATTCGCGGCTTTTGTCATGTATACATCGGTCAGGAGGCCATCGCGGCTGGCATGGAAGCAGCCATCACCGATGATGACGCAATTGTGACAGCCTACCGCCAGCACGGCACCGCCATTGGCCGAGGTGTAAGTACCCGCGCCGCAATGGCTGAACTGTTTGGCAAAGCAACGGGTATAGTAAAAGGCAAGGGGGGCTCGATGCACTTCTTCAGTAAAGAGAACCGCTACTTTGGCGGTAATGGCATTGTAGGTGCCCAGATACCCATCGGTACCGGCATTGCTTTTGCGGAGAAGTACCGTGGAAGCGAGCACCTCTGTGTTACTATGTTTGGCGACGGTGCTGCCCGTCAGGGTGCTCTGCACGAAAGCTGGAACATGGCGATGACCTGGAAGCTGCCGGTACTCTACGTGCTGGAAAACAATGGCTACGCGATGGGTACTTCCATCGAACGGACCTCCAACGTAACCGACATGGAAAAGCTGGCTCTCAGCTACGACATGCCCAGCGAAACGGTGGATGGCATGAGCGTAGAAGCCGTCTACGAGGCCGTCAAGCGGGCTGCCGAGCATATCCGCTCTGGCAAAGGGCCCTATTTCCTCAATATCGTGACCTACCGCTACAAGGGCCACTCTGTTTCTGATCCCGCCAAGTACCGGGAAAAAGAAGAAGTAGATGCCTTCAAAGGACGCGACCCCGTCAAGACTACGGAAGCGACCCTGCTCGACCATAAGCTGGCTACCGAGGAAGAGATCAAAGCGATCAAAGACAAGGTCAAAGCCGAGATTAAGGATGCCTTCCAGTTTGCGGAAGACAGCCCCTGGCCAGACCCCAAAGAGCTGTACACCGACAACTACCTACAGGAGGATTATCCCTTCCTGACCTAGGAGAAATTTCTCCGTATCGAAAAAAGGCTTGATCGCAATGCGATCAAGCCTTTTTCATTCCTACAATTCTCTTTATCTTTGCGTCCGCTTTCGGAAAGCGTGCTCTAGACCTGTTAAACTTCCAGGGCGCAAAATCGAATAATTATGCCGAAGAATAATATCGGTCGCACACCATCGGGAACTTCCCGTCGCCGCGGCCAAACTGGGAACGAACAGACTGGTGACGACACACTAGTCGACTTGGTAGAAGTCAGAGATCAGGCGCAGGGTTTCCTCGACCGTAATCGCAATACCATTCTGGGCGTTGCCTTTGGTCTGGCCGCTATCGCGATTGGTTTTGTGCTCTACCAAACACTCTACAAGGCCCCACGCGCTGCCACTGCTGCTGCTGAGTTGCAATTTGCTCAGGTGCAATTCGAACGCGACAGCTTCCAGTTGGCTTTGGCCAATCCCGGCAATAACCGTTTGGGCTTCCTGGACATCATCGACGAATACGGCAGTACGCCGAGTGGCAACCTGGCCAACTACTATGCTGGGGTAAGCTACCTTAACCTAGGGGAATACGCTGCAGCACTCGATTATATGAACTCCTTCAAGCCGAAAGGCAGTGTGCTAGCCGTGACCAAATACGGGGTAATGGGCGACGCTGAAAGCGAACTCGGCAACTTTGACGCTGCATTGGGGTACTACGACGATGCCGTTGCTGCTGCTGCAGAGAATTACAGCCTCGGCGGTTACTACCTCAATAAGCTTGCGTTGTTGCATCGCCACCAAGGACGTACTGCCGAAGCACTGGCTGCTTTTGAGCGTTTAAAGACCGATTACGGTCAATCTCCTGAAGCACGTGAAGCGGACAAGTACATTGCTCTGCTGGAGGCGGCTCAGTAGGATTAAGATTTTTTGGATTTTTGGAAATATCCAAAAATCCAAAAATTTCACAGAAAGGGGTGGCCGTTTGGCCCCCCTTTTTCTTTTCCCTACTCTTCCTCCATGCTGGAGCGTCGGAAATCATCGACTTCCATCCGCTGATCTGCTACCATGGTGTACAATTGATCCTTCAGCTCGATCAAGCCTTCGCTGGTTACGGCCGAGACAAACAGATAAGGTACGCCTTTCGGAACCCCCGGCAGGACCAACTCTTTAAGCTCTTCGTCGATCAGGTCCGTTTTGGTCAAAGCCAACAAAGCTGGCTTATGTAGCAGCTCGGGATTGTACTGTGCCAGTTCATTCCGCAGGATACGATACTCATCGGCGATACTATCGGAATCCGCTGGAATGCAGTAGAGTAAGGTGGCATTGCGTTCGATGTGGCGCAGGAACCGATGGCCTAGGCCTTTACCTTCGTGCGCCCCTTCAATGATGCCCGGAATGTCAGCAATAGCGAAGGAACGGCCATCGCGGTATTGCACCATCCCCAAATTGGGTTTGAGCGTGGTAAAGGGATAATTGGCGATCTCGGGTTTAGCTGCAGTTAAGACGGATAGCAAGGTTGATTTCCCTGCATTGGGGAAACCCACCAGGCCCACGTCTGCCAAGAGCTTTAACTCTAGAACATACCAGCCTTCCGCCCCTTCTTCACCGGGCTGGGCGTAACGTGGCGTTTGCCGAGTAGAAGACTTAAAATGGGTATTTCCCAGACCGCCGCGTCCGCCTGGAACGAGGATTCGCTCTTCTTCGTGCTCCGTCAATTCAAACAGCAGTTCGTTGGTTTCGGCATCCCGAGCTACCGTACCGAGTGGCAGCTCCAGTACGATATCTTCTCCTTGGGCGCCACTACTGTTGTTGCCGCTGCCAGGATTACCGTGGCCGGCACGAATGTGCTTTTTATACTTGAATTGCAGCAGCGTCCACATATTGCGGTTGCCACGGGCAATGATATGGCCACCACGCCCTCCGTCTCCTCCATCGGGGCCGCCGCGGGGGTTGTACTTCTCCCGGCGTAAATGCCGAGACCCTGCACCGCCCTTACCGGAAGTCAGGTGTATTTTGACGTAGTCAACGAAATTCTGGTTAGCCATAAATGAGCTTGGCGGATGGGATTAGGCGAATTGCGAAGCTACCAGTTCTTCTAATCTGGTAGCGACTTCATCAATGGTGCCTAGACCATCGATTTTGACGGCTACTTCACCATCTTGTCGATGATAATAATCGTAGACAGGGCCGGTTTGTTCGTGATAAACTTCGATGCGATTACGAATGATTTCCTCGCTGAGGTCATCGGCCCTTCCACTGGTTTTACCTCGCTCTAGCAGGCGATTAACGATCTCATCGTCGGGCACCTCCAACATAATCAAGGCCGAAACGGCCTGATCTTTTTCCGCTAAAAACTCATCCAGAGCGACTGCCTGAGGATCTGTACGGGGAAAGCCGTCGAAGATATAGCCCGGTACATCAGGGTTGGCTTCTACTTCTTCGCGCAACATTTTGATGGTCACCGCATCCGGTACCAGTTCGCCCCGATCCATATAGGAGCGGGCTTCCTCTCCTAATGGTGTGTTATTGCCCAGGTGGGCCCGAAAGAGATTACCCGTGCTGATTTGCAACAGGCCGTACTTTTCGACCAGGCGCTCGGCCTGGGTGCCTTTCCCTGAACCGGGAGGGCCGAAAAGGATTAGATTGTACATCCGTATTCTTAGTTTACGTTAGGGCGAGCCGCAAAAATACGCTTTTTATACCCGGTACGAAGAGCTTTGCTGATTTTATGCTACCTCTTCATTACGAGCCGCCTCTAGTATAGAAAACCAATCCTGACGATCTAGTTCACAGTCTAGTGCTAATCGGGCCTCTCTTAAACGACTCAGCTTGGTCGTACCCAAAATGGGACAGACGCCTACCGGGTGCTGCATCGCCCAGGCTAGCAGCGTAACGTCTTCTCCTACATCCCCCAACCTTTTGCTGACCTCTTTGACGGCTGTTCGTAAACGAAGCACCCGTGAGGTAGCTCGGGAAAAGTATTCTCCTCCTCCTAGGGGGGCCCAAATCATAGGGCGACATCGCTGTTGCTGTAGTTGATCAAAACAACCGTCAAAAATGGGATCTAAATGAAGGGGGCTGCATTGCAGCTGATTGGTAACCAGGGGTGTCACAGATTGTAGAAGCGTAAATTGACTAGGCGTAAAATTGGAGACGCCGAAATGCTGCACCTTCCCCGATTCCTTTAACAAAGCAAAGGCTTCCGCTACTTCCCGGACATCCATCAAGGGGTCTGGCCGATGCAGCAGCAATACATCCAGATAGTCAGTACCCAGTTCTTGGAGGCTGTTATCCACCGAATATAGGATATGTGCTTTGCTCAAATCATAGCTCTTTAAACGGTAATCGGGGCGGTTTTCCGTCACCAGCTTAATTCCACATTTCGAGATCAGCTGAAACTTTTCCCGATCGGCTCCTAACTCCTTGAGTCCGGCTCCGACTAAGCTTTCCGTGGTATAATGACCGTAGATATCTGCTAAGTCGATGGAGGACATCCCCATCTCCAGGCAGCCTTCCAGCAAACGAGCAACTTCAGTGGGGGAATAATTGGCACCCCAGACGCCCCAATTCATAGTTCCGGCAACAAGTCGGGAAATTTTAGGGCCCGCAGGCGATAGTGGTAGTAGAGGAACTTGCATGCAGCAAGCTAGTGAAAAGCCAACTTTTTTCCACTAAAATGGTATTCATTAAGTTGGCAGGTCCGACATAATGAATACTACATGATTTCTATCTTCCCGCTCTCAGAACCCTATATGTTAGGTTTTACCATCGACGGACAAATCGATGAGGAAGGCATGCAACGCTTTTTGCTGGCCCTGGAGGCCAAAGTCAGCACCCACGGCCGCATCCGTCTACTCGGCAATATCAAAAACCTGGGTGGCTGGGACAACTTTAAAACCCTCTGGGCCCAACGCAAATTCAAAGAAGAATACTGGGACAAAGTCGAGAAATACGCCATCCTAACCGACAGCAGCTGGTTGTCTACTTTAACCGGCTCCGTGGATTGGTTTGCCTCCGACATGCTCATTAAAAGCTTCCCACTGTCTGCCGGAGAAGAAGCCCATCAATGGCTGGGCGAACCGATGCCGGAAGCACCTCCCCCTGCTCTGCGGCAGGTCGAACTAGCCAACAGCCGCTTGCTGGGCCTGGCCATCGTGGGAAAAATGACTTCCGCTGACTACGAGTTACTGGACAACCTCATCGACGAGCAAGCACGCGATTACGGTAAGGCGCGCATCTTTCTGGAAATCGTCGATCTACAGGGCATCAGCTTTAAAGCCCTTTGGGACGACCTGCGCACCACCATCAAGCACTATCGCCACATCGAGCGCATAGCGATCATTGGCGACCAAGGCTGGTTGAAGGCCAGCATCAAAGTATCGGATCTGCTTACTCCGGGGCTAGATATGGCTGCCTTCGGCACTACTGACCGCAATCGAGCCATTGCCTGGTTGGAGTAAAGTATTTTCCTACTGCTGAAGAGCCAGGCTCTCCAGCAGCATGAAGTTTTAAAGTAACCTTTGTAGCGCCGCTTCTATCTGGGCAGCACCCCGTAAGTTGACCGCGGCAATATTACCCTGACGGTCAATCAGGAAGGTTTTGGGAATGCCACGTACGCCGTAGAGCGCAGCGGCCTGGGTGCCCCATTTTTTAAGTTCGCTTACGTGGGTTGGCCAGGCTAGCCCATCTGCTTCGATAGCAGCAACCCAGCGTTCGCGCTGGCGCTCTTGCTGGCGAGCCAGATCAGTCGCATTCATGCCATTGGAGCGTCGAGGATCGATCCCATCCAAGCTCACGCTATAGACGGTAAAACCCTGTTCTTTATAGCGGTTGTAGACGTTGACGACGTTGGGGTTTTCCCGGCGACAGGGGCCGCACCAGCTCGCCCAAAAATCCAGCAGGACGACTTGCCCGCGCAAATCACTGAGGCGGAAAAAGGTGCTGTCAGGACTATAGAGCGCAATTTCTGGAGCCATCATTCCTACCTGAATACCGTTGGCAGTAGCTCGCTGACGAAGAATAGCCTCGCCACTACTGATCGACTGAGTCAGCTGATTAAAAAGCGCCATATCACTGTTCATTCGCTCCCGTACCTGCTTGTAAATAGGAACCGTGTATTGAGGATCTACACTCGCCAGATACTCCAAAGCGACGTAAGCCCCTACCCTTGGGTCGGCAGCTCCATTTACCACATCACTGATCCCACTGAGCGTAAATTGGGAGCGATTGCGTAAATCACTAAGCAGTCCGGCTAGTTCTGCTGTACCAGCAGACCCCGTAACCGTTGCTCCGTAATCAGATAATTGCGCCAAGTCTCCGCTCAGGCCGATATTCTCACTTCCTTGCAACAGCAAATCCATTCGCTCAGCTCCCACCCGCAAGCGGTACTTACCAGGCTCTACCCCACCGGGAATAGCTAATTGAAAACGGTCTTTTTCTGCGGTAATACTGGCAATTTGCTGGTACTGACCGTCCGCTGCGGGGCGATCAAGGGCTACGGCCTGACCCGCAGCTCCCTTTAAATCACCATTAATAGCCAAACCGTCTACGGCAGGCGGTACTGTCTTACAGGCAGCAATTAACCCTACGACAGTAAGCACAAAAAGTAAGCGCATAATCAGGCTCTTTTATCCAATAAATAGGAAGCTGGAGGCTAGGCTAAGCAGCCAACTGCTACCAAATGAGACTACAGCAAGTTTTGCAGCGCAGCTTCGATGCTGGCAGCACCACGCAGTCCGACCTCGGCAATATTACCATCGCGGTCGATCATGAAGGTTTTGGGAATGCCCCGCACCCCGTAGGTCGCAGCCGCTTCCGAGTCCCACTTCACCAACTCGCTAACGTGGTAAGGCCAAGCTAGTCGATCCTGCTGAATGGCGTTGACCCAGCGGTTCTTTGAAGAAGCCTTTTGGCTTTCAATTTGATCTGCACTCATATTGGGGTTACGGCGAAGGTCTGGCCCATCGAGGCTGACGCTGTAGACCGTGAAGCCCTGATCCTTATAGCGATTGTAGACATCTACTACATTGGGGTTCTCCCGGCGGCAAGGGCCGCACCAGCTGGCCCAAAAGTCTAGTAGTACCACCTGACCTTTGAGATCACTCAGGCGGTAGGTACGTCCATCAGGGCTAGATAGTGCAATATCAGGAGCTGGCTGACCGGGTTGGATCAGCTCCTGGGCCTGTTGTTGGCGAACCAGTGCCCCTAATTGAGTCACGTATTGGCTCATACCATTGTGGTTAGGGTCCAGTTCGGGTAGTTTTTCAAGCGCAGTTTCCAACACCGCCAGCGATTGAGGGCTGGGTGAATTGCGTAGCAAGTTGTAGCTGACCACGGCACCGATACGGGGATCCGAAGCCTCATTGACGATGGCTTCGACATCATCCATTGAGGGGCGGCCGTTGCCGAGTAAATTAGACATCACGCCGGCCATATCCGCCGTAGCGGGAGATCCTTCGACGGAGAAAGTATACTTACTCAGATCCGTAACGTCGCCGCTGATTTTGACGTGTTCTTCACCATCGGTAATGATGTAAGCCCGCTGGGCCCCGATCCGCAGCAGGTAAGTGCCGGATTCCAGGCCGTCTGGAAAAGCGATTTCAAACTGATCGCCTTCAATGGGTTGGCTGACCAACATGTTGTTGGGCTGGCCGATGGTCACTCGGTCCAGTAGTACATTTTGGCCGGTGGAGTTGGTGATGTCACCTTCCAGTAGGAATCCTTCTACCGCTCCACCTGAGCAGGAGCTAAAGACCTGCGGAAGTACAAAAACAACGAATAGAAATTGAAAAACTAGTTTCATGATTGCAGGAGTTTGACGGGGTCTATAATGATGCGCACTTAAGAATACCGCCTTAGGCGTCTAATAGTTCACCCAGGCTGTTTTGGTAGGCGTTTTCCCAGTCGGCAAGTGCCCCCCAATCGGCCCCATTCAGGCGGATGTTACTGCCCGTTACGGTACCCAGCACCATAAAAGTCTGGCCATTTTTTGTGAGCAAGGCTTCCATTTTTTGTACTTCCGCAGGTGAGACCGTCACGACGACCCGTGACTGAGATTCGCCAAACAGGCAAGCATCGGGGCGAATCGACTGATCGGTCTGACAGTCGTAGCCCAGGCTTCCTGCCATAGCGCTCTCCGTCAAAGTTACGAAAAGCCCGCCGTCTGAAACATCGTGGGCCGACGCAATTAAGCCTTCCCGGATCAGTTCCTTGATCGTAGTCTGTAGCTGTAGTTCTTCCTCCAGCTCAAAATAAGGCACCGGACTGTGCTCAATGCCATGTAATGTTCGCAGATATTCTGACGAACCCAGGTCATCGCGGCACTGGCCCAGCAAGTAGATTTTGTCGCCTTCTTCCTTGAAAGCAATAGTGGTCTGTAGCTTTTGGTCTTCCAGCACACCCAGCATACCAATCGTGGGGGTGGGATAAACTGGCTCTACTCGGCCGTCTTCGTACTGCGACTGATTGTAGAAGCTGACGTTGCCACCCGTGACGGGGGTACCGAAGGCCCGACAAGCCTCGCCCATGCCCTGGACAGCGTTGACAAACTGATAGAAGGCTTCCGGATTGTAAGGATTACCGAAGTTGAGACAGTTGGTAATCGCAACTGGATCACCTCCTGAACAAACGATATTACGTGCTGCTTCAGCTACGGCGATCATCGCACCACGATGTGGATTAGCGTAAACGTAGGCGGAGTTGCAATCGGTGGTCACAGCCAGGGCTTTCTTGGTACCTTTAACCCGCACCAGTGCCGCTGCGCTGGGGTGGATGGTGCCCATACTGTTGGTACGCACCATACTATCGTACTGGCGCGTTATCCAACGTTTTGACACGATGCTGGGCGCATGAAACAGCTGCCAGGCTGCATCGCGTAAGCTGTCGGGCTGTTGAACGCTAGCTGGCTGAAAGGCTTCGACTTTATCCAGATAAGCCGGGCGGCTGTACTCCCGCTCATAGACTGGAGCGCCACCACCGAGCACCAGTGGTTCGGCGGGTACGTCGGCCACAATTTCGCCACCGGCGTAAAAGTGCAGACGACCAGTATCAGTCACCTCGCCGATGTGCTCACACTCCAGGTCCCATTTATCAAACACCGCGAGCACATCGGCTTCGCGGCCTTTCTCTACTACAATTAACATGCGTTCCTGACTCTCACTCAGTAGGATTTCCCAGGGCTGCATATCCGTTTGTCGAGTGGGTACTTTATCGAGGTCGATGCGCATACCCGTACCACTTTTGGCGCTCATTTCACTAGTAGAGCAGGTGATGCCAGCTGCACCCATATCCTGCATTCCCACTACGGCTCCGGTTTTGATCACTTCGAGGCTAGCCTCCAGCAATAGTTTTTCCTGGAAGGGGTCGCCTACCTGTACCGCGGGTAGGTCTTCGGCGGAATCTTCCGTCAAGTCAGCACTGGCGAAGGTAGCTCCGTGAATTCCGTCTTTGCCCGTAGCTGAACCTACGATGAAGACTGGATTGCCCGGGCCATCTGCACTAGCACTCACCGTCTCACCGTGCTTTACGATACCCACTGACATCGCATTAACCAGAATATTCTGATTGTAGCTGGAATGAAAGTAGACCTCTCCACCTACGGTAGGCACGCCAAAACAGTTGCCGTAATCGCCGATACCGCGCACTACTCCATCGACTAAGTGGCGGGTATGGGCCAGTTTGGGGTCGCCAAAACGCAGGCTGTTTAGTGCGGCAATTGGGCGGGCGCCCATGGTAAATATATCGCGGTGGATACCGCCAACGCCCGTTGCTGCCCCCTGGAAGGGTTCGATGGCAGACGGGTGGTTGTGGCTCTCGATTTTGAAGGCACAGGCCAGGCCGCCGCCAATATCAACTAGACCGGCATTCTCTTCACCGGCACCGACCAATAGCGCCTCACCGTCTCGCGGCAGGGTCTTCAACCAGCGGATCGAGTTCTTGTACGAACAATGCTCTGACCACATCACAGAGAAGATGGACAGCTCGTTGAAATTGGGCGTGCGGCCCATAATTTCAATGATTTTATCGAATTCTTCGGCAGTTAGTCCGAGGTTTTTGGCGACTTCCAGGTCGACCTGTTGCGCAGTGGCAGCCATAAGGAGGAGCTTAAGAAGCCGCAAAGATAGTAACTGCCTACTCGAGTGTGATTATTTGCGGGGGCAAATGTGAGAACTCCTTGTGGGCGAGTGATAGGATGTTTGGATGATAGGATGTTTGGATGAGGGTGGACCTCGAAGAGTCTGAAGCAAAGCGTAAGACCTTTGAGTGTCCAGATGATGAGATGACTAAGATGGATGGAGGTGTGGATGGCGGGATGATTAGGTAGCGACGCCCTCCGAAGCCTGGAATGGTTGGATCGGATGATGAGATTTAAAAGCAGTCGGCCAGTAGTTGCGCAACAACCAGTTGGTTGCCAGCTACTTCCAGCTCGGCGGGGCTAGTGCGATGGGGCAAGGTAGCCGGGCCGGGCAGCTGGTGCCAGTCGGTTAAGCAAAAGCCCTCGGCCAGCACGGCGTCTCTTATTTCTACGGCTAATTCATCGATGCAACGGGCTGCTCTTTCAAAACCACCGCCTGCTTGCTGCTCTGGGCTCAGTGGCAATGGAGTAGCGACGATTATTTTCGGACGGTCTTGCCCACGCTCTGCAAAAAAGGTAGTGATTCGGGCCAGGAGGGTTTCAAAACCTTCACGGCGTTCCTGGTTACGGCCGATAAACTCGTCGCGGCAGTCGTTGAGTCCCAGTGCGATCACAACGACATCCAGGCCGCCCATTTCGGCGTAAGCTCGGCGCAGAAAATTATTGATTTGCTCTCCAGCATTGAGCTGCCGGTCACGGTTCAGGTTAAAGGCCGCCGTCATTTCCGGGCGGGAAACATTGAGCAAGTCTCCACCTCGACGTTCTTGCTGGAGTTGGTAGGCCCAACCACCACGATCATGGGCCAGATCATCTCCAATAAGCAGCCAGCGTTCTCCTTTTTGAGGACTTCCGCAGGTCCAAGCCGTAAAAACACCCAAAAGCACCAAAGCGCGCAGCATCATGAATCCAAATTTTAGCTAGAGCCTATAGACAAAGGTCTTAACATACGCTAACATAGCAAGGACAAGGAATATTGCTGGTTGCCCAAGTGGTTAAAAAAGTATTAAAGCAATTAATTGATACTTATTTTTTCCCGATTCGTTCCTTATTTAAAGTATGAAGCAGATTTACCTTTTAGCCCTTTACGCAACTTTTACAACCCTACTGATTGCACAAACTCCTTCCGCTAATGCTTTAGATCGAGCTACCCTAGCTGCGACCTTTTTAGAAGGCGCTCAGTTAATCGAATTGTCGACGGCCCACTCCTTGCAGACTTTCGCCTTTTTTGATCCTAACCAGCTGACTAGTTCTACCCAAGAGTTTGTCAACAGTAGCGAATATTACAACTGGCAGGCGGTTAGCTTACGTGGGTTTACCGACAATCGCTACTTATTGCAAATTTTACAGCGCACCGAAGGGGAAGGTTGGGAATTAACGCATACCGACTTCGCTAATATTATACCCCATTACGAATATGCTGTTTCGGCTACCCGCATGCTACTCTATCATCTAGCCAGACCGGGCCGGACCACTAGTGTTTTGACAACGGTACAGGGTCAATTGGCTGATGATCAAACGATCTACCGGGCGCGTATTTTGCAGCAAGCGGGGATCAAATGGCTCGAATTAGACCAAAAGATTGGCGATGACCGCTGGCAAAACACGATCAGTAATAACGCTATATTTCCCTTATCAGCGGAGAGCTCAGATGCTACCTTTCAATTAAACTTTGACAATCGCTATCTGGAAATTAAAGGCCCCATAAGTGTGGAGGGGATGACGGCACAAATGACCTATCGTTTCGGGCAGCAAAACGGTCAGTTTGTCTTGATAGAAGTCCTAATGATTATAGGAGAGCCCTGTGGAGCCATTGAGGAAGCGAGATACCGTCCTTTAGTAGGCACCTTCGAATTCCGAGCGGGAGAAGAAGTTTGCTCGCTTTCAGCAGAAAGCAAGCAGCTTTTCAGTGATCCGAGAACCCATGCCAGTGCTGCTCGGCGGCGTGATTTGAGCCTGGGTAATTTGAGATTCGGACAGAATCGCGTCCGAATCTCAGGCAATCGCGGAGATTTTGTTTTTTAAATTCTAACAAATATCCTGTAAAAGCTTGGCATTTAGTTGCAGCCCTTTATCTTGGAGCTTGGCAGGGAAGTATTTCTTTGCTATCATTCAGAGATTTCGACACCCATTTTAGGTTACCATGGCCTCTTTTAGAACGATTGATGGTGTACGTTACGACGGCACTCTCATCGATTTGGCACAAGAACTGACTCAAGACCACAGCGACGGCCGACTCAGTTATCAGGATGCCAAAAAAATGCTTGCTTCGATAGAAGACGTTAGCGGTCGCATGACCGAAATAGAACGTAGCACCCTTGCTTTCCTCATTGATGAAGGCTACTGTACCCATAAGGCACAGCAGTACTTCGAAGAGCATATGCCTCCTCCTCCCGAACCCGATACACCTGAGCAAGCAGCGGCCAAATCCCATTTTACCGAAGCCTGGCTGGCTCATTGGACAGCAGACTTTGCCGCCTTTCAGCAAGAAAAAGAGTACAATGTACCCTTTATGGGCGAGCAGCGAGACGAAGCGATTACCGAGCTTCCGGATCGGGTCCAACGGTCCTACAACTATTTCCGAGACAATGTGGAGCTTCAGGACTGGGGCAGTGTAAAAGTTTATCGGCAGCAGGACTACCTGGCCGTCGTTACGACTACCGATGGAGATGACGGTTGGATCGAACTCTATACTCTCGAAGGAGAAGCTTTGACAGGAGGGCGCTTTTGGCTGGAGCTCATCCACTGGGGCCAGCGCGATTTATTGCGTGGCCAAACTCAAACGGGAGTACTTCCCGATGAATTGATAGACCGGGGAGAAGATACCCTTTGGCAGGAGTAGAGTCAAGATCGGCATCGCTTCGCTCGCCTGCTAGATGCGAGATCGTTCCGCAAGCGAAACTGCTAGACCTTAACACGACGTTCAGCGCCTAGCAACGGCTGAAACTAAATTGGTCATGCTAATAGACTTGTTCAACTGGATAAATTTGAAAGTACCAATTTAGCAAGAGTTCGTCTTGACTCTTGACTCTAGCAGGCCACGCCGCAGGCAGGCCGATCTTGAGTCTAAAAACTCCCACCTAACTTATCCACATTGTGGAAAACAAATCGTGGAGTATTAAAATACTGGTAATCAAATAAATACACATATATTCCACAGAATGTGGATAACTCATCTAATACTGAGTTAACAAAGGATGTATCTTAGCTACTGTTAATTAGAATGGATCATTAATTGATCCGCATCTAACTTACTGATACTAATAATACCGCTATCGGGGCAGTCCTTCTACTTTGTAAGTGGGGCTGCCTTGGTAGGCTTTAGGAACTTTTTGAAGCGGGCTCGACTAACCGGCTTTCAGAACACGTCCCCTCAAAACGACGACAACCGTACTCGATTTTCCCGTCTTGGTGCTGGCACCGGGAACGGGATTTCTAGCGGCCCATTCAAACCATATCACGCGAGTGCATTACTTCCAAAATTTTAAAAACTGAGTTGCTACAATGAACGCACCATTAGAGCCAATCCTGGTTGACAACCCCAACCGGTTCGTACTATTTCCGATTAAGCATGATGATATTTGGCAGTTCTATAAACTACAGGAGGCCTGTTTCTGGACGGCTGAAGAAATCGACCTGAGCGCCGACCTCGTAGACTGGAATAACAAATTAAACGATAACGAACGCCACTTCGTCAAGCACGTACTGGCTTTCTTCGCTGCCTCTGATGGCATCGTCAACGAGAACCTAGCGGAGAATTTCGTTTCTGAAGTACAATATACCGAGGCTAAATTCTTCTACGGTTTCCAAATTATGATGGAGAACATCCATTCGGAGACCTACTCCTTATTGATCGACACTTACATCAACGACCCCAAGGAGAAAGACTATCTCTTCAACGCCATCGAAAACATGCCCTGCGTCAAAAAGAAGGCAGACTGGGCCATGCGTTGGATCGAAAACGGCAATTTTGCTGAGCGGATCGTCGCCTTCGCAGCCGTAGAGGGTATTTTCTTCAGCGGTTCCTTCTGCTCCATCTTCTGGTTGAAGAAGCGGGGGCTGATGCCAGGGCTGAGTTTTAGTAACGAGCTTATCAGCCGCGACGAGGGCATGCACTGTGACTTCGCTTGCCTGCTCTACAATGACCATATCCAGTACAAGCTCGACCAAGAGGTACTGCGCGATATTATCGTCGACGCAGTGACCATCGAAAAAGAATTTGTCAGTGACGCCTTGCCAGTCAACCTGATTGGTATGAACTCAGACATGATGTGTCAGTACATCGAGTTTGTGGCTGACCGCCTGTTGGAAGCCCTCCAACAACCCAAAATTTACAATGTCGAAAATCCATTCCCCTGGATGGACATGATTTCGCTACAGGGTAAGACCAACTTCTTTGAAAAGCGGGTTGGTGAATACCAGAAAGCTGGCGTGACTGCTAATCGGGAAGATCAGGAGTTCAGCCTTGATGCTGACTTTTAGATGGCTGATTTTTGATTAGCGATTTTTGACAGCCTCTGAAAAATCACAACAGTTAGAGCAACGACTTATCAACTTTGCTGTCGACGTTCTTTCAGTCTCGAATAATCTACCGAAAACGTTCGGTGGTCAACATTTTGGAAAACAGATAATTCGATCAGGCAGTGCTCCAGCTTTGCTCTATGCGGAGGCAAGAAGTGCAGAATCAGACAAGGATTTCAGACACAAAATGTCAATCGCGCTTAAGGAGCTTCGGGAGACAATGGTTAATCTGAAAATTATCGCTCAATCGAAAATGATTCCTGAAATAAGTCTTGAGCAAATTCAAGACGAAAATAATCAACTAGTGAGCATTTTCGTAGCTGCAATTAAATCTCTGGACAGAAGAATTAAGCCTGACTAAATCAGCAATCAAAAATTAGGAATCAGCAATTGCTAATCAATAACGACTTACGAGGCTAACACCTGCGGAAGTACAAAAAAAATCAAACCTCAGCAATCATAAATCATCACTCATTCATCCCTCAGTTTTAACCCATTCTATTTAAAGGAATAACAAAGAGCACCAGATGCAAGTAGTTAAGAGAAGTGGCCGCAAAGAGGCCGTTAGTTTTGATAAGATCACGGCCCGTATTAAGAAGTTATGCTACGGCCTGAACAAGAATTTTGTCGATCACATTGAAATTTCAAAGAAGGTTATTCAGGGCCTTTACGACGGGGTGACTACCGTCGAATTGGACAACCTGGCCGCAGAAACGGCCGCCAGTATGAGTACTGTCCACCCGGACTACGCCAAGCTGGCTGCGCGCATTGCCATCTCCAACCTGCACAAGGAAACCAATAAGAGTTTCTCGGAGACCATGGAAAGTCTCTACGCCTACCTCGATCCTAAGACGGGGCAGAAAGCCGGGCTGATCGGAGAAGACACCATGGAGGTCATCCGGGCGAATGCTTCGGAACTCGATGCGGCCATCATTTACGATCGCGACTTCTCTTTTGACTACTTCGGCTATAAGACGCTGGAACGCAGTTATCTACTGCGCATGGATGGTCAGGTGGTAGAGCGCCCTCAGCAGATGCTGATGCGCGTAGCAGTGGGCATCCACGATAAAGACATTGAATCGGCCATTGAGACCTATAAGTTAATGAGTGAGAAGTGGTTTATTCACGCCACTCCTACCCTCTTTAATGCGGGTACCCCCAAGCCGCAGATGTCCAGCTGCTTCTTGCTGAGCATGACGGATGACTCTATTTCGGGCATTTTCGAGACCCTTACCCGCTGTGCGAAGATCAGCCAAAGTGCGGGTGGTATCGGACTGAGCATCCACAATATTCGCGCCCAGGGGTCTTACATCAAAGGCACTGGTGGTACTTCTAACGGTCTCGTACCGATGCTGAAAGTCTTCAACGATACGGCCCGTTACGTAGATCAAGGCGGTGGCAAGCGCAAAGGTGCATTCGCCGTATACCTGGAGCCCTGGCATGCCGATATCTTTGAATTTCTGGAGCTGAAGAAAAACCACGGTAAAGAAGAGCTGCGGGCCCGCGACCTGTTCTACGCCCTGTGGATCAACGACCTGTTTATGGAACGGGTAAAAGCGGATAGTACCTGGACCCTCTTCGATCCTAACGAAGCACCCGATCTGTTTGACGTACACTCCGGTGAATTCGAAGCGCTCTACCATCAATACGAAGAAGCAGGCAAAGGGCGTAAGACCATCCAGGCCCGCGATCTTTGGAATGCTATTCTGGAGAGTCAGGTAGAAACGGGTACGCCTTACATCCTCTACAAAGACGCCGCCAACCGCAAGAGTAACCAGAAGAATCTGGGTACCATTCGCAGCTCCAACCTCTGTACGGAGATCATGGAATACACCAGCGAGGATGAAGTAGCCGTCTGTAATCTGGCGAGTTTGGCCCTGCCTAAGTACGTAACGGAAGACAAGCAATTTGACTTCGACAAGCTGTATGAGGTAACCCGGGTCGTGACCCGCAACCTGAACAAGGTAATTGATCGCAACTACTACCCAATCGAGGAAGCGCGCTACAGCAATATGCGCCACCGTCCGATCGGGCTGGGCGTACAAGGGCTGGCTGATGCCTTTATCATGATGCGCCACGCCTTTGACAGCGAAGCGGCGAAGCAACTGAACAAGGATATCTTCGAAGCCATCTACTTTGCGGCCTTGACCGAGAGCTGCGAATTGGCCAAAAAAGAAGGTGCTTACGAAACCTACGAAGGTAGCCCTGCCAGTGAAGGGCAGCTCCAGTTTGATCTCTGGGGCGTTAAGCCTAGCGACCGCTGGGACTGGGCCGGACTGAAGAAGAATATCAAGAAGCACGGCCTGCGGAACTCGCTGCTGGTGGCACCGATGCCTACGGCTTCGACCAGTCAGATCCTGGGTAACAACGAGTGTTTCGAGCCTTACAGCTCTAACCTCTATACCCGTCGGACACTGAGCGGTGAGTTCATCGTCGTGAACAAGCATCTGCTGCACGACCTGGTCGGACTCGGTCTCTGGGACAACGACATGCGTAACCGCCTGATGGCCGCCAATGGTTCTATCCAGGACTTCGAGGACGTACCACAACACCTGCGTGATCTCTACAAGACGGTTTGGGAAATCAGCCAGAAAGTGATCATCGACATGTCTGCTGATCGTGGAGCTTACATCTGTCAGAGCCAGAGTATGAACCTCTTCGTGAAGGACGTCAACTACAAGAAACTGTCGAGCATGCACTTTTACGCCTGGTCGAAGGGCTTGAAGACGGGCATGTACTACCTGCGTACGCAGGCTGCGCGTGATGCGATCAAGTTTACCGTAGACCAGAGTCGACTACAAGTGCCGGAAACAGCTGCGGAAGCAGGTAAAGGTGCTGCCTTGACGCCGGCTAAGAAAGCGGTGAAAGAAGATGGTGAAGGCCTCTCCCCAGCCCTCTCCGGAGGAGAGGGAGCGGAGGTAGCCGTTAAGTCCTCTGCTGCAGCCGGTTTCTCGGAGATTACTGCTGAGCAGGCTGCTGCGGCCAAGGCTTGTAGTTTGGATGATCCAGATTGTATTGCTTGTAGTGCGTAAGTTGCCGCTCTACATTTACACCTTTGAGGAGCTCGCTGCGTTTGATGCCTTGGAGGATAAGTGAAAAGAAGGCCGCCGAATCGATTGATTCGGCGGCTTTTTTATGGCTCAATCAGAAACTATTTCTTTTTTTCAGCTGTTAACTGAAAAAAAGAAACGAAATTATGGCCAGCTTAGAAGTCCCCGACCGGGTATTCATCACGCCCAACTCCCTGCGCAAGCGCTACGGTGACTTCGACCCCAACGTCTTTACCCGCTGGCAGCGGCAGGGGAAGGTGGAAAAAATCAGGAATGGTTTGTATTTGCATGGGGGGTATCGGCTGCATGGTAGCCTTGATCGTTTTTGTATTGCTAAGCAATTGTATCAGCCTTCTTATGTCTCTCTAATTAGTGCACTGAGGCACTATAACATTATCCCCGAGACTGTCTATTCGGTCACCTCTATCGCCACTCGAAAAACCAAAAGCTTCCAGTTTAGGAGCACTCGATATCACTATCATCAACTAAAGCCAGAGCTCTTTTTCGGTTACTACGAAGAAAAATGGAGGGGTCAAACCTACCGAATTGCTTCTCGCGAGAAAGCCCTACTCGACTTAGCCTACTTGGAACCTAATTTTTCCGATGCTGGTTGGCTAGAAGAGATGCGTTTCGATGAAGACGAACTCAAAGACGGTTTGGATTGGGATAAGATGATACTTTATAACCAACTGTTTGAATCACCAACGGTGACCAGCAGGATTGCCCTATTACTAAATGTATATGATCTATGATGGAAATGGAACAAATTCAAAGATGGTTTCCAGAAGAGTTGCACGATCGAAAAGAAGATATGCTGCGAGAGTACCTACAGTTCGAAATCTTACAATTACTATTTGATTCCAAGTTTGGCCACAAATACACTTTCCTCGGAGGGACCTGCCTTCGAATCGTTTACGGGACAGACCGATTCTCAGAAGATTTGGATTTCGACAATGTAGGACTTAGCGAAGCGGAGTTTGAAGAGACTGCCCGAATCATTCGGCGAGGCCTGGAACTAAAGGGCTACGTAGTTAGCCTCAAGTATGCCTACAAAGGGGCTTTCCATTGTAACATCAAGTTTCCAGGACTGCTGTATGCTTATGACTTGAGTGGACATAAGGAAGCCAAAATGCTTATCAAATTAGATACAGAGAAGCAAGGTTTCGAGTACAAAAGGCAACTATTTCCGCTTAATAAATTCGGCTTAGATTCAGAAATACTAGTTACCCCTTTGCCGCTATTATGCGCACAAAAAATGACTGCTGCTTTAGGACGGAAACGTCCCAAAGGACGAGATTTTTATGACTTATCATGGATACTAGAGGGCACTCCGCCGAATTACGATTACCTACAGGATCGCTTAGGCTTTAGCACGCCAGAGGACCTTAAAGTCGGCTTCGCCCAGAGAATTTCAACCTTTGACTTTGAAGCACTGGCCAAAGACGTAGAGCCTTTTCTATTTCTAGAGGGAGACATTGAGCGGGTCCGCAACTTCCCCACCTTCTGGCAAAAGGCTCCACTCTAAACTAAAAGTAGCCCAGCTACTCCTCGGTAGCGACTAAGCTTTGGTCGATGATCTTGGCCAGCTCTTCAGCATGCATTTTTCCGTAACGGGAAGTGACAAATTCCACGGCCAGCTGGCTCTCAAAAAGGGGCGATCTTCTTCGGCCATTAGTTCGTAGAGATAGGCCAGTTCTTGCTGGAGTTGTTCGGCGTCTGTAGACACTTTGGCTAGGCGACGAATAAGCAAATTACCGATCAATCCGCACCGGGTCCATACTGCCCATCCGCTGGAAGCTTCCGATATTCATCTTTGTAACAACAAAAAACCAAATGGCAAAAGGAAGGATAAGCGGCATCGGCGGGGTCTTTTTTCAGTGTGATGACCCCGAAGCCCAACGCAAATGGTACGCTGAGCATTTCGGCTTAATCAGTGATCAGTACGGGGCGCTCTTTGAATTTCGTAAATCCGATGCCCCCGATGAACTCGCCTACTTGCAGTGGAGCACTATGTCGCGACATAGTGATCACTTCAAACCATCCAAGAGCTCATTTATGATCAACTATCGGGTAGAAAATATCGAAGCCTTGGTCAAACAACTTAAGACAGCCGGAGTGGAAGTACTGGATGAGATTAGCACTTATGACTACGGCAAATTCGTACACATTCTGGATCCCGAGGGTAATAAAGTCGAACTATGGGAACCGGTAGATCGAGTATTTACCGATTACGCCAAAGGCCGGGTAAATAAATAATTCGAAATGGCAGAGATACTTATCCGCCGGGCCAACTCAGCTGATGCGATAGCCATTTCGCTAGTTGCGCGTACGAGTTTCAAGGAAGCCTTTTACCAAGACTTCCAATACAAAGATGATCTCTTAGCCTATCAAGAACGCACCTTTAGAGTGGCAAAAATCAGGTCGAGCCTGGCCAAGCCACACAACTACTTTTGGTTAGCCCTAGTAGATGAGCTTCCGGTAGCTTATGCCAAGCTGAAGTTCCCCTCCCCTACCACTTTTTCCAACCGGGCTCCACTCGCGCAGCTACAGAAAATTTACGTCCTAGAAGATTTTCTGGGCCAGGGAATTGGGCGATTACTACAAGATGAAGTGATCAAAAAAGCCCAGCAATTAACTGCTCAAGGATTGTGGTTGTCGGTATATCAAGGGAATACGCAAGCCGTAGGTTTTTATGAGCATTATGGATTACAAAAATTGGCTACTCATCAGTTTAAGATAGGTCGGGTTGATTTTAAATTCTGGGTCATGCAACTAAAGCTATAGTGCTGATCGGTCTATTCTTTTTAACTTAGTCCAGGACACAAAATGTTCTGATATCATGGCGCAGCATCACTATCAAATTCAATTGGAATGGACGGGCAATCGCGGCTCTGGCACCCTTGATTATCGAGCTTACGGCCGAGAACATGAAATCACTGGTATCGATAAATTATTAGCCATTCCCGGTACCAGCGATCCCAAGTTCCGTGGCGATAAAAAGCGCTATAACCCCGAAGAGCTACTATTGGCTTCTTTGTCTGCCTGTCATATGCTCTGGTATTTACATCTCTGCGCCGTTAATGGAATCATCGTGATGGACTATCGCGACGAAGCTGAAGGTATCATGGAAGAACTGGGCAATGGTGCTGGCCATTTCAGCGCGGTGACTTTAAAGCCCGTGGTCAGCCTTAGCAATGTCGACATGATTGCGCAAGCGGAGGCCTTGCATGAAGAAGCTAACCGAATGTGTTTTATTGCCAACTCAGTTAAGTTTCCGGTCTCGCATCAAGTAAAGATAGAAGTACAAGCCTAGGCAGCTCTGACGATCCAGTGCTTGTTTAATCTCGGGGGCGTGGAGGGAATCCTCGGATGAGTGCGCTCATGGCATTGCGATCAGGATCGGAACTTGATCGCAATTTAGACTTTTGCTCTTCGTTCAGGATCGCCACAATATCACTGCGAAGCTGTTGCCGAAGCTGGCGTAGATTGCGCTCACCATTACCGAAACGAACCTCATCGGTCATCTCCAGCATATGATTCGCGATCTGCGTGCTTTGCTGATCGCTTAGTGGACCGACCAGATCTTCGAAAGCACTAATGCGTTCGGGTAGTTTCAGGTAAAGTAGTGTATCATTCCACTGAGCCTGACTACAACTAGCGCTCAAAGTGAATAGTATAAATAAGAGGAGTAATCGAAGCATAGTACGATTGATTGATGAGGTAATAAATCTACGATGAACTTCTCTTTACTATTCCATAAACTGAGTGAAGTGATTTCTTGTATCTGCCACCTACTCTTCTAATTTCATTGCTGTTAGAAAAAAGCGCTGACGGTAAGGCTACCGTCAGCGCAGGGGTCCAAATCTCAGTATACGCTTGTTAAAGCGGGAATAGTTTTAGCGGGTCAAAACGATGCGTTCGCGGTACTGATCATCAATGACAATCAAATAAGTACCAGGAGGCAAAGTTGCCGTGGGAATATCCACCATCGTCGCATTGTCGTAGCTGTATCTGCCCAGGGATTGTCCGCTGATGGTGTAAAGCTCGAGTTCTCTGATACCTTCTCCCGTCGTTTCTTCAACCCGGAAATTGCGGCCAGGATCTACGGTATACAGGAGGTATTCCGGTCCTTTATCTTCCAGCTCAATTCTGATGATGGGAGAATAATTGAAGCTGCCGTCGAAGTCGACTTGCCGTAAGCGGTAGAATAACTCTTCCGTAGGTAATAGTGCCGCCTGTCGATCGAGGTAATCGTAAAAATTACTGATCTCGCTTTGTCCAATACCCGCCACTTCTCCGATATAATCGAAGCTAAAACCGTCTAGTGATCGTTCGATTTCAAAGCGATCATTATTCAGCTCCGAGGCGGTTTCCCAATCCAGCTTTACGTGTGGGTCCTGCAGTTGCCCGCGGAAGCCCAGCAACTCTACTGGTAAATTAGGATCGAAGACCAACACTACCCGATTAGAGGTCGCGCTAACTTTCTGATCGGGCGCATAAGGCTCAGGGCTAACCACTACCATAAAGTGGTTTTTACCCCCATTTACGGTACCACCGTTACCCACCGTTTGCAGCAATGTCAGAGGAACAAAAGCCTCTCCAGTAGCCGCATTTAGTTGACCGGTATACAGCACTCTGGCCATCACTTCGTTCGCATAAAAAGTAGGATCTGGCACGTTAAATGGCGTAAAGCCATTAGGTACCAGTAAACGACCATCCAGCTGCAATAAGGCATAATAATTGCCGGCATTCGCAGCTCCTCCGATGATGTGAGCCGTTTGGTTCAAATCATCAACCAGTGACTCGGTACCGACTACGTCTACAAATTCCAATGTAGGAGCTTCGGCATTGGTCGGGCTCAGTGTTTGACCACCACCATTGCTACCATCTTCGAATAGGTTGGAAACGACCACACTACCATCGCTGAAGGTAATCGTAATCGTAGCGCCTACCAGTTCCAGGCCACTCACTGCACCAGCAGCACCAGTAGCACCAACTCCATTAATGCTGTTAGGATCTACATCAACGGACCAGCTGAAGGATTCTCCCGGATCGAAATCATCAAACTCTAAAGAGATGACATCAAAGCCACCAAAGCGTGGAAAGCCGAAAGGATCGGAGCAGTTGTCACCGAAGGTAAGTAACCCAACTCCGGCAGCGGTAGAAGCAGGGTTGAAGCATTGCGCTCCACTGTCTCCTCCTTCGCCAATCGGATCGAAGACCATGTCAGGTAAAATACCTGTCCGGAAATCAACAAGGACAGAGGTGATTTCCACCCCTCCCATCGATTGATTCGTGATGACGAATTTGTCCGAACCGCCAAAAGTTGTTGCACCTAAACCTTGACCAGGCGTTATTTCGAAAAGGGCCATTGGCATAGGAGCCGCCCCGATTCGTAAGCGCCATACTTCCGAAGTATTACAAGTCGATCCGTCGGCATTAACCTTTACTGCTACTACGTGGTAAACTTCACCACTTGCATCATCCGTCAAGTTGAGCGGTACTTCCAGCGTACCGTCAGCGGGGATAACTCCGTCGATTTCTGCCGTTACGTTCTGAGCTTTATTCGCCTCAAAAATGGAAGCGGGCACGTAGCCAGGACCTAAATCCTCCAAGGAACTCTCAATCACCAGCAAGCTGACGTTTTCTCCGGGCGTACCGGAAATTACCGCCGTTGGGGTACTTGAAGCCGTAAAAGCATCTAGGAATCCGGGTTCACTGACCGTGCTGGTCAGACCATCCATAATTAATCCCGGCGCTGCACAGGCGGCAGGCGTCATCAAGGTGTTTTCAGAGCCTACCACATTGTTGGGCTGAATACGATAAACCTCCCCTTCGAAAACAGATCCATCGGAGAAGGTTACCGTGACGGTAGAGCCAATGAGTTCCAGGCCAGAGACTGCCCCAGCATTACCCGCAGCATTAAAGCCTTCAATACTAACGGGATCTACATCCACTGCTACGTTAATGGTTTCAGTGGGATCAAAATCGGTAAAGCTGAGTGTCATCTTATCGAAACCACCGTTGCCATTAGGCTGCGAGAATGGGGTCGTACAATCTGGATCTGCTCCCGAACCGCCATTACCCGAAATGGTCAGACCAACTGGGTCACTCTGCCCGCCAACTATCGTTACACATTTAGCCGTAGCATCGCCAGCTGTACCCACTGGATCGAAAACATTACGTGGATAAATAGCCGTGCTCAAATCAAAGGTTACGTCGGTGATGAAAACGCCAGGGGTAGATTCATTCGTTACAATGAATCCACTGCCGAAGGTAGAGGCAGAATTGATATTACTGCCACCAGGATTAATCGCTACGTAAGCCTTCGGTATGGTTTCTCCAATGCGTAGCCGCCATACCTGCGAAGTATTACAAGTGGTTCCATCCGCGTTGACCTTAACAGCTACTACGTGATAGACTTCACCAGAGGCGGCATCCGTCAGGTTTAAGGCTTGCTCTAGCGTACCATCAGCCGGGATAACCGCATCAATTTCAGCCGTAACATTTTGTGCCTTATTCGTTTCAAAAATGCTACTAGGCACATAACCAGGTCCGAGGTCTTCCAAGGAACTTTCGATCACCAGGAGGGTCACATTTTCTCCAGGCGTACCACTAACGACTGCCGTCGGCATCGCCGTTGGCACCTGAGCATCGGTGAAACCGGGTACTGTAGATGTCCCCGTTACTCCGTCAATGACCAAACCCGGAGCTGCACAAGCGGTACTAGTCTTCAAGGTATTCTCCGAACCTTTAACACTGTTTTCCTGAATACGATACAGCTCCCCAACGTAGGTGGAACCATCGGAGAAGGTAACCGTTACGGTCGATCCGATCAATTCCAGACCGGAAACCGCTCCTGCATTACCCGCAGCATTAAAACCTTCAATGCTTACGGGATCTACATCCACCGCTACGTTGATGCTTTCCCCGGGATCGAAGTCGGTGAAGTCTAGCGTCATTTGGTCAAAACCACCATTACCATTCGGTTGGCTAAAGGGTGTCGTACAGTCTGGATCAGCTCCGCTTCCGCCGTTTCCGGGGATCGTCAGACCCACAGGGTCGCTTCCTCCAGTCAGCGTTACACATTTAGCAGTCGCATCTCCAGCAGTGCCCACCGGATCGAAAACATTTCCAGGATAAATCGCGGTACTTAAATCAAAAGTAACCGAGGTAATTTGCACATTGGGACTGGAGTTGTTAGTTACGATGAAGCCATTACCGAAGGTAGAAGCGGAGTTAATGTTGCCGCCACTAGGGTTAATGGCTACGTAGGCTTCGGGGACTGCGGGCTGACCTTCAATCAAAATATTGACGTCATCCGCCGATACTTGGTAGTCATTGAAATTGACTCCCGTCGTAGGGTTAAGATCAAAGAGTAGATCAGCAGTGTTCGCAGGAGCAAGAGCAGTCAGTTCAAAACTGAATACCTCAAAATCTCCATTTACGTTACCAAATGCCCCCGCATAATTAATCCTTCCTGCATTATTGTCAAAGAAGGTACCATTGGCAATAGTGGTAAAGTTGGGTCCCGCAGTAATCGAATTGATTTGGACTTCCGCAGGATCAAAATTTATCCCTACCTGGGCAGAGGTGACAAAGTTATCACCGGCTGCCACCCAAACGGCAACGACCAGGTTATCACCAACGTTGATCGTGGCGTTATCCGGTATTCCGAAAATCGAAATCTCCGCTGCGGTGAAACTTGCCGTGATTGTGGCGTCTGCCATTACGTTGGTGAAGGTGAAAGAGGGAACAGCACCTTGTGAAACACCATCCACCAGTACGTCAGCAATCTCAAAACCGGCATTCGGCGTAATCGTAAAGCTTTGATCGGCGCCTTCCGCTACCGTTACCATTCCACTGGGGCTAATCGCACCACCAACACCGGCAGTAGCCGTAATCGTGTAGTTCACTGGGATAAGATCAAAGAATGCTTCAATCTCCCCGTCCATCTGCACGTCCGCGAAGGTGTAGCTACTTACCGCACCCACCGACAAACCGTCGACCAGCACATCCACAATCTCAAAGCCAGCATCTGGCGTAATGATAAAGCTTTGGTCAGCACCCTGTGCTACGGTAACTGCACCCATGGGGCTAATATCACCTCCAGTGCCGGCACTGGCGGTAATCGTAAAGGTTGGCACTGCGCCAAAGACTGCTTCAATCGTCGCATCTGCTTGTACATCAACAAATTCAAAGCTACTCACTGCACCTTCAGATATCCCATTTACCAGTACCTCTACAATCTCGAAACCGGTATCCGGCGTAATCGTAAAGCTCTGGTTGGCGCCCTGTGCTACCGTAACTGCTCCGCTAGGGTTAATCATACCCCCCACACCAGCACTTGCGGTAATCGTAAATTCGATTGGTGTAAATACCGCCTCAATCGTTGCATCCGCTTGTACATTAATGAAGTCAAAACTGTTCACCGACCCAACCGAGCTTCCATTCACTAACACATCCGAAATCTCGAAGCCAGCATCCGGTGTAATGGTGAAGCTTTGATCTCCACCCGGAGCGACTGCAACCGCGCCACTTGGACTAATACTACCATTACCCGTGGCAGTCGCGGTAATGATAAAGGAGGGCTCGATTAGAATATTTATGTCATCCGCAGTAACTGTATAATCGTTGAAGTTGACGCCGGTAGCCATATTCAAATCAAAGACCAAATCAGCGGTATTTGCCGGAGCTAAAGCTGTTAACTCAAAAGAGAACACTTCAAAGTCTCCAGAAACACTACCAAACGCACCCGCATAATTTATCCGCCCTAGCGGGAAACTATTATCAAAGAAGGTACCGTTACCAATCGTGGTAAAATTTGGACCGCCGCTTATCGAATTGATCTGTACTTCCGCAGGGTCAAAATCGATCCCTACCTGAGCAGAGGTGACAACATTGCTACCCGCAGCCACTCTTACGACAATCGTCAAGTCGTCCCCTACATTAATGGTTGTATTATCAGGCACACCATAGATTAATAAAGCCGTAGACGTAAAGCTAGCCTCGATCGTGGCATCTGCTGTTACATTGGTGAAGTCGAAACTGCTTACTGCACCAACAGAACTACCGTCAACCAGTACATCTGCAATCTCGAAGCCAGCATCCGGCGTAATGGTAAAGCTCAAACTACCACCTGCGGCCACTGACTGGACACCACTAGGACTGATCATACCTCCAACACCCGCGCTGGCCGTAATCGTGTAAAATACCGGCAAAGCGCTGAAGAAGGCTTCAATCGTCGCGTCCGCCTGTACGTCAATGAAGTCATAGCTGCTCACGGCACCTACAGAATTCCCGTCCACTAGGACATCCGCAATCTCAAATCCGGCATCCGGCGTGATCGTGAAGCTCTGGTCCCCACCTTCTGCTACCGTTACTACTCCACTAGGACTGATCATACCACCAGCACCCGCGCTGGCCGTAATCGTGTAGGTCACCGGTATAGCACTGAAGAAGGCTTCAATCGTCGCATCGGCCGTGACATTCGTAAAGTCATAGGTGCCTACAGCACCAACAGTATTACCATCCACCAGGACGTCCGCAATCTCAAAACCGGGATCCGGCGTAATCGTGAAACTCTGGTCCCCACCTAAGGGCACCAGAACATCTCCTACTGGATTGATGCTACCACCAGCGCCAGCTGAAGCAGTAATCGTGTTGCCGATAAAGAAGTTGACCACATCCCTAGCCTCCGGATTCTGAAACTCCGTATGGTTAGATTCCGCCGCGATCACGACCAGGGTATTCTCCCCCGGATCCAGTAGGTTCTGCTCGCCGGTGGCGGTAGTCATGGTATTCTGATCGAAAGTAAAGGTCGTCACCCCTGGCTGGGAGGCCGTAGAGATACGATTAGCAAAATCAGGGTCAGCAGGGTTGTCAGGATTGAGGTAGAAGTGGAAGTGTTCTCCACCTGCATTAGCACTCAAATCCAAGCCAACCGGTAGTACTTCTACTGGAATAGAGAACTCGTCAAAAACTTGATTCTCCGTAGGCGTGATGAAACTCACCTCTGGCACAGGTACTTCAAGAGTGATCGAAGCCGAGCCAGTTACCCCACAAGCATCCGTTACGGAAGCCGTGATCGTGTAAGTACCTCCCAACCCAAGCAGCTGCGTAGTTAGGTTCCCACCAATTCCCGAGAAACTGGAATCATCGATGCTCGACCAAACAATGGAGGCGGTCAGATCGCCATCTTCAGCATCAGTAGCAGTAGCTACAAAGTTGATCGGTGTAGCTCGCATTACCGATGCGCCGTCAGCTGGCGCCGTAATCGTTACCGTCGGTGGGGTATTATCCAGCACGTTAATGTTAAAGGTTTCGCCGGCACTGACGTCAAATCCGTCAAAGGCCAGGACCGTAGCCGTGTACATGCCTATATCAGCAGCTTCCGTGACCCAACTAAAGCTGGCCAATCCTGCGGCAAAAGTGAAGTCGTATTCACTCTCCGGCACCACATCACCGTTGCTATCCTTGAGTTGCAACTGAAATTCGGAAACGGTCTGGTCATCCGTAGCCAGGATACCAGCACTGATTGTCTGTCCAGCACAACCAATAGCATCCGTAATAGAGCTGACTACCGGAGCAGCATTGGGCGTACCTGCCTCCCGGATACAAATGGCCCCCAGTTTGGCATTATCGATACTCTTAATCAGACCTACATTCAACTCGCCATCACTGACCGTAACCTGAAAAGATTTGATGATTCCCGTTGCAGGGGCGAAAGCACCACCTCGACTAGGATCCAGCAAATCCAGATCGTCTTGGACGATATTGCCTTCCAATAGTACGTCGAATACCCGTTCATTGGGATCGGCCGAACCCCCACCGATTACACCTTGGAAAATTTCGGCAAAATAAAGGTCTACCACATAGTCACCATTAGGAACCGTAAAGGCACCATTGATGGTCATCGCAAAGCGCTCCGTACGGAAGAGATCATCATCATCCGTATTTTGGAAGTCCGTATTATTCAAGGTAGTAATCTGCCCTGCACCGGTAGGAAAAACCGTTCCGTTAAACTCCCCATTATCCGCCGCAAAATCGATGCCGCCTACACTGGTGTAGGCTGGTCCACCTACGTTAATGTAAATCGGCGCAAAGGGTACCTCCACGAAACTAACGTCGATAGTCCTGTTCATTTGCACATCCGTAAACACAAACGGATTACTAATGGATTCCGCTACCCCATCTACCAGGATTTCGTCAATCGCAAAACCAGCGTCCGGCGTAATGGTAAAGCTCTGATCCGCACCCTGGGCTACCGAAACCATGCCGTCAGGACTAATACTACCTCCGGTACCGGCCGTGGCCGTAATGGTAAAGGTTGGCGCAAAGGTGAAGCTGGCAGAGATCGTCCCATCCGCCTGCACGTTCGTGAAAGTGTAACTACTGATCGGTCCCTGTGATTGCCCGTCCACCACTACGTCAGCAATGATAAATCCAGGAGTTGGCTCGATGGTAAAGGTCTGATCGGCACCGGCCGGCACCACAACATTGCCAGAAGGAGAAATAGATCCCATTGCCCCAGCTGATGCCATAATCGTAAAGGTCTGCGCCGGTTCGTTAATCGTACAGATCTCAATGGCCTTGAGTGCCGGATTTTGATTTTCCGGACTCAATAAGATATTGAGCGTCGCATCCTGCGCAGTTACAGTATAGCTCTGCACCACGCTAGCGTCGTACAGATTCCCCGCCGCTACGAAAGGACGGAAATTATCCTCTACCAGTGTGCCTTCGATGACAATATCGAAGATGCGATTATTGCCTGCATTATTGTTCTCCTGGTTCCAGATTTCGGCAAATAACAGTCGCACTTCGTATTCTCCTCCCGTCACGACGGGGAAAGCGTAGACCAGATCACCATCCTCTTGATACCGCTCTGACTGGAAAAGGCTACTGGGGTAGCCCGTCGTATTGGTAATGGGGCGGGTAATGCTAAACACCTCATTGCCTTGTACTAAATAGGGGCTTGGACTTCCGCCGGTGTCACCCTCAAAATCATCTCCACCGTTGCCCGCTACCAGCGGGCCGCCCGCGTTGACGCGGTACTTGACGTCACAAGGACCGATCGGTGCAATGACTAGCAGCTGGAAGCTCTCCGTCACTGGCGGATTACTGCCATCATTAGTTGTGACGTTAATAGTATATACACCGGCATCGCCCATTCCTGGGTTGAAGTCCAGTGAAGCCACATAATCGTTGGCCGTATTCGTCGTCGGGGTTACGGTCATGAAAGCAGGACCGTCCACCATAGTGTTGCCACTGATGTCGCCGTCGGTATCGGCAACCGTCAGCGATACGTTCAGGCTTTGGCCTTCATTCATGCTTTGATCACCACTGGGGTTCAGCACGATGGTAGGAGCAACATTGTTGGCTGGACTGATCGTGAAGTAGTCCACATTAGCACCAGCATTAAAGCTGAGGCGAACGGTTTGTACGCCAGCACTACTAAAGGTGATCTGAGTAGTGTAATCAAAGTAATCTTGCCAGCCTCCCCCCAAGGGGTTATTGGCGGGATTAGGAACAGCTACTGTACCTAAAACATTAAAACCTCCACCATTCTCTTCTGAAAAGGAGACGGTAGTGATGCCACCAGGGCCAGAATTATTCCCCTTTGCCGCTCGCAGCAAAAAGTTATAAGTTCCCGCAGCGGGTACATCGATCAGGTAATCTAAGAAATCACCGTTATCGATAAAGCCCATATTGAAAACCGGACCATTATTTTCCATGGTTACCGTGAAGCCTGAACCACTAGGATTTAAAATATAGTAAGGCTTCGGGTTTTTCAGGGTATTGGACTCCACCTGCCCCGGTACATCCTGAGCGATGTTGATATCGAATACCGTAGTAACCGCGTCGTTGACTCCATCATCGGCCGTCACCCGGGCTTCGTAAGCGCGGGCGTCACTGGCATCGGTATTCCAGACCAACAGATAGCTGCCCGAACCTGGAACGGTCTCCACGAAGGTGTAATCAGCAGGGCTAACCGTACCACCTGGTGTAAAGGGGTTATTAGTACCGACAATACTGATGTCATAAATCTCAATACTTACGGTGGGCGTACCCTCGTCCGTTACCTGAATGTTGACTTGCAGATTATCTCCATTATCGATCTCTTGGGTAGCTATGGCATCGATCATGGGTGGATCGTTGGCTAGCGGATTGATCGTCCAGATGAAATCATCATCGGGGTTACTGGTAGCACCTTCGTCATCGGTTACTTCAATAACGTTGAAGTAGGAACCGATAGCGGCGGCGGCGGCTGTAGGGGTACCAGTGATCAGCCCAGTACCTGAGTCCAGGCTAAGTCCGTCAGGTAAACCTTCACTACCATTGGCTAGTGCATAGTTTACGACCGTACCGTCCACATCATTCGCGAAGGTTGAGAGGTCAAAATTGACCACGTCCCCTTCGGTATTGGTCTGGTCAGGAATATTCATCACCGTAGGCGGAACGTTGGGCGGTTCGTTAACCGTCCAGGTAAAGCTGGCGTCGGGATCACTAGAATCACCTTCGTTATCGGTGACCTCAATTGTAATGGCGTAGGGACTATTAGCCGCCGCACCAACATTGACATCGCCGCTGATTACACCGGTAGCGTTATCCAGACTAAGTCCAGCCGGTAGTGGATCCGATCCTGATGCGAGAGTATAGTTATCCACTGTACCGTCACTATCATTCGCGAAAGTGGCCAGGTTTAGACTAACGCCCATATCTCCCTCCTCATTGGTCTGGTCGGGGATGTTAGCAATGGTCGGCAACTGATTCGGCACGAAGGTGCTAAACTCGACTCGGTTCAGGTTGAAGAGGAAGGTTCCGCCATTGGAGTATTCCAACTCCAGCGTCTGTATGCCAGTACTGGTAAATTCTACCTGTCCCGCAAAATCTTCATAGTCTTGCCAGTCTCCAGTATTGGAGACCACCACGGTACCGAGGGTGTTACCACCTCCGTCTTTGAAAGTGATCGTACCACCTGTCTGATCCGAGGCCGCTCGAACTACCACGTCGTACACACCTGCGGAAGTGACATTCACCTCATACTGGGTACTACTTCCGTTTTCGATAAAGCCAGCGTGAAAGCCTGCGGGTTCTGCCCCCCCGTTGACCTGTACCTTTATGTTAGGAGATCGGAGGAGAAAGTCTTCGCCCTCTACGATTCCAGGAATTGCTTTGGTCCGCTCAAAAACGGTTATTTCATCCGAGGGGCTGGCTGCAGAGCCCGTTGCGCCCAAGTTATCCGTAGCCGTAGCATTAAAGGCGAAACTACCCACCGTCGCATTGTTGATGGTATAGGTATAGCTATCGCCGCCACTAGCTACGCCGGCACCCAGTGTTGGGCCGCCGTCTTCTTCGAAAACCACCGTACTAATCGTTCCATCGGTATCCGTGGCATCCACCACCAGGTCGATGTCATCGCCGGAAGGGAAACGCACACTGGCGTAGTCAATCATGCCGCCGCTGCCGGTAATTTCCGGACTGACGATGGTAACCGTCGGTGCTATATTCGGAACAGTGACTGTCCAAATGAAGGTATCCTCGTCCGTATCTCCATCGTCATCGGTTACTTGGATGATAATAGTATAGGTAGAGCCAGCTGCCGCACCGGCGCTGATCGTTCCACTGATCAAGCCCGTATTCATATTGAGGCTTAAGCCTGCCGGCAAGGCATCACTACCTCCTGCCAGGATATATTCGACGACACTGCCATCGGTATCAGTGGCAAAACCAGCCAGGGCTAGGTTAACTGCATCTCCTTCCTGGTTGGTCTGGTCATCAATGCCCGCAATTGTAGGAGGGGTATTAGGAATAACTTCCGTAAACTCTACCCAGTTTACATTAAACAGAAACCCACCGCCGGTATAGTCCATAAATAGCTGCTGGACGCCGGTGGTTACAAAAGTCAGCTGGGTGGTAAAGTCCTGGTAGGTTTGCCAGCCACCGGTCCCCGTAATGTCGACGGTGCCTAAAACGTTAGCTGCTCCGTCCCGGAAGGTGATGGTTCCTCCATCCTCGTTGGAGGCAGCCCTAATCACCACATCATAGGTAGTAGTAGTTGCAGACACGTCCACTTCGTAATCAGTGGAACTATTGTTCTGTATCGAGCCGATGTGCAATCCAGCGGGTTCCGTAGGACCGTTGGCCTGAACGAGAATAGCAGAGGTACGGCCAATGAAGTCCTCCGCTTCGACGATACCCGGAATGCTCTTGGTCCGAGGAAAAACCGTGATCTGGTCCGATTGAGCGGAAGAGCCGGTACCGCCGTCATTATCCGTAGCTGTGGCCGAAAACTGGAAAGAGCCTACTGGAGCATTAGGGACGGTATTGGTGTAATCACCACCGCCGTCGGCTGTACCAAAACCCAGAGAGCCGCCGCCGTCGAAAAACTCAACGGTGCTGATGTTTCCGTCGCTATCGGTGGCATTTACGGTAAGCGGAATATTGCTACCCGAGGGGAAGCGCACGTCCTGAAAGGTGGTGTTACCAAACGCAACTCCTTCCGTAGGAGAAACTACGCTGACCGTAGGATTCTGATTAGGAGCGGTAACCGTCCAGTTGAAGATAGCGTCGGGATCAGAGGTAGCTCCCTGATCGTCCACTACCTCAATAGTAATGTTCTGATAAGGGCTACTAGCAGCTGCTCCCACCGAAATAGTGCCTGAAATAAGTCCTGTATTCGCGTCCAAAGTCAAGCCACCCGGCAGACTACCTCCGATGAGTTGGTATTCGTCCAGGTTATTGTCGGCATCCATTCCTACAAGCTGGAGATTAATGACATCTCCCTCCACACTAACTTGATCACTGACGCTATTTATCGTAGGAGCAGTATTTGGCGCCGAGATAACGTAACTGATATCATCAATCGCAACGGTAAAGTCGTTGAAATTGACTCCCTGAGTGGGATCCGGGTCAAAAGTCAGGTTAGTAGGATTAGCCGCTTGCAGTGCGGTCAATTCAAAGGTGAACACATCAAAAACTCCAGAGGCAGTTCCTGCACCAGCTGCAAACCGAATACGACCGTTTGATGCATCATTAACGATAGTAAAAGCGAAATTGCCAGCATTAGCCACATTACTAATGGAAACTTCGTTGACATCATAATCGATACCGACCTGAGCGGAAGTAACTGTGTTAGTCCCGGCATCCACCTTAACCGTCACAGTTATCGTCTCGCCTACTTCTAGCGTTGTACCATCAGGATCACCAAAAATGGTCAACTGGGCTTGCAAGGGGACGATTAGGCCAATTAAAAGAAGTCCTGTTAGTACTAACCCACGCATTCGTGTCCCGCAAACGGGAGTGAATACGTTTAAAATTGAGGTTTTCATACTGTGTTTATTGAACAATTGTTGGCTATTGGAAAAGCGACTAAAATTGAATTGCATAGGATTTTATTGAACTTCTTCACCGGCGACAAAGAAGTTCCCCGCTAGGAAATCGTAATCGTCGATATTGACAAAATCGTTGCCGTCAAAATCGGCATCAGGGTTGAACGCAGGATTACCGATTCCGGCAAAGAAGCTGGCAGCTAGGAGGTCGTAATCATCAATGTTGATGAAGTTGTTACCATCAACGTCACCAGCCAGCAACTGGGGTACAACCGCCGTTTGGGTACCGGCACCAATGGTTACATCAATGACCCTTTGGAGATAGCCACCATACTTGACCGCAACCTTGTAATCTCCTACTGGCAGCAGGTCAGGAATATTAGCCAGACCAGTTCCATCGGCTGAAAGGGCCGAATAGCTAAAGACTGGTGTATTGAGATCACTGGTACTGTATACCGCCACTTGGTAGTCACCACTATGGTCCATTCGCCCTTGTAGACTCATGTCCAGCGATAGGTTACCGGCGGTAGCCTGCGCCACATCAATACAGAAATCACCAAAGCTAAAGTCCAGCGGCGTATTGCTATTACGAATACTAGCGTGGATACCAGCAAAGCTGACCGGCCCAGTAACGGCATCGGGCAAGGTGACGCCTGCAATAAAGTCAGTAGCGATCGCCAGACTCGTACCGCCAACCTGGATGAAAATAGGCATCCCATTTACATCTTCAGCGATGCTGTAAAAGCCCGTTACGGTATTATTTACCGGATCTACGTCTAGTTTCAGAATGACATCCGTGCCAGCAGCTACTACGTCGACCGCGGTTTGTAATTTATCGATCTCCTGCTCACCTTCTTCTACGTAGAGTTCGACGCGGTAACCGGTATTGCTAGTACGGATCACTACCAGTTTGACGTAGTCCGCTTCGTCCAGACCAAACCAGATACCGGCCTGCTGGAAGTTATTTCCACCACCAGGGGTCGGCAGGCCAAGCATTTCCGTTGTAATGCTGTAAGGCTCCGCTTGGTTCGCGTTGAAACCTACGCCCAGTCCGTTGATCAACGAGTTGGTATTAGCACTTTGGCCAGGATCTTTAAAGGGAAGGCCCTTAGTTGCCGTAATGGTCAGATTGCCATTCGCTACGTTGATATTAGCCGGCTTATAACCCGGCGCAATGGGGTCCAAAGGCAGATCACCCGCCAAAGGAGCCGAAGGCACCATCGCCATCGTGAAGCCGATGCCAAGGCCGTCGTCCAATAAACCACCTTCGTCAGCCGTCCAGTCCAGGCAGAAGTCGTTGGTGACATCCACCGGCACCTCCGGACATTCCAGCGGTGAAAGCTCGCTACAATCACTACCATCTGGTAGAACCGTCAGTACGAAGATGTCCGTAACACTGGCTCCTCCATCGTCAGTAGCCGTAACGGCAATATCTAAAGTACCCACATCCTGTGCGGCGGGCGTGCCGCTAAAGGTGTTGGTCCCCGAGTCAAACATCAACCAGGCCGGCAGAGCGCCACCGTCCGCCAGTACAGCCAGCGGAGATACAATCATACCATCAGGATCACTAAAGGTGTTAGCCGGAACCATGTAGCTGTAAGCGATTCCCTCCGTAGCCATTTGGTCGGGAATGGGATTATCAACGACCGGATTCAGATTACCACCACTGTTGGAGCTTCCGAAGATTTCGAAATTATCCGCCCGGAAGGTGGCATTAGCACCATCGGCGTATAGACCGAAGGCATCAACTGTACCACTCAGGTCAGCAGGAGCTGCTCCTCCAATGCTCAGTGCGCTGCTAGGGGTGAAGTTCAACAACACCCAGTCAGCCGCAGCCGTAGAGAAGACGAGGTCTTTCTGTTGCGCGCCATTGGGATCAGCATTCTGGAAATTGGAGGCAGAGCCGAGTGCTGGACCGGTGAAGGTCTCATTGCTGGCGTACCACTGTCCACCGATACGTACGGCTACTCGAGTAGCCAGCGCTGCCGAAGCATGCCCCTGGTACCATTTGATGTTCTCAATGGTGACCTCATTCAAATCTATGTCGTACTCCTCCGTAAAGGCGAAGTAAGGCCCATTTCCACTAAAGGCTGCTAAGAGGCCAATGGCTTTAGCTGGACCAGGATCATCATTACCAGCATTAACCGTCGGCAAACCAGTCGGCTTACCGATACTGTTCGAGCGAATGAAGTTGGCGAAAGGCGAGCCGGAACTCGTATTGACACCCGTCCAACCGATGGGAGCCAAGGGCTCGTTACCACTGTCATTAGTACTCCAGAAAGTCTCCCGGTACAAGACCGTGCCGGGATCAATCGGGTCACCAGCTGCCGGCTCCACGTTACGCACCACGAAAACGTAGTCATTATAGTCACCATTAGAGGCCTCTTCAAAACAAATCAGGTAAGCATCGTCAATCACATTACCCTCGCGATCCTTCGCCGGGTAGGTCCGCACCGCATGTTCTGCCTGAGAAGGATTAATCAGCGCATTCAGATCGTCCTCGGTATAGGCCGTATGAGACGGGCTAGTCGTGTAAAAACCGAAAGGATCAGTACCCGGGTCAAAAGTTGTACTTCCGCTGGTCTGAGCCGGCAATAAAGCTTGATGCTCAGGCGAGTCTCCCGTAAGTACGTCTACCTCATTTTCAATCGGCGTATCTCCGGAGCGGAGGTAATAACCGTAAGGCAAAGTAAACAGCGGGGAATAACGCGCCACGGGATAGATTTCAATATCTCCACCAACCGCTTTGCGGAAGCTGGAAACCAAGACCTCTTCTCCCTGCGGTGAAGCGGATAGGGTATTGCCTAAGCTCGTCCAACCAACGTCTACGTTGACACCCAAGACCTGTACCACATCATTCAGTGGTGGTTCACTATTGCCTTCCAGTCCACTGGCACTCAGGCCGAATAGCGGCAATGACTGCAGCGGGTCGATCGGATCGTCGCTGCTGACGTCCATCGAAGCCGAAAA
The DNA here is from genome assembly GCA_039030655.1 of Bacteroidota bacterium. Lineage (GTDB taxonomy): Bacteria > Bacteroidota > Bacteroidia > Chitinophagales > Saprospiraceae > Neolewinella. The sequence goes on along the minus strand of JBCCDS010000010.1, from coordinate 65,246 downwards.
CTGTCCAATTGCTGCGGGGTTAAAAATAACCTCAAGGTCCTGGCTACCACCAACTGGAATAGTCAGCGGGAAAGTAATTGCCGGATCAAGGCTGAAGACGCTCGCATCCGTACCGGAAAAGGCAATCCCAGATACCTCGATGACTTCAGAACCGGCATTCTCAAGGACCATCGTCCGCTCATCCGTACTAGACTGCGTACTGCTGAAGATACCTTCTTCTCCGTTGAATTCCAGCGGGCTATTGCCCTTCAGGACCACATTGGTCTGATCAAGTGGCCGTAGCAGAGTAATCTTGTTATCACCGTATTCCGAAACGTAGATATGACCATTTGCCAGGTTTTCCGTCAGGTCCAACGGGTTATTGAAGCCCGTGAAGCCGGAAATCCCCGTCTCATCTTCAATGATATCCTGGTCAGGACCACCCGGCGTTAGGGCAATAATATCATCACCACCCGAGTAGCGTACCACCAGCAGACGTCCCTGTAGGGCACCCCCGAAGTTGTCACTGCGGTATTCAATCACCCCGTTCGGTGACTTATTGTTCTCGAAGTTGTAAGCAAAGAAGCGGTAGTTCTGATCGACCGCTGTACCTTCCGGATACTGATTTACCTGTACCGGATCACCAGCCGCAGTGGGGTTACCACCATTCATTACGTATTCGCCGCGGAAGGGGTTAGGATGACCGTAGTAGCCGCCCTCCTCTACGCGGAATAACAAATCGTTCTGGGTTTGACTTACGCCATTTATTGCAGGTACCGCAGCCCCTGTGTAGGGACCATCAATCCGCTGAGGTACATTGCTCAAATCAGCCGGAGTTGCGGGCGTATTACCACCCGCAGCGGAACCATTTGTCGGTACGTATAATTCTCCGTTTGTATGCCAGACCAAATCGTAGGCATTACGCACACCCGAGCCATAAATGGTTACTGGAGCGTTGACCGCAAAGGGGTCATAGGTTCCCCCTTCAGCCGTTTGTACATCCAACGGTGGTGTGCTGATGGCACCTAAATCAATGCGTAGTACCGCTGCCGACAGCAGGCGCTCGTCCCGGTTACCCCAGGTATTATCTGCCGCACCCATGGCCGAATTACTACCTTGATTCACGTAGAGTGCGCCATCGGGTCCGAAGGCAACTCCATTAGTAACGTGGTCTCTGGTAGAACGAGGCAGATTAACTACATAATCCTGCACCATCTCCAGATCATCTCCACTCAACTGGGTGATCTTTCCACCCCAATCGGCCATACCGTTGAAACCAAAAGTTGTGTGACTCACCCAAGCCACCAGATTGCCAGCGGTGGAAGCTGGATCAAAGGCCATATGGATGGCCAGTCGGTTGCCGCCTTCCGCGGTCTGCAGACTACTAATCGTTTGTTGATTAGATAAGGTACCATCCGCTGCAATGTCCCAGCGGTGGATTTCTCCGTCATTCACCAGACCATATAACTTACCGTCTGGGCCAATCGTAACACAAGTGTAACCGGCACCGGTAGCTACTTCAGTTTGATCGAATTCGATCGTACCGACGGGACCTGGATCGGATCCCGTGGTGAACTCAAAGCTGAAGGGCAACATCTGTGCACCTACAATATCTTCTACTCCGCTGGTGATGTCCAGGCGGTAAGCGGTATTAAACTCCAGCCCCAGGGCCGTGAGCGTGATCGCATCACCACCACCGGTAGTATTCACACTGATGAACTCCGTACTAATGGGGAGCGTACTGCCTCCTTCAGTCAGGGTGACCGTTACGTCGTTTACCGTGCTTGCATTCAAGGCACCATTCGGTAGTATCAGTCCCGTAGTGGCCACTGATACGTCCAGGTTGGTACCATTAGAGGTTTCACTAACGACGGCAGCACCTACTACCGACGGGCGATCGGGCGCATTAGGATCATATTCGACCACTACTACGTTGGAAGCTACGCTTACCTGCCCCATATCACCATCGTGTACAGCGATGAAATGGTTCAGCCCACCATCTGGTCCGGCATCACCGGAAGCAGTAAGGAGTAAGGCTACGGGGATCGTACCCTCACCGTTCGCATCCAGCGTAGTGGTGAAAAGGGCTTTGGCCATGACTGTGTTCGCCTCGAAGGGATCGATCATGTAGCCGCCGCCACCTGCATCGATGTAGAGGCGGGCATCCACCTGCAATAGGCTTACTTGTGCATCAGGAATGCCGGTGATAGCAATAGTTTGGTTGGGATCGTTAGTTACTGTGGGGGTGATTAAATCGACCATGCTGATGGTCGGTGCAGAAGGCGGAATAACTTCCTTTACCGTGGTGGCAGAACCACCAATGGAGCCTTCGTCCCATAGAGTAGTCGTCAGCACCTGTCCGTTTTCAAAAGTGATGGTCACTACGGAGCCGATCAACTCAAAACCGGAAACGGAGCCAGCATCCCCGGCCGTATTGTCGTCTTTGATACTTAGTGGGTCGATATCAACACCAAAGATGAAGGCCTCACCAGTATTGAAATCGGTAAAGTCCAGGACCATACCGTCGTAACCTTCATTTCCACTTGAGCCGTCGTGTGGGTCGGTAAACACGTCCACACAATCTTCGTCCGTACCGCTACCGCCATTAGCGGCTACACTTAGACCAAGCTCGGCCGGTGTGTTACCACCGCCCGCGGTCAAACACTTGGCTAGCGCATCCCCGGCTAAACCAACTGGATCAAAGACCGACTCCGGTAAAACGGAGGTAGACAAATTGAAGGATACCTGGCTAATGTTTACATCACCGTCATTAGTGATGGTGAAAGAACCATTACCAAAGGTACTGGCCCCGATACCTGCTCCGGGATTCACCGTAATGGTAGCCGAAGCCATATCATCAATAAACCACATGAAGTTGGCTACGCCGCTTTCTGGCGGCGTACCATCATCCGTTACGATCACGGTTACACTGTAGGGGCTGTTCGCAGCAGCACCGGCCATACCAGCCGGAGATTCTGCAGATGGTGTCCCCTCGTTCAAAGTAGTAGTAGGCACCCCTGTACCATAGGTAGGTACGTGATATAGAGCAATGCGATCTACCTTGTGGCCCAAAGAACGCTCCCGCATTTCAATTACGTAATCGCCCGGATTCTCGAAGTACACATAAACGGGGAAGCCATTGTTATCGATGGTACTTGCTTGCCATTTATTCCCTCCACCGCCGGAACGATAGATCTTAAAGAAGCCATTACTACCGGGGTTTTCGTTGCCGTGATCGAGACGGCCCAAAGTATTGCCGGCAGGATAAAAAAGATTCAGGTTAGTGGCTGCTCCATTAATATTGTCAATCAGTTGTTGCTCACTACTGATGTTTGGCTGGGTACAAAGGAAATGTACGTCACTGGCCTGTGCAATCCGGAACCAGGTATCGTTTTCTTCGGTAGAATTGGTTCCGGAAAATTCCGACTTTATCTGAAAACGATAAACACCAGTAGTGGTAATCCGAATCGGATAATCGATCTGGGCACCATTACTTGAATTGCCGAGGTGATTCGTAGTTGCCACCTGAAAGGTCACCCCACTTCCATCCGTTTCAACGTCCCAGTGATCATCAGAACCGGGAATTTCATCCCGCGACTCGGCTTCGATAATTACCAAGCCGTTGCTTTCCAAGAATACGGGATCTCCACCCGTCGTTTCGTCAATGGTACCACTGATGACTCCCGTAGCCGGGTCGATAACCAGACTAGGTGGTAAACCTGTAGCAGCGTAGGTCAAATCCTGTAGTCCCAGATCTCCGTCGTTAGCCACGATGGGCAAGTTGACCACATCTCCTTCCGAGTTAAATTGATCGCCAGGATTAGTAACTACCGGCGACTGGTTCTGCTGGTTACCTGATTGGCTGAGGATTTCAATACCCTTGATGTTGGGGTTTTGGACATCCAGAATAAAGTCGATATCCAGATTACCGTCCGTGACTTCCACCGTGAAGGTTTCCACGCCGGCGGTATTCCAACCGTAGACCGCCGTTTGATCAAAGTCATCCAATTCTAACACGCCTTCAATGAGCACGTCAAAGACTCGGACGCCTGCATTTTGCGCTCCTGTCCAACGCTCCGCAAAGAGGAGGTTGACGACGTAGGTCCCGTTATCGACGGGAAAGTCCCACTGCATATTATCAGGATTCGCGACTTGGCTGTAGCGCTCGGTATTGAAAATCGCATCGGGATAGCCTGTAGTATTGGCCGCCAGTGCTGTAGTCACGCCGAAGGTCTGATCACCATCAGCACTATTGACGTAAGGTGAAGGCGTACCAGTAGCCGCTGATCCACCGGTACCAGCGTTGGTAGCCGCCTGATCTTCTTCCCAATCAGATGGTAAATCGGTTGTGATGGGTCCACCCGCATTCACCCGATAAGTCAGCGCAGGTTGATCAGAGGCATTAAGATTAATCTGTAGACTTCCGCTCACACCGTAGCTGACCGTTAGTACGGCCGAGGCGGTATTGGAGCTACCACTGTAGCCTACGGTTAATTGATGTAAGGGATTAGCCGTAGACAAGAAGCCTTGGTCCACATCTCCAATGGTAATTACAAAATCACCCGCATCGGGACCGCTGAGCGCAAAATCAGTTAGAATTACGCCTACGTTACCGGCATCATAAGTAAGGTCAATGGTGGTTACGCCACCCACGGGCACGTTAGCCGAGGCTGGACCACTGATCTGGCCAGCAGTACTGGCTGCCCCTTGTGGATTATCGGTCCCGAAATATTCCATTTCTTTGATGTTCCCACCTCCTTTAGAAGGAGAACCCGCTGTGATATGGATACCATCGCCCGAAACAAGCGCCTGCGTACCGTGTCGCTTAGCATTCATGTCTGCGCGGGTCGTCCAAGACCCCGTAAGTGGGTTGAAGGACTCCGTAGTGGGCATGGCATCATCAATCGTATTGCCTTGCAAGTCATCCGCGATTTCACCACCCATCACGTAAACTTCACCTTCAAAAGCAACAGTCGCAGTTCCTGCTCTAGGGGTAGGCAAGTTCTGTCCTGCTGGCAGCGTCGACCAGCTACTGCTTGCAAAATCGTAGACGTCCACCTCTGCAATCAAAGGTTCAAAGGTGCCTCCTGGGCCACCGGAAAGGCGACCGCCTGCCACGTAAAGTTTACCATCTATAATTGCAGCGTGGAAATGGTCACGCGCCCGTGGTACATCCGTTAAAGTTGTCCAGACGCCCGTTGCCGGATCGTATTCGTCAAACCAGTTGACGTAGCCGCCGTTATGGCCAATGGTATTACCAGCAATGATGTAGAATTTATCGTTGTAGACCACCAGTCCAGTAGAACCACGTTTACGTCCAGCTGGAATTTCCGGCCCTTGAATCCACTCATCATTAGCCGGATCATAGGCCCAGATGAAGTCTGCTGGTGTCTCATTAGGGAAATTATTATTCTTAAAGGCACCGATCACCCAGATTAGTCCCTGATACTCTACGGCCTGGAAGTGGTTAAACTGTGCCGGGGCGTCCGCGCGACTTTGCGTCCAAGTTTGGGTGCTGTAATCGTACACATCCAGGGTGGCAGCATTCTCCCGACCACCAAAGAGGAAGAACAGATCACCCGCCTGTACGAAAGAACATTCGTGGCGACCGGTATAGTTTTCATCATCGGTTTGGTCTACCCAAAATGTTGAGGTGCTGGGGTCCAATACCGTCCACTGGAAAGTAACACTTACCGGCGTACTACTCGGCTTGGATACCGTTACTTCTACGGTATAGATACCGTCATTATTCGGTCCTCCGCTAAAGGCATTGGCATCGATAATGTCGAAAATTTGCCCGTTGGTAGATTCGATTTGTACTCCCGCAGGTGCACCCGTGATGGCGTAAGTAAAGTTTTCGTTGGGGTCACCTCCGCTCGCGGATACGGCTAAACCGTCCACTAGATCTCCTGCTTCGTTGATTTGATCGGGAATCGCATCAACCATAATAGGTTGCGCCATTTGGGGCGGACCAAGAATCTCAATACCGTTGATCAGGGGGTTTTCTACCACGTGGTTGAAAACGATGTTCAGTTCTCCGTCACTAACCGTTACCGGGAAGCTGAGCATACCGCCGATGAGCGTCCCCCCAAATTCGGTAATCAGATCCAGATCATTCCGTATAAGCTGGCCTTCGATCACAATATCATAGACCCGCTCGCCTGCACTGGACGTTCCATCGAAACCATTTCCGAGGAAGAGATTCACAACGTAATCAGCATTGTTAAGCGGAATCTGAAATTCCAATGCAGGTGCTGCGGGCTGATCCCAGCGCTCCTGATCAAAGATCGCCGCGAAGGTAGCCGCATCGATATAGGCAGGAATACTACTGTGTGGGGTAAAAGTCCCATGATTAGACACCTGATTAGTACCCGAAATAGTCGTGTAGCCCGTACCGGCGGTCAGGCTGTTATTGGGCTCCCAATCGGGCCCGGCATCGGTAGCAGAAATCGTCGAACCTCCGGCATTGATCCGGAAGATGGGTTGCAGGTTTTCCACTACTTCTGCACTAAGGGTTACCACCGTGGGAGAGTTACTGCCACTGTGGATTATCTCGAGCGTAGCGTTTTTCTGCCCAAGAACGTTGTCAGGGGTAAAAGTGATAGAAATCCCCTCTTCATTACTCGGAGAAATATCAATTGGTAAATTAGCCGCAGCAGCGAACAGACCTGCGGAAGTACCCGAAAAATTCAAGGCTGTAATGGAAATAGGACCATCCGTTGGGCTACCCAGATTGGTAGCAGCAAAACTCAGAGAATTGGAGGAACTACCTTCCGCTATTTGGCCGTAGTCAAGTGTAGTAGGGGATACTTCAAGAACTCCCGGTTGGTTTTCGTTTACGGCAAAAAAGTCCCAGCTAGCACCAAAGGGGACGCCGGAATTTCCGGATGAAGCAATCATACCTACCGCTAAACCTTGTTGGTCATTGGGATTGAGAAAGGAAGCGGGAAGTGTAATGGTTGAGCCAAGTGGGATGATGGTATTACCGTTATCCAACGATATGGCTGGCTGGGCGGTGCCTGTTGCCGGGTCTACGGAAATGTAGATCGTAATTCCTGAAGCATTTTCGATATTGGGAATATCGTAGGGCGTAGAACTGGTAACCGTACCTCCGTCTTCCAGTACGACTTCCATACCGTAGGCATTATCACCGGCACTACTGCCAGTAGAGTACACTACTTTGAGGTAATTATCCTGATCGCCAGTACCGATATAAATACCTTGCGACTGGCCTGCTAGGGGCGTTGTACCGACCCCATTTACCAGGAAGAAGGGCGATTCAATCACCGAACGTGCCGTAAAAGGATTGGAGTTGGCGTCTACGTCAATGCCAATATGAAAGGCATATTCCTGATCGTTTTGGTTGCCCAGGGCATCGCCGGCAGGTACTGCATCCAGTCCCATCTTACCAGCTGCACCGCCCGGTGACATGAAATCCAGATCAAACTGATCTAGATAGTCCGTACTTCCGTTAGTCATCAGCCCGGTGAAGCCTAAGCCAAAGAAACCGGTTCCCGGATCATTATTGAATAGTGAATAGTTGATCGGCAAGCTAGTTGCCGTACCGTTTTGAGCATCGATAGCGAATTCATCATCTACATCTAAGATGCCATCTTCATCATCATCGTCGTCGGTGACATCCGAGATAAAGTCTCCATCATTATCGTTGGGGATACTTCCTCCAGAACAGTAATTGGTACCGGCAGCGATCTCATCGTCGTTTGTATAGCCATCGTTATCGTAATCCTCTGTTCCTACGTATTCGGGGTCTTGTGGCTCCGGGCATTCGAGGAAGTCTGCCGGCTCAAAGATGGTAATGTTGTCGGCACCGTAGGTAGCCGCCCAGATGGTTCCTTCAAAGATTTCACCATCATCCTGGGCAGTAACGTCCAGTGGTTGGCTACCAAAGCCGCCCAGTAGGTTAGACTGCGTCGCACCAGTTGGTGCTGCGGGATCATCTAGTTCATAGCGAACGATATTACCGTTAAAGGAGGCAACTAGTAGGTCTCCGTCCAACGCGCCGCCAAAGTTATCGGCGCGGTATTCTACGATACCATTGGTGGAACTGCTAACTGATCCGAAAATGCGGACGCCGGGTCCGGGGTTGCCAGGATTAGTACCATATTTCCCCTGACGAGGATCGTCGGGAAAGTCGTTAATGTCAAAGCTAGTGTTAAAGTAGCCCGACACGCCTGGCAATAAGTTGACCAAATCATAGCGCCCCTCAAGCGCCCAGCCACCGAGGTCTATATAACTAAATACATCTGCCCGCGAGGGAAATGCTCGTATGGGTACAGGGTGACCACCGTAGTAGGTACCATCTGCGTCGGTAGTTGAACCAACGTAGTGCAGCTGATCCGAGTGAGTGGAACTTGCCCCTTCACTAAATTCATTGGTGATGTAGTCACCGGCGGCAGCATCGAAGACGACTCCGCCAACGCCCTGAATCCCCTTTGGGGTATCATCACTCTGGTAAACTAGTGGCTGACCGCCCCAGCCACCGTTAGGCCCATTGTCGAAGGTGAAGATCGACCCCGCTTCGGTTACGACTACATCGTAGGCATTTCGGTAACCGGGTGAGAAGACCTGCACTGGACCACCGGGCTCAGCAAAGGCTTGGTTCAGACTGTTATTGCCACCGAAGGGGTCGCCAATGTCGATAGTAGCGGTAGCCATAGGGTGCCCAGCTGGATAGGGAAAATCGGGATCCCCAAAGCTGATGTCATTACGCTCAGGATCATTGAGGGTAGGTAAGTCATACACATACTGCGCGTTATTACGCGGGTCCGTGTAAACCGGCATGCTATTGAGCTGGGCCAAATCTACCCGTAACAGGGCGGCCGATAAGAAAAATTCGGAAGTGCCGGCGAAGTTATTGGAGGGGGCACCTTTATTGGCGTGTCCACCAGATTGGACATAAAGGATATTGCCATCCAGGGCCATACCATTAGTCGAGTGGTTTTCTTCGCAACGGGGCAAGCCACGTACCAAATCTACCTTATCCCAGTTGGTGCCGTTGAAGGTCAATTTACTCAGTACTCCGGAATTGGTATCTAAGTTTTTATCAGCGCCTGATCCACCACCTCCAATGCGCCAGTCGCTAGAGGTTACGTATAAAATCGGATTTTGGGCCGTCCCAGTAACTAATATTCCAGTTACCTGACGAATATTGGTGGAATTTTCTGCCCCATCATCATCATGGTTCGGCACGCCCTGCTGGATTAAATCAATGGTTTCAGTATCCGTAACCGTGTAAGAAATATCACCATTAGGGGCCTCCTCCCGAATTACCGTAAAGGCATAAATAATACCATTTTGTTGGGATACATACAAGCGATTATCCGGGCCAAACTGGAGAGAGGTCGGATTATTAATATTTTCTCCTTGTAGACCATAAGCATCAAAGCTTTGTGCCGTTAAAGGATTAGATAAGGACAAAAATAGGACATTCAGCCATAGGGCTGTTACTACTAAAGGGTTCCGACTTTTCATAATGTTTGAACTGAGATTTAGCTACTATAACTAACTGAAAACTAGGTGCTTACTTTTAGTAATAGTGCTTTAAACAATTTAGGTTTTAGTATAAATAATAATGGCTAGTGAACACAAAAACATATCCGCCTTGTGGCAGATTCATTTTTTGTTCAATAGCCTCTCCTATATCGGTCTAAATGAGAATTATGAACTGTTGAAGGTTTGTCGAAATAAGTCGAACAAACAATATTACCCCAGAAAAGGGGGGGGGGAAATGATGAATAAATTCAATCAGATCTATTTCAACAATGTATAAATGTGATACGAGAAGTCGTCACTCTGAGGTGGTGACAGTACTTAGGAGGGTGTGCTCTGGTACCCTATTTTTAAGCTAAACCGTAACTCTATAGTGATATAACACTGACAAGATACCGATTCTGATTTATTTTTTAAAGTAGTTAAGCTTAAAATCGGCCAAAACAGTCTTTATTCTTCCATTTTTTACCGAAAAACGCCCTCATTTGATCTAAACATAAACATTTTTTAACACTAAATACACGTATTCTAGCTGTTCAGCCTCTTTGAAGCAGGAGTATCCTTAGCGAAGAAATTTATCTTAGCGCTGCCGATGCCCCTAGCAAAATCGACCAATATGCCTGCCAACTTACTCTGGGAGCCTTCTACTGCTTTCGTTGAACAATCTAATCTACAGCAATACCAGCGCTGGCTAGCACAAGAGAAGCAGCTATCCTTTCCCAATTATCATGCCCTTTGGCAATGGTCCACCACCCAGGTGGCCGACTTTTGGGAAAGTCTCTGGGAGTATTTCGACATCCAGGCCCATCAGCCCTATGAGCGAGTCTTGGAGAATCGGGGTATGCCGGAGGTCGACTGGTTTCCTGGTGCTACTCTCAATTACGCCGAGCACATCTGGCGTCACCGCAATGATGATCGCCCTGCTCTCATTTTTCAAAATGAAACCCAACGGCGGAATGTAAGTTGGGGCCAGCTCGAGAAGCAGGTGGTCGCCATCCAAAGCTTCCTCTTAGCTCAAGGCATCGGCCACGGCGACCGGGTTGCCGCTTATTTACCCAACATTCCCGAAGCGATTGCCTGTTTCTTGGCTGTTAATGGATTGGGTGCCGTCTGGTCTTGCTGTTCCCCTGATTTTGGCGTAGAGACCGTTATCGAGCGCTTCCAGCAAATTGAGCCCAAACTCTTAATCAGCTGCGACGGCTACCGTTATGCAGGTAAATCTTTTGATCGACTCCCGCAGGTCCAACAGCTCCGCCAGGCCATAGACAGCATCGAAGTCACCCTTTTCATCCCTTATCTCGATGCTGAAGCTACCTTAAGCGATAGCACCGCCTGGAAATCAATGTTGGAGGCTTACACCAGCGGAAGCTTGCCTGCTGACCACCAGGAGACAGATCCAACTACGGATCAACATCAAGCAGCTCCGATATTTACCCCTGTTCCATTCGCCCATCCGATTTGGGTGCTCTATTCTTCCGGTACGACGGGACGGCCAAAAGCCATTACCCATTCACACGGAGGGGTCTTGCTAGAACACCTTAAGTATCACGCCTTCCACAATGACACCAAGGCCGGCGAAAATTATTTCTGGTTCAGCACCACTGGCTGGATGATGTGGAATTTCCTTCAAGCCAGCATGCTGGTGGGAGCCACCCCTGTGCTATTTGACGGTAGCCCCGGCTACCCCAGTATGGAGGTCCTCTGGCGAATGGCCGAAGAATTGCCACTGCACCACTTCGGCACTTCGGCACCCTACCTTACTGCCTGCATGAAGCGAGCATTGCAACCCGGCAAGCAGTACGACCTGGGTACACTACGCAGCATTGGCTCCACTGGCGCCCCCCTGCCGCCCGAAGCTTTCGACTGGGTCTACCAGGAGGTCAAGCAAGAGCTATGGCTCTGTAGCATGAGTGGTGGCACAGATGTATGTACGGCCTTCGTCGGCGGCATTCCTTACCAGCCGGTCCGCCGGGGGCATATCCAGGGAAGAGCACTTGGTTGTGCGCTACATGCCTACAACGAGCAGGGGCAAATTGTAACGGAATCTTTAGGCGAAATGGTCATCGATCAACCCATGCCTTCCATGCCGATCTACTTCTGGAATGACCCGGGCAAAGCGCGCTATCTCAGTAGTTATTTTGACAGTTACCCCGAAAAATGGCGACACGGCGACTGGATCAAAATTTTCAGCGACGGCTCGCTGATTATTCAGGGCCGCTCCGACGCCACTCTCAACCGTAAAGGAGTTCGTATCGGCACCGCTGAAATCTACCATGTACTCGATAAGCTCCCTCAGTTAAAGGATGCTTTAATTCTCAATCTGGAACAAGCTGACGGCAACGATATCATGCCGCTTTTTGTCCAACTCGCACCAGAACAAAACTTGACTAAGGAGCTGGTTCAGCTGATTAAAACCGAGTTGCGCCAGCAATGTAGTCCGCGACATGTGCCCGATGAAATCCAGGCAGTACCGGATATTCCCTATACTTTAAGCGGCAAAAAAATGGAGGTGCCGATCAAAAAAATCTTTATGGGAATGGACCTTTCCAAAAGCTTAAATCGAGATGCCATTCGCAACCCTAAAGCCCTAGACTATTTTGTTGAACTAGCCGCCAAACAAGCTACGCGGGGTGAGCAATAAATCTAGGTCTAACCTGCCCGTAGCTCTGTAATAATAGCTAATGCCTGCCGTGTACGCCGGCTTATTTCGGCGTAATCGTAGCTGCCGTCAGCCTGCTTAGCCATCAATTTAGAGCCCATCCCGACGCAAGTCACCCCGGCTTCAAACCAGGCTTTGAGACTCTCCTCTGTTGGTGCCACGCCGCCAGTCGGCATGATAGACGTCCAGGGTTGTGGGCCTTTAATGGCCTTGACAAAAGCCGGGCCGTAGATGCCGCCAGGAAAGAGCTTGACCACTTCGCAGCCCAGCTCTTCGGCCCGACAGATTTCCGTCAGCGAACCACAGCCCGGAGACCAAAGCACCTTCTTGCGATTACAGACCAAAGCAATATCTTCTCGCAGTACGGGGGTAACCACAAAGTTAGCCCCCAACTGGAGATACAAACTAGTAGTGCCAGCGTCCGTCACGGAGCCTACCCCCATGATCATATCTGGCATTTCCAGACGGACGTACTTGTTCAACTCACCAAATACCTCGTGGGCATAATCGCCCCGGTTGGTGAACTCCAGCAAGCGGGCTCCGCCTTCATAACAGGCCTTAATTACCGCTTTACAGACTTCCAGGTCCGGATGATAAAAGAGGGGCACCATGCCGCTCTGCGCCATTACCGTAGCGACTTCGATTCTCGTATGGGTAGCCATTCAATTCACGTTTAACGACTCACACGACCACTCTGGTCGCCGGACATGAGTTTTTCCACTTCTGCGATCGTAGCCAAGTTGGCGTCGCCAAAGATGGTATGTTTAAGACAGGAAGCTGCTACCGCAAAATTAAGGGCCTGCTGGTCATCACCTGCGTAAGTCAAAAGTCCGTAGATCAGTCCTCCCATGAAGCTATCGCCTCCACCGACCCGGTCCACAATGTGGGTGATCTGGTAAGTGGGGGCATGATAGAGCTGCTTGCCATCATACAGGACCCCAGACCAGCTATTGTGCGATGCACTGATGGATCCGCGCAGGGTGATGATGGCCTTCTTACAGCGGGGGAAGCGCTCCATCAATTGTTGACAAACGGAGATATAAGCCCCGGCGTCAATGCTGTCGCCCTGGGTTACATCTACTCCTTCGGGATGAATATCAAAGTGCTTTTCGGCATCTTCTTCGTTGCCGAGAATGACATCACAACCAGCCACTAACTCTGGCATTACTTCGGCAGGTGATTTTCCGTACTGCCAGAGCTTTTTCCGGTAATTTAAATCGGTGGATACCGTAATCCCCATTTTATTGGCCGTCTGAATAGCCTCCAGGCAAGCATCAGCTGCGCCTTGAGAAATAGCTGGGGTGATGCCCGTCCAGTGAAACCATTCGGCTCCGGCTAGTGCTTTTTCCCAGTCAATCATCCCAGCTTCAATGCTCGCCATACCCGAATGGGCGCGATCATAGACGACTTTGCTGCCTCGGCTCACCGCTCCCGTTTCCAGGAAGTAAATACCTAGGCGTTCGCCACCCCGGGCGATATGGTCGGTACGGACGTTGCGCTTGCGCATTTCCATCAGGGCACAATCCCCGATATCATTCTGCGGGATACGGGATACAAAATGGGCATCCAGGCCATAATTGGCTAGCGAGACGGCAACGTTAGACTCCCCACCGCCATAGATCACATCGAAACTACTGGCTTGGGAAAAACGCCGCCAACCCGGCGGACTCAATCGGAGCATAATCTCTCCGAAGGTGACTACTTTTTTCATCTTTGAAATTGATCAGGGAGTTAAATTAAGAGAAGGCTAAACCGCCGTTGATATCGAAGTTAGCTCCCGTAACGAAAGAGGTATTCTCAGAGACCAGGCAGCCGACCAGATCAGCAACCTCCTGGGGCTGGCCTTCGCGACGCAATGGGGTTTTACCAGCCACCATTTCGCGCACATTATCGGGCGTAAAGGTGTCGTGGAAGGTCGTACCGATCAAGCCTGGGCAAACGGCATTTACCCGGATACCATCGGGGCCTAACTCCTTGGCCATACTACGGGTAAAGGTCATTACTGCACCCTTAGAAGTAGAATAGGCCGAAGCACCGCCGCCGCCGCCATCACGTCCCGCCTGGGAAGCTAAGTTGACGATGGAACTACCCGCTGGCATATGAGGAACGGTAAGCTTGTGCATCATAAAGACCGATTTGAGATTGAGATCCATTACGAAATCCCAAAAGCTCTCATCCATTTCACTCAGTTTCTTACGAGCAACCAGGCCACCGGCATTGTTAATCAGAATATGAATAGCATCGCCGAAGGCTTTTTGTGCTTCGTCAACCAGACGCTGGCATTCGGACATCTTAGTAAGATCCGCCTTTACGAGGATGCCTTTACCGCCTACGGCTTCAATCATGCTCAAGGTTTCCTCTGCATCAGATTCTGTGTTGTAGTAATTGACCACAACATTGGCGCCCATCTTGGCCATTTTAACCGATATATGACGGCCAATATCACGTCCTCCACCAGTTACGATGGCTGTTTTCCCTGTCAATTCCATGGAATATTATTTTTTGCGTTTAGAATGATGATTATAGTGTGTAGGCTTTTGCCTTGTATTTTAATTTAATGCTTTGGTTTTAATGGTTCAATGCGAGGACATAGTATCCAAATACTCAACATGGCAATCGTTGCCAGAGTAGCACCGATCACAAAGGCCGGAGTATAATTTCCTCCAGAAGTAAGCCAGGGTACCAGAGACGTCAGTCCCGCGACGGCCAGCTTAGCTGACATGCCTGCATAACCCGCCAGGGTACCGACAGATTTACCTCCGAAGAAATCACTAGGAAGCGTTTGTACATTACCGATTGCGGTTTGGAACCCAAACAGGATGATTGCCATAATTAAGACGGCAGTGACTGGAGCCCCTGGACTTGACATAGCCAGTAAAGCAGGGAGCATAATCAAACAACCTAAAGTAATGACGAACTTTCTGGTTCGATCTACTGTCCAGCCCACTTGAAGGCGGTTTTGCGCTAGTAATCCTCCAAACCAAGCACCTAGCATCGCACCGACGTAAGGCACCCAACCATAGATTCCAATCGTTTTCACATCCATTCCATATACCTCAGAAAGGTAAATTGGAATCCATAGTACGAAAAGCCACCAAATCGGGTCAATCACTGCCGAGGCGATGATCACTCCCCAGCTTTCTTTGTGCGAGAGTATTTGGACGGCTCCGGGGTGATAGCCTTCGTCATAGTTGCCGTCTTCATCGAGGTCCTGGTTTTGCTGTCCGGTCAGGATATATTCGCGCTCTTCTTCCGTTATCCAGGGGTGAGCTTTTGGCGGTGCTTTGACTAATATCCACCAAGGAATCAACCAGAGTAAGCCCGTTAGGCCGACCAGAATGAAAATCGATTGCCAGCTAAAGTAAACTGATAAAAAGCCAATCAAAGGGATAGAAATGATCCCCCCAATTGCAGCCCCAGAATTAAACAGCCCCTGGGCAAAAGCACGCTCTCGGGTTGGAAACCATTCAGCATTTCCCTTGGTAGCTCCTGGCCAGTTACCGGCTTCGGCTATACCCAGGATAGCCCGAAATATACTAAAGCTGGCTACTCCTCTTGCAATGGCATGGGCTGCCGTTGCTAGTGACCATACTCCGATCGAAAGCACAAAACCCAGACGCGTACCAATCCAATCAAAAATTCGCCCGAAAATAGCCTGTCCGAAGGCGTAAGAAAATACGAAGACAACCGAGATGAATGCGTAAATTTCTTTACGCTGATCTTCTGTTTTTTCAGGGTAGAGATCATTAGCGATATCAGGCCAAAGTACGCTCAGCGATTGGCGATCAATGTAATTGATCACCGTGGCCAGTGCAATCAGTCCTACAATCCACCACCTTAATCCTTTGATTTTCATAGTAGTGGTTTTATTTCCCTTCCAGGAAATCTTCCCGGTGAGGACTGAATACATCAATTAAAACACCATCCTTTACACAGACGCAACCGTGCATAACATGGGGGGGAATATAGTAAGAGTCGCCACCGCGAATCGTACGGACTTCATCTCCAATGGTCATTTCAAACTCACCGCTTTCCACGTAGGTAACCTGTGAGTGATGATGCTCATGTAGCTGACCTACAGCACCGGCCTTAAAGTCCACTTTGACCAGCATGATTTTATCATCATATCCCATCATTTGTCGACGCAGGCCTGGTCCTACTTCCTCCCATTCAATTTGGTCTCCGAAGAGAAATTCTTTACTCGATTGCATATTCGATCTTTAATTTTGGTGATGTATTGCAAATGGTCCTTCCCACTCATAAGTCGTCGATCCGGCCCTGACCGAATGCCGACTAACTGCCCTTGCATCTTCATTACTGAGGGTGATGGTCCAATTTTTACCTTCCATAGTCCCAAGGGAGAAGACGGTGTAGGCTGCTGATTGCTCCAGTAAGTCCAGCTCCTGAATCTGCCCATAGGGCGCATGTGGAATTTCATCTGCCGGGTTATAGCTTCCGTGAGTCTCTAGCACACTGACGAACAGTGCCTCTGCCTCTCCTTGCTTACGAATCAGGAAAGCAGGATCTCTACGCAGATTAAACGCGGGGTCGTTAGCTCCTAAACGTAGAAAGTGGAGTTCATCCCCTACATCCGTTAAAGCGGTTTGGGTAAAAAATTTTCCATGGTTCAACCAGCTGATTTGCACTTTATTTGCCGGAGCAATTCCCCTTGCTTCCTGTAGCAGATGCTGATAACCATGCCCTTGCCCAAATACTGGCAGGCCACTTTCACTGACTGAGTAGGGAAAGTCTGCTTCCAATAAGTGTCCCTGAAACCAAGTAGGTAAATCAAACTGGGCAGCTTGTTGACCCCGGGCCTGAAAAACATCAACTAAGAGCGGGTTGGGAAATCCCTCCAATTTCACCAGTAGCATTGTTCGTTTTAATTCATAGCCCGGATAGGCATTGGTATCCAGCATGCTTACAACTTGGATACTGGGATCATCCACATTAAAATACCACAGATCAGGATGATGTAGCTCTCCAATCCGAATATTTCCTTGGTAGTGAGAGCTTTCATTAATCACCAGGGTATTATGAGCGATCGACTGCTTGGCCCAGCTGTTATTTTCTGGCAGGTAGCGCCCTCCTCCTTTTTGGTCGATATTGACCCAACGAGCGGAGCCATAGTCCTGAATGATTTCACCGTCTTCATCATAATAAGAATAGGATAACTTGTCAAAGTGACCGTGCCCCATTCCCTGAGGGGTGTATTTCGTAACGAGACACACGCTACCTCCTTCGTCCTTTATGGCGCGCAGTACCGCCAGTCCTCCTTCATCTCCCTCAGGGCCATCGACAAAGGCCATCGACTTGGGTGCAAAACTGGTGGCTTCCCCTGCAGCGATTGCACGTGCAGCAGCAAAGCCAGCTTCATCCAGTACGACCCTAGCCTGTGCTTCAATTACTGATAGTAAGCTGGGGTCTTCGCCGTAGTAGAAATAGGCCATATCTACAGCCGTGATTAATTCACGGGCGTCCCAGGACATGCCCTTCTGCGCATCATTGATCGGAAAGAATTGTCCCTGAGGGTCTGCCTGATACAGTAGTGACCAGGATGCCTTTTTTAGAATGCTATCCCGGTAGCCGAGTATATCCAGTTCCGGCCAGTTATTGGCCAGGGCCTGTCCAAAAACCAAAAAGGGATAGATCGCATAGCGCAGATAGTAGGGGCCTTCCGTAAAATAACCATCGGGTGAAAAAGAACCATCCAGCTGTGCTAAAAATCCCGCCCCTCCATCGACAGCCTTTATTAAGCCGGTGTCGTCGTCTCTCAATCCATCTGCGATCAGGTCTGGGTCAAGGCCATACAGTGCCCGCTCGATCAATACCGTATCTTTCATGGCCAATCCAATCATTCCCACCGCAGCATTGCCCCAGGTACTGTGATTATGGATGCGATTAAAGAACTGGGGATTTTCCAGAGATAGAAAATCAGCATAGGGACGAAAGAGCTGGGTTTCCAATATCTCCCGCTCTTCTGTACTGAGCCATTCATAGATATTATCGTAAGCCTGACTCACGTAAACCAGCCAATTGGCATCATTCAGACATTGCCAAAATATCTTCCCAGTCGCATAAGAGCGTTCAGTGGGATGCAGCGGTAATTCCGGGTAAATTCGAGCGTATTCCAGCAACATATCCCGGATATAAATGGCGTAGGCTGCATCTTCGGTCAATTGAAAAAGTATTCCCGCAGCGTGCATGCTGAACCAGTTTTGCTTGTGCCGCTCATGGGTGTAACCTCCAGCCATGTCCTTAGGTATAGGCACTTCAATGGGTTGAGCAATTTCCGCATCTACCCACGTCTTAGTCTGCTCCAATGTCTGATCGAAAAGCGGGGCTTCTCCCAATCCAGCGCGGATCGTTTGTACCCCAGCTGCCGTCCAAGCCAAGCGTGGATGAGCATTATCGGACTCCACCACTTCCGTTGCCGGGCTTCCACAGCTCACTAGCAGAAAAAGGATGATGGACAATTTTACGTACATAATGGTGGTTTGGTCTTGGATGGAGCTAGAGGGGGAGAATGTCCTACAGTGCAGCGCAGTCCATTCAAATAGCAGTGTTTACTGACTGCCGTAGGTCACCTCTTCCAGAAGAATATTATCGTCGTTAACAATGATAGCACCCGCCTGCGGAAAATGGCTGTGACTAATGCTGGTAATGGGTTCACCAACAATATGATGAATGCGCAAAGGCGCACTTTCGGCGAAGCTGGCGTTATTCACCGCCGTTACTTGCACTCCGTGCAAAGCAATAGCCGCATTTGTTTTATTACGGCTACCCGTACCCACCTGTGAAAACGCCGAATCATTGATCTCCAGAATAGGGCCGAAAGTACTTTCATCTCGCCCGCCACGGTATAGGTCAACGGCTGCCCCTGCGACGTTTTCAAACTCACAATTCTCAATTACGACGTATTCCGCATTGTAGATACCCAGATCTTCGATCTCCTTGTTCAACGGCAATATCGCCCCAGAAATATTACGGAAATTAGAATTGCGTAATACAATGGAATCGGCAAAGGTGCTGCGATAAACCGTCAGGACGTTGAAGCCCCGGTTGACCGTAAGGTCTTCGATCGTACAGTCTTCTATAAAGAGCTTATAGTTCTGCCGCATCGAATAACGACTAGTACGCACTAGTGCATTTCCTGGCATATCCCGACACTGCTCCCCTGAAATCGTCAATCCCTGTAGCGCCAGAGCGCCACCATCGGCAATATTGAACAGGGTCGTTTTTTGAAAGCTGATCTTCGGCGAGCTAACCAGATCTGGCGCCGCAGCGATTGTTATTGGATGTTTCAAATCAATCGACTTGGTCATTAAATATTCGCCTGCTTCCGTCAGCTGTAGGATATCACCCGGTTCCGACTCTTGGTAAGCCGCTAAAATCGAATTAGTACCCGTAGCGACGGGGATTATCCGACCGGTTCCAAAAGTAGCTCCTTTGGTATTTCGTGGGTACCAGTCTACTCCCGTATTTTCACTGGTCGCCATATTTTCTGCAGCCGCAGCGATGGCTTCCCCCGCGCTCGTGCCTACCGGTATACGAACGCCATTAGGCCCTTCTCTGAATACTAGTTCCCGATGCTCAAAACCCGTAGCTGTCAGGGGCAGCAAGTTGGGGCTCAAAATATTATTTTCAAAGCTAATTCCACTGATGTCATCAAATACGCTGAAGAGCTCATCACGCTCGCCGTGGGCAATTACATTGTCTAGGAGTCGCGTAGATTGAGGCGGTACCGAGCGCTCCTCGTCACTGCCCACACAAAACTGAATGTGATCACTATCTAGGATAACGTTGCCAATAGCTGCAGAATTAATAACCGGTACGTAGCGATTGGCGGGTGAATTCGGTACGCCATTCATAATCGTGAGCGCTGAACGAAAACGGTAGCCCGTCAAGCCTTCTATGTAGTTATTAACGACCTGCTGGCTTTCATTAATGATGCGAATCCCTCCGGTATTGGGGACACGATTGCCAAAGAAAAAATTATTCTCTACCAGGGTTTCATTACCATGACGCATCGTCAAAGTACCTTGACATTCGTAGAAGGTATTATTACGGAAAGTATTCTGGCAGGATTTACTAGAAATGATTTCGACCTCCCCACTACAGCGGTAGAAGTAGTTATTCTCCACAACAGTATTGGAATTCGTCAGCGAATAGTGGCTGGTTCCAATCCGCAGGGTTTCGCCGCCGTTTGACCCCAGCGTTTCGCGATAGCCAAAGTAATTATGATCAATGCGGTGATGATTCTGTTGACTCGCTTCCGAATTTAGGCGAACCGCCAGCGTTACTCCCTGGTTATTTTTTCCTTCGAGTTGGTTGTGGTCAAAACGATTATACTTGCCATAAATACCGACCCAGGAATCTGATTCAAAACGCTCCGGATTACTAAAATTATCGATCACACATTCCGTAACGCGGCAGTGGCTACAGAGCTCTTCCGGACTGGTCCGAAACGCTATCACTTCACTGGTTGGGGTGTAGCCTTCCTTAAACACTAGGCCCTCTACCACCAGATATTCACCAGAGAGGGTCAAGTTAGACTGGCCCGTCAGCACCACCCCACCCTTGGTTTCTACGGTCAGCACAATGGGGGCTTCTTCTGTGCCTCTGCCCTTAAATTCCAGCTCGGTATCGGCCCATTCTCCAGCTGCCAGTCGAATTACCGCGCCGGGCTCGGCTGCAGCAACAGCCGCATTAAACTCCTCCAGGTTATGCACTAAATCTGTAGAAGTGGAACAACTACTCAACAGCAGTGTCACCCAAAGGCCAACACCTCCAACCCAACCGATGGTCGGTAAAAATGGTAGTTGCGAATTGATAGTGGTCATAAATGGTGGTTTTCAAAAAAATCTGAGCGACAAAAGCAGCCAACTACCGTATGAACTCAATCACTATACAGCAGCTGGCCCGAATTAGTGTATGAAGCTTATTTTTTGTCCATAAGAGTAACCTTCAGCTAGTGTGTATCCACGCTGAGATTTATCTGTTTTTTACAGCAAAGAGGTGATTAAATACCTTGGTTTGGTTGTTGGAAGTAAGCGGCTTTTAAAGGTACATTTTCATATGCCTGCTAAACTGAACACTGCAATTTGGGAATTGAAGCAGCTTAGCTCAACTAGAATTGTGAGAGATGGCGTGCTGCATATCTTGGTGGTTTTATTGATCTGTTTTTTGCTGGGTCCGACTGAATTCTATGACATCACTCAGGTGGTTCTTCATCGCGGCAGCGGCGGCTTCTCCATCTCCATTGGTGATGTGGGTAAGAATCTCTTCGTGCTCGTGAAAAGCCTTAAACTCCGACAACTCATCACAAACTTTAAAGTTGATAAAACTGTTGACGATATCGGGCGTGATAATCATCATTAAGGACTTGAGTACCGAGTTTTTGCTGGCCTCAGCGATGGCTAAGTGAAAGATCAAATCTTCTTCTACCGCATTCGCTCCAGCTTTAGTTTTGGCTTCATAGGCATCCAGTGCTTCTCGCATATTCAACAAGTCTTCCGCACTTCGCCGTTCCGCTGCTAGACTAGCAGCCTGAGTCTCCAATATTAGTCGAGTTTCTACCAAGGAAGCAAAATCTCGCTTCTCCAGTTTCAACACGTCGGAGATTAAGCCCTTTAAGGCAATGGTTCCCATTCCCGCAACAACCGTACCACTCTGGGGTAAGGTCTTGAGGATTCCGTAAAATTCAAGTTTTTGGATAGCATCACGAACGTGCATCCGACTAACACCCAATCTTTCAGCCAGCTTTCTTTCGGCCGGTAACTTATCTCCCGAAGACAATTGTCCGGAACTGATCAGGCTGCGGATCTGCTTAATAATCCGATCAACTGGAGTCTCAACTCTTATCTCAGTAAAGTTCTCAATGACGTCTGCCAAAATAAAAAATTTAGCGGATGAAAATTGGTTAACCAAAAATTGGTTGACCAAATATAGCACAATATTTGACACCTACAAGCAACACCCGCACAAAATGCGTTCATTTGCGCAATAGACCAAAAATTTCCCCACAATGTCAGATCGTAACCTCGCCTACCCCATTGGCCATTTTAGCCTTCCTAAGGGCTATGATAATAAGCTGATCCAAAGTTCAATTGCTACCATCGCGGCCCTACCCGATGAGCTTCAAAAACGTCGCGAGCGATTATCTACAGCGCAGCTTGAACAAACCTACCGCCCCGGTGGATGGACCGCCCGTCAGGTCATCCACCATTTTGCCGATAGCCATATGAATGCCTTTGTCCGATGTAAACTGGCCACTACCGAGGACTGGCCAGCAATCAAACCCTATGCCGAAAACCTCTGGGCAAAACAGGCCGACCATCAGCTTCCCGTCGACCTATCGGTAGCCATCCTCCAGGGCGTACACCAACGTTGGACGACCCTCAATCAGTCCCTCCAGACTGAAGATTGGTTGAGCCGCGGCTACGTCCACCCCGAATTTGGTCGCCAAGTTCCGCTCTGGGAGATCATCCCCATGTACGCCTGGCACTGCCGACACCATCTGGCGCATATTGATTTGGTGCTGGAGGGGTAGTATTAAGTACTAACTCCCCCTCTAGGTAGTAAGCACTGACAAAAATTCTAGCAGCACCTCATTAGTTCTCTTCTCGCTATCCACATCCTTCGAACATCAGCCCTCTGACTCGCCTTCTATTGTTAAACCTTTATTTTTGTTTTTCCCCGCCATCCGCATTTGTTCATTCGTCTTATTGCTGATTTTCACCTGGAGTCTTAGGGCCCAGGATCGTCCCTCTTTCCTCCAGGAAGACTTAGAAGAAAACCCTATTCAGCTACCTAACCTTATCCAGCCGGGGGTCAAAAACAAAACCCGCGGCAGAGGGCTAGAACTCACTTTCTTAGGTATCCCCACCAGCCCCTTTAAAGCAGAAGAAGGCTTTCCACTCACTGGCCCAAGTAGTCAATTTCGTTTCAGCAGCATTAGTTTTAAACTACGCTTTCCGATCATTAATCGTCCAGGATTTAAGATACTGGGAGGAATCATTTACCGCCCAGAGCGATACCACTTCAATAGCCTGGGAACTGATTACCGGGAAGTTTTCAGTCGTCTGGATAACCTAAGTCTAAAAAGCTCTGGTTTCGAGGCCCTAATCCTTAAACCACTCAACCAAGAGAACTACCTGGCCTTTCAGTTACGGGCCGTCTACAATGGAGACTATGCTGGCCTCATCAGTATCGACGATGCCTATGGTGTATACAGTGCCACGGCCCTGTACGGAATTAAAAAAAGTGACGATAAAGAGTGGGGGATTGGCTTAAACATGACTTCCAGTTTTCGGGCATTTTCCGTAGTTCCATTCCTATTATACAACCACACTTTCAGTGACCACTGGGGAATCGAAACGGTACTACCAGCTCTAGTAAGTTTGCGCTACAACCTCAATGATCGCTCTATTTTTCTCCTCGGATTGCGCTACAATAGTCGTAGCTACGCACTGGAAAGCCTTAACGATCGCCGGGAGCTCTACCAGCTCAACCATTCCGAAGTTCGGGCGACCCTCTCCCTCGAACAGTCACTCACCCCTTGGGTTTGGCTGGAAGCTTCCTTAGGCTACCAGTACAATTTCAGTACCGATTTTGAAGCCGTTTTTACTACGGAAAATACTTTTCAGGTAGAACCGGGTGCTGCCCCCTTCTTTCGCCTCGGTGCTTTTATTTCTCCCCCCCGAGACTAATCCATTTAAGTAGTAGCCCTATAAATAGTAAGGAGCAAATCACACCCCGAACTGCCTCAGATGGTGGTCCATATGCTTCCAAAATTGATTGCTCCACTCCTGGGCCGTCAACTTACCGAAGGAGGGACTTTCTTGCCCTTCAAAGGCCGCTGCACCATCCTGCTGAAAGCGTTGTATATAAGTCACCAGTTTTTCTTTTTCGACGGCAAAATCGCGCTCATCTTCCACCTTGAAGATGGGAGCTGTGCGACCATTTCGCGGGTACGGTTTATCCCCCACGACCATCGCTTTGACAAATTTGCGCAGGAAAAAACGCATCACGGCATTGTACTTTATGGGTACTTTCCCGTAAGTGATATCGTAAGCCACGTTAAGGTGCGCTAGCATCTGTGGTGCATTCATTTTGCCCCATTGTGGAACGGTATCCGGTTGTATTTTTTCCAGACGGTCTAACATCTCTTGCGTGACGGCAGGATCAAAAAGTAAGGGGTAAGGCATATTTTTTTAATTGTACTTCCGCAGGTCCAAACGTCTGGGGGAAGTTTGGACCTGCGGAAGTACAAAAAAAGATAAAAATTACGAACTTGCCTTTATTCCTGCCTTCTTTGATAATAAGTCTGCAAGCGATAAAAAGCCAGCTTACGTTCTCCGTGCTGGCCTACCAAGCCCTTGCGGTTCCAGCCATCCTGAATACGCGGCAGGATACGGCGCGGACTGCGAAAATCGGCCAGTAACCAGGGCGTCATTCCAGCTAATTGTGGCATCCGATCCAGCATGGCCAACTGCTCGCGAAAAAGGTAGTCTTGATAGTCCTCACTCCAGCGCGTAAGGCTGTCACCGCGCAGGCCCGCCAAAGCACCACCTCCAAATTCAGAAACGATGACGGGTTTATCCTCCTGAAATATCCAATCTGCCGTGCGAGCAATTTCAGGGGTACCCTCGTACCAGCCAAGGTACTGGTTGAAAGCAATGATGTCGCTGTAAGCCCCAAATGGATCACTGACCGTACGCTGGCCATCTGCCAGATTTTCTTTGAACAGGGCCGCACTAATCAGGCGAGTATCGTCTAGTTCACGGGCGTGAGCAGCCAGGCGACGTAAAAAATCCAGGCGTGCCTCCAGTTCCGGGGTTTCGTTAGCCATCGACCAGATGATGACCGAGGCGCGATTTTTATCCCTAGCGATCAATTCCGTTAATTGCCGCTCGGCTGCGGCATAGGTCGCGGGATTCTCCCAGTCGATGGTCCAATAGACCGGAACTTCTTCCCACAGCAGTATACCGCGGCGTTCCGCTTCGCGGGCCATGTATTCATTATGGGGATAGTGCGCCAGTCGGAGGAAGTTAGCGTTGAGTTCTTCCGCCCAATCCAATAATAGATTGACATCATCCTGGCCGGTGGCTCGTCCTCCTTTCAGTGGGTTTTCTTCGTGCACGCAGATACCACGTAAGAAGATCGGCTCACCATTGAGTAAAATTTGGTCACCTTCCGTGCGGATGGTCCGTAGACCGATCCGATCATACACGGTCTCTTCTGCAAGAATTAGCTCAAATTGATAGCGATGAGGGTTTTCCGGCATCCAGTATTTTACGGCACCGTCTAGCGATTGCGAAAAGTCTACCCGGCCATTATCGTCCGTTTCCAACGCTAGGTCTAGTCCTAATTCAGCTGCCAGCAGCTGCACTTTCTGGCCGGCTCGATCTGGGCCTTGTAGTTGTACATAGCCCCGCAACTTTTCGGGATTGTCTGGATCTAGTTGAATTAAATAGTCCTGTAAATGAGTAGCGGGCACTACTAGTAGTTTTACGTCACGGGTCAGTCCTCCGTAGTTCCACCAGTCGGTTACATCCGTGGGTACCGCCGCTGGGTCACGACTATTATCAACACCTACGACCAGTGAGTTATCCCCGGCACGCAATTGATCCGTAATGTCAAAATTGAAGGGCGTAAAGCCACCTTCATGGTAGCCGACTTTCTCTCCATTAAGGTAAACATCCGCTCGGTAATTAGCGGCCCCGAAATAGAGAAAAACCCGCTCCCCTACTCGCACAGAGGGCAGCTCAAAGCGCTTGCGATACCAAATCAAGCCCTCATAATAAAAGAGCTCCGATTGTTGATTATTCCAACCACCAGGTACGTGCAGCCGGCCCGTCGTTTCCCAGTTGTATTCCAGGCGATCGGTACGATCTACCGCCTGTGCATCTTTCCAGATCACATCTCGACCAGCCCGGGAAGCAGGTAAGGAATCGTAGGGCTCACGCTGGAAGGTGTAGCGATAGGATTCATAGCGATCTACCGCATACTGCCAATCACCGTTAAGGCTAATACTAGGTCGTTGAAAGGCGTTTTGGAGCAGGGATGACGACTGTGCTCCAATAGATTCGAAGTACCAAAGACTGATGAAAAGTAAAACAACCAAACGCATGAGCAAATTCTGTTTAAGCTGGCAAATCAGTAACTAAGATGAGTTGATTATTCAACAATTCCCCCTGCCGATCCTTTAGCATTTATGTCCTTCGTATTGACGAATTATCTGCGGTCTTACACTGATTTTAAGGCAGAAAAAATTCGGATAGTGCTAGCGCGTTTTCGCGAGCTCCTTCCAGCAGTACTAGCCTCGATAA
Organism: Bacteroidota bacterium; assembly: GCA_039030655.1. GTDB lineage: Bacteria > Bacteroidota > Bacteroidia > Chitinophagales > Saprospiraceae > Neolewinella. The sequence goes on along the minus strand of JBCCDS010000010.1, from coordinate 38,765 downwards.
ATGCCCTCTCCGTATCATGATCGGACTATTTCTTATTTATTTGACCAACGTCTTCGTAGCCGGCTGGATCAGTATTACTAGTTTATTTGCCCCAAAAGTAGCGCAGCAAACGATCTTCGAAGGAACCGTGGCCTATTCTGAAGTCATTCGACTGGTTGGGACACTCTGGGGTGCTATTTTCCTACTCTCTATCCTAGGCTTATTTCTCCCACTACAGATGAGTTTGGTGCTCTTATTTCAGTTGATTTACAAAGGTAGCTGGTTGCTATTCGTGGCTATACCTGCCCAACGTAGCGATCAGCCCTACCCAAGGGGCATGGCTACTTTTTTCCTAGTATGGGTATTGGTTCTCCCCCTGGTAATTCCCTGGAAAGACTTGTTGGGTGGGTAGATAAAAAATCGAGCTGCCGGAATATTCCGGCAGCTCGAACTTACTTGATTTAAGGCCGCAAGAGGCTGAGTTTGCGCAGCTCCGTATGGCCCGTAGTTGCTGATTGCAGGCTTACCCAGTAGGTGCCAGCGGCCAGTCCACTCAAGTCAAACTGAATACCCTCAGCTGGCCAGCTATCGATCTGCTGGCGGTAGACCTCTTTACCTACTACGTCAAACACTCGCAGGCTCGTTGGCTCTTCCTCCCAGGCCGGTGCCGTCAGATGCACTTCACCCGTACTGGGGTTGGGGAACAGTTGAATCGTTCGGCCCAAAATAATTCCGGTATTCGGTGTACCTGAATCATCCTCCAGTTTGATACAAGGAATGGAAATCGTACAGACTTGCGAGCAGCCATCAGCATCGGTTACCGTCACCTCAAAATTTTGGGTGCTGTAACCACTGGTAAAGCGAACCGTTTGTGAATTAGCCCCACCAGTGATAAAGCCATCACAGTCGACCATTTCCCAGCTGTAGGTATAAGGCGCATCGCCACCACTCGGTGTTACTCGCAGGCGGTTACCCGTACTGCCACAAAGCAAATCACCTTCCAGCAAGTCAAAATTGCATTCCAGTTCGCGGTCGGTGTATTCCACAACTTGGGTGTAAGTACTCACATTCCCACACAAATCGGTAGCCGTCCAAATCCGGAATAATTTAAAGCCATTTTCGGTTTCCTGCACACGAGAGCCAAAGTCGAAACTAGCTACTTCCGAACAGACATCCAGTACTTCCGGAGCTTCTACCGGCGGCACCTCTTCATCACAGTAGATGTAGACTTTAGTCGGTGGCAACTTGTAGAAGAGTGGGCCCGTATTATCCTCAAAAGTCAGGTAGAGGGTCAGGCTAGTACTATTTCCACAAGCGTCGGTAGCGGTCCAGACGTAGCTGTATTTGCCGAGATAGGCAGGCGTAGTACACTCACTTTCTCCCAGACGCGTTACCTCTAGGGTTAGCTCTGGCGCTCCCGGACAATTGTCCGAAACGCTGATGACATCGGGACCGAAATCGGGATAACCATTTGCTCCAGGGCGCGGTAAGGGGCACTCCAGTGTGAATTCATCACCGTCTTCCGCATCCGGCAACAGATGATGGTTTACACTCAGAATCGGCGCCGATCCATCTTCTAATTGCTGATAACGATTGACCTCACTGGTATTACCACAGGCATCCGTAGCCGTCCAGGTCCAGGTGATCAATTGACCACAGCCGTCCAGATCCGTTTCGGTCATACTAAAGTCAACCGAGACTTCCACCCCACTGCATTCATCGAAGGCAGTAACACCATTTGGATCGATGGGGTCCTGACATTCATCATCCGGCAAATTCAGGAAGACGGGACCTACTTCGTCCCGAATGCGTACTTCCTGTTCAAAGACGCTGCTGTTGCCACAGGCATCAGTGGCCGTCCATTCGTAGGTGTAATAAGTAACCGCGCCCAAGCAATCGGCCGTTGGATCATCCAACCAGACGCCCGTTACACTTATGACCTCACTACAATCATCGCTTACGCTTGGAGTCACTAAGGTTTCACCGCAGGGCAGCACAACCGAAGCTGGTGCATCAAAGCGAGGTCCTTCGGTATCCAGTAGCTCATAATCCACTAAATAGGTGATTTCGCTACCGCAGACGTCCCTGGCTTTAATGACGAGTTCTCCCGTCTGGAGGTACCCTTCGATAGCGCAATCTCCCTCGACGATATTGTCTACTTCAATTTCAATGCCCATGATGCCACAGTAGCCACTATCGTCAAGATTGGCCAGTACGTAGCTGCGAACACCTAAATCGAGCTCCTCACAATCAGCACTAATTTGCAGTAGACCTCCTGACGGGATGCTTACTCCCTGATCGTCAAATACGGCCAGCACAGGTTCAGCTCCAGTTTGTATGATCAGTTGTTGGGTCGCGCTAGAGGTATTGCCACAGGCATCCGTAGCTGTCCAGGTACGATTGACGACTGTGCCACCATTGCCACAATCCATCGGGATGGACTCTTCTAGGGTAACCGTCGCCGCGCCGCAGAAATCAGCTCCGGTAACTACTGGTGGATCAGGCAGGCTCGTCACACAAGCATCATCGGGTATCCCCACCAATACGGGCGGGGTGGTATCTACGAATTCCACCACAATGTTCGTCTTGCCTACATTCCCACAGTCATCCGTGGCCGTGTAAATAATCGTCAAGGTATAAGCGTAACCGAAGAACTCGCAATTGACGTAGTCACTGTACTCGTAGCTAAGGCTAGCTGTAGGATTATCATCACAGTTGTCCGTGACTTGATAGTAATGAATATCCTCTAGAATGGCCCCGATATCCCGGCAGTCGGCCTGGATTCGGTCGCCATCGGAAAGGCCGCCTAAAATCTGGCCGCCTCCGGTTACTACCGGTCCTTCTTCATCCGTCACATTGACCGTCTGCAACAAGGTAGACTGCTTCCCACATCCATCGGTAAAGGTGTATTCCCGCAGAATAGTATAGTTCCCCGTACAGTCACCAGGAACAACCGTGGTCGTAGAAGTAGTTGTTACTCCACTACAATTGTCAGTGGCGGTGGGTTGTACTTCCGCAGGTATATCCGTACAGCTAACATTAAGCTCCGTCGGGAAATCAGGATCAGGTGTTGGAGCCTGCGTATCTACAAACTTCATGTAGATCGTGAAGGTGCTTTCATTTCCACAGTCATCCGTAGCTGTCCAGATACACGCCCAGATACTCAGGAAGTCATCGACTCCGCAGATGCCTTCTTCCTCCTGAATATCAACATAGGTTAGCTCCCAATCAGAGCAGTTGTCGGTCACACTTACATCATCAGGACCTAGTACGAAGGGGTTCCAATCTGGATCGGCGTTCATACATTCTACCTCCATGGTATCTCCCGCGGCAGGCGTAGGGAATAAAGGAGTAATGACTGGTCCTTCCGTATCCGGCAAGACGTCATAGAAGGCAATATCCGACAGCATGTTACCGCAAGCGTCTTCAGCCATCACCTCAAACTCCACCCGGTAGCCATTACAAATGTCCTCGGTGAAGGGTAAGGGCGTGACACTAGAAGAGATTAACTCACAGTTATCCGTCACTTCGATATCATCAGCTGTTGGGAATGTATCATCACAGTCGTAATCGCCTAAATCGTCGTTGACAATCATTGGCCCTTCCGTATCTTCTACCCAGGTATAGGTGATACTTACCGTGGTCGCCTGATTCTGACAAGCATCGGTGTAGTTCGCCGTCCAGGTTTGGGTGCGGGCACAAGCTGGGCCCGTGGGACCGGCCGTCATCGGCACTACTGCTACATCCTCATCCAGACAGTTATCGCTGGCCGTGAAGGTCGGAGCAACTACCGTCGGGTTACAGCCCAAATCGCCACTCATGGCGTCCGTCATAATCTCCGGAGCTTCCAGGTCTTCTACCCAGGTATAGGTGATACTTACCGTGGTCGCCTGATTCTGACAAGCATCGGTGTAGTTCGCCGTCCAGGTTTGGGTGCGAGCGCAGGCAGGGCCCGTGGGGCCGGCCGTCATCGGCACTACTGCCACATCCTGATCCAGACAGTTGTCGCTGGCCGTGAAGGTCGGAGCAACTACCGTCGGGTTACAGCCCAGATCACCACTCATGGCGTCCGTCATAATCTCGGGAGCTTCCAGGTCTTCTACCCAGGTGTAGGTGATACTTACCGTGGCTGCCTGATTCTGACAAGCATCGATGTAGTTCGCCGTCCAGGTTTGGGTACGGGCGCAGGCAGGACCCGTGGGGCCGGCCGTCATCGGCAATACTGCTACATCCTGATCCAGACAGTTATCGCTGGCTGTGAAGGTCGGAGCAACTACCGTCGGGTTACAGCCCAAATCACCACTCATGGCGTCCGTCATAATCTCGGGAGCTTCCAGGTCTTCTACCCAGGTATAGGTGATACTTACCGTGGTCGCTTGGTTCTGACAAGCATCGGTGTAGTTCGCCGTCCAGGTTTGGGTGCGGGCGCAGGCAGGGCCCGTGGGACCGGCCGTCGTCGGCACTACTGCTACATCCTGATCCAGACAGTTATCGCTGGCCGTGAAGGTCGGAGCAACTACCGTCGGGTTACAGCCCAGATCGCCACTCATGGCGTCCGTCATAATCTCGGGCGCTTCCAGATCTTCTACCCAGGTATAGGTGATACTTACCGTGGTCGCTTGGTTCTGACAAGCGTCGGTGTAGTTGGCCGTCCAGGTTTGGGTACGGGCACAAGCTGGGCCCGTGGGACCGGCCGTCATCGGCAATACTGCTACATCCTGATCCAGACAGTTGTCGCTGGCCGTGAAGGTCGGAGCAACTACCGTCGGGTTACAGCCCAGATCACCACTCATGGCGTCCGTCATAATCTCCGGAGCTTCCAGGTCTTCTACCCAGGTGTAGGTGATACTTACCGTGGCTGCCTGATTCTGACAAGCATCGATGTAGTTGGCCGTCCAGGTTTGGGTACGGGCACAAGCTGGACCCGTGGGGCCGGCCGTCATCGGCAATACTGCTACATCCTGATCCAGACAGTTGTCGCTGGCCGTGAAGGTCGGAGCAACTACCGTCGGGTTACAGCCCAAATCGCCACTCATGGCGTCCGTCATAATCTCCGGAGCTTCCAGGTCTTCTACCCAGGTGTAGGTGATGCTCACCGGATCAGCTGGATTATCACAGGCATCATCGTAGTTGGCCGTCCAAGTTTGGGTGCGGGCACAAGGCGGACCGGTGGGACCTGCGGAAGTCGGTATCACACTAACATCCTGATCCAAACAGTTATCGCTAGCCGTAAAGGTCGGTGGGATAATGGTACCAGGATTACAGCCCAGATCCTGACTCATGGCATCGGTCATAATCGCTGGATTTTCCGTATCTGGTAGGAAGGTGAAAGTCTGCGTACAGCTGGCTTCAACTCCACAAGCATCTTTAACGGTGTAAGTACGAGTAAAGGTAAGATCATCCCCGGCGCAGAAGCTATCCGGCAATGGTTCATCATCTACCTGAACGACCATGAAGGTCGTGGCGGGATCGCAATTATCAGTACCTAGCAGGAAGTCCAGTGGCGTTGGATAATCGTCTCCGCAAACCAGACCCGTTACAGTCGGAGGACATTGCACCACAGGTGGTGTTCGATCTTCGTAATAGATGGTTTGCAGACATTCATCTTCATTACCACAGGCGTCTCTTACGGTCCAGGTACGGTATACGACTTTTTCCATTGGGCAGTTCCCCGGCACAATTACATCAACGAAGGAATAATTGGGGGCAGGGTCACAGCTCTCAATGGCAGTGGGGAAGCCCGTCGCGGGGCCGGCGTTGAAGCAAACGTTATCAATGGCACCAGAGCCGTTGATATTCACGACCATACTTTCCACACCCATGGTCGGGCCGAGATTGACTAGTTGAACGCCATTATTACCGGACTGGACAAAATTGTAGGTAGCCAGTAAGACATTTCCTGGGCCAAACAATTCGATCGATCCGCCAGCAGACTGACCATTATCGTCAATGTCGACTAAATTCAGATGTTCAACGCTTACTGTACCGATTGCCGAGAAATCGAAAGTCATAGCCGTTCCGGGATCCAGCGCATCGTTGGGATCGGCCTGGTCGAGATCTGTAGAGATAATGAGTAGATTACCCAAAGCGCGGTCGTTTTGGAATTTACCCATCTGACCGCCACTCCCCACACCCGGGCCACCAAAATCTGAATTGGGGGTACCTAAATCATCATCTCCGCCCGTCGGGTTACCGGAATCAAAAATCATAGCCGAGTTGGTAGCTGCTCCTAAAGAAGGGTTGAAGCCCTTAATACCAACCGGGCCTAGATCTGTAGCGATTGAGGTAACGAGATCTCCTGCACTAAATCCTTCAAAGGACAGGCATACGCCCATTTCGTCACATTCCAGCGTAAGATCAGGCGGACAAACAATTTGGATGTCATCATCTTCCGTCCAAGTGTAGGTGATACTTACCGGATCAGATATCTGACAATCATTGAGATAAGTCGCCGTCCAGGTCTGGCTCTTCTCACAGCCTGTGCCCTGTACTCCGGTCGAATTGACCATCGGTAGGGCGTTTGGATTACATTCATCATCCACGGTGAAGGTCGGAGCCGTAACCGTTGGATTACAGCCCAAGTCCCCGCTCTGCGCGCTGGTGAAAATAAGCGGCATTTCTGCATCTACCGTCCAGGTGTAGGTGATTACTACCGGGTCGGAGTTGTAGCAGTCATTACTATAGGTCGCCATCCAGGTCTGGCTCTTGGCACAGCTCGTACCTTCCACACCGTTGGTCATAACCGTTGGCTGGGCATTTGGATTACATTCATCATCCACCGTAAAGGTCGGGGCCATCACTACTGGGTTACAACCCAGATCATCGCTCTGCGCATTAGTCATGACCAGTGGAGCATCTGCATCTTCGATCCAGGTATAGGTAATACTTACTGGATCGGAAGTCTGACAGTCGTTGCTGTAGGTCGCGGTCCAGGTCTGGCTCTTGGCACAGCCCGTGCCCTGTACGCCGGTCGAATTGACCATCGGTACAGCATTAGGATTGCATTCATCGCTCACCATAAAGGTTGGTGCCATCACTATCGGGTTACAGCCCAAGTCACCGCTTTGCGCGCTGGTGGAAATAACTGGCATTTCTGCATCCACTGTCCAGGTGTAGGTAATCATCACCGGATCAGACGTTTGACAGTCGTTGCTGTAGGTCGCGATCCAGGTTTGACTCTTGGCGCAGCTCGTGCCTTCTACACCGTCGGTCATCACCACTGGCTGAGCGTTGGGATTACACTCATCCATAAGCGTAAAGGTCGGGGCCATTACCGTCGGATTACAGCCCAGATCACCGCTTTGCGCATTGGTCATAATGACTGGGGTATCTACATCTTCGATCCAGGTGTAGGTAATACTCACTGGATCGGAAGTCTGACAGTCGTTGCTGTAGGTCGCGGTCCAGGTCTGGCTCTTGGTACAGCCCGTGCCCTGTACGCCGGTCGAATTGACCATCGGTACAGCGTTTGGATTACATTCATCATCCACCGTAAAGGTCGGGGCCATCACTACTGGATTACAGCCCAGTCCACCGCTTTGTGCCGTCGTCGAAATCGTTGGTGCATCCGTGTCTTCCGTCCAAGTGTAGGTAATACTTACCGGATCAGCAGGATTACCACAAATATCCGTGAAATTGGCCGTCCAGGTTTGGGTGTAGCTACACCCCATTTGTTGCGGGCCACTGGTAGTTCCTGCTATATCTAAATCATTCGTCAGGCAGTTGTCACTAACGGTAAAGGTAGGTGCTGTTACTATCGGGTTACAGCCCAGGTCCATACTCTGTGCATCCGTAGTGACCGTGGGGTTTTCATTATCGACAATTTCCCACTCCCTTGACTTAGAGAGCGTGTTATTACAAAGGTCGGTTGTTGTCCAGTTTTCCTGGTAAGTGCCCAGGCAACCGTCATTGGCATCAAAGGAGATAGTAGAGATCGCGAAACCGGACTGTGCACATTCCGGCTGGCCGCTGATGTCTAAAATCTCAAGAGCTTTGACTGCAGGATTTTCTTCGATCTCCAAAAAGTCAATGTCGAGATTAACATCACTGGCCGTATAAATGAAGCTCAACATGAAGCCGTTACGGTAGCCAGTTTTAGCAAACTGATCCAAATCGCTGTATATAGCGGGGATTGCACCTTCTACAGCAACATTGAAGCGACGTAAACCAACGGTTTGTGCGCCATTGAATATCTCCGCGAAATACAAGCGAACTTCGTAGCGCTTGCCCACATCAACTGGGAAATCCCATTGCATTTCTTCGTAGCGCTCGCTTTTGATCAGGTTGAGTGGCGTTCCTGGCGGAATAGAAGGATGGCTAAGGCTAAAGTTGTTGCCACCCTGGCTGAACTGCTTACCGCCAGTGCGATAGGTAGAAGGAGAGCCATTGGTGTCATTGTCCCAACCTGCCACACCAGAACCACCGGCATTGACGCGATAGACCACTGTGCCGGTATTGAAGTTCCCATTGGTATAGAAACAGTAGGAAGGCATGGGTACATCGTCCGTACAGGCCAAGGTCTCATTGCCGGGATCATCCGTAAATTGGGGAGTCGGGGCCGGCAGGATCGTAATGGTCTGTTCACAGCTACCTTGTTTTTGACAGGCATCAATGCCAACGTAGGTACGTGTAAGGGAATAGCCGTCACAGAGGTTACCGACTAAGTCGCTATCGGTACTACTCCAACTTAGGGTGAGGGGATCACTACAATTATCCGTGATGGTTCCCTGACCCTGATTGATGAAGTCGGCGGCAGTAGTATAAGCTGCGGGAATGGGGTCACCGCAATTGAGGACAAGCATAGTGGGGCACACAAGCTCAGGGCCTTCCATATCTACGGTCCAGGTGTAAGTGATACTCACTGGCGTTGAAGTCTGACAGCCATTACTGTAAGTCGCCGTCCAGGTTTGGCTCTTAGCGCAAGTCGTGCCTTCTACTCCATCAGTCATGACCGTTGGCTGGGCATTGGGATTGCACTCATCGTCCACCGTAAAGGTCGGGGCCATTACCGTCGGGTTACAGCCCAAGTCACCGCTCTGCGCTGTCGTCATGATCACCGGCATTTCGGCATCCACTGTCCAGGTGTAGGTAATCATCACTGGATCTGAGGTGTGGCAGTCGTTGCTGTAGGTTGCCGTCCAGGTTTGACTCTTCGCACAGCCTGTGCCTTGCACACCGTCGGTCATGACCACTGGTTGGGCGTTTGGATTACATTCATCGGCTACGGTAAAGATCGGAGCCATCACCGTAGGATTACAACCCAGCGGACCACTTTGTGCCGTCGTCATAATCAGGGGCGCATCCGTGTCTTCGATCCAGGTGTAGGTAATACTCACTGGCGTTGAGGTCTGACAGCCATTACTGTAAGTCGCCGTCCAGGTTTGGCTCTTAGCGCAGCCCGTGCCTTCTACTCCATCAGTCATGACCGTTGGCTGGGCATTGGGATTACACTCATCGTCCACCGTAAAGGTCGGGGCCATCGCCGGAGGGCTACAGCCCAAGTCACCGCTCTGCGCTGTCGTCATGATTACCGGCATTTCGGCATCCACTGTCCAGGTGTAGGTAATGCTTACCGCTTGTGCTTGATTGTCACAATCATCGGTGTAATTTGCCGTCCAGGTCTGGCTGAAGCCGCAACTACCTACTGGCTGTGGCCCGAAGGTAGTTGGCATTACCTCTATGTCTTGATCGAGGCAATTATCGCTAACCGTAAAGGTCGGGGCCATCACCGTGGGATTGCAACCCAGTGGGCCGCTAACCGCATCCGTCATGATCATTGGAGCCACACCGTCTTCTTTCCAGGTAAAGGTGATGCTCACCTCCTCGGCGGAATTCATACAGGCATCCAGGTAGTTGGCGGTCCAGGTTTGCATAAATAGGCAGTTACCCAAGGCTTGTGGTCCACTAGTCATTGGGGTGACCGGTACCGAACTGGTCAGACAGTTGTCGTTAGCCATAAAGGTGGGTGGCGTGACAGAGGCGACGCAACCTAAGTTTACGGTACTGCTATTAGGACTTGGGCAATCGGTAGGCGGAGTTATGCCGGGCACCGGCAGGTTATTTCCAGGGCTTGAGTTATAGGAGACCAGGTCAATTAAGTTACCCATAACGTCATGGAGAGTGGCGTCATCTCCACCATTGTTCCAAATGGAGCTCGAGCGTTCACTGTAATTACAGTTCAGCGTTACACCGGGGCCGCCAACCGCAAGGACAGTACCCATAGGGAAGATATGAGAAGGGTCGCCAAAGCCAAGTCCTCCCGTGTTATCGTCTAGCTGCCATCCCGAAATATCAATGGTCGCACCTGCACCACAGCCGCAGGGGTCTGCGGCACTAATGGTGATGGTTTCTCCATCACATTCAGAGGGAGCACCATCGGCCACCAGCTCTGAAATATAAACCACCGGTTGACAAGGAACGGCATCGGAGGTAATCACCGGTGCTTGGTTATCCTCGGTCCAGGTATAGGTAATGCTTACCGGATCGGCAGGATTGCCACAAACATCCGTGTAGTTGGCCGTCCAGGTTTGAGTAAAGCTACAACTGCCTGTCTGTTGTGGGCCACTGCTAACACCCATTATGTCTAAATCGTCCGTTAAGCAGTTGTCGCTGACCGTAAAGGTGGGTGACTCCACCGTCGGGTTACAGCCTAGATCCATACTTTGTGCATCCGTCGTAATCGTAGGATTTTCGTTATCGACAATTTCCCACTCCCTTGATTTAGACAGATTGTTGTTACAAAGGTCAGTTGTTGCCCAATTTTCCTGGTAAGTACCCAGACAACCGTCATTGGCATCAAAGGAGATACTAGAGAGCGCGAAACCGGACTGTGCACATTCCGGCTGGCCGCTAATGTCTAAAATCTCAATGGCCTTGACCGCAGGGTTTTCTTCGATTTCGAGAAAATCAATGTCGAGGTTATTGTCTCCGGCAGTGTAGGTAAAGCTCAACATAAAGCCGTTGCGGTAGCCGGTTTTAGCGAACTGATCCAAATCACTATATACCGCAGGAATAGCTCCTTCCACGGCAACATTAAAGCGGCGGAAACCAACAGCCTGGGCACCATTGAAGATCTCCGTGAAATACAAGCGTATTTCGTAGCGCTTGCCCATATCTACGGGGAAGTTCCACTCCATTTCTTCGTAGCGCTCGCTTTTGATTAAGTTGAGTGGCGTTCCTGGCGGAATAGAGGGGTGGTTAACACTAAAATTGTTTCCACCCTGGCTGAACTGCTTACCGCCCGTGCGATAAGCAGAAGGGGAACCATTGGTATCATTATCCCAACCTGCTACACCGGAACCACCAGCGTTAACCCGGTAGACCACCGTGCCGGCATTGAAGTTACCATTGGTGTAGAAGCAGTAAGAGGGCATTGGTGCATCGTCTGTACAGGCCAAGGTCTCGTTACCCGGATCATCCGTAAACTCAGCTGCCGGTGCCGGCAGGATTATGATGGTTTGCTCACAATCACCTTGCTGCTGACAAGCATCGATACCCACGTAAGTACGGGTCAGCGTATAGCCGTTGCAAAGGTCGCCTACCAGATTATCCGAACTACTCAGATTGACGGTTAGCGGATCACTACAATTGTCCGTGATCGTTCCCTGCCCCTGGTTGATGAAGTCAGCGGCACTGGTGTAGGCCGCGGGAATAGCATCACCACAATTCAAGACCTGCATGGAGGGGCATCCCAAGTTGGGGCCCATATTGTCTTCCGTCCAACTAATGGTCTGCTGAAAGGTATTGGACAGGTCGCCACATTGGGTCATCACGGTGTAGGTCCGTACATAACTAAACTCGCAGCCTGTGTTAGTGGTTGGTCCATCCTGCCAGGTGATGGGATTAAGCGTACAGCCGGCATCCGGTGTAGACGCACTCACGTTACCTAGCACGGCGTTGGGGTTGGTATTGTTAGGGTTACAGTCTAGATCTACGGTCGGATCCCCACTGATGGAGGGTGTCGTAACACAGGGACAACAGCCCGTAGCAGGATTAATACTAAAGGCACAGCTACTGCTACAATCGTTATCGTCCGTAACCATGATGGTGTAATCACCAGGGGGTAGGCCCATTACCTCAGGATTGGGAGCTCCGCCCACGTAAGTGCCGTTTGCTACGGTAGAATTATCAGCATCATTGGTAATCACGTAACTGTAATCGGGTGTACCGTCGCTGATGGAAAAGGTAACTGTACCTTGGGTATTATCACATTGCTCATCGGTTGTGCTTTCTATCATACAAACAGGACTATCCTCAACGATCGTCACCGTACAACCACCATCGCGAATGCAGTTATTGTCATTGGCAGATATTTCGATTTCGTACACACCAGGGCCCAAGCCAGTTAGCACAATAGGATCATCAGAGGTGGGAGGCAATTGCACGTTGTTGACGGTTACGGCGTAGGGGCCGGAAACATCGTCCGCAATATCCATAGTGATACTACCGGTCATTTCGCCATCACAGGTTTCGGTAGAAGTGCAGTTGGCAATCAGTGGACAAAGGTTATTGGCAAAATTCTCCAGGCATTCCTGTAGGTCGCTAAAGTTGGGTTCCACTTCGTAGTCCGCAGTAGCTATCATGGTTTCATCACCACTGCCTGTCGGATCGTACTCTGTAGGGCCGCTAATGGCAGCTAGCTGAGTTGCATTAATTCCAGTTCCAACGCCGAGCGCGAAAATGTGAGTGCCCTCATTTTTTAGTTTATTGGCGAGTAAAACCGCATTATAAAGCTCGGCTTCCTGGGTAGTTGCGGGGTTGTCACAACTACTGACGGAGGTTCCAGGTAAGCTGGCATCTGGCGTATAAGCTGTGGGCACACCATCCGTGAACATAAGTAATATATCCGCTGAAGTAGCTAGAGCGTCGGCCAGGAGAAAAGCGGCTTGCCAATTCGTCGCTCCTGACGGATTATAACTTTCTCCATTAAAGGAAGTACCACTTCCAAAATAGTCCTCCATACCGGACTTAACACTAGCTACCGACTGATAGGAGGGAACTATGTATCTAGCGGTCCAGGAGAATTCAACAATGGCTACTTGTACTGGAGTACATTCCAGTTCTTCGAGGAATGCCAAAACTCCATCACTTACATCGGAGCTATTACCGGAAAGCGATCCTGACTCATCAATCAAGATGATCATATTCAGCGCTGTTTGACAGCTGGCTGTCAAGTCCGGGTTATTGCCCACCGTAAATGATGGGCAATTATCACAGCTTCTGCCAGATAAATCCTCACAAAAGGTCTGAGCTTGCAATATTCCGATAGAGGAAAAGGAAGCTAGAATTAAAAGCGAAGAATAAATAGTTGCAGAAAAATTAAACCGGGTATTTATGTGTTGCACTAGGTTAGGAATTAATGTAGTTACTGAATAAAATCTGGGCTTACCGCAGCATCGATTGATCGCTACGATTAACACAATAGAAGGCCCCCTTCACCAACTTGATAAAGTGCATAGCAAGCCCAGTAGCAGGACTACTCCTTACTAACTATTGTGCAATAAAAGCCTGCTGGACACAGGTGATGGTCAGGCCCCAAATGGGTGAAACCAAAAGACTACAGCGTAGCTTTTTGGAGCAGGAGAGTTGGAAGGAACTATAAGGTATAGTATGCTCTTCCTGGGCGCAGAAAATTATATTGGAGTTTGAAAAATGTTGTTCATAACTGAGGTGGGTATAGCGTATTTAATGGGTAAAAAAGCACTTCTGAGAGAACAGAAAGTACAGCAAGCTGAAAACTAATTTCAGCTTTAATCAATGATTCAGGTCGAAATAACTACAGAACTCTTTTTCTAAGGGGAGGATTGATTTTATATACTATTGCACAGAAAGATTGTGTGCTACAACCGTAATTTTTTCAAAGAGTAGAGCCAAAATACGTTTTTTTATTATACGATGCAAATACATTGTTTTTACCTAAGCGAAAAATAAGTCTAAGCCCTCTAAAAACAAAGTTGAGTTAACACTATACAGCTGTACTTCCGCAGGTTTTGGCAGCGCTGCTGAAACCTGCGGAAGTACAAATTCATCTACAAAAACTTAGCGCTTACCACCTAACCAGCCATAAAGCACCGGCACGACCAGCAAGGTGAGTAAGGTAGAACTGATCATCCCCCCGATGATGGTCCAGCCCAAAGGTGACCAAAGGCCCGTGGCTTGAGCCGTTAAGGGGAGTAGACCAAGAATAGTCGTTAAGGTGGTCAAAACAATCGGTACAAATCGCCGCTCAGCACCCTCCCGGATTGCGGTCCCCATATCCATTCCATTATCGCGGAGTTGATTGATAAAATCGACCAGAATGATACTATTGTTTACCACGATACCGATCAACGAGATAAAGCCAACAAAGGCGAAAAAGCTAAAGGACCAGCCCGTCAGCCAGAGCGCCACAAAGGAACCCGTAACGGCCAGCGGTATGGCCGAAAAGACGATCAGGGGCTGAAGTAAAGATCGAAACTGCAAGACCAATACCGCGAAGATGGCCAGCATAGCTAATCCCAGAATAATGCCCAGCGAGCCGAAGGTAGTCTGCTGTTCTTCATACTCTCCGCCGGCCTCCCAGCCATAGCCGAGGGGCCAATCCAGCGCTTCTACCTTGCTGATGATATCGATGGTCGTTTGTACCGTTTGGTCGGCATCGATCACATCGGCGGTTACACTGGCAATGCGCTTGAAATTATGGTGACTCACCCGAGCTGGATTAGCCGTCAACTCCAAATCAGCTACCTGTCGGAGCGGTAGTTGCGCACCGGTCTGGGTAGTGACGTATACTTTGTCAAAGTCTTCGATACCAGGCTCTTCGGCAAAAGGGATCCGAATATTGAGGGGAAAGTCGTCGCCATCACCAATTTGTACTTGATCAAAAGTCAGACCGTTCAAGCTAGCCAGGACGGTTTGGTCAAAATCGAGCAAGCTGAGCCCAATCAAGCCAGCTTTGTTGCGGTTGAGGCGTACCGTTAGGTCCGTTTTGGTTTCGCTTAGCTGGTTTTCTACGTTAATCACCCCTTCGGTTTCTTCCAGGATAGCTGCTATTTGATCGGCCATTTGCGCAACCTGCTCGTCTTCGGGACCGTCAATTCGAAATTCAATGGGTGCCTTTACTGGTGCTCCATTCTTCAATTCCTGAAAGCGAATTTCAGCTCCGGGATAGGCGGCGAATTGCGCTCGAAACTGAGCGAGCGTACCGTAGAAGGCACGAGGGTCCCAGTGCGTGAAGTTGACCAGCAACTGCCCGTAACTTTTATCAAAGGAAACGGGAAAGCGATTGTAGTAAACCATCGGATTACCATGTCCAATATTGGCCGTATAGTCTTTGACGTATTCGGTGGTATCCAGTATGCTTTCTACAAATTGCACGGCTTCATCCGTGACCATCAGATCAGTACCGGAAGGGGTACTAACGTCGATCAGCAGCATTGGCTTATCGGCCGTGGGGAAGAAGCTGACCCCGATACTGGGGAATAAGGAGACGGCTCCAAAGAGCATAGCAATGGATAGGAAAACGATCAAAGCCCCTCGCCGCAGACTAAAGTTGAGGACGGGTCGGTAAACGCGCTCGACGAAGCCTTGCAACAGTCGCTGTGGGTAAGAAAGTTGTTGGTTTTTACGGAAGCGGAGAATCGTGGCCGCAGCCAGTGGAGAAAAGGAAAGCGCCAACACCAAGGATACGGTCAGGGCTAGCATGACCGTTACGGGTAGCGACATCAGAAATTCGCCGGGCCCCTCTCCCAATTGCGTCAGGGGAAAGAAAGCCAGTAGCGTAGTTACCGTAGAGCTGACGATGGCCCAACCCACTTCAGCAGTCCCTTTAGCCGCCGCTTCTCGTCGGCTTAGCCCCTGCGCCAGATAGCGATTGATGTTTTCAATCACTACGATCCCGTTGTCAACCAGCAAGCCTAGGGCAATCACCAGAGCCGCAATACTGATCTGCTGCAAGGCAAAGCCCAGGCCATTAAGCAGGGCCAAAGAAATCAAAATACAGAGTGGAATGAGGATCATCACAATCGCCGCTGAACGCAGGCCGAGGAAGAGTAAAATGATTACTCCCACCAGGATAATACCCTGGAGTAGATTGCCAAAAAAACCGGAGATCCGAGCGCTTACTGCGGGTGCCTGCTCAAAGGCGGAATGCAGCTCCGTACGCGGTGGTAGTAGCTCCCGAAATTCAGCGAGCGTTGCCTGAATCAAGCGATTGACGTCAACGATATTACTGCTGTTCTCGATTAAGACGGAAAGTAAGACCGATCGTTGGCCATTGTAACGTGCCAGCCAGCGCATGTCTTCATAATCCATACTGACTTCGGCCAAATCACGCAGATAGATCAACTGTCCGTTGGCACCGCCTACCACCGTATTGCGCAAGGCTTCTAGATCTTCGTAGCTGCCACTGGTTTTGATACTAAAATTTTGGCCGCCGCCGCCTACTTCTCCTCCGGGCACATTGGCATTATTTTGCTGTAGGATCCCGATGACTTGAGCCGGCGGAACGTGCAAAGCATTGCAGCGTTGAAAATCGAGGGAGACCCGTACTTGTCGTTCTGGATAGGCTTCGATATTAATGGATTTGACCCCGTCCAAGAGCTTAAGCTGATCTTCCAGCTCCTCACTCAGCAGCTGCAAATCGTAGTAAGGAAGACTGGGTGAACTCAGGGCGAGCATATTGACTACCGCGCGATCTTCCTGCTTAAACTGATCCACTTCGAAGAGCACTATCCCTTGCGGTAAATCATTGCGTACATTCCCTAGTTCACGGACGATTTCATCGTACTTTTCATCCCAATCCGGAACGGAGAAGGCCGCTTCTATGCGCATCACCATTACTCCTTCAGTCACTTCGGTGATGACCGCATCGATGTCGTCCAGATCCTCAATGATCTCTTCGATCGGCTCGACGACTAACTCCTCCATATCCTCAGGGCTAGTTCCGGGATAAACCGCCGTAACGATGTAAGTAGGAAGGTTAATACTCGGGTCTTCCGAACGAGGCATCACCCGATAAGAGATGAGTCCAATTAAAGTAAGTAGTAGGACCGCAACCAGTACAAAAGCACCATTACGGACTGACCATTGTGGTAAATTCATGGCTGGATGTTTAAGCTGTCTCCTTCTGATAGATAAGCGGCACCGGCGGTGATGACCCTTTCAATACCCGCCAAATCTTCTACCGGCACGATAAAGGCTTCATCGCTGAGGGAACGGAAGCGCACCTTTTGTGCTCTGGCCAGGCCATCTTCGTCAGGATAGTAGACAGATACGCTTTGTCCATTGCCTTCCACCAGGGCCGACATGGGCAACTTGACGTAGGCTGGTTCGCGGGAAGGGAAAATGCGCACCCTGCCCACAAAACCGTTGCGAATTACATAGTCTTCAGGTTCGAGGGTAATTTCCAGCTGAAAGGTGCCGGTGTAGGGATCAGCAGCTGCGGCTAGCTCCGTGACGCGGGCAGAAAAGACCGTTGAAGGATAAGCATCGAGTCGAATTTCGGCGGCATCTCCCAGTGCAATTTTGACAAAGTCACGATCCGTAACACCAACCCGTAATACATAGGCATTACGCCCTTCTGAGATCAGGCGGTAGATCGGGCTACCGGGACCGGCCAGCTCCCCAGCCTCAGCAAACTGCTTAAGTACCCGACCGCTGGCTGGAGCGTAAATCTTGGCAAACTGCTGGTTAAAGCCGGCAATTTCCAGATCAGATTCGGCTACTTCCAGCGCTGTTCGTAGGTTTTGCACCATCTCCAGGGTTGCAGCGCTGTCTGCATATAGTCGCTCGATACGTTCTAGATCGCGCCGACTTTTATCAACAGCTTGCTGAGCTTGCGCTACCTGAGCGTCGATTTCCGTAGTTTTAAGAGTGGCTAGCAACTGACCGCTGCGTACTTGCTGGCCTTCCTCTACGTAGACTCGGTCGATCAAGCCGCCAATTTTGAAGGATAGGTTGGTTTCTTCCTTGGCGCCAATGACGCCACCGGCCTCGATGGGGATGGGTTCAGTACTAGTTGTCAGTGCAACTACTTTGACCGGTATGGGAGCATCGGCGTTGCCGCCTGGATCATCAAACTGACCAGCATATTCTTCCCGGCAGCCCAAAAGCAACAGCAGGGATAAGGAGAGTAATAATAGCTTTTGCATGGGGAATAGATTTATTGGTTGATTGCTGCTAGCAGGAGGTAATGTTCGCGCAGCAAATCATAGTAAGCGTTGGTGTATTCTAATTCGCTGGTCGTCCAGCGGCTACGGGCATCGAGGTATTCGACCAGCAATGCCTGTTGATTACGGTAGCGAGCCTGCACCAGTTCCAGGCTACGCAAGGCGGCCCGACGAGCGGCAGCGGCAGCAATAAGACGTAGCTGAGCCGTAGCCCGACTGTGATAAGCCAGATAGACCTGGGTTTCCAGATCTCTGACGATGCCCTGGCGACGCAGTCGTTGTTCCTCGCGTTGTAATTGGGTGATCTGTATTTGTTGGTCGCGCCGCTTGCCATCATAGATGTTCCAATTAAAGCCAAGACCACCGATAACATAAGGGTGATCGCTATAATCTGTCGTCAGAAATCCTTGTGAACCCGCCTGGACTTGCACGCCTAGGGTCGGCAAACCTTCGGCTTCCTGGAGGGCAGCTAAGGCCGAGAGGGTATTGATACCGGCATCGATTTGGCGCAGCTCTGGACGGCCTTGTTTCATCTGTTCGAGCAGTAGCCCCAGATCGGTGACAAGCAAGCTGGTATCAAATGCCGAAGGGGAAAAATCTGCCCGTAACTCTGCTTGGGCCGGCCGATTGAGGAGTCGGTTGATGCCAGCCGCTGCTCGTCGTCGCTCCTGCAACAAAAGCGCTTGCTGACCATCCAGCTCAGACAATTCGGCTTCTGTACGGTAGACGATATCGCTCGTGGCTAGGTCATTGCGAACCAGTGAGCGGTTAACCCGCAACAGCTCTTCCAAAACTTGCCTTGAGCTATCAATAATTGCTGCGCCAGCGAAGGTCTGCAGATAGCCAAAATAAATGGAGCGCAGTTGGCTGCGCAAGTTTAATTCATAGGTTGCGGTCTGTGCCTCGGCCGTCGCTAGTTCGGCTTCGCGCAACTGCTCTGCTCGACTGATGGTCGGAGCAATAAGCGGTAAGCTTGCCTCCAGACGAAGGTTGTAAAAGTTATTGGGTGCCAGCAGCTCGTCTACATTTTCCAGATCGGTAGGAAACTGTTCGTTGCCCGTCAGCTGATTTAGCGTACCGTAGACTGGATTAAATAAATCTCCTACGGGAAAAGCGATAGCGCGACCACCAGCCGCCAGGGTGTAATCACCTTTCAGATCTACGGTGGGTCGGCGCTCTAAACCAGCTGCGCTTAAGCGGGCCGCAGCGGTTTGTTCGGCTATTCGGCTCGCTTGCAAGTCAGTATTGGTACTGACCAAGCTTTGCAGGTATTCATCCAGGGGATCGGATTGAGCCGCTAGCGAGGGCCATACGGATAGCACCACGAGAACCAGGTACAATCTTTGAACATTGTTCACCATTGCTTAAAAAATTTTAGCCGCTAGGCTTGGTCGGAAAATAGATGGTGGACCATCCGCATGGTCTTAATCATCATTTCGTCGGGGTTATGAATTGGAGGGACATCTGGAAGATGCTCACCAGAATAAATATCGAGTCGCTCGGTGATCCGCAAGGAAACCATTCCGTGGACCATCGACCAAAGGGCAAAACTCATCTGTACGGGATCGACCTGCGGGAGTACACCTACTTCCATGCATTCATTGACTACGGCTGAAAGTAGTTGATGCATCTGCAAACCACAGCTCCAGCCTTCAGGCCGGTCTAGGGCCTGCATCGGGCTATCCAACATAAACATGAGTCGATAAAGATGGGGGTGCGCCAAACCGAAACGGATGTAAGCCTCGCCAATGGCGTGCAGCTCATCTAGTGGGTCCATCTCTCCGTTGACCGTAGCCTGCATATGCTCCAGGGCGCGTTCAAAAGCGGCTTCCTGTACGGCTAGAAAGAGCGTATTCTTATCTTCAAACTGGTTGTAGATCGTACCTACACTGTATTCTGCGGCTTCGGCGATATCGCGCATCTTCACCGCCTCATAGCCCCCAGTGCTGAATTGCTCCGTGGCAATGGCGATGATCTGTCGGCGCAAGGCCTCGCGCTCCCGCATTTTGCGTTCTTGAATACCCATATGAAACGAACAACGATCAAGAGTTGAACATTGTTCATTAGTATAATGATTTTTTTCACGCAACGGACGCAAACATCTTGCGCAACGAGCGCAATGATTGGTTTAGAGTCACTTTAAATTCTAGCGATTTATCCGGTGGATAGTGCTCCGGAAGTAGCTTTTTTAGGAAAAGGAGATAGCGATTACTGTCGCAGCCACTCCAGTGCTTGCTCCAGCGCAGTCGAAGCTGAAGTTGCGACGTCAGGGGCTACTCCAATAACCTCATAGCGTCGGAATCTTTTGAAAACTACCCTGGGAATGCGAAAATGGAGTTGAAGTTGGGGTGTTTGGTACGCTTTCGTTCCACCATAGGCCAGCGCTCCGTAGCTATTGGCCCCAAAAGACCTTAGTCGCCTGCCGAAGCTACGGCGCATCCGCAGTAAAAAATGCTCTGCCGCACTGCCAGTGTTGCCACTTTGCAGTAAGGCGACACGATCAAAGTCATACCTCCGGTCTTTGAGCAGTTTCAACAGCTCATCCAGGTTACGCTTAGCGCCACCTCCATTATTTTGTACATCTACGATCAAATGACGTTGGTTGAGCAATTGGGGTGCCAAATAGCGGTAAAAGGAATCCAGCTGCTCGGTGTAGCGACGGTTGAAGCTTGATATTTCAATCCGGGCTACTCCTTCAGGAAGGATTTCAAATTCAGCTAGCAGCGGTCGAGGATTGGCCAAATAGCGGTCTTCTCTCGACGCTAAGGTGGCCTTCAGATGCCGATCGGGAATTAAAGTGAAGTATCGGTTGAGGTAGTCTACACAGGCTTCTCGCCCCTCGGTACAGCTCTGGGTCAACTCCTGCCGTAGTTCGTTCAGACCTTCAGCAATGCTGGTTCTGCTCTCTCTACGCTTAAAATACCGCCGGCCGGGATGTTGCTGTTCAATTTGCTCGACCACATAATTCAGGTCTTCCAGGCAAGGGCATTGCTGGGCATTCAGCTTGTAGGGGAAGGAGCAAATAAGAAGAATTCCCCACAGGCTAGCATTGAGTTTCAAGGTCTTCATTGACCTAGTGCTTAATCCACCCCAAGGCTTGCTCAATCGCACTGGAGTTGGGCGTACGCACATCTGGCTCTACGCCTACCCTTTCGTAGGGCCGGAAGCGCCGGAAGACTTCAGTAGGTAGGCGAAACTGGATGCCAAAGTAGGGGGTTACGATCGGGATGGCACCACCATAGGCCAGAGCACCGTAGCTATTTTGCCCGAAGGTACGAATGCGGGCACCCAGTCCGCGACGAGATTCAAAAAGAAAATGCTCGGCTGCGCTGCTGGTCCGGCGACTCTGTAGCACAGCGATACGTACCAGTTCGTGGCTATCGTCTTCCAGCAGTTGCATAAAGTTGTGCATGTTGGTACGCCGACCACCGCCATTGGACCGTAAGTCGATCACTAAATGCCAGTACTTATCGAGCTCTTCGTCGAGTTGAGCGTAAAAAGCATTCAGCTCTTCGGTGTATTGCTGCCCAAAACTAGATAGCTCGATGAGGGCCGTAGATGTATCGATGGGGGTAATGGTAGCAGTCAATGGGCGAGGAGCAGGTGCCTCGGTAGTGTCTGCGGGTTCAGTAGAGGCATCGAACACTTCTGGTTCTTCCACGCGAGCCCGCAAAAACTTATCAGGAATAATAGCAAAGAACCGATTCAGATAGCTGGCACAAGCCTCCGCTCCTACGTTACAATTCTCGCTGACCTCGGCGCGTAGCGCATTGAGTCCGTCCCGGTAATCTTTGGCCATCCGGCCCCGGCTGAAGTAGCTATAGCCAGGATGTTGCTCCGCAATTTGCTCTGCGGCGTAGTTAAGGTCATCCAGGCAAGCACAGTCCTGAGCAGCCAATAAGAATGGGCCACTCAACAGCACCAGCAGTAGTGTTATTCGCTTCATGGCGCGAAGATAAAAAAGATAAAGAGGCGATCCAGCATGCTTTGTTCATCCCCGAAGGCTTATTGGGTAATCTTTCGTTGAAGTTCAATCAGCTCCATAATCTCCTTCGCCTGCTCCTCACTGCTAAAGTGGTCCAGCAGCTGGTTTTTTGTAGTCAGGACTAAAAATCGACCTAATTCCACATTTGTAGGCCTTTAATTTTTTGGCCTCACTTTATGGAATTGTTCCCTGGGCTGCGTCCGTAAGGCAAATTCATGCAAAGATGCCACGCCAAAACACACTTATTCTCATCTTAATCGGTCTGATTAGCAGTCTGAACCTGAGCGCAAGCAGCGCACCCCAGATGCTAACTTTTGAAGCTAGTGTTGGTCTGGCCTCTACCTTCTGCACCGACCCCATGGATCCCAACAATTGTTTGGCCGTACCCTCAGGATCAACGACCATTACCATCGATCCCAATGCCGTTGAAGACATCGTAATCAGCTATCGGCTTGATAATAACACCGGGGCAACCATTGTTCAGGGTAGTGTTACCGACAGCCAGTTTGGGGTGATTATCCCCGCCGGGCCGACCACTATTCTGCCTGGGGCGGTATTTACTGAGACCAGGCGTTTTACCCCTCCGACCGTACCCGGCACCTACAATGTGACGGCAACCCTAGTTGCCGAAAATAGTGCTGGCAATAGCCAGGTACTCACTGCGGATTACACCATTGAAGTGCTGGGGGGAGATCCAGCAATAGAAGTATTCCCCCTAGTGGCCGAAGGTATTTGTACCGACACTACGGACCTGGCCACTTGTGGTGTAGCCCCTACCAGTACGCCTTCGACCCTCACCTTAGCTCCTGGTGACATCATTTACCTGGAATACCGCCTTCAGAATATGGGCACCGCAGCCGTCACCAACCACAGCTTCACCGACAGTCGTTATGGACTTTTGCACGATAGTGGTGCCACTTCTAACCCAGGTTCAGACTTACGATTCCGCGAACTGGTGCAAGCACCTACTTCGCCGGGCACCTACAACATTACAGTAGACTATCAAGGAACGGACGATAGCGGCAATAACTTCAACCGATCCGCCAATTACACTTTAATCGTCGAAGAACCCGAAGTAGAAATTTTCGTCTACCCTATCCTGGCCGAAGATATCTGTACCGACACCACTGATTTAGCTACCTGTGGCGTAGCACCTACTAGCACACCCACTACCCTAACTCTAGCACCAGGAGATATTATTTATCTGGAGTTTCGCATCCTAAATACCGGCATCGTCACCCTGACCAACAACGACTGGGATGATCAATTCTACGGACTACTCTTTGACGATAACGGTACCAATATCCGGCCTGGCGCTGACATCCGCTTCCGCTCACTACTACAGGCACCTACCAGCCCCGGCATCTATAATATCAATTTGGACTATATCGGCGAAGATGATTTTGGTAACTCCTTTACTGCTTCGACGACTTACACCCTCATCGTCGAGGCACCCGAAGTAGAAGTTTTCGCCTACCCCATCCTGGCCGAAGACATCTGTACCGATACCACTGATTTAGCTACCTGTGGCGTAGCACCTACTAGCACACCCACTACCCTAACTCTAGCACCAGGAGATATTATCTATCTGGAGTTTCGCATCCTAAATACCGGCATCGTCACCCTGACCAACAACGACTGGGATGATCAATTCTACGGACTGCTCTTTGACGATAACGGCACCAATATCCGGCCTGGCGCTGACATCCGCTTCCGCTCTCTCCTACAGGCACCTACTAGCCCCGGCACCTATAACATCACTTTGGACTATATCGGCGAAGACGATTTTGGCAACTCCTTTACCACTTCGACCACTTACACCCTCATCGTTGAGGCACCTGAAGTAGAAGTTTTCGCCTACCCCATCCTGGCCGAAGACATCTGTACCGACACCGAAGACCTGGCCACTTGTGGGGTAGCGCCTACCAGTACCCCCAGTACCTTGACGCTTGGTCCAGGACAAAAAATCTACCTCGAATTACGCATCGTCAATACCGGCATTGTTACGCTGACCAACAATGACTGGGACGATAGTCTCTACGGACTACTCTTTGATGATAACGGTACTAATATCAGACCCGGAAATGATATCCGCTTCCGCCAGCTGCTCGATGCGCCTTCTACCCCAGGCACCTATAACATTACTATCGGCTATCTCGGCCTGGATGATTTTGGCAACAGCGTCAGTTTGTCTACCGCTTACACCCTGATCGTGGATTGCGCCTTAGGAGACGAAGCCCCTCCACAAGCTGTATGCCAGGATCGCAGCTACACTTTAGGTATATCGGAAATGGTGATGATCAGCCCCGATCAAATTGACGACGGCAGTACCGATGGCTGTAGCGCCAACCTGGACTTCCAACTCAGCCAAACAACTTTTGACTGCTCAGACGTAGGTGTTCAAACGGTGACCTTAAACGTACGCGACCAGGCCAATAACGTCAGCTCTTGCACCGCAGAAATCACTATCCTTCCTAACGACATCTTTGCAGGGAATACCTTCTGCATCGCCGTAACGGAAGACATCCAGGGGCTCAATAACCAGTGGATTCCCGTCTTTAATGCTCAAGGAAAACGCTTAGCCTCCATTGATCCGGGCACCAATACCAATCTGGCCCAGGTACGGATATCCTCCCGTAGAGCTGCCACTACTTTACTAGACTTTCAAGGAGAGCCTTATCTCGGTCGGCGAATTACCATCGAGTTTCGCAATGCAGCCGGACAAGTAGTTCAGCCTAATGATAGTCCTGTTGGCGTTAGACTATTTTACACCGACGAAGAAGGTGATGCCCTCTTTGCGGCCGACCCTGGCAGTACGGGCCAAACGCTAGCCGTATTAAAAACCGATCAAGGCTGTAGTCCAATGGGTTATGATGGCACCGGCGTCGAGATGAATATCAGCAATCGCAATGGTCAAGGTTGTGGCCGAAATTACCTGCAATTCTTTACGGGTAGTTTCAGCACCTTCTATCTCTTCGCTGACAATGACGCACTAGCCTTACCAGTAGAATGGCTGGCGTTCAGCGCCCGTGTTCAGGGCCAGCAAGCGGTACAGCTAGACTGGGCCACCGCTAGTGAATCGGATAACAGCCACTTTATCATCGAGCGCAGCGCGGATGGGAGACAATTTCAGGCCATTGGCGAACTCGCCGGAGTGGGCAATAGCAGCCAGCGTCAGAACTACTCCTGGTTAGACACCCAACCTTTGAACGGCAATAACTTTTACCGCTTACGGCAGGTCGACTTCAGTGGCGAAGAGCAGCTGTCTGAAGTAAGGATGGTTAGCTTTGGAAGTAGTACTTCCGCAGGTCTCACCCTCTTCCCTAACCCCACGGTAGATCAAGTGTATCTCGACGGCTTTGCAGGCGGGGAGGTCCGGCTCTACGACTTACAGGGTCGCTTGATCAAGAGCCTGGAGTTAACGCCTGGAGCTCCACTTTCCGTTGAAGAATTACTACCTGGCACTTATTTACTAAGGGCGGTAGATGAAACGCAACCCTTGCGTTTGATCAAGCGATAATCTACTCCTTAACCACTACCCTGGTTTCTACATGTCCAGAAGCATCGGTCAAGTTGAGGTAGTAGTGACCGGCGGGAAGATTGAGGTAGCGAATGCCAAATTTTTCGGTTTGGGGGCCTTCAGCCAGGTCACGGCGAGCCCAGGTCCGTAGGATTCGACCTTCGAAGTCGAACAGCTGGGCGATTACACTAGTCGCAGTAGCTGATTCAAATCGAACACCGATAAAATCATCAACTGGATTAGGGAAAAACTCCGCCTGGGTGAGATAAGCACTAGCGGCCTCTCTACTCTGATCAATCAGTGATAATTCTTCCTCGGTTATTTCTGGCTCGGGAGCTTCGGGCATAGCGATCCTCCCAAGGATCATCGGCTCTTCTAAACGCATACTACCCTCCTGAAGGACAACATCCAATCGGTGGCCTCCTTCTACTTCTTTCAGCTCGCTAAAGCTAAACTTCTGCGGATCATAACCCACGTAACTGAACAACACCTCTTGGCCTGGCTTCATTTCCAACTCAAACTGCCCCTCGAAATCCGTTACTGTTCCGATGGTCGTTCCCTCAATGAGTATGACAACCGCGATCAGCGGCTCTCCAGCAGTGTCCCTTACCGAACCCTTGATTTTTATAGGGTCGTTCAAGCTTTGAGACGATGGAGTGATTTCCTCTACTGGTCCGACTTCGCCTACCAATACTTCTTCGACGGCTACTTGTCCTCGGCTTGTCGGTGCCTCCATAACTTGCGCTCCCAGGCCACTTGCTATCAGTAAACCGCCTACGGTAGCGGCAGCTCGTAGTCCCTTGCGTTTCGGCACTTCCGCCAGAATAGGTCGCTGGAGTTGGTCCTTACGCCAGCGGCCACAAATGCTACCCTGATTAGTGCGCAAAAACTGGTGAATTTCCCGGTCGGTCATATAGGAGAAGTCGACCAAATTACGCGAGCAGCTGGCACAGTGTCGTCGACCATCGGGCTGAGGAGTCATTTCCTCCCATTTTTCATGGCAGGGCTCAGGAATGGATACTTGGAGGGGAATGTAAGGCATGAGTAGGGAGTTGTTAGATGATAGATGTTAGTTACTCAGGGTAGATGCAGGATTTGGGAAAATGCATAAGGTCGTTTAACAATAGGCCATATCGAAGAGTGTTTACTAATGTTTTAATTCTCATTAGATAGGAGGTCTGATAAAAAACCGAACCTTAATTATGAGGTCAAAAGAGACAATCACCTTAGGTAAAAGTCAAGGCTAACCGCCAGAGTCCCTTTGCTGTACTAGGGGCTAGCAAAACTTGAGGACCTCGAAGCGTCCGAACGTAGGAGGACCTTTGAGCGTCCGGTTTAATAGGAGCCTTTTAATTTTTCAAAATCAATGACACTAGTTATGCAATAATCCGCTCCTGCGTTTTTCGACACAGAGTGTCGTAGAACTGTGCCCGACACGGAGTGTCGTGGAACACTTACTGCACCACTACCACTCTGGTTTCCATCGTTCCGGTTTGATCTTCCAGGACCAGGTAGTAATGCCCTGCTACTAAGGGGAGGCGAGAAATGCTGAAACGCTGTTCTTGTCTTCCAGCCTCCAGCTCTCGGGGTGCCCAGCTGCGTAAGGGCGTTCCGTGAATCGTAAAAAGGTGAGCAACCATCTTGGTAGGGGCAGTGGGTTGGAGCTCAAGGCCGATAAAGTCGATGACTGGATTGGGGAAGAGGGTAGCATTTCTCAGATATTCATCCTGAAAAGGAAGGGGCTCGGATGTTGCTGCCGGCTCTGGTGTAGTATAGCACGTTATTGCTCCCATGGTCATATAGCCTTTACTGTAGGTCACACCTTCTGCTACTACTACAACCTGTGGTAAATCTAGGCCAGTCACTAAACGGACTGCCAGTATCTGGTCTTGATGGCTTTCATTGACCAGGACTTCCCAATCTTCGTAGCCGACGTAAGAAATCTGTAGCAACTCGCCGGGAATTACGTTTAGGGTAAATTGACCAGCCAGATCAGTAATTGTGCCCGTAGACTGTACGACCTGCCAGATATAGGCACCGATAAGCGGCTCTCCGTTTTCATCGGTGACCTGGCCTTGGAGTTGAAAGCCGCCGGTAGCAGCTAGCCTGCTTGGGCTAAATTCACCGGTACTGATGGCTTTTTGTGGTGCAGGCCCCTGCTCAACCAATGGTGTCTGATAGTCGACAATTTCAATATTTGGTAAGTCTATAGCTGGGGCGGCAGTCTCCTGACCAGACAAGTTGGCGGCGGCTAGAAGTCCGCTGATAACGGCTGCTGCCCGAAAACCTCGCCGTTGGGGTGGTACGGGATAGATGGGGCGAGCCAACTGATCACGTCGCCAACGGCCGCAGATTCGACCGTCTTGCTCTCGGAGATATTGGTGGATCTCCCGGTCGGTCATGACCGAAAAGTCGAC
Source organism: Bacteroidota bacterium (assembly GCA_039030655.1). Classification (GTDB taxonomy): domain Bacteria; phylum Bacteroidota; class Bacteroidia; order Chitinophagales; family Saprospiraceae; genus Neolewinella. The sequence continues at coordinate 10,718 of JBCCDS010000010.1, read as the reverse complement.
CAGATTTCGTGAGCAGCTGGCACAGTGTCGGCGGCCGTCGGACAGCAGCTGCATTTGGTCCCAATTTTCATGGCAGGGTTCAGGAATATGGACTTGAAGTGGAAAGTAAGGCATGGGTTGCTGTTTGAAAAGTGATTAAATCATCAGCTGGATGCGCTTACTAGGTGGAGATGCATAAATATTTATTGAGGAAGGCTGGGGTGGTCGGGTAGCGGACTAAATTAACCGCTTTAGGGGGAGTGATCGACACGGAGTGTCGTGGAACTAGGCCCGACACGGAGTGTCGTAGAACTGTGCCCGGCACGGAGTGCCGTGGAACTTTGAACCCTAGTGCTTAACTTCCGTTCCAGAATGGAGGTGGCTTCTCTTTCAAACCATACGGAAGCCGCTCCAGGAATCAAAAAACAATCCATCTGCCATGAGAAACCTTTTCCCTTTATTGCTTCTGTCCTTGCTATTGGTAGCCTGCGGCGGTGAAACCGCTAGTACGGAAACGGATACCGACGATACTACCGTAACGGACCCACCTGCGGAAGTACAAAAAATCACCCTGACCCCCATGCCCGATGCCGTTGAATTTCCGGACGCCGCCCTGACTAGCATGTACTATACTGGCGGAAAATTCAGCTTTGGCGTGGAAGCAGGAGAAAGTGGCTATGCTCTGGGAGAGCAAACTTCGGATGCACCGCAACTGATGTGCGCCAACTCTGGCAAGGGACAACACATTCACCTGATCTTAAATGACAGTCCTTACGCTGCCAAGTACGAGGCAGAGTTTGAGCACGAAGTGCCCGATGGTGAACACCACTTGCTGGCCTTCCTGAGCCGCTCTTATCACCTCAGTATCAAGCAGCCCCAAGCGGCTATCATGAAGGTGGTAACCGCTGCCGACGGAGCCATTACGGACATGAAAGATATTGAAGGTCCTATGCTATTCTATAGCCGACCGAAGGGTAGCTATGCCGGTGCTGACGCCGAGCAAATCATGCTCGATTTCTACCCCGTTAATGTCGAACTGGGAAATGACTATCAAGTCAAAGTGGAAGTCGGCGGTGAAAGTTTCTTAGTCGATAAGTGGCGCCCCTACTTCTTCAAAGGCTTACCCGCAGGTGATCATACCGTAACGCTTACGCTGGTAGACGGCGAAGGCAATACAGTGGACGCTCCGCTCAACCCCGTAAGCCGGGAAATTTCAGTAGCGCCCTAATGTTACCGCTCTTGCTGCGCATCGGACTGCGCAGCAAGAGCTCTTTTTTTATTACCACCTACTACTTCTTCTTCCATGCGTTTCATCTTCTTCTCTGGTCTGGCCCTACTACTGGCGAGCTGCAACTTTTCTGAGCAGGACTATTGGTATAACCCACTACCTCAGCTTGCAGTAGGTATAAATGCGAACTGGTCCTATTACCCAGATTCCTTCAACGTACAGCTGCTCTACAGCCCCATCTATCGGGACGAAGATGGCCAGCCCTACCTTGACACCACTTACTATTGGGGGGCAAAGCGGGGAGAATATTTCTACCCCGCCAGCACGGTAAAAATGCCGGTTGCGGCCCTGGCTTTGCAACGCTTAGGCGAAATAAATTTACCAGGAGTTGATGCGGATGCACAGCTGATACACGGTGCGGGGCGCGAGCCCCAAACCGCCGCTGATCAGGACAGTACCAGCGAAAATGGTCTGCCCAGTGTGCGACACTATGTACGTAAGATTTTCCTGGTCAGCGACAATGACGCTTACAACCGGCTCTACGAATTCCTGGGGCAAGATTACATCAATAGCGAAATGCGGCAGCGGGGCCTGGATAGTAGTCGTATCATTCATCGATTGTCGGTCGGCGGCTTCGACACCCTGGGTAATCGTTGGCTCAACCCGGTACTTTTTAGTAAGGAGGATGCCCTTACCTATGAACTTCCCGAACGCTACAGTAAATTCTATGATGATTTAGGACTCCGTAATCAAGTGCGCGGTAAAGGCTATTACGATAGTGAACTCGACACGGTGGTCTATGAACCCTTCGATTTTCGCTACAAGAATTACTACAGTCTAGCGGATCTCCACGGCACCGTGGGGCGCTTGGTCATTCCGGAGGCTTATCCGGAAGAGGAACGCTTTGACTTGCAGCCCGCAGATTACGAATTGATCTGGGAAGCCATGGCGCAACGCCCGCAGGAAAGCGACTATCCGCAGTACGACTACGACGACAACTACGTAAAATTTTGGCTATTTGGCGACCGGGATTCAACGACCACCACCGATATTCCCAGCAATATCCGTATTCTCAACAAGGTGGGCTGGGCCTATGGCTACCTCACGGATGCCGCCTACATTGTTGATCTGGAAACGGGTACAGAGTTCTTACTGACGGGGGCCATTCACGTCAATGAGAACCAGATCTACAACGACGGTCAGTACGAATACGAAAGCGGAGGGCTCCCCTTCTTTGGGGAATTAGGCCGGGCGGTTTATCAATATCAATTGGGTATTGATGAACGACTCAAGCTGCCGGCTGATGACCCCTTGATCTACCTACTTCGGCAGCTTTAATTTAATAAGAGAACCGATCCGTCGTATTGCTGGGCTGCACCATCGAGAAAACGGGCTTCGAACTGGTAGATATACAAGCCCGAGGGCAATTTTTGCTCGCCACGCCGACCATCCCAGGGAAGGGCTGCGGCGCTTTCGTAGACGATTTGCCCCCAGCGGTTGAAGATGCGCAGATTGCTCAGCTGGGTGACCGCGGGGCCGACGGAGGGCTGGAAGAGATCATTGACACCATCATCGTTGGGAGAGAAGGCATTGGGTACGTAAACTGGACGGACGGGTACCACGGGCAAACGCAAAGAGTCGATCCGGATGCAACCATCTGAAGGGTCCCGCACCTCCACATAGTACCAAGTGGCCTGGGTAGGTGCGACTGATAAAGTATTGCAGGCCGGGCAGTCCAGAGGTCCCTCATTAGTAGACCAGTCGACGCTGAAGGGACCGCTGCGATTGGTCAAGAGTCGTAAATCGACAGATTCCCCCAGATTCAGCCGGGGCAAGGGGGAAGTTAGGCGCAGGTTGAAAATAGGATAACCCGCAATGGCCAAGCCGCTGATACTGGTGCTACAGCCATTGGCATCGACCACTTCAACGTTATAATCCCCTGGAGGTAAGTGTAGTTCTTCATCGCGGATGGGCGGTAGATCATTGGGGTAATAATCGAAGGGCCAAGTACCACCGTCAGGTCGCATAAACAGTTGCCCAAGACCGGTATTTTCGGTACAATCGGCATCCAGTACATCCGCTTCAATTTCCAGGAGATCGGGTTCACGGACTCGGTAGTCGTAGGTATATTCGCAGCCTTCGTCATCGACGATGAGTAGTTCATAATCTCCCGCTACGAGGTTGGTCAGGTTGGGCGTATTTCCGACGATGGTTCCAGCTTCGTCTTGCCACTGAAAATCGTAAGTCAGGACGGAGTCGGCGGCCGTCAGAAAAATGGCACCGTCTGCTTGACCGAAACAGCTTACCGCCTGTACGCTATCGGTTAAGGCGAATGCAGCTACGGAAGACAGGCGGTAGGGATCACTCTTGACGCAATTGAAATTGGTCAGCAGGAGCACGGTATAATTGTTATTATTGATCTCATCCCGACTGAGGCTAAGACTAGGGCCAATAGCTCCAGGTACCGCCAGGTTATTTCGGTACCACTGGTAAGTAGCATCGGGTACTTCAGCTACCTCCAGGAGAAGTTCTTCTTCACAGGCGCCGCTGTTGGTGGTGATGGTTGCATCGGGTGGGTCCTCTCCATCGGGGCGAGTGATTTTGCGCAGTTCCAGATCATCGATGTACCAATAGTAGAAATCGTTTTCAACGGAATTGGGCAGGGTCTGGATGCAGCTGGCTCCGAAGGCGAAGTATTGATAGTCGCCGGATGAAGTAAAAGTCAGCGTCACATCGGTCCAGATATCGGAGGTATCGTACTGTACGGCAAAGACACCCAGCTCTTCCCAACCGGTCAAATTATCGCCGTCGCAGGCCAGGCTACTGCCAGGTAGGTTGCCGCCATTATTGTTGCCGTATACGGCAAAGTTGCGTACGGGTGCAGCTTCCACTGGACCTTCAAAGCGAAGGTCAGTGATCTCAATGCGCATGCGAAAGCGGTAGGTACTGTCGGCCTGGATGGGGCTGATCAGTTGGGTCACGATGCCCTCGGTGCCATTGTTGCCGGGAGTACCCTGCTCGGGCATGGACCAACCACTGCCACCGCCCACAAAAACCTGATTGCCGGCAGAAGCGTAGTCGCTGTAGAGCGGGTCATCTGGGCAATGAAAGTAGGTCTGCATAGTGCTTACCTGAGAGCGTTCGAACCAATCGCCCAAGCAGTCTACGCTATTCTCTGCCGAGTTGGGACAATTACCACAGCTGCTATTTTCAAAGCCACCGTTATTGATCAGGTTATCACCGATGATTTCCGTCACAATCAGGTTGCCGCAATCGCAATCGCCATCGTTGAGGTCGATGAGGCCGTCGAGGTCGTCATCTAGGCCATTAAAGCAGTCTTCGCCGTTGGTGGATTGTGCGGATAGTCGGGTTGGGGCATAAGTTAGCAGAAGGAGCAAAGGCATAAAATGAAAGGGAGACAGCCTGCTCCCTCCCTGGAGGCTAAGCCTGCTAGCAACCTTTAGAACCTGCGGAAGTACAAACGAATAACTCACGCTACAATAACGGTTAAACTGGTAATAACACCATTACTCCAAGCCTTTAAATCAAAGCTTGGATCACTTAAAATGGTGGTTTTTGGCCGACAAATGACAGTCAGAAGACGTATAAGTAGCTGATTTTCTGATTTTCCCGATATTGTAGGCCCACTATCCGACGTTAACATAACACATGACCGGGGCTAATAGCACGGCCTTCTCACTTCTCTTGCCTGACTATGTCTACTTCCCGTATTGCCACTACCCTACTGCTCATTGGCCTGGCTAATTGTCTTTTTGCCCAACAACAACGCATCGCCGTTCCTGCTACCGCACTACCTCAGTTATTAGCCCTGCAACTGGAGCCCGACCACGGCTCTAATGAAGACCGACTCATCGTCAGCTTAAGCAATAGTCAATTGGCCAAGTTGGAGCGCCGAGGTGTGCGCTATGAGTTGCTACCCGTTCGAAGAGCAAATGAGCTTTATACGATGAGTAGTGCGGAATGGTCACTGGCAGCGGCGCAGACTAACGAACTAGTGCCTCACGATGCTTACCTCAGCTACGAGCTCTACGAAGAGCGGATGCAAGCCTTTGCGGATAACTACCCCGAGCTTTGTCGCCTGCACGAGCTGGGCCAACTAGAAAGCGGACGGCGGATTCTGGCCCTGGAGATTACAGACCGGCCCGAGGAGGAAGAAGAAGAGCCTAAGTTCTTCTATACTGCTACTATGCACGGCGATGAATTGGCGGGCTACCCCCTGATGCTCTTTCTGATCGAAGAATTACTGGTCAATTACGGTCAAGATAGCGAACTGACGGAGCTGGTCAACGAAACCGAAGTCTGGATCAATCCGCTGGCTAATCCAGATGGTACTTATGCTGCCGGTAACCACACGGTAAATGGTGCTACACGACGTAATGCGAATGGAGTTGACCTAAATCGCAATTTCCCCGACCCTGATGATGGCGATCATCCCGACGGACAGTTGTATCAGGAGGAGACTAAGATTTTCATGAAGTTTCACCAGACGGTTTCTTTTGACCTTTCTTGCAACCTCCACAGCGGTGCCGAAGTCTTCAACTATCCTTGGGATACCTACCGCCAAGCCCATCCTGACGACGCCTGGTGGCGCTACGTCGGGCGTGAATTTGCTAACGATATCCACGAACACTGTAACGACCGTCATTTTTTCCGACAACTCAATGACGGTATCACGAATGGCTATGCCTGGTACCACGTGCGGGGTGGCCGCCAAGACTACGTCAACTACTTTCACCGTGGCCGAGAAGCGACACTGGAGATTGAAGGCCAGAAAGCCCTTTCTGCAGCCCAGCTTGAGCGCCTATGGCAAAGTAGTCGCTCGGCCATGATCGGCTTCATTCAACAGGCCGGCTACGGCTTACGCGGAACCATTACGGATGCCAAAACGGATGCGCCGGTTCTGGCACAAGTGCGCATTCCCAATCATGATGAACTCAACAGTGAGGTCTTCAGCAAATTACCTACCGGTCGCTACCACCGCTACCTCAAAGCGGGTACTTATACCCTCGAGTTTTCCGCCCCTGGCTACGAAACTCAAACGCTTACCCAAAGCGTCATCGATGATGCGCCGACCTTCCTGGATGTGGTACTAAAGCCCGAGGCTGAGGTGAGGTAGGGTTTAGTCTTTTAGCAAGGTAGTCTGTAAAGCAGCAGTGTTGGTCAAACGCTCAACGTTCGCGAGGCCCTGGCACCGACGAGGTCGGAGCTGTAGACCTCGCTCAATTGCTGAAGTCCCCTCGGGGCCAACGATAATCCAATGGAGGCGACTAACACTGTTGACTAGTAGAGACTTCGAGTTCAGCACTGATTGCCGATAACGAATCACGAATAAAAAGGCACTCAACTCTGAGGGCTGTAAGAATGATCACCCCAGCTAAAGGTTTTATACATCGGCTTCGGAAGTCCCGAACTCACAACTCAAGCTACCCAATACCCGACTACCGACTACAATACTACCCAACTACCGACCTATCCCAATACCCAATTTATGCATTTCCGCCCCTGCCTGCATCCATAGCATAAAATTGCTCAGCATGCGCCCCTTCCTCTTATTCCTTTTGTTGTCCATTTCCCTGTTTCCCCTCCAAGCTTTAGATAGTCTCGAATTAAACTCCACCCTTACTGAAGTCACCGTTTTTAAGCAGGGTGCGCAGCTACAGCGCATCGCAAATCAGCGCATCCCTGCGGGGCGCTCAGTGCTGCTTTTTACCAGTCTAAGCCCTCGACTCGACCCTAATAGCATTCAACTCAAAGCTAGTGGCGATTTCACCATTTTATCAGTCGCGCATCAGCTGGATTATTTCGACCCCGTAGTAAATAGTCTGGAACTGGACACTCTAGAAGAGCGCCGTTTGCTTTTACAGCAGCTGGTACAAGAAGAGCAGGTCAGGCTGCGTATCGGCGGGGAAGAAGAAGCTATCCTTATGGAGAATCGGGACTTCCGCGGGTCTGACCGTGGCCTGGACCCCGAGGTGCTACAAGCTAACGTGGCTTACCATCGCGAGCGCATCACCAGTATTCGGATGACTGCACTCGAAATCAGCCGCCGCATCGACAGCTACCAGGTGGAAATTCAGCAACTCAACGGTCGTATCCAGCAGCTTAGCACCCAAACGGGAAAATACAGCACGAAAGCAGTGATCAAAATCGACAACCCGCGTGCGCAAACGGTCGATTTTGAGTTGAGCTACCTGGTAGCGGACGCCAGCTGGCTGCCCAGCTACGATATTCGAGTGGCAGATGTGGAACAACCCATCGAGCTGATTTACCGGGCCAAAATCAGCCAGCAAACCGGCGAAGACTGGGACAGTGTTAAGCTCACCCTCTCTACGGGCGACCCTTCCCGTTCGGCCATCGCCCCGGAATTAAACGAGTGGCGGCTCTACCGCTACCGCCCCGTGCGCGCCCAGGCCGGCTTACGGTTGGAACGCGAAGAAGCCAGCGGAGGGCCAGGAAATATCCGGCGAGTAAGTGGGGTCATTACGGACCGAAATGGTGAGCCATTGGTTGGAGCCAGTATCTTAATAATTGGCACCACCATTGGGACCGTCACTGATTTGGATGGTCACTACCAACTCAATGCACCTGTTGGTAGCAATGAATTGATGGTCAGTTATTCTGGATTTAGCTCAACAACCCTACCAATAAATGGTAATCAGGTTAATGCTAGTTTAGTAGGAGGAGAGCGTTTGGACGAAGTTATAGTAACTGGTTTTGCAAGCGGCGGTGGCGGTCGTAACCGCAATCGGCGTCGTGCTGATGCTAGCCCTCCTCCCCCTGCACGTCCGGCACCAGTCCAGACCCAAAGACGTACCACCACCGTCGTCTTCAAGGTCGACCTCCCCTACTCCATCCCCTCCTCTACTGAAACCGAAACGGTGGAACTTTCCCGCAATGAACTACCGGCGGATTACAGCTACCTGGCCGTCCCCAAACTAGACGAGCGGGCCTATCTGCGCGCAGCCGTCACGGAATGGGAGCAGTACGACCTGCTGAGTGGAGAGACCCAGCTGTTTTTTGAAGGCACCTACTTGGGTCGTGGATTCCTCGACGTAGAAAATCTCAGCGACACCCTCAACCTGAGTCTGGGGGTTGATGAATCCATCATCATTGATCGGGAGCGCAACGAAGATTTCAGCCGTGGTCAATTCATCGGCGGCAAGCGGCGCGATAGTCGAGGCTGGACGATCAGCGTACGCAACAACAAGAGTCGTAATGTTCGCCTTACGGTCGTAGATCAAGTGCCCATTAGCGGCGATAGCGACATTGATGTACGCCCAGAATTGCCGGAAAATGTACGCACTGAAGAAGACAGTGGCATCTTCCGCTGGAGCTTTGAATTAGCCCCCAGTGAGCAAGAAGAGCTGCACTTTGGCTACGAGGTTCGTTATCCCAAATCGATTAGGGTGGCTTTGGAGTAAATATTCGTTTAGCGCAGTCGCATCGACTATCTTTGCGGCTGCTCTAAACCAATTAAAATTATGACCGACGCCATATTCAAAATCCCATTTCCACAAAACGAGCCCGTCCTGAGCTACGCCCCTGGCAGTAAAGAACGAGCTGAGCTAGAAGCAGCTTTACTAAGCGCCAAATCAGCCGAGAAGGAGCTACCGATGTTCATCAATGGGGAGCGCATCACGCAAGGAGAAAAGAAAAGCGTTCACCCTCCCCACGAGCACGCCCATACCCTGGGCCATTACTATCTGGGCGGTAAAGCGGAAGTAAATGCCGCGATCGACGCTGCCCTCGAAGCACAGGCCGAGTGGGCGGCCATGCCCTGGCAGGATCGTGCAGCGATCTTTCTGCGAGCTGCAGATCTACTCTCTGGCCCCTGGCGCCAGCGCATGAACGCTGCGACCATGCTGGGACAGAGTAAGAATGCTTACCAGTCGGAAATCGACGCGGTAGCGGAACTTTGTGATTTCTTCCGCTTCAATGCTTACTACCTCTCCCAGATTTATCAGGAACAGCCCCTGCATTCACCGCAGCCTACCTGGAACCGCCTGGAGTTCCGTCCGTTGGAAGGATTTGTTTTTGCCATTACACCTTTCAACTTTACGAGTATCGCAGCTAATCTGCCTGCGGCTCCCGCCATGTGTGGAAACGTATGTGTTTGGAAGCCGGCCGAAACGCAGATTTACTCGGCCGTCACCATTATGGAGCTGTTTGAGGCAGCAGGTTTGCCTCCTGGCGTGATTAACCTGGTATATGCCGATGGCCCCGAAGCAGGAGAGGTGGTCTTTAACCATCCTGACTTTGCTGGCCTGCACTTTACGGGAAGTACTAAAGTCTTCCAAACTCTCTGGCAGACCATTGGTAATAACATTGCTAAGTACCGCTCTTACCCGCGCATTGTAGGAGAAACTGGCGGTAAGGATTTTGTAATTGCCCACGAAAGTGCTGATGCCGAACAAGTAGCGGTAGCTTTACTACGTGGTGCCTTTGAATTCCAGGGGCAGAAGTGTTCGGCCGCTTCTCGGGCTTACTTGCCCGCTTCTTTATGGCCGAGCATCAAGGGACGCCTACAAGCAGACCTCAAGACCCTAAAGATGGGGACAGTGGAAGATTTCGGCAATTTCGTCAATGCCGTAATTGACGAGCGCGCCTTCGATAAGATCAGCGGCTACATCGAAAAGGCCCAGGCGGCCTCCGACGCAGAAATCATTGCTGGGGGTGGCTTCGATAAATCGGAAGGTTACTTCATCGAACCAACGGTGATTGTGACCAGCGATCCCCACTTCCTGACCATGGAGGAGGAAATCTTTGGCCCCGTACTGACGATTTACGTCTACGAAGATGCTAACTGGTACGGAGCGCTGGAGCTGGTAGACACCACTTCTCCTTATGCGCTAACGGGTGCCGTTTTTGCCACCGATAGAACCGCGGTGGTAGAAGCCTCTGATGCGCTACGCCAGGCAGCGGGCAACTTCTACATCAACGATAAGCCCACTGGGGCCGTAGTCGGGCAGCAGCCCTTTGGCGGTGCCCGGGCCAGCGGCACCAACGATAAGGCCGGCTCGATTCTCAACCTCTACCGCTGGATCAGCCCGCGGACGATCAAAGAGAATTTTGCCGCTCCGCGCAATTACCGCTATCCTTTCCTGGGATAGAAACTCCATAAAAAAAGCCCGGCGACTAAGTCACCGGGCTTTTTTTGTCGTAGCGGTCTTTAATTATTCACCGCCGTTAAACAAGCCATTTTCCTGAGTAGGAACAGCTTCGGGAGCAGCTTCCACCACACCTTTGATCGTCAATACGATCGGCTCTTCGCTAGCGTTAGTCGTCAAAGTCACGCGCTTACGGAATTGGCCCATACGGTGGGTGTCGTAGCGTACTTTGATTTCAGAGCTTGCGCCTGGAGCAACCGGAGCTGTGCTGTAAGAAGGTACGGTACAACCACAGCTACCACGAGCGTTAGTGATTAACAGAGGAGCATCACCCGTGTTGGTGAAAGTAAAAATGCGGAAGGGGTCAGAGTCCTGAGCAATGG
>JBCCDS010000009.1:0-115962 GCA_039030655.1 Bacteroidota bacterium | reverse complement strand
TCCTGGAGCTAGTATTGCTGTTTTGCGACAAGGGGAAACGATTTTCGAGCGATCCTACGGGATGGCGAACCTCGAATATGACCAGCCGATGAACGAGCAGACGCTGGTAGCCCTGGGCTCCGTTTCTAAGCACTTTACCACCTTTGCCCTACTGCTGCTGGAACAACGGGGCTTACTTTCCCTGGAGGATGACATTCATGAATATCTGCCAGAGCTGCCCGATTATGGCTACCCGATTAGTCTCCGGGAAATCGCCTGGCACCTCAGTGGTATCCGCTCTAATTTAGAATTATTAGGCATGCAGGGCTATGGCCCCTCTGACGCGCTGAGTGAAGATTTTGTGCGTAATATCATCTACGATCAAGCCGGCCTAAATTTTCCTCCTGGTTCAGATTTCAGCTACAGCAACAGCGGCTATTTTTTGCTGGCCGATGTGATCAGCACCGTCAGTGGCCAGGATTTCGCCAGCTTCCTGCAAGCGGAGATCTTTGCCCCGCTAGGTATGGAGCAAACTTTTGTAATGAATGATTACGCCCAGGTACTCGATCAGCGCTCCTATAGCTACTACCAGGAAGGAGATCAGTTTGTCAATGCCATCATGAATCGCGCCTCAATCGGTTCGACCGGCATCTGGACCACACTGGCCGACTTCAAGAAATGGGGCCAAAATTTCAGTACGAAGTCACTGGGCAATGAAGCCTTATTTAATGCCTTGTGTCAGGAAGGTGTGCTCAATAATGGCAGAGGTATTCAATACGGACTAGGAATGGCCATTGGCACACATTTGGGTAGCCCGCTATTTCATCACGGCGGCGGCACGAGTGGTTACCGCACCTACCTGGCGCATCTCCCGGATCAAGATCTGACGATTTTGCTCCTCAGTAATCACGGCAGTTTTAACGGAGAAGCTATTGCCCGTTCCGTAGCGGACTTGTTGCATCCAGAACTAGCCGATAGCCCTATAGCTACAGCAATGCCTCCACTCGACCGCGCCGATCTGAGCGCTGAGGAACTAACTATTTATACCGGTGATTACTTAGACACCAACCATCATTTCAGTCGAGAGATCATCCTGCGCGACGATAGTCTGTTCATCCAATATCCCTGGGGAGAGTCCTGGATGATGCCCCTGGTGAATGGAAATTTCTGGGTAGCGGAGGATCGCTATCAGATCCAGTTCCCAGACCTAGCAACCGCCAGTAGCTACGTGGTTTATCAGGAAGGTAGTTTGGAAGCGTCTGCCACTTACGAGCGCTATGATTTACAAAGCTTAAGTGCAGCGGAGCTGGCAGCATTTACCGGCACTTTTTATAGCGAGGCGCTCAATGTGGTTTATCGCATTGAGCTCAACGAAGAGCAGTTGGCCATTCACCACAGCCGGATGGGAGAACTCCCACTCCAAGCTTACAAAGCAGATCATTTTCTGGTGAATAGCTGGCGCATGAATGGTCTGCAATTTGAACGGGATGAAAATCAAAAAATTACAGGATTCAAACTGTCTTCTAACCGCAACCGTGGTCTGCATTTTCGCAAAATTTAGCACAACTCCAAAATCACCAAAATGAAAGCTGTTTTTCTTTTCCTTTTGATGCTCACCGGCATCAGCCACTCTTGTATCGCCCAAACGGAAACTACTCCTACTGAGGCCGTTCGCGCTACTTTGATGAATTATATCAACGGTCGCAACCAGGGAGATATCGAAAGGCTGCGCTCCGCCTTCCATCCAGAAGCCGACCTGCGGTACCTACGCAATGACAGTAGCTTCACCATCTGGCCCGTGCAGGACTACATCAGTCGAATCCAGCCAGGGCGCACTGCCAACTGCATTGCCCGAATTATCTCCATCGACATCGTGGGTGTTGGCGCTCAGGCCAAAATCGAGCTGGAATATCCGAATCGGAAATATGCTGATTACATCAACCTCCTCAAGGTTGACGGAGAATGGCTCATCGCCGTGAAGACTTTTTCTGTGGAACCCATCGACCCGACGAAACACATACTCTTTGTGCTGACGAGCCATGAAGAGATGGGTAATACTGGTCGCCCAACCGGGCTACACCTGGGTGAAGTTACACATGCTTATCGTCCCTTAATCGAAGCTGGCTATGAAGTGGACTTCGTCAGCCCTAAGGGGGGCGCTGCCTTTATGTACGGTACTGACCTTAACGACCCCAACAACCTCTGGTTTGTACAAAATCCCAATGCCTACTATCGCTTTACCAACGCGATGAGCCCGAATCAAATCGACGCGACTCGCTATGCTGCGATCTACTTTGTGGGGGGCCACGGTACGATGTGGGACCTGCCGGAGCATCAAGAGCTAGGCGAAATTACGCGCATCATCTACGAGCAAGATGGTGTAGTAGCCGGCGTCTGCCACGGCCCTTCTGGCTTGGTCAACGTACGCCTCAGCAATGGGGAGTACCTGGTTGCTAATAAGCGCATGACTTCTTTTACCGATCAGGAAGAAACCGCTGCTCGTGCACAAGATATCGTTCCCTTTATGCTGGAAACTACCCTGCGAGAACGAGGCGCTATTTTCATCGGGGCAGACAACTGGCAGGAAAACGTCATTGTAGATGAGCGGCTGGTTACCGGGCAGAACCCAGCTTCGGCCAGGGGGGTGGCGGAGCGGATGATTGGCCTACTAGGACAACGATAAGCAACTATTGACGCCAACAAATGTTATATTTGTGAAAATTTCACAAAAATGCTCTTGTCGTTTAGTGTTGGAAACTTCCTCTCTATTAAGGAGATGCAAACTTTGGATCTTCAAGCGTCTAAAAAGAGGCCTAAGTATAGCTTTCTTAATGAAAGCGTAATCGACGTTCTTGGAGATCCATCAGCTTTAGCTGCGAAGGTCATTTATGGGGCTAACGGCAGTGGTAAGACTAACTTAATTATAGCTCTATCTGCCTTTATTAAGATTGCAACTGAATCTTTACAGAACACAAAAGCATTACATTATATACAGCCTTTTCTATTAGATGGGAAAACAATTGAGGAACCAAGCTTTTTTGAAATAGAGCTAGCTGATGAAGAAATGATTTATCGCTATGGCTTCGAGGCAGATAGAAGCGGTATTCATATGGAGTGGCTCTACGGTCGAACGGACAACAAGGAGTATCGTTTTTTTGAGCGTACAGGGCTCGAAGTAAATTCTAATGAAGAGCAGTTTCCAGAAGGCAATAAGATATTATACGGGCTTAGCCCTCATTCAAAGACCTTACGATCTAACAGTTTATTCTTAGGGTTGGGAGCCGCTTTTAACAGCGATTTATTATCCAAAGTTCTTAATGCTATCTCTGGAATAGTAGTACTGAGAGGCGTACTTGACCCCGAAACAAAGCAAAAGGCTTACGATAGTTTAAAATCGAAGGATAATCGCAAAGTATTGTTAGACTTCTTAAAGAAAGTAGATATTTTGCCTGAGGACATTCTCCACTCAAAAGAAGGAAAAGGAAAAGATATTGCGGGTGAAGCAATCAAGCAGATTATCGATGACAAGAATCGAGACATCCTATTTGCCTACAAATATCACAACACTCTAACTGAGCGTGATGAACAGGTAGCATGGCCAATTGAGCTAAATGAGTCAGCAGGTACCCAGAGACTAGTAGTTATTGCACCTTTCATAATTTCGGCAATTACAACTGGGGATACTTTAGTCATCGACGAATTTGAATCTCGTCTTCACACTAATATTAGTCGAGCTATTATCGAGTTGTTTACTGCTAAGGATACTAATCCTAATGGAGCTCAATTGATTGTTGCAACTCATGACACCAACTTGCTTACGTCTAGTCTTTTAAGAAGAGATCAGATTAGTTTTGTCGAAAAAATGGAGAATGGTTCTTCTGAAATTTATTCGCTCTCAGATATAAAGGGAATAAGGAATGATGATAGCTATGAGAAAAAATACTTAGCGGGAAATTATTCAGGCGTTCCAAACATAGATCGCTTAAAAATCCCAAACTAAGATTTTGTATGCCCAGAAAGAAAAAACCATCTGGTAGAAAGAGAGCTGCTGCAAAGCCTCGCCGGCTCAGAGTTAATAGATCTTCCTTCCTAATAGTTTGTGAGGGCGAGACTGAAGAAAACTATTTCAAGTCATTTCAAGCAGAGTGGAATAGTATAAAGGCTTCCAGCTATAAACGTTCTCCATACGGTCTTGTCGAAACTGCCATCGGTTTAGCAACGGAAAAATCCTTCGAAGAAATTTGGGCCGTTTTTGACCTCGATTATAACCCCAGTCAAGGCCCTCAACAGTTTGACGCTTTTCGCGCAGCATTGAAGCTAGCCGAGGATTCTGGGGTCCGAGTGGCCTACTCTATTGACGCCTTTGAGATATGGTTTCGACTACATTATGAAAATATTACTACCCCAATAGCTAGACAACAACTTTATGAAGATTTGAGTCGGCGTTGGGCAATTGACTATTCTGCAGAAGGAAAGACCTCAGATATTTTTTCTCGATTACAAGAAGATCCCAATGCTAGTCTTGGGTTAGCTATGGAAAGAGCTAGAGTCTTATTCGAAAAACATATTGATACTCCGTTTGAAGAGCGACCGTCTCTTTCGACGGTATATATTCTAGTCCACAATTTATCGACTGAAGATCCAAAGAAAAGGCTTTAATATTATAATCTTTGCGTCTTTGAATCAATTTACTGTAAATGATGAAGCCCATGATACCATTAGCATCACGGGCTTCATCCTAGGTCTCAGGAGAGACTAAATATTATCCAGACTCTCCTTCACAAAGGCAGTCAACTCCTCCCCCGTCAGTAGGTTCTGACTGAGCAGCGCCAAGCGGTAGAGCTGTTGGGCTTTTTGGCCCTGTACGTCTCCCTCCGCGGCTAAGAGCTTGTCTTTGATCACTGGGTGATTCGCGTTGACCACTACTTCGTAGCTATCCGGGAACATATTCGCGTCCATACCTTGTAAGGCCTGCATTTCCTTCATGCGCCGCATAAATTCATTGCGTACAACTTGCACCGGTTGGTCACTGCTGTCCAGTGGCTTGACGGCCACGGTGCCTCCTTCTTTAACTACCGCCTGGAAGAGCTCCGTAACGGCTTTTTGCTGGTCTTCGTCCAATTGGCTCTCCCGCTCTTCGTCGGTTTGCACCAGCTGGTCAATCGGCGCTGAGTCAATACGTACGAAGGTCAGTTTTTCCTGCTTCTGCTCCAGCGTTTGTATGAAGGCCGAATCGATAGGGTGATCCATTACTAGTACATCATAGCCCCGGTCTTTAGCTGACTGGATAGCTCCGTGCTGCGTTTCAGGATGGCTGGCATAGATGGCCACCCGTCGCTCGTACTTATCCGTTTGATTGGCAGCGATCAACTCTAGATAGTCAGCAATGGTGTAGTAGGTGCCCTCGTTATTTTTCAGCAGGGCGTACTTTTCCGCGCGATCGTAGAATTTTTCTTCCGAAAGCATACCGTACTTCACAAATACGCCCAAGTCTGGCCACTTTTCTTCGTAGGCAGCACGGTCGGCCTTGAAAAGCTCATTGAGCTTGTCGGCTACTTTTTTGGTGATGTAGCCCGTGATTTTCTTCACATTGCTATCCGCCTGTAAGTAAGAACGAGAAACGTTGAGCGGAATGTCAGGCGAATCGATCACCCCGTGTAACAAAGTCAGGAATTCGGGTACTATTTCCTTGACATCGTCGGTCACATAGACCTGATTACTGTACAGCTGAATCTTATTGCGCTGCAGCTCCAGGCCACCGCTCAACTTGGGGAAGTATAAGATACCCGTCAGGTTAAAGGGGTAATCGATGTTGAGGTGAATCCAAAACATCGGGGGTTGGCTCATCGGGTAGAGCTCACGGTAGAAATTTTGGTAATCCTCGTCGGTTAAATTCGAAGGGTTTTTCTTCCACAGCGGAGCCGTATCGTTGATGATGTTATCAACCTCCGTCTCGATCTTTTCGGGAGCAGGCTTTTCTTCTCCTTCGGCTACTTCGCCTTCAAACTCCTCGTATTCAACTTCGGTGCGGGTACCAAAACGGATGGGTACCGGTAGGAATTTAGCGTACTTATTCAGCAGCTCCTCAATCCGGTCTTTAGCCAGATATTCTTTGGAGTCTTCGCTGATATATAAGGTGACGTCAGACCCGCGGAAGTCCCGATCGCCCTTCTTGGTCTTGTAGGAAGGATCGCCTTCACAAGACCAGAGCACGGAATCGGCTTCATCGCGGTAAGAAAGCGTATTGACCTCTACTTTGTCAGCCACCATAAAAGCCGAATAAAAACCCAGGCCGAAGTGGCCGATAATAGGGGCATCCTCCTGGTAATTCTCCAGGAATTCCTCCGCCGAGGAGAAAGCGACCTGATTGAGGTATTTCTTGACTTCTTCCTCCGTCATCCCGATACCGCGGTCGCGGATAGTGAGGGTGCCTGCTGCTTCGTCGATCAGGATGTCGATGGTCAATTCACCCAAGTCTCCCTTGACTTCGCCCTTAGAAGATAGGGCCTTTAGTTTGGTGGTCGCATCAACAGCGTTGGAGACCAGCTCCCGCAAGAAGATTTCCTGGTCGGAATACAGGAATTTCTTGATGATCGGGAATATATTTTCAGACTGTACGGATATCTTTCCTTTACCCATAAGTAGATATTTTTTGAGCTGAAATGGGCAAATGCCGTTCCAGCTCAAAAAAGTGACAAAATGTCGGTTCTCTAGCTTACTGCCCTACGTTTACCCTGATTCGCTCGTCGCGGTTGGTCAGGTCCCAAGCCAGGTGGAAGATCAATTGGCCGATCTTTGCCATCTTGTCGAAGTTGATCTTGTCTACGGTATCCGTCGCCTGGTGGTAGTCGTCGTGGGTACCATTGAAGAAGAAGATGGCAGGGATGCCGCGCTCCGCAAAATTGTAGTGATCAGAGCGGTAGTAAAAGCGGTTGGGATCATCTTCGGCATTGTAGGTGTAATCCAACTCTAGCTGCGTGTACTCAGCGTTGGCCGCCTCGTTGATATCGTGCAAGTCCGTGCTGAGTCGATTGGACCCAATCACATAGATATACTCCGGATTGGCTTCGTGCTTTTCGTCGACCCGCCCGACCATATCAATATTGACATTTGCGATGGTCTGCTCCAGCGGAAAGAGGGGGTGATTCACGTAGTACTGCGAGCCCAATAGGCCTTTCTCTTCGCCGCTCACCCACATGAAAGCAATGGAACGTCGCGGCCCGTGACCATTGCGTTTGGCTTGCATAAAGGCCTGCGCCAGCTCCAGGACGGTGGTTGTACCCGAGCCATTGTCATCGGCACCGTTAAACACCACGTCACCACGCATGCCGATATGGTCGAAGTGAGCACTAACGACCAGCAGTTCATCTTTCAATTCGGGATCGCTGCCTTCCAGGTAGCCCAGTACATTGACCCCACGCAGGCTGCGCTGATCTGGCATTTGGCTAACGCGTATATCGACTGGGATATTCACGGCGAAGGGACGACGTTTTTTCACGATTTTTTTACGCGCTTTCACCACCTTACGGAAGGTACGGCCCAGTAGGCGCCGGGCCAGATCCGTGCTGATAAAAATAGAGTTGGCTCGCTCTTCCTGACTAGCCAGCGCATCCACCATCTGCATACCGCGCGCGTTGATGACTCGCCGGCGTACTTCGGCCAGATTATCCCGAAAATTGGGATCTACCACAAAGACCAAACGGGCTCCATTAGCGTGGGCTGCCTTGAGCTTAACATCGGTATCGGTGGCCCAGATACCCGGCTCGCTGGTACCCGTAGATAGATAATTACCGTCTTCATCCTGGGGTTCACCGCCAAAAATCAGGATATCCTTTCCACGTACATCTTGCCCGGCGTAGTCGCTATAGTTTTCGTCATCAATACCGAAACCCAGAAAAATCAACTCATCGATATCTACCCGAGGCAGGGGCTGATTGGTCAAGGGATCGCTATAGAAATCAAAACCGTGGCGCAGTTCTTTTCCAGCTACCCGCAGTTCCATTTTCTCCCAGCGCTGCCGTTGAAAGGCAATCGACTGAAAATAGCCATCATCCTCACCGATTGCTGGATAGCCTAAGGCTGCTAACTGATCAGCCAGATAGGTTGCAGCCAAGTCTAAGCCCGGCTCTCCCGTTTCGCGGCCCTGCATTTCATCACTGGCTAGGTAGCGCAGGTGGCGGAACATATCCTCCGTCGTAATCGTCGCCGCATATTCTTCACGTCGATCCTCAGCCGTTTCCTCTCGTGCAGATTGTGCTAGTAAACTAGCGCTGCAGGTCAGAAGAAGAAGTATCAAATTGTGCTTCATAACGGTCAAGTAAGTACTAACATTAAGGACACTTGCCCTCAAGTATTTGTTTATTTGAATTTGTACTTCCGCAGGTGTTAAGGTAAAGCGGAATTTATTCCGCGTCAGGTTAAACGGACTTAAGTCCGTTTAACCCAGTGCAGGCTAAAGCCTGCTTAACCGTTAGACCTGCGGAAGTACAAACCAAACACTACTGCTAACCTGGCAATTGCTGCTGCTGATCGACGATGTAGAGGTGAGCAGTTAAAATCCGCTCTATCTCAGCTTGTAAGGCTTCGTCTCCAGACCGGCGCGCTGCGTTGACCAAGTCTTCTACGATCCTACCAGCCCGGGCATAATCCTGCCCGTAGCTCGACCTTACGATGTTGGGATCCAGGCTATCGTAGAAATCCAGTCGATCAGCCGTGTTTTCGGCCAGCTGTACCATAACCGGACGGGCACGCTCAAATTGACCTGCATCCCAGTAAGGAGTCAACATGAAGAGGGTCTGATAGAAGAAGGGGAAGTTCTTATTCGGGAAGGCCTGGAAGTACTGATCCAGCATTGACAAACCATCTTCGACACGGCCGCTATTCATTAGGTCTCCGGCCGTACGGCGGATCACCAATTGCATTGACTGTACTGCCGGATTGTAGCTATCATTGACGTGGGTATCTACCTCATCGAAGTTACCCCACTTCCAGACGTTTTGTACCAGGTCGAGGTTCTTGTCTGTGTCCACGCAGCCCTTACCGATCACACCGTAGTTTTGCTGGTCACCTCGACAACGCGTAGCCGTCAAGCGCAGCGCTAAGCCTTCTAGCTCAAGGAAATTATCCAGTCCCATCATTTTTTCACTCTGACAGGTTACGGCCCAGTAAATAGGGCGATCGTACAGGTTAGAATTAATGATATCGAGTATAGCCAGTTCGTCTTTAAAGAGGCGATCTGATACGGAACGGCCAGGAATATCAATGGGGATACGGCGGACAAAATTGGTATCTCCCGGAGGGATCAAGCCAGCTTCACCCGTACGAGCGCGATTAGGATCCACGTCGATAAAGACATTACAACTCTCGTAGTAAGTAGGTATTTGTCCGCCACCTGCAGTACCGAGTGGGCGATCAGCGGTCACCTGTTGCATGAAGTTAGAGAGCGGTGTGGGACGGTCCGTATTACAGGCCGGGTAAGGCTGATCCTGCGGCAGACTACGGATGCGGTCATTAAAACGCGGGATAGCATTACGCAGATTAGCCCTGATTTTTGCCGGCGGCAAGCCCATCGCGATGGCCGGCGAATCGTTTACCTTCCGTCGCAAAAGGTTAATGTACCAGTCTACTGCAATCAGGCTTAGATTGACTACGCGCACATCCGTGCGGATGTTCTCTACCTCCTGGGCGTACCAGAGCGGGTAAGTATCATTATCACCGTAGGTGAAGATGATGGCGTTTTCGTCTACTGACTCCAGGAAGTTGTGGGCATAGTCCCGGGCACCGGCATGCTCTGAACGATCGTGGTCGTTGAAGTTCTGTGTCAGCATCAGTAGCGGAGCCACTAATACCAATCCACCAGCAGCGTAGGACGTCAACTGGGGAGAAAGCTGGCTTTTGCCCCAACTGTAAAGGGCGGGTATGGCCAGCCCTATCCAGATGGCGTAGGCCATAAAGGAGCCCACCAAGACGTAATCCCGTTCACGGGGCTCGTTGGGCGGCTGATTGGTGTAAAGGATAATTCCGAGCCCGGTCATCAAGAAGAGCGCCAATAACGGATAAAAGCCTTCCATATCTTTTTTGGCATGCCAGAAAAGGCCGAGTAGGCCAAACAGGAAGGGCAACAAAAAGTAAGTATTGCGAGCCGGATCATTACGGAATTCTTCCGGTAAGTTGCTTTGATCTCCGAGACGGGCTGAATCGAGAAAGCCGATGCCACTGATCCAGTTTCCACGGGATTCGTCCCAGGCGTAGAAACCTTGTTGGCCATTTTGGCGGCCCGAGAAATTCCACATGAAATAGCGCCAGTACATCCAGCCCATTTGGTAGCGGATCATAAAGCCGACATTATCCGCCAAGCCCGGCACCTTGCGCAGCGGTTGATTAGCTTCTTCTTCGGTCATCCCCATCCAGCGTTTGTACAGACGGGGACGCCCCTGAGTATTATCGCTCATCCGCGGAAAGAGCATCATATCGCGGTCTTCATAGACCGGCTCGATTTTTTCGCTGACGACCTCATAGCGTGGGCTGCCGTCATCATTGATCAGGCCCCAGCGCTCACCGGCGGATTCGGTACGGCGGTACTGCGCCTCAAAGTGCGGGCCACGCAGCAAACTACGCTCACCGTACTGCTCCCGGTTGAGGTAAGGCAATAGGCTGGTTACATTATCCGGGTTGTTCATATTCACCGGCGGCTGCGCACCAGCACGAATTACAACTACACCGATAATACTGTAAGCGATCACGGAAACCGCAGCGGCCATACCCAGCAGCTGAATACCTTGATTGTTTTTTCGAGCAGCGTAGCGGAAGGCTAGGTAAATCAGGCCAACGTAAATTGCTAGGGTAGGGATAATGCCACTATGGACAGGTAGCCCATTATTGACCATAGGAATTTCAAACCCCTGCCAGATAGTAGGGATACCTACAATGACTGCATTCTGAATGAAGATAATCATGGCTGCACCACCTAGCGCTGCTAGTCCGCAGCCTAACCAAAGCGGTGGGCGCTTAATGGAGCTAAGGGCTAGTCCGCCACCAGCAGCAACTACTGCGCCGCCAATTTTAGCGCCTATTGATCCACCGCTGATTAACAAGCCAATCGCCATCAGGATGCCAGCACCCATTCCCAGCGTAGACAAGAAGGGCTGATCCCGCTCCCGCAGGTACACCAGAATACCAATCGCCGGCAGTACCAATAGACTCAACAAGTGTACACCAATCGACAGGCCAATCGACAGTATACTGAAGATCAGGAAGCGATAGGCAGTATTATTCTCGGTCTGGGGGGTTGTGTAGTAGCGTATACCCGCCCAGAAGGTCATACAGGTAAAGAAGAAAGACAGGGCGTATACCTCTCCCTCCACGGCCGAAAACCAGACGGAGGTACAAAAGGCTGTCGTCAATCCAGCGGCCAAGCCGCCTAGAGACAAGGCTACATCTTCGTCCTTGGTCATTTCAGCATCCGCAGCGCGACCTACAAGGGCCAGTTTGCCCAAGCGAATGGCCACCCAGGCTACGAAAGCACAGCCCAGGGCCGTAAAGAGGCCGCTCATCAAATTGACAAAAAAGGCAATAGTAGCGGGGTCATCGCTGAAGATTTGACCGACACCCGCAAACATGCGGCCGATCAAAATAAACAGTGGTGCCCCGGGAGGGTGAACTACCTGTAGCTTATAAGCTCCAAGGATGAATTCTCCACAATCCCAGAGGGATCCGGTGCGCTCAGCCGATATAATGTATACGATGGCAGCGATTGCGAAAACTGCCCATCCAGCATAGCGCTGGAGTTTGGTTAATTTACCCATGAGAAATTGTGCTCTGTGAAGCGGCCGTAAAGTTAGTAAAACTAAAGGGACGACTAATCATTTTACAATTAGGATGAAAAGTCTCAATCCTTGCACTGCCAATAAACCACTAAAGCGCTTTCGTTCATTGCCCTTACCTTTGCCGCATGGATCTTATCATCACCCTCTTAGCTATCTACGGTGGCTACCGTTTGTGGAAGTGGTATTCGGGGCTAAAACAGCAGATCGGAGCGGGTCCCGCCGCCGATACCAAGCTGCCGCCCCAGGATAAATCCGACGTCATTGATATCGATTACGAAGAAATAGATTAATGCCCAAGCCACCTGAGGCCACACGTTTTCCTGGCCGCATTGGCGACTGGGTACTGGCCAACAACCACCAATTCATCGCCTTCAATAAACCGGCCGGACTAGCCGTACAGCCAGATCGGTCGGAGCAACTGTCTCTCCAGCAGATGGGCGCCGCTTTTTGTCGAACGGATTTACAAGCCATTCATCGGCTCGATCAGCCCGTAAGTGGGTTGATTCTCTACGGCAAGAAAAAGTCGGCCATCAAAGCACTGAGCAGTCAGTTTCGGGAACGGCAAGCGCAAAAGACTTATCTCGCTATTGTTGGGCAGCGCCCTCCTCAGGATAAGGATCAGTTGGAGCATCATCTCCATCACAGCGGTAAAGCCAACAAGACTAATGTCGTTAGTGCCGATCATGCAAAAGCAAAAGCTGCCAGCTTGAGCTATGAGATCATCGCTAGTAGTGAGCGCTATTTCCTGTTACGTATCGACTTAAATACGGGTCTCACTCATCAGATTCGGGCCCAATTAGCAGCTATCGGCTGTCCGATCCGAGGAGATCGTAAATATGGATTTAAGCGTAGTAATCCTGGTGGCCAGATAGATTTGCACGCCTGGCAATTAAGCTTTCAACATCCCGTTAGTGGTGAAGCGATAGAATTGATAGCTCCTTGGCCGGAAGCGCCTGTCTGGCAAGCTTTTGCTAATTTGGTTTAGGGGGGAGTAGGTTTATGTCGTCGGCAAAGCCTCCTCCGTTTGCTCGGCTACGCCATCGTGGTTTAGCACTCGGCCATAGGCCTCTGCGGTTTAAAACTTGCTTGCCTTCGGCGTCGCCTTAGTTAAGCATTAAGTGAAGAGCGAAAAGGAAAGTGCGATGGCGTAGCCGAGCCCGGGTCTAAACTGGAGGGCACCTGAGCCCGAACTAAACTAAAGCCGCCCGCAGGGCGCTTAAACGGAGGAGGCTTCGCCGACGACCTAAACTCTTCCACCAACCACTAAAATTTCTGCCCGAAAAATGCAACACGGCTCCGAACTCATCTTCAAATACTTTCCAGACCTCAGTCCGCAACAACAGCAGCAATTTAGCCAACTGGGCGACCTGTACCACGAATGGAACAGCAAGATCAACGTCATCAGCCGTAAGGACATCGATAACCTTTACGTTAAACACGTCCTACATAGTTTAGCCATTGCACGGATCATTAATTTCAAACCCGGCGCCCATATTCTTGACCTCGGTACCGGCGGAGGTTTTCCGGGCATACCTCTAGCGATTCTGTTTCCAACAACCAACTTTCACCTCATCGATGGCACTGGCAAAAAAATCCGCGTTTGCCAAGAAGTCATCAAAGCACTCAGCCTGACCCACTGTCGGGCAGAACAACTACGGGCAGAACAAATCAAAGGCCGGCACTACGACTTCATCGTTACCAGAGCAGTAGCTCGCATTCAGCAGTTGGCTGACTGGAGCTTTCCACTAATCAAAGGCAAGCAGCAACACGCTATTCCCAATGGCATTATTGCTTTAAAAGGAAAGATGCTAACCGAGGAAATGGCTGAACTCCCGAAAAGTGCCTACCGTGAGGAATACCCCATCAGCGACTGGTTCTCGGAAGATTTCTTCGCAGAAAAAGCAGTAATCTACCTCCAATACTAGCAGAACAGCTACCATGCTATTATTCTAAATAAAATCATTTTATCAATTTTTGATTTTGATATTTAAATGTAAAACGCTATTTTAGGTCGCATACTTACACAATACACAAATAAAATATGTGGACTCACCAACGCGAAATATTACTTTACTATGATCCGGGAAATTCTAGCCATCGGGCTACTCGGGCTCATGCGCGTTCGGTCGTGCCGCACTTAAAAGAGTATGATTTTGCGCACTCCCCCAGCAATGGAACCAGCTGGCATCAAATCATCACTTCGCTGGGTAAGCACCCCAAGGAACTCATGAATAAGGCCCACCCTTATTACCAGTCTCATTTAAGAGGTCGGGAATTCGATGAGGAATCCTGGCTAAAAATACTTTGTAAAAATCCAGCATTATTCAAAGCGCCCATCGCCGTGCGCGGTCATCACGCCCTCCTTTGCGACACACCGACCGCAGTATACCGCCTGGCACGGTGATACCCAAAAGTCGCGGTCCTCGCCGCTTTTGGTTAACCGGCAATTATAGTCGTAGCAAAGCCTCCGTTCTCTGAGCGGAGGCTTTCGTTCTTAAGGAGCTTTCCGTATCTTGCGCCTTGCAAAAAAATATATTACCTATGTCCTTCGACGTCGATGGCAAACTCCACAAAAAATACGAGACCGAACAAAAAACGGACTCCTTCAAAGCACGCGAATTCGTAATCGAAATCGACGGTGGCCAGTACCCACAGTTCATTAAGTTTCAGCTAGTTCAAGATCGCTGCAGCTTACTAGACGATGTCAACGAAGGTGAAACTATCAAGGTCCATTTCGATCTGCGCGGCCGCGAATGGCAAGGAAAATATTTTACTAACCTGAATGCCTGGCGCATCGAAAAGCCACAGCCCGCTAGCCCCGGCCCTACCGCTACTACTGAAGAGACCGAAGGAGGAGATTTCCCCACCGCTAGTGATGACCCTGGCTTTGCCGCCGATGACGACTTGCCCTTCTAGCACAACTCCCGACTATACAACTCCAAGGATTGCAGCAATTAGCGACGGTCTGCCAAACCCGCCTGCTGCAATAGATGCAATTGACCGCCGAACGCCTTAGCGATGTGCTCTGCAGTAAAGGTCGTATTTGTAGGTCCAGCCGCTACCAGACGTTGATTGAGCATAATTACTCGGTCGAAATAATCGGGGACTGCGTGTAGATCGTGATGCACCACCAGCAGCGTTTTTCCAGCGGCAGAGAGCTTTCTCAGGACCTGTATGATCTTTTCCTCGGTAGGAATATCTACTCCTACAAAGGGCTCGTCCAGCAACAACAATTCTGCTTCCTGTGCCAGCGCCCTGGCCAGAAAAGCACGCTGCTGCTGACCGCCGCTCAGTTCTCCGATTTGACGCTTTTGCAAATTGGCGATATCCAACTCCTCCAAAGCCTGATCGACAATCCGTTGATCTTCAGCAGTGATTCGCTGAAAAACTTTTTTATGTGGATAGCGCCCCATAAGCACTACATCACGCACCGTGGCCGGAAAGCTAAAGTCAATCTCCGAACGCTGCGGTACATAAACGATGCGCCGCCGCACTTCTTTGACTGGCTTCCCCAGTACACTCACTTTACCGTGATAATCTTGGAGTAGTCCCAGAATAGCCTTCAGTAGGGTGGATTTTCCCGAGCCATTCGGCCCCAAAATCCCATAGCGATGCCCTGGCTCAATCTGCAAAAAAATATTACTCAGTACTCTTTTACGGTCATAACTGACACTTAAATCCTCTACACTGATTATTGGCTTCATCCTTGTTTGTTGAGCTGATAGACCATAAAGAAAAAGGCGCCTACCATCACCGCCAGTACAATCCCCAGCAAAACGCCTTGTTGCACTTGACTCGGCCCCTGCTTGATACCGATATCCTCGCTTTCTCCCAGCAGGGCCGCCACAATCTGATCGGTATTATGCTTGAGCATTCCCAGATAAGTCCCGGCCGGATGACTGGGATCCGCCAAAGAATCGGCGAATAGCTCCCCACCAATGATCACCTTATTATCACTAGCGATCTGTCTTAGTAATTTAGGGTTAATGGTACTTTCAATAAAAATTGCTGGCACTTCCAGTTCGCGAATAACTTGGGTCAGTCTTGCCACATCGCTGGTCTGCACTTCCGCATCCGTACTCGTGCCTAGTGCTGCTTCTACCCGCAGGCCGTAATGCCGGCCGTAGTACTGAAAAGCATCGTGACTCGTGATCAGCACGCGCTTATCTAGCGGTATCCGTTCAACCTGAGTGCGAATATAAGTCCCCATGTCCTCCAGCTGTTGCAGGTAGATCCCTGCGTTAAAACGGTATTCTTCCGCGTGTACAGGGTCTAAACGGACCAGCGCATCACGCACATTCTGCGCATACAGCTTACCGTTTTCAGCATTCATCCAGGCGTGTGGATCACTGGCATTGTGATACTCCGTACTACCAATAGCTTCAATACCCTCCGTAATGGTTTGTACTTCCGCAGGTGTTCCGCTATTAGCAATTAGTTCATTGATCCAACCCTCAAAGGTTAGCCCGTTCACCAAAATAAGATCTGCCCTAGCTACTAGCGCAACGTCAGCGGGCGTCGGCTCATAGATGTGGGGGTCTCCACCAATCGGCACGATCGATTTCACCTCTACCAGATCACCCGAAATCACCTCTGCCATATCGGCAAAGATGGAAGCCGAAGCTAACACCAGGGGGCGATCTTGATCTTGAGCAAAAAGTGCTGCAAACCCCAATATGCCTGATAAGAGTAAGAAAATGCGCATCGGCCAAAGATAAGGGATCGAAAGACACTCTTTAGTAGAGAGTAACAATAGCCTTATGACACCTGAAGACTTAGGTCCTCCCCCTCAACTACCACAATCATATTGATTTTTTTGTCAGACATCTTGCAAACTATGCCGGTTACCCAAACCGATTGACTTGGGTCGAGTTACAGCTTTGAATTCATCTTTTCATACCCAAAATTCCGGATTAAAATGAAGAAGTATTTCCTCAGCATACTGGCCTTGCTCTGTTTGAGTATTGCTGGTTACTCTCAGGCTCGAGTACAAATCATCCACAACTCGCCAACACCCAGTACCGACAGTGGCCCTACCGTCGATATTTACGTCAACGGCGCACTACTGCCCGAACTTACCGCCGTACCTTTCCGCGCCGCTACGCCCTACCTCGACGTAACTGCCGGTGTAGATATTGAAGTAGGCGTAGCCGTCAGCCCCAGTACCAGTGTCCTGGACACTATCGCCAATTTCTCACTCGGGCAGCTCGTCAATAGTCAGGCCTACACCGTCATCGCAGCAGGCATTGTCGGTAACGACGATACCCCCTTCAATCTCTTCGTTGCACCGAGCCAGGAAGCAGCCGCAGACCCCGCGCAAGTCGATGTCCTCGTATTCCACGGTTCAACCGATGCACCTAACGTAGACGTAGATGCGCGCGGCGTGGCCAATAACCTCATCAGCGATCTGCCCTTCGGTCAGTTTACCGACTACCTTAATCTCGTACCTGATGATTATACCCTCGACGTACGCGCAGCCGGTGACCCCAACGTCGTAGCTTCTTTCACCGCTCCTCTCAGCGGATTGACCGGAGGCGCCGCAACCGTTTTTGCCAGTGGACTACTGGGCGACACCCCAGGATTCGGACTCTTTGCCGTCTTGGCCGATGGTACGGTATTGGAGCTGCCTAGTGTAGCTACTCCTCCTGCTCGCGTGCAGGTCATCCACAACTCTCCTACTCCAGGTACTGTAAGTGGTCCTACCGTCGATATTTACGTCAACGGCGCACTACTGCCCGAACTTACGGCCGTACCTTTCCGCGCCGCTACGCCCTACCTCGACGTAACTGCAGGAGTAGATATTGAAGTAGGCGTAGCCGTCAGCCCCAGTACCAGTGTCCTGGACACTATCGCTAATTTCTCACTCGGGCAGCTCATCAATAGTCAGGCCTACACCGTCATCGCAGCAGGCATTGTCGGTAACGACGATACCCCCTTCAATCTTTATGCTGCTCTTGGTCGGGAAGTAGCTGCTGATCCAGCTCAAGTAGATCTGCGCTTATTTCACGGTTCGCCAGATGCTCCAGAAGTGGACGTACTGCTAACTGACGGATCGATATTATTCGACAATGTGGCCTTTGGTAATTTCAGTATGGATTTCGTTGGAGTCCCCCCTGGCAGCTACGATCTGGATATCACACCAAGTAACGATAACGCAACCGTAGTTAGGAGCTACAACGCTGATGTCAGTAGCCTCACTGGTGGTACAGCGGTAGTTTTTGCGACGGGGCTCTTTACGGACGATACTAGCCCGGCATTCGGAGTTTGGGTGGCCTTGGCTGACGGTACGACCTTCCCGCTGTCGGAAATTGTATCGACCAATCAACTGCAGGATGTACTGACTACTTACTCGACTTTCCCTAATCCAACTGACCGCTACACGACTGTAGACCTTGTGTTGGAAGAAGCGGGATTAGTCAACCTTAGTTTGATAGATATGTCAGGACGTGTTTTGAAAAATTACAACCTTGGTCAATTAACCAGCGGTGCTTTCCGCCAACAAATCGACTTAGGTGACCAGCCGGCAGGACTTTATCATTTACGGTTGGAAATGGCAGCGGGACAAGCTACCAGACCGCTTTTGATAGTTGATTAATCCATAGCGAATTAACAGCCTGAAACGCGGAGCGGGCCTTAGCGAAGTGTTCGCTAAGGCCCGCCTCCTTTTGGCAGTTAGTTTACCGCCAAACTTAAATCGAGTCTGCCGTAAACGGTCTATATCAGACTATTTTGCTACCGATACCGAGCGGCGCTCGCGAATAACCATCACTTTAATTTGCCCGGGATATTGCATACTCTCCTGAATTTCCTGGCTGATCTTAAAGCTGAGTTCATCTGCATGCTGATCGTTTACCTTATCGGCAGCGACAATGATGCGGAGCTCACGCCCTGCTTGCATGGCATAAGCCGTCTCCACGCCCTGATGGGCCGTAGCAATAGCTTCTAACTCTTTAATTCGCTTGAGGTAACTCTCTAGAATCTCCCGGCGGGCACCAGGGCGAGCGCCGCTAATACCATCACATGCCTGTACGATAGGGGAAATGATACTGGTCATGTCGATCTCATCATGGTGGGCGCCTACTGCATTGAGAACTGCTGGATGCTCCTTCGCCTTCTTGCACATCTCCATGCCAATCAGGGCGTGGGTCAGGTCGCTTTCTTCGTCGGTTACTTTCCCAATATCGTGGAGCAGACCAGCCCGCTTCGCCAGTTTGATTTCTTTCTGACTCAGGCCCAACTCGGCAGCCATCAAGGCGCAGAGTCTTGCGGTCTCCACGGAGTGCGCCAACAGGTTCTGCCCGTAGCTAGAGCGGTAGCGCATCCGACCGACCATGCGGACCAGTTCTGGTTTTAAACCGTGAATATCCAGCTCAATGACTGTCTTTTCTCCGATCTCCTTAATCTGCTGCTCTAATTCTTTACGGGTCTTATTAACGACTTCTTCGATCCGGGCCGGATGGATACGACCATCGGAAACTAAGCGCTTTAGTGCCAGACGACAAATCTCCCGACGAATAGGATCAAAGCTGCTGATTACAATGGCTTCCGGTGTATCATCAACTACCAGTTCGGCACCGGTAGCGGCCTCGATGGCACGAATGTTTCGTCCTTCGCGCCCGATGATCTGGCCCTTGATATTATCATTATCCAACTGGAAAACCGAGACCGTATTCTCAATGGTCACATCGGATGAAATACGCTGAATGGTGGTGATCAGGATTTTGCGGGCCTGTTTAGCTGCTCCATCTTTAGCTTCTTCGATCAAATCTTTTTGCAGAGAAAGGGCCTCGTTCTCGGTTTTAAGTCGGACTTCTTCCAGAATACGCTCTTTGGCTTCGGCTTTACTTAGACCGGAAATTTTCTCCAACTCAGCGGTAAAGTGATCGTGTTGGGCATCCAGGTCGGCTTGTTTAGCCTGCGCTTTTTCAATTTCAGTCTCCAGGTCTTTACGCCGATTTTCAATGCGTTCTTCTTTTTTCTTGAGGTTACTAAAGCCTTTTTCTATTTCTTGTTTCTGTCCCTTAAACTCGGAACGCTCTTGCTTCATTTCTTCGCGCAGTGATTTGATTTCTTCGCGCTTTTCCCGGAGGTCAGACAGGTCTTCTTTTTTCTTCTCCTCATATTCTTTGCGCATCCGGCCTAGTTTCTCCCGGTTTTGTTCAATTTTCTGCTTGCGGATGCTTTCTTCACGTTTTTCAGCCTCCGATACGATCTTTTGGGCTTGCTCACGTGCGTTTGAAATGATTTTATCGGCTTCTTGATTATTATTCTCAATCTGGTTGGACAGGCTTCGGCGTTGGATTACAGCGTAGGCAATACCTACAACCAGACCAACCACCAAGCCAATAATTAAACTTGTAATATCCATTTCTGGGCGGGCGGGTTAGCTTGTTAGTCTTCCGACTAGCAATAGTATTAAGTAATAGTTGCCGCAAATGCGGCAATACGCCCGATACTGAAAACGAGGAACGAAGGCTAATAGCCAAAAGGATTAAAGCATCGCATCAACCAGGCTTTCTAACTCAGCCAGTCGTTGCCCGATTTCTCCCCCAGCATGGACGCTGGCGGCTTTTCGGGCGGTGCGCAGTTCGGAAGCATAAGTCAACAAGGTCATTACCAGACAATCCTGCTTATCACGATCCGTGTACTTGATCTGAAAATCATTAAAGCGCTCGTTGATTTCACTCACCAGTTTACGCAGTCCTGCTTCTTCCGAGGCATTCACCCGCAGCGGGTAGGGCCGTCCGGCAATTACGACCGTAATGGATTTTGTTGTATCCGCTGAGGGTTGGTCCATTAGTCTATTGCTGCTGCAACCACTGGATGCATTTATCAATTTCACGCAGGCAATAATCCAGTTGTTCGCGAATTTCTTCTGTACCGGATTCGGCAGAAGAAATTGCGGGCTGGCCGGCTACATCTTCAGTAGTACTGCTGATGCCTGCCGCTTGTTGCGCGCGCGTTAGCTTTTCCTTTAAGGAGCTTACTACTCCGCGTTGGCGGTCCAGTTCACTCTTGAGTTCGTCGTTTTCCCGCGCCAAGGCTACGTTCTCCGCCCGTTGGCGGTCGATCTTTGAAGCCAGTTGTCGCAGTTTTATCTCGAAACTGTCAACTCTTTTTGACAGGTCCATGGGCGTATTTATGCAAATTTAAAAATTAACGCCGAACTGTTGCCGCAAGTTGCGTTGCAAATGCATCCGCAAGGCGATTGATGGTCTTATCGACCTCTTTATCAGTCAGGGTTTTGTCTTTGCTTTCTAGGATGAAGCTTAAAGCATAACTCTTTTTACCAGCTCCTAATTGCTCCTCATTTTCGTAGACATCGAAGAGGTTAACGGCCGTGAGTAGCTTTTTTTCGGTCTTTTGTGCCAAGCGCTGTAAGTCAGCAAAGCGTACCGATTGGTCGACTACCAATGCCAGATCCCGGCGTACACTGGGGTACTTATTCAATTCTGTCATCTGCATATGCTTGCGGGGCAGCAAGCGCAGGACATTGTCCCAATTGAAATCGGCAAAAAACACTTCTACCTTTACACCTGCGGAAGTACAAACCTCCTCCTTTACCCGACCTAGATCAGCAATAACCATCGGCCCTCGCCTTAGACGCAGACCATAGGCGTAAGTGTCTGAAGGTGCTTCTTCGGCCTGCAAACCAGCGATGCCCAGCCGCTGAAGCACTAGATTCACGGCTGCTTTAAG
Organism: Bacteroidota bacterium; assembly: GCA_039030655.1. GTDB lineage: Bacteria > Bacteroidota > Bacteroidia > Chitinophagales > Saprospiraceae > Neolewinella. The sequence continues at coordinate 94,459 of JBCCDS010000009.1, read as the reverse complement.
CGTATAGAAGGTCACCTCGCCTTCACCGTAGGCAGCGTGCCAGTTTTCTGCTACCCGTTGGCCACTGAGTAGGATACTCAAGTGATTGGTCTCTTCGTATTGCGCTTCCGTCAAATGATAGCTGCGGCCAAACTCAAATAGTCGCAAATCCGTATTGCGCCGATTTTGGTTGCGTTCCACCGCTTCGAGAGCACTGATCAATAAATCAGGGCGCATGATGTCTAAATGGACGTTGCTAGTATTGTTGATATAAACCAGGCCAGGCACCTGATCGGCTTCGGGGCCACCACCATAATACCGACTTTCGCTGAGGCTGAGCCCCATCATTTCGTGGAAGCCGTTACTGGCCAACAAGTCGCCGATCAACTCACGAATGGCGTTAGGGTCGGGATTGGGAGCCACGACCATCGAAGTGGTAATTTCCTGGGGACTAGGTACATTGTTGAAGCCAAAAATCCGCAGGATTTCTTCGATCACGTCTACTTCACGGATTACATCGCTTTTATTAGTAGGTACCGCAACGGTGAAACTTTCGTCATCGTGTTGCAGGATGTGCATGTCCATCGTTTCCAGAATAGCATGGACTCTTTCCGCTGGAATGGTGGTTCCGATCAATTCATTGACGCGCTGATAGCGCACCACGATTTCAAGGGCTTTAATCTTTTGTGGGTAGAGATCAATCAGCGGACTACTAATGCTAGCTCCGGCATATTCTTGCAGCAATAGCGCAGCGCGCTGCAGGGCCTCTACCACGATATTAGGGTCACTACCTTTCTCAAAAACCTTGGCGGCATCGGTTCGCAGATTATGTCCCATACTGCTACGGCGTACGGAGCCCGCATCGAAGTGAGCGGCTTCGAGGAAGATACTAGTTGTGGTATCACTAACACCGCTATTGAGGCCTCCGAATACCCCACCGATACACATGGGCTGATCGTTGCCATCGCAGATCATCAGATCTTCTGCCCGTAGGCTGCGTTCTACCTCATCAAGGCTTAAAAATTTGGTGCCGGCGGGCAGCGTCTGCACCACGATCTTATTATCACCGATTTTTTCGAGGTCGAAAGCGTGCAGCGGTTGGCCCATTTCGTGGAGTACAAAATTGGTGATGTCAACCACATTATTAATCGGGCGTACGCCTACTGCCTTCAAGCGATTTTGCATCCACTCGGGAGCGGGTCCGATTTTCAGGTTTTCAATAGTCAAGCCTGCATACCGAGGGCATAAGTCCGGATTGCGGACCTCTACTTCAATCGGCTGCCCGTTACCCGCCTGAAAGGCAGAAACATCTGGTCTTTGTACGAGGCCCGTGCTATTAAAATTGGTCTGTAGAGCTGCGGCCAGGTCGAAGGCGACACCCAGGTGATTGGTTGCATCTGAGCGGTTGGGAGTCAAGCCGATTTCGAAGACATAATCTGATTCCAGCTTGAATACTTGTGCGGCGGCGCCGCCGACTTTCGTTGCTGCTGGCAGTACCATGATTCCTTCGTGGTCGGTCCCTAAGCCAATTTCATCCTCGGCACAGATCATACCGAAGCTGACTTCACCGCGGATTTTACCTTTCTTAATTTTGAAGGGCTCTCCAGCCGTTGGGTGCAGGGTGGTCCCAACTGTGGCGACCAGTACCTTCTGCCCTTGAGCTACATTGGGTGCACCACAAACAATTTGCAGGGGCTCTTCTGCTCCAATATCGACCTTAGTAAGTGAGAGTCGATCCGCTCCGGGATGCTTGCCACATTCGATGACCTCACCTACTACGATGCCCGCCAGTCCGCCGGGGATAGATTCCACCTCTTCCAGACCTTCAACTTCGAGACCTATATCGGTAAGCACTTCTGAGACCTTTTCGGGCTCGAGGGTGATATCGAGGTAGTCACGCAACCAATTTAGGGAAACATTCATAGCGAGCTCAAAAAATTTAAGACGCAAAGGTAGGGATGAATTATGGTTTGGAAGCAGCAGCCACAACATCCTTCAACCTTAATTCAAGATTATGCGTTACCTTTGTACCAACAAGACGAATAAACTCGGGGAGGGAACCAAAAGGTTCCCTCTTTTTTATGCCAATTATGGTAGAAGAAAAAATACGCGACATTCTGGAAGACTTCTTCACTACTCCTGGTTTTGAAGATTGCTTCCTAGTAGACATTAACCAGTCCAACACCAAGCTGGAGGTTTTTGTCGATTGTGATGGAGCCCTGACTTTCGAGAAATGCCAGCGCATCAGTCGAAAGCTGGAGAAAGACTACTTGGACGTAGAGCTTCCACTGGGGGAATCTTACACCTTAGATGTAAGTAGCCCTGGAGTAGGCAAGCCACTGAAGTTATGGCGGCAATACGTCAAGAATGTCGGTCGTACCGTTGAGGTCAACCTCCTGGAAGGTGATAAATACACCGGAAAGCTTACGGAAGTAGCGCCCGAGCAAATTGTTTTGGAAGCCAAAGTGCGCCGCAAGGAAGGCAAGCGCAAAGTAACTTCTGTCGAAGATATTACCATCCCCTTCGATGCCATTAAGAAAACCGTTGTAAAAATTTCGTTCTAGCCATGATCAACCTGGTAGATACTTTTAGCGAATTCAGTGCCGGCAAGGCCATTGACCGCCCCACGATGGTGCGGGTATTAGAAGATGTATTCCGTACTCTGATCCGCAAAAAATACGGCACTGACGAGAACTTCGACATCATCGTCAATACCCAAAAGGGTGACCTTGAGCTGTGGCGGGTACGCGAGATCGTACCCGACGGCGAAGTATCTGATGATCTGGCTCAGATTTCCGTATCTGAGGCTCAGGCCATTGATGAAGACTACGAGATTGGTGAAGAGTGCTACGAGCGCCTACAGCTGGAAGACTTTGGCCGCCGCTCCATTATGGCTGCCCGTCAAACCCTGATCAGCCGGATCATGGAACTGGAGAAAGACGAAATCTACCGTGCCTACACCGAACGTGTCGGCGAGCTGGTACTGGGTGAAGTACAGCAGATCCTAAAGCGCGAAATCTTAGTATTGGATGATGTAACCGGTACCGAACTGGTTATGCCTCGTTCTGAGACGGTGCGTGGTGACTTCTTCCGCAAGGGAGATATGACGCGTGGCATCATCAAGGAAGTAGAGATGCGCAACAACAATCCGGTGGTCATTGTCTCCCGGACCGACGAGCGCTTCCTGGCTAAATTAATGGAACAAGAGGTGCCGGAAATCGAAGATGGGCTCATCACGATCAAGGATATTGTACGCCTCCCCGGCGAACGGGCAAAAGTCTCCGTAGAAAGCTACGACGACCGCATTGACCCGGTAGGTGCCTGTGTAGGTATGAAAGGATCTCGTATCCACGGGATCGTCCGTGAGCTCAACAACGAGAACATTGACGTAATCCCTTATACCAATAACATCAGCCTTTACATCCAGCGGGCATTGACCCCTGCAAAAGTGACCAATATTGAGCTGAACCAGGAGACTCGCCACGCGAAAGTCTACCTAGAGCCCGATCAAGTATCGTTGGCTATCGGCAAAGGCGGAACCAATATCAAATTGGCCAGCCGGATGACTCAGTATGAAATTGATGTGTTCCGCAACAATGAAATTGAAATCGACGATGTCGATCTCGAGGAATTCAGCGACGAAATCGAAAGCTGGATTCTGGATGCCCTCAAAGGTATCGGCTGTGACACGGCCCGTTCTGTACTGGAGTTAAGTACCGAAGAGCTGGTTCGCCGTACCGACCTGGAAGAGGAAACGGTTATGGAAGTAACCCGGGTACTGGCTTCGGAGTTCGAGGAGTAGTCTTTGCACTTCCGCAGGGTTTAGCCGTTCTGGTGATTTTAGACTCAAGATCACCAGCGCTGCGCTAGGCTACTAGATTCAAGAATCAAGACCGACCCAATTATGGACAAGTCTTGATTCTTAGGAAGAAAGAACCAATTGTAAGAAAAGGTGTTTACTTAATATCTTTCCTTACAGTTAACACTGGAAACCATCAGGCATGCTGACTTATCATCAGCAATGCCTTATCTTTGTTGCGCTTTTAGCAGAACTATTGATTTTTCGGCTAGAAAGTGGAACTTTTTACCATCTATTCTTGCTTATCTTAGTGGGAGTTGATAAACGCGGTTTGCACGCCGTCGGCAGCAAGGTGCTTAAATGATCGAATGAGTAAACGATTAGTCAAGGTAGCCAAGGAGCTCAACGTAGGTACGAGCACGATTGTCGAGTTTTTAACCGGCAAGGGTTTTGATATTGAGAACAAGCCCACCGCTAAGGTGAGCGAGGAAATGCAAACTGCACTGCAGTCTGAATTCTCCAAGTCCGCTTCCGTCAAGAAGGAAGCGGATGCATTAGTAATTGGGAACCGTCCGGGTAGTCAGCAAGATGCTACTCCTAGCATACCTACTATCCCTACTCCTGCTGTACCTGCCCCTCCCGCAGTTCCAACACCTCCTGCCCCCCCAGCTCCTCCCAAAGTGGAAGCGCCAGCCCCGGAACCAACACCGGAGCCAGAGCCTGTACAAGAAGCAGCTCCCGCTGAACCAGTAGCCGCTCCCAAAGAAGAAGTACAGCGTGCAAAAGCTCCCGGGCTGAAGGTATTAGGCAAAATTGACCTGAATAAAAAGCCGGCTAAACCTAAGCCTAAAGCTGAATCGAAGCCAGAACCAGCACCAGAGCCAGAGCCTGTTGCGGAGATCAAAGAAACTCCAGAAGTAGCAGCACCGCAGCCAGCAGAGGAGTCAAAACCCAATATTGAAGCAGAAGCAGCACCTAAAGCAGAAGCAGCACCTAAAGCAGAAGCAGCTTCCGATACTGAAGCCAAGGCCCCAGATACTGCCGCTAGTAGTACTTCTACGACGACTAAAGGAGGCGCCGACATTCAGGCTGGCAACAAAGCACCCAACTTGCGAGGATTAAAGATTCTCGGTAAGATTGAGATCAAAAAGCCCGAGAAAAAGTCCAACTCTGACAAAAGTAAGAATGAAGGCGAGGGTACTCGTCGGCGTCGTAAACGCAAAAAAATCACCACCGGCCCTTCTACTGGAGGCAACCGCGGTGGTCGCTCCGGCGGTGGTCCGTCTAATCGCAGAGGCGGTGGCCGTAATGATGAACCGAAAGAAGTCTCCAAGAAGGAGATCGAAGATAAAATCAAAGCAACCATGGCTCGCCTCCAGGGCCGTGGAGGTGGTAAGAAAAAGCGCCAGAAGTTACGTCGAGAAAACCGCGAACGTCTGCGCGAACGCCAGGAAGAAAGAGAATTAAGCACTCAGACCGACAAGCTACAGGTTACTGAGTTTGTTACAGCCCAGGAGCTGGCCAACATGATGGATGTCAACGTGGCAGAAGTCATCATGGCCTCCATGAATGCCGGGGTAATTGTTTCGATTAACCAACGACTAGACGCTGAAGTTATCGAGCTCGTAGCCGAAGAATTCGGTCACGAAGTAGAGTTCATCACCGCTGAAGAATCCGTTGAGGAGGAAGAAGTGTGGGTGGATGATCCCGAAGATCTAGAGGGCCGCTCACCTATCGTAACGGTGATGGGGCACGTAGATCACGGTAAGACGTCTTTACTGGATTACATCCGCAAGGCCAACGTAATCGCCGGGGAGGCTGGTGGTATCACCCAGCACATCGGTGCTTATGAAGTGACCTTGGAGAATGGTCGTGAAATCACCTTCTTGGATACACCGGGTCACGAAGCCTTTACGGCCATGCGTGCACGTGGTGCCAAAGTGACCGATATCGCGATTATTATCATTGCTGCCGATGATAGCATCATGCCCCAGACTAAGGAGGCCATCAGCCACGCTGAAGCAGCGGGGGTCCCGATTGTCTTTGCCATCAACAAAGTAGACAAGCCGGGAGCTAACGTCGATAAGATTAAGACCGAGCTGGCTTCCATGAACTATCAGGTGGAAGACTGGGGCGGAAAATACCAGAGTCAAGACATTTCTGCTCTGAAAGGAATTGGTATCGATGAGCTACTAGAAAAAGTACTACTCGAAGCCGACATCCTGGAACTACAAGCTAACCCTGATCGCCCAGCAATTGGTACGATCCTCGAAGCTTCTATGGAGCGTGGCCGTGGTTACGTAGCCAAAGTCTTGGTACAAACCGGTACTCTCTCCGTTGGAGACATTCTCGTAGCTGGCGAATACAATGGACGTGTCCGGGCGATGTTCAACGAACGCAATCAACAGATTAAAGACGCAGGACCTTCTACTCCGGTACTACTGCTCGGCCTCAATGGTGCGCCCCAGGCCGGGGAAGTGCTCAAAGAGATGGAAAGCGAGCAAGAAGCTAAAGCATTAGCTGGCCGTCGTGGACAAATTAATCGTGAGCAAGCCAACCGCGCCAGCAAGCGACTCAGCCTGGACGAAATCGGACGCCGCCTGGCCTTAGGCACCTTTAAGGAACTCAACCTGATCGTTAAAGGTGATGTAGATGGTTCTATCGAAGCCCTTTCTGACTCGCTGATTCAATTGAGTCAGGAAACCGTACAGGTTAATGTCATTCATAAGGCAGTTGGTCAGATCATTGAATCAGATATTCTGCTGGCTTCTGCCTCCGATGCTATCATTGTTGGCTTCCAGGTACGTCCCTCTGCTGTAGCTCGTAAACTGGCCGAACGAGAAGGCGTACAGATTAAAACCTACTCCATCATCTACGAAGCTATTGACGAGATCAAAAGCGCCATCGAAGGTATGTTGGAGCCCACCAAAGAGGAGCGCACTGTCGGTCAGCTTACGGTGCTGGAAACCTTCAAAATCTCTAAGGTGGGTACCATCGCTGGTTGTAAAGTCGATGAAGGTAAGTTCTCCCGGGACACCAAAGTGCGTGTCGTGCGTGACGGTATCGTGGTATACCCCCAGAAAGAGGGCGTAACTGGTCAGTTAGCTAGCCTTAAGCGCTTTAAGGACGACGTGAAAGAAGTTCGCGCTGGCCAGGAGTGTGGTATCGGCATCAAAAATTACAACGACATCAAAGTTGGCGATGTAATTGAAGGTTACGAAATCATTGAGATCAAGCAGAAAATGAGCCTCTAAAGATTTTGTCTGCTATTTAAAGCGGCAGTTTATCGATCCGATAAGCTGCCGCTTTTTTTATTCCCATTTATTTTTTTTGCACTTCCGCAGGTATTCCCTCGAAACGGGGTCCTACCCTCCGAGAAAGGTTGAGACCTGCGGAAGTACAAAATCGGATCAAATAGGAGTAGTGATCCGTTACAATTACAGCCGTACGAAAGAAGAACGTAATGATTAAGCTATAGCCCTAATTCACAGGTTTGACCCCTGCAGCCAAAGCAGCTGTTCTTCCGTTATTCTCTACGTGAGTTCCTACCGCTGGATAATTTTCTTCAATCGTACAATCGGTTAGAATAGCGTATACCCGATCTCCGTTACCCAGTTTATTGTAGACTACAGTTCCTCCCATACTGGTACGATTCTCCTTGAAGACCGAAGATTCAACTAAAGGGATACATTCCCCTGATCTGGCAGTGTTCAAAAGACTCGCCCCGTATACGGCTTGGTTAGCGATGAAATGGCAGCTAATAATCTTGGGATTGCAGATTCCGTCATCTCCATTATTAAAGATGGCGCCACCATTAAAATTGGCCTCATTGCGAATGAATTGGCAGTTAATGATCTGCGGTTCACAGCGGCCATTGGCGCTATAATTGTAAATTGCCGCCCCTTCACGTGCTCGATTATCTCTGAAGGTACAATTTCGGATGAGTGGTGAAGAAGCACCATTAGCCCCATTATTGAAAATTGCCGCCCCAGCTGCACCTGGATCTGCCCCACGGGCAAAAGCATTGGCGGTAGCCTGTTCTATAACGAAGCCGTCCAGAACTGTCCCGGTAGTCGCTTGATCAAAATAGATGATGGTTTGGCTGTTATCATTGGGTTCGTTAGGCAAACCTAAATCACCGCTTAGTACACAGCTATACCGTTGCCAATCACGCGCCGCTTTATCCGTTTCGGTGCCATTGAAGCCTCCCCATAAACTTACTCCCACAGGTATATGAAAGCTGGCGTTTCGGTCCAGGCTGCTCGATGGTTTATAGGTGCCCGCAGCTACCCAGATTTCATCACCAGAGCTGGCAACAGCTAAGGCTTGTTGCAGGTCACCAAAGGCTTGCCCCCAACTACTACCGTCTCCCAAGCCCCCTACAGCTACCATGTAGCGGTTATTCGCATAAAGCCCGCCTAAAAGCGCGAAGAAAAGCGCAAAGCAAATGGTTTTTTTCATGTAGGATTTCCAGTTAGCAGGACGCTTGACATCGCAGTTATTGAAGCTCGAAAGAGATAATAGATTAAAGCCCAAATATATATTTTTTTAATAATTGACTGTATTTATACCCATTAAAACCTCCTTTGTAAGTTGTTAAAATCACAACTTTAATTAACTTGCGGTAACACACCGTTATTAAGACACACACCACATACCCATAAAATATACCTCCAGGAAGAACTACTGGTTTAAAGGGGAACCAGTGACTTTTCTTACTCTTCCAAGGTGGTGATCCAGTTGGTTGTTCCTAGTCTTATACCGTGCGCTTATTCTGCCGAGAATAAGCTGATTTGTTTATTGTATTGTCGCTTGAATACTCGAGTGTCATATGGCTATCCTATGCTATAAACTACTCAGTTTTCGGGCTTTTATATACCCAAACTAAACCCATTATTTATGCAACTTAACAGGATTCTTGGGGTCATCGTTCTGCTGATTTTCAGTTGGACAGATGGGCAGGCACAGGATTTCCACTACTCTCAGTTCTACAACGCCCCTGTTTATACTAACCCCGCACTTACCGGTGTCTTTGATGGCGATGTGCGCATTCAGGGCAATTTACGACATCAGTGGAGTCTTACCCCCGTCGATTATCGTACCTACAGTGTAATGGTCGACAAAAAGTTCCTAAACCGAATGTACAAGTCGAGTTTTTTTGCCGCAGGCCTAGGGCTCAACTTTGACCGTGCCGGAGATGGAGAACTCTCTTGGTTCGACCTGAACCTCAACGGCTCATTTACCAAGTATCTCTCCGATGGGGTCTTCATTTCATTAGGTGGGCAAGCCCGTTTCGCCCAACGAAGTTTTGAAGAGGCAGGATTACGCTTCGCCGATCAGTTCGATCGCGACCGTGGCGTGTTTAATGGCAACAACCTGACCAGTGAACGATTTGGTAATACCAGTCATGGCTTCCTCGACCTGGGAATTGGACTCAATTTCCACTGGCAAACACTGGACCGTTATCAACGTTACGATTACAAAGAGGAGCGCTCTAAATTGGACGTGGGCGTCGCCTTATTCCACCTGACTCAACCAGACCAAGGTTTCATTGAGGATACAGAGGTACCCATTATGCGTCGGCTTAGTCTTTACGCACGTGGTGTCCTTCAGCTCGGCAGTGATATTGATCTCGCAGCGGGTTTGACCCTGCAACGGCAAGGCCCCTATCGGGAAAACGTTGCTATGGGTGGCCTACGCTTTCACCTCAATCGTAAGCCAGGCAAACAACTGGCACTCCAGGGGGGGATCGGTTATCGCTGGGATGAAATCGGTGATGCTTTCTTTCCGACCATTCAACTTCATTACAATGCCTGGCGAGTTGGGCTCAGTTATGACGTGAACATTTCGGATTTCAACATCGTCACCAATCGGGATGGCGGCCCCGAGCTAAGTATCCGCTACATCTTCAAAAAGGTCCGTCCGGTGCCCTCGCGCCGCTTCTGCCCTATTATTTAAAGCGTCATCTTTTAACCCATTCAGCTCTTATTTATGAGACAGTATATACTTGCACTCCTGCTTATTGGGTGCTCCTTACATCTGTCGGCGCAAACGATGCAACAATTCATCGACGACGCTGAACTACAACACGAAAATCAAAACTACTACGGAGCTTACGACAGCTACCGCATCGCCACTAAGTTTGACGAAAGCCGCATGGACCTTTGGTACGGCCAGGGAGAAAACGCGCGGCTATATACCGCCTACGAGACGGCATTGGGGGCCTACAACCATGTTTTACTCAACGCAGCAGCAGGTGATTTCCCCGAATTACAGTTTCGCCTGGGTCAGGTGCAGCAGTTTCTCGGCAATTACGAAGAAGCCGTTCTGCACTATGAACAGTACCTCAGTCAACCCAGTGCGGGTCAGGAAAATCGCGAAGCAGCCGAGAAAAATCTGGAAGACAGCCGCTGGGCCGCCAGCCGGATCCTGGAGGCTGACGACTTTGAAGTCACACACCTACCCATTGCCATCAATTCTGAATACTCCGACTTTGCCTACCGGCCCAACGGGGACAGCAGTTTCTTCTCCTCTAACCGTATACTCTATGAACAAGACGAGTTGAATCCACCTCGTTACCTATCCAGAATCTTTCGGGTGATGGATGGCAACCCCACCGATCCCGGCCAGCTCAAGCATACCATCCTGGAAGAGGGTAAGCACATGGCCCACACTAGCTTCAATGCTGCTCAGAGTCGTGCTTATTACACCATCTGTGAATACCTCGGTGATACAGAGGAAGTCCGCTGCGATCTGTTCTTCAGTAGCGTCGATACTGACGGACAATGGGGGCCTCCCGTAGTCATGAACATCAACGTGGCCGGCGCCAATAACACCCAACCACAGGTAGTAACTGATCCAGTTAATGGGGGAGAAATGCTCTACTTCGCCAGTGACCGCGATGGTGGGCTAGGCGGTTTAGACCTCTACCGAGCACCGCTCAACGACGACGACGGAATGGCCGGAACGGTTGAAAATCTTTCCAGGGTCAATTCTGAAGGAGATGACTACACCCCCTTCTTTGACAGCCAGGGCTGCCGTTTGTACTTCAGTACGGATGGTCGTAATACCCTGGGTGGCTTTGATGTCTATTACGCTCACGCTAAAGATGGCTTCGGCGAGCCGGTACACCTCAACCATCCAGTCAACGGTAGTATGCACGATCGCTACTACATCATCGCCCGCGAAGACGATAAGGCTTACTTCAGCAGTAATCGTCAGGGCGAGGAGGCCATCCGCTGGCCGGGCGAAGAAAACGCCTGCTGTGATGATATCTACTCTGTCCCGTTTGACGAGACGGTCATCCTGGATGTCTATACCTACCGGGAGCTGGACGAGACAAACTTGGACTACGCTACGGTAGAGCTCTACCGGGTAGATAAGGACGTAAGAGAGTTAGTAGAAACCCAAACTCAACCCACTAGTAATCACTTCATCTTTGAAATTCAACCCAGAACTCAATACGAGTTAAGAGGTACCCGGATTGCTTTTGGCCCTGATGAAGAAAGTGCAGATTTATCCGTTGCTTGTGAGGTGCCGGAGAGCAATCGCATTACGCGCAATCTCTACCTACCGCAGAAGCTCATCGTCAATGTCTTTGACGAGAAAACACGTGAGCCCCTCAACGGTGCCAGGGTTCTTCTAGCTAATTCTGAAACAGAGACTACCAACCCGATTGCCGACGAAACCAAGGAGAATTCCAATCGCTTTGAGTACTTGGTACGCCTCGATAATCCTTACTTCGTATACGCCGAACGGGATGCCTATATGCCGAACGATACTTCCTTTACGATTCCGGAAGCAGGCGTAAATGAAATGGGGGAATATGAAGTAGACATTTATCTGCGTCAACCCAATCCCATCGATCTGGTTCCGGTCAATCTATACTTTGACAACGATCATCCTCATCCCAGCTCACGTCGCGTGACCAGTGATATTCAATACGTCACGACCAACGAACGCTACTATGCGCGCAAAGGGGCCTTCATCGATGACCTCATCAAACCGGAAATGTCCGATGAAGAAGAATTCCTGACCCGTGAGCAGCTCAATGACTTCTTCGAGAATGATGTACTTGGTGGGCGTGAACGGCTGATCGAATTAGCAGGTCTACTGCTAGAACGGCTGGAACTAGGTACCACCTATGAAATGACCGTAGAAGGTAATGCGAGTAAGCGTGGAAACCCTGCTTACAATCTCAATCTATCTCAACGCCGTGTGGATTCGGTACTGGACTTCTTCCGTCAATACAATGGAGGTGTCCTGAATCAATACATCGATAGCGGAGCCCTTTCCTTCGTCACCGCTTTTGCGGGTGACTCCAAGGCCGATCCTAATGACCGCTCGGTCTTTGGTCTACAGGCCTCCCGCTCACGTCGCGTCACCATTACTGATCTCAAAGCCACTAACTAATGCAAATTCATACATCTTATTCTCGTATGCTGCTGCGAGGCCTAGTACTGATCGTGGCCTTGAGTAGTTCATTTATGTTCCTTCGTGCTGAAGGGGTTAAACAATTAGCTCCTACCCCGCCCGACGGAGTAACTCCGCCGGTGATGCTGCTGGTGAACGATGATATCTACGGTAATTTTGCCGCACCCGATACCGATGAAAACAATCGCTTATACGTAACCATCGATCAACCGGGAGAGGTGATTAATCTTGGTTTGTCCATCCTGCATGATCAATTCGGTCGCGCAAGATCTGACGGAAGCTATAGCTTTCAGATACGCGCAGAAGATGGAACCATCGTTTCCGAGCCAACAGTCATTAATGAAAGCACGGCCAACGTCGTCAATTTTGACGATGCAGAATTCGGCGTCTATGATCCTGACTTCACCTTCACCCCCGCTGAAACCGGCAATTACTACATCGAGTTTCTCAACGTACAAGGCAACATCCAATTGGACGATGAAAAGATCCATATTGGCTACTGGGACATCACAGTTTCCCAGGCAGGAACTGCAGTACTCGGTAGAGTATGGTCCCGCAACTGGGCCTACCGGACACCGCCGATTATTGATTCTCTAGATACGGATGAGTGTATCTGGAACCGCCCTTTTGAAGGAGCGCTCTATTCCTATACCGGTGATGATACGAATATGGAAGGCTTCGTTTCCAGAATCGATTTTGCCGGCTCCGGTTTCAAGGGACTTTCCTTTAACGTTGCCTTCAATAGTCGTGGCCCCGGAAATTCCGGTGACCTGGACATTGACCGTCAGTCTATTGCTAATCCAAGTCAGGAAGTGTTAAATAGCCTACCTGAGTACCGGGTTTTCCTCAACGAGCCCGACCCTACCGTTTTCATCAGCTCTCCTGGCTGTGCGGCCATTTCATTCCAAGACAATGTCCTGCGCTGCGATGCTGATGGAATTTGTTTCCCCGTTATCGTGGAAGGTCCCGGTCAGATAGAAGTCATCATTGACCTGGACCTGAATGAGGAACTCACTCCTGATTCCCGAGATCGCGTACTTCTTTTCAACTTTGAAGAACCGGCTTCTCTTTGTCTGCCCTGGGATGGATTAGATGCTTTGGGAGATCCGGTTCCCGCTGGGACAGAGTTCAACGTGATTTTTCTGTACGCTCAAGGAGTTCAGCACTTCAGTGGGTTCGACGTTGAAAAGTTAGAAAATGGCTTCTGCGTAGAAACCATTCGCCCCGGTCCCGAATCACAGAACTGTTTTGATGACGATGTATCCAACAGCTTATTGTACTACGATGATCAGCAATTGCCAGACAATATCCTTTCTAACACCAACCCAGATTTGGCCCAGTCACAAGATGGCCGCCAAGGCTGTGAGTGTGGTACGGGCAATTGCCGGACCTGGAATAACTTTACAATCAACGATTTAAATTCCTGTGATTTTATTAACGATGATGGTGGAATTGGAGGGCTGAATGGCGCTACACTATCTGGATATGGTGACCGCAACCTGTTAAATACCTGGTGGTACGCCTATACCCAAAAGATTGTCCGCAACGTCACCTTGCTGGGCTGTTCAGTAGGTGGCCAGGACACCATTTGCGCTGGTACAGATACGGAATGGTTCGTCGCTGTAGTAGGGGGCGAAGCGCCCTATACCTACGATTGGACGGGACCTGATAATTTCAGCAGTACCGACTCTACCGTTACAGTATCCGTTACTGGCGAATACTGTGCAACCGTCACCGACGACGCTGGCTGTACAACTACCTGCTGTTTAGATCTTTTCTTCTTCGACGATATCTCCTGCGAAGTCGAAGGCCCTGACATGATTTGTCCCGGTGAAACGGCTACTTATGCCGCAACAATAACGGGCGGCGTAGGTCCCTTCACCTATAGCTGGACCGGACCGGGAGACCTCTCCGCGAATACTGAAAGCATTGAGATAACAGAAGCCGGTGAATACTGCGCTACCGTTACTGATGCTAATGGCTGTATCACCGAATGTTGCCAAACGCTCAGTTTATTCGAGGATATCTCCTGCGAAGTTGAAGGCCCTACTGGTATTTGCGAGGGCGAAACCGCCACCTATACTGCTACTATAACGGGTGGCGTAGGTCCCTTCACCTACAGCTGGACCGGACCAGAAGGTTTCTCCGCAACGACTGATAGCATTGAAGTATCGGAAGCTGGCGAATATTGCGCCACCGTTACTGATGCCAACGGCTGTACCACCGAATGTTGCCAAACGCTCAATGTCGCGGATGACCTTTCCTGTGTAATTGATGGACCTACCACTATCTGTGAAGGTGACACCGCAACCTACACGGTCATCATCACTGACGGAGAAGCCCCCTTCACCTACAGCTGGACCGGGCCAGATGGTTTCACCTCTATGGAAGAGAGCGTCATGGTTACCACTGGCGGAGAATACTGCGTGATCGTTACGGATGCTAACGGCTGCGATACGGAATGCTGCATTACCCTAGAGATAGCTGCTGCCATTAGCTGTGAAGTTACCGGACCAAGCATGATCTGTGCCGGCGATAATGCGGATTATGGCGTTATCGTCACGGGTGGCAATGGACCCTTTACTTACAGTTGGAGTGGCCCTGGCGATTTCACAGCTATGGATGAAAACATAGTCGTCTCTGAAGAAGGAGAGTATTGCGTAATGGTAACCGATGCTAATGGTTGCACTACCGAATGCTGTCAGACCCTCAGTTTCTTTGCTGAAATTTCTTGTGAGGTCGAAGGCCCCACTACCATCTGCCCAGGCGATACCGCTACCTACACAGCTACTATCTCCGGAGGTACAGGACCTTTCACCTACAACTGGACCGGACCGAGTGCTTTCAGTTCAATGGACGAAAGCATTATGGTCACCGAAGCTGGAGAATACTGCGTGCTAATCACCGATGCTAATGGCTGTAGTACCGAATGCTGTCAAACACTGAGTGTTTCCAGTGACATCTCCTGTGAGGTGGTAGGGCCAACGACCATTTGTGCCGATGAAACGGCTACCTATACCGTTGAAGTCACTGGTGGAACAGCTCCCTTCGACTACGAATGGACCGGCCCCGGAGACTTCATGTCGATGGAGGAAAGCATTACCGTATCCGAAGCCGGAGAGTATTGCGTCTTGATCACTGACGCAGGTGGTTGTACGACTGAATGTTGTATTACACTGACGGTATCGGCAGATCTAAGCTGCGAAGTAACGGGTCCAGCCACCATCTGTATGGGAGATACCACTACTTATGGTGTAGAGGTAATTGGCGGAACCGCTCCCTTTACCTATAACTGGACCGGGCCTGGCGGCTTCATGTCTACTGAAGAAAGTAATGAAGTCTTTGTCGCAGGAGAATACTGCGTCACTGTTACCGATGCTAATGGCTGCGAAACAGAATGCTGTCAGACGCTGAGTTTCTTCGACGAGATTAGCTGTATGGTCGAAGGGCCAACTAATATTTGTGCGGGTGATAGCGCCACCTACACCGTTGATATTACTAATGGTCTGGCTCCCTTCACCTTTAGCTGGACTGGACCCGGCGACTTTATGTCGACCGATGAGAGCATCACCGTCTTCGAAGCTGGTGAATACTGTGTTCTCGTCACCGATGCCAATGGTTGTATGACCGAATGCTGTCAGACGCTCAGTATTTCGCCAGAAATTAGCTGTGAAGTTGAAGGACCAACAATGATTTGTGAAGGCGATGAGGCCACCTACACTGCTGTAGTTACTGGAGGCGAAGGTCCCTTCACCATCAACTGGACGGGACCCGGTGATTTCAGCGGATCAGGCGAAAGCGTCACGGTTTCAGCTGAAGGCGAATATTGTGCCATGATCACCGATGCAAATGGCTGTGCCACGGAATGTTGTCAAATACTCAGTTTTTTCCCGGACATCAGTTGTACCATCGACGGTCCGGATCAGATTTGTGCGGACGAGACCGCTACCTATAGCGCCCTGGTAATGGGTGGAGCTGAACCCTTTAGCTTCAGCTGGACCGGGCCGGACAATTTCAGCTCTACAGAGCAGTCGATTACGATTTCTACAGCTGGTGAATACTGCGCCACCGTTACCGACGCTAACGGCTGTAGCACCCAGTGTTGTAAGACCCTGGAGGTGATCAGTATTAACGTCAACCTGACGGCAACTGAGACAGATATTACCCTTGGAGCTAGTACGACCCTGATGGCCAACGCGAATGGTTGTAATAATTGTGTCTTTGAATGGGCAGGCCCTAATGGCCCCATTGATGAAACCGGCTCGACAATTACCGTTACTCCCGTGCCTCCCTTGCCCGATAATGGAGAGTACGTCTACACCGTAACGGTAAGTGAAGACGGCCTCTGTCCGACCACAGCCAGTATTACCATCCGGGTTACCACTGCTTGTACGCCCGAAGCTGTCTTTCTGCCGAATGCCTTTACACCTAACGGCGACGATCTTAATGATGTCTTGCAGGTGGAAACGCTCAGCCCTGAGTTGTACCAGGAAGGGATGCTTTTGATGATCTATGATCGTTGGGGTGAGGAAGTATTCCGAACGACCGACATCTTCGCCAGTTGGGACGGCACTTTCCGCGGAGAGCGCTTACCCCCAGATGCTTACGGCTTCTACCTCCGGGTTATTTGTCCGGGAGGAGAGGAACTGGTCCAAAGTGGAAACGTCACTATACTCAGGTAGCTAGGCTTTACTTTTCGCGCCTAATTTGATGGGGCAGCTGAGACGATCGTTTCGCCTGCCCCATCTCATTTTTTGTCTGTGTTATTTGTACTTCCGCAGGTCTACCCCCCCGTAAAAAGACCTGGCTTTGGGTATCGGGGGATGCTCCCCTGTTATAGACACCCACCCGGCTGCACCTTTGTATCGACAACAAATGGAAGAACAATCCTGGTCAACAAACAGCCTTAATTAAACACCTACCCGGCAGCCGATAAAGGACTTTCCGATAAATTATTCACTTTAAAACCTATCTGTTATGGCTACCACCAATGATCGAGCCCCCTACGCTCCTGCTGAACAGCAGGTCATACCAAGCATTCTTACGCTACTTAGCGTGGAAGGATGCTTTTTCTGTTGGGAAACTTTTCCCCCCGCAAGTTCGTTTAAAGGGGAGTGACATAGTAAAGTTGTAATTGTACAACTCATTCATTCACTTAGTCTTTACCAATACTCCAGCAGCAATGCGTCTGTTTCTAGCTTTGATGCTAATGCTGGTACTGGCGTGTCGTAATACGCCCAATCAAGCTACTTCAAGAAGTAGCAATTTCGGTTTCGACCAATTGATCATTACGATTCATTAAGCCTAGTTCTGGAAAACAATTACGATCTCGATCAGCGGTATCGCCTCCAAATCATGGAATCGCCTACTTACGATCCTGAGCTTGCTGCCCAAATGAAGGTAGCTAATTCCAGTACTTGGGTAGCGACACAGCATTTTTTGGTCAGTATGACTAGTCACACCAACCTTGAATAAGCCTCTACCGGAGACGACTGAAAAATAAAATTATTGAACTTTAGAGTAGACTTTTTTGATATAGCTAGCATAGAAACAACAAACCTACTTTAACAACCATCACCCCTAATGACTAAAAGAAAAAAGGGAAAGAAGAGCGGACAAAAACAAACCGCCTCACAACTACAAAAAGTACTATTACAACACTTTCAGAGCAACGCTCGCAAACAGTACAACCCCAAACAACTCATCAGAGCCCTCGGCATTGCCAATAACAAAGACAGTGTCCAACATGCCCTCGACCAGCTAGTCCAATCTAGCAAGATCAAACTCACCGACAACTACAAATACCAACTCAATAAGCAATTCGCCCAGCAGAACAGTAAAGACGTTGTCGTAGGCCGGGTAGATATGACGCGCAACGGCGCTGCCTTTATTGTCGTGGATGGCCGCGAAGAAGATATTTTCGTATCTACCAGCCGGATTGGCACCGCCTTTGACGGTGACAAAGTCCGTGTTCGTTTCTGGAAAGCGCGCGGCCGCCAAAAAGCGGAAGGTGAAATCGTAGAGGTGCTCGAACGTTCCGTCAAGGCCTTTGTCGGTACACTCCACAAATTTCATCGCCTCACGATTGTCAAAGTCGATGGCCCACAGCCCGTCGATATCCTGGTCAAATCCGATGCCTTAATGGGTGCTAAACAGGGAGATCGGGTCGTAGTGCAGGTTACCAACTGGGAAGCGGATAGCCACGGTAGCCTTAAAGGAGAGATCACGGCAGTGCTGGGTGAGCCCGGAAGCAGCGACATCGAGATGAAATCCATCTTGATTAACAATGGTTTCGACATCGTATTCCCTAAAAAAGTCCTTGCCGAAGCTGAAGCCCTCCCCAGTCAGTTAGACCAGAAGGAAATTCAGCGCCGACGGGATATGCGTGAGGTCACCACCTTTACCATTGACCCCGTAGATGCTAAAGACTTTGACGACGCGCTCTCTATCCAAACTCTGGAAAACGGGCGAATCGAAGTAGGCGTACACATCGCCGACGTCAGTTACTACGTAAAGCCTGGCAGCGCACTCGATCAAGAAGCTGCCCAACGTACTACCTCTGTCTACCTGGTAGATCGAGTATGCCCCATGTTGCCGGAGCGCATCAGTAACGAGTTGTGCTCACTGCGCCCCAACGAGGATAAGTTTACTTTCAGCGCCGTCTTTGAATTTGACCCGGCCACCTTCCAGGTACGCAAACGCTGGTTTGGCCGCACCGTTACCCATAGTGATCGTCGCTTTAACTACGGCGAAGCGCAGACCATTCTCGACGAAGGGCAAGGAGACTTTCACGAAGAGCTGGCACAACTAAAAGTCATTGCCGACAAATTGCGCGAGCGTCGCTTTAAGGCCGGTTCGATTGATTTCGCTTCCGACGAAGTCCGCTTCCGATTAGACAAGGCTGGTAAACCTCTTGAGGTCTACATTAAAGAGCGTATTGATACCAATATGCTGATCGAAGACTTCATGTTACTGGCCAACCGGGAGGTCGCCACCTACATCGACCGTAAGGAAAAACGACTCAAAGAGAACATTCCTTTTGTATACCGAGTCCACGATGAACCGGACCCTGAAAAGGTGGCTGAACTGGCCAATTTTGCTGCTGCTCTTGGTATCGATATCGATATGAAGAATAGTAAGACAATCGCCCGCTCCTACAATGACTTGATGAGCAAGGCAGAGGAAGATCCAGCTGTAAAAATGCTGGCCCCACTTGCTATTCGCACTATGGCAAAAGCCGTATATACCACCAATAATATTGGCCATTACGGCTTAGGTTTTGACTTCTATAGTCATTTCACGTCTCCCATTCGCCGTTATGCTGATGTACTGACACATCGTATCCTGGATAAAAACCTAACCAAAGGCAGCCTTTACCAAGCGAATCCGGCTAAACTGGAGGAGAACTGTAAGCACATTAGTAACCAGGAACGCAAAGCAGTCACCGCCGAACGGGAGAGTATCAAGTATAAGCAGGTAGAGTTCATTCAGGAACACATTGGCGAGACTTTCGAAGGAACGATCAATGGCCTGGCAGACTTTGGCGTATTTGTAGAGCTGAAGGATAGCTTCGTAGAGGGTATGATTAGCTACGATCATATGGATGAATCCTACGATCTGGCGCCCGGTCGACTCAGTATTGTGGGGCGCCGATCTGGCAAAAGACTACGGATGGGCAATGCCGTACGCGTAAAAGTACTGGAAGCGGACCTGGAACGTCGCCGAGTTGATCTGGCGCTGGTTGAAATTATTAGTCAAGCAGAAAAGGGGCAGAAGCCCTCGAAAGGAAAGCCTAAAAAGCGGTCAATAGCTGCCAAGTCGAATAAGCGAAAAAGTGGCCGTACTTCACGTAAACGCTAAGAGTTTGCCCGCATTTATGCGGCGCCCCGTCCTCGGGCATTTATGCTGTCACGACCAGTCCTTCGACCTTCAGGTCGACACTGCTACCCCCTAAAAGCCTTACCGTCCTCACGGTGGGGCTTTTGTTTTTTGTACTTCCGCAGGTCTGAACGGCCTCGCTGGCCGAATACCCTGCGGCAAAGCAAAGGATTCGCCCTGCGAGTAAAGACTATTCGCAGGACGAACCAGCTCTCTTTGTTCGCTGGGGTTCGGCCAGCGACCTGGACACCTGCGGAAGTACATAAAAAAGCCTAGTGGAAAGAAAAAAGCGTTTAGCAAACCAAGTATTAAGGCCAGCGGCAAGGGCTATCCTAAACAATCGTGTCGGTAGGTGACTTAAGCATCTGGTAATTATTACCGAACTTTGTGGCTCCAAATAATATGCTAATGAAATTCGCGACCAAATGTATTCACGGTGGTCTACAGCCCGACCCACAGACTGGGTCAGTAATGACGCCGATTTACCAAACTTCGACTTACGCTCAAACTTCGCCAGGGGAGCATCAAGGCTACGAATATGCCCGTACGCAAAACCCCACGCGTGATGCGCTGCAACGCAACCTTGCAGCCCTGGAAGGAGGTGATTTTGGTATTTGTTTCGGTAGTGGACTTTCGGCCATGGATGCCGTATTGCGCCTGCTAGAACCCGGCGACGAGGTGATTGCAAGCGATGATCTTTACGGCGGTTCCTACCGTCAGATGGTACAAGTACATGGTCGCTACGGCATCAAAAGCCATTTTGTCGATATGCGCGATCCAGAAAATGTGCGCAAAGCGCTGAATAAGCGGACTAAATTGCTCTGGATCGAGACGCCTACCAACCCGATGCTTAACATCGTAGATATCCAGGCGCTTGTAGCAGCTACCGAGGGCTCGGAAGTAATGGTCTGTGTCGATAACACTTTCGCTAGCCCCTACCTGCAGCAACCTCTAGAGCTAGGTGCTGATCTGGTGCTTCATTCCGCTACAAAGTACCTCGGTGGTCACAGCGATGTAGTCATGGGAGCAGTAGTTACCCAAAACGAAGAAATCGCCAAGCGCCTTTATTTCCTACAAAACGCCGTAGGAGCAGTACCTGGCCCTCAAGACTGTTTCCTGGTACTTCGGGGAATAAAAACGCTGCACCTACGGGTAGAGCGAGCTTGTAGTAATGCGAAGAAAGTAGTTGATTTTTTGTTGGAGCATCCAGAGGTGAGTAAGGTTTACTATCCTGGCCTGGCCAATCACCCTCGACATGATGTTGCCAGTCGTCAGATGAAGGACTATGGTGCGATGATCAGCTTTGATCTGGAGCGCGACAGTTTCGAAGCCGCCAAAACGGTGTTGAGCAATACGCAGTTTTTCATTTTGGCCGAAAGTCTGGGCGGAGTAGAAAGTCTGATCGGCCACCCGGCCTCTATGACTCACGCTAGTATCCCACGCGAACAACGCCTACGGGTTGGTTTGACCGACAGTCTGATTCGCCTGAGCGTAGGTGTTGAAGACGGGAATGACTTGGTGGAAGACCTGCGCAAGGCACTCAATCAGTTAAAAGAAGAACCAGCCATGGTCGGATAATAAGTCGCTCGCGTCGGCAAGCAGACTTGAACGATAAAATTCAGGGGCGCGACAATAGTGTCGCGCCCCTTATTGTTGATATTAGATCTTGCAAAAGATATTTTGCCTCTCCTTCCGCCCTCTCCAGACGAGAGTAATAAAGGGAGAGGCCAAAGATGCTAAATAGACATGCCATACCGACTACTCTTTTCTTTTTTGGTCCTGTGCGGTTTTTCCAGTGGGCTATTGGCCCAGATTCCGCTAGCTATTGGCGAATGGCAAAGCTTGCTTTCCTACCAATACGGCCGCCAAGTCACCCAATCCCCCACTGAGGTAATTTACTCTACGGGTAATGCCGTCTATTTCCTAGATAAAGAGGAGCTGAGCATTCGCAGGCTGACTCGTTCGGAAGGTTTATCGGAGACCAACGTACGTCGCCTGAGTTACCACCCCCCAACGGAAGCACTAATCATCGTCTACGAAAACAGCGTAATTGATCTTTACTACCCTAATGGGACCTTTGAGACCCTCAACCAGATTGATAATTTCAACGCAAGTGGAGGCGACAAAAGGATCAACCATTTACATTTTGGGCCAGGTAACCTAGTCTATTTATCAGCTGGTTTTGGGGTGACGGCTATCGATCTGGATGATCTGACTTTTCAGTTTACCACTTTTACGGGGATAGCCGTGTTGGCTACCGCACAGTTAGGAGATGATCTTTTTGCGGCAACAGAAGAAGGTATTTATCAGGTGTCGTTGAATAGCGCCAATGTCGCTGACTTTGGTAACTGGATATTACTAGGAGAAGAATCTGGTTTGCCTGCTGATTATAGCAGTACGGCAGTAGCTGTTTATCAGGATGAATTATACCTCGGAGTTAATCAGGATGTGTGGCGCTGGAATAATGGTAACGCTAGTATACATTATGATGCTCCGCAAACGGGCTGGCGCATCCAGTACCTGACACCGGGCCGTAGTTTCCTACTGGCTGGTTACGCCTTTATCGAAGAAATGGGATTTGATCGCCAATTGGCGCTCTTGACCGAAAATGGCGTCACCCGAGCCTTTACGGCCAATTGTGTGGGGCAGACCAACGCGGCCATTGAAGATGAACAAGGACGCATCTGGTTTGGAGATGATGACTCAGGAATTCGCTATCTGCCTGATCCTATGGCGAGTGAGTGTCCTCGCTTAGCTTATTCGGGGCCCCATCGGGATATTGTTTACCGCATGGCGCACGATGGTCAGTCTTTATGGGTAGCGGCCGGTGCTCTGGATGTACGGCTTTCTCCTGATCCAGGTAACACACAAGGCGTTTATCGCTTTTCTGATGGACAATGGACAACCTACGATTTAAGGACTCGCGATGAATTTCTAGGCCGTGACGGAGTTGCCGGATTTACAGGAGCCGTTGATAGTCCTGATGATGTTACAAATGTTGTAGGAGTTAGACGAAACCCTGTCACGAATGAAGTCTGGGTAAGTTCTTATTTTGAAGGAGCTTTGTCCTATGATTTGTCGGCAGACGCATTTACGCTTTACGATGAAATTAATTCTAGTCTGCAAATCGCTGATGGAGAAAGAGAGGGTCGTGTCAGGGTCGGTAACGCTGCTTTTGACGCTGCCGGCAACACCTACTTTGGTAATCCACTGGCTGAAGATAGGCTCCCCATTTCGGTACGCACTCCAGAAGGAGAATGGGCGGCACTAGGCGGAGGATGCAGTCTCAACGAAGCTTTCGACATCCTGGTAGATCGTGCTGGTTTTGTTTGGCAAATCCATGGTTTTGTCAGTGGCCCTGGAGTAAGTGTTTTAGACCCCGCTGGGACACCCTTGGACCCCAGTGATGATCGCTGTCGTACGATATCGACGGCCAATAGCGATATCCCTACCAACGAAGCCTATAGCCTGGCCGTAGATCTGGATGGAGACGTCTGGATCGGCACCAGCCAAGGAATCGTGATTTTTGAATGCGGCAGTTCGGTTTTTGACATTGATCTCTGTAATGGCCGCCGCCCGGTGGTATCGGACGATGAGGGTAACAATGCCTTTTTGTTAGAAACGGAGCTCATTCAGTGTATCACCGTTGATGGTGCCAACCAGAAGTGGATCGGTACTACGGGAGGTGCCTATTTGTTATCTCCTGACGGAGAAGAGCAACTGGCCTTCTTTGATGAGGACAATAGTCCTTTATTAGACAACAACGTAAAAGCTATCGCCGTAGACCCCACTAACGGTACGGTTTTCTTTGGAACAGAAGACGGCATCATCGCCTACCGGGGTAGTGCTACCGAAGCGGAAGGTATCCACGCTGAAGAGCTGGTAGTATTTCCTAATCCGGTAGAACCAGGTTATGATGGGCCCATTGCCATTACCGGTCTGGCACGCGATGCTCGGGTAAAGATCACTGACATCAGCGGCACCCTGGTCTATGAGGACAATGCCGCTGGTGGCCAGTTTACCTGGGATGGAGCCGACTACAATGGTCGCAAGGTACAATCGGGGGTCTACCTTATTTTCTCAGCCACTAATGGTCGTTTCCGACTGGACAATCCCGATTCGGCAGTTGGCAAACTGGTGATTGTCCGTTAAGCGCCACCAGTTAGCTTTCTTGAGCAAGAGAGGATTTTGCTATTTTTAGCCCATGGCCGAACTATTCGATTATAATGCCCTGCGTGATGACCATCCTAAAGAGCGCTGGCTACGCTTCTGGTACTTCTTGCTGGATCTAAGCCTGTTGATAATGGGCGCTTACTTTTTGTACCGCTATTGGTCGGCCTGGCAAGGGCATAGTAGTTTGGTATGGTGGTGGCTAATCCCTGCAGTTTTAGGTTTATTATTTGGTGTTTTAGGTATGCTCGGAATTTGGCAGCGTGGCCACGAGGCGCAGGATCACCCTGAGCGTTATGTGCAGCTGAACGAGCAGCGGCTACTTTGGTGGTTAGACATCAACGAAACTCCCCAGGAGGTAAAGCTAGCAGAAATTGAAGCCGCTAAATTTGAATTTAGGGATGTTACCCTCAGCATGAAGGATGGTAGCGAACGGGTACTACATACCTACCTAATCATGTCGCCAGCCAAGGAGACCGCTTTTCGGGAGGCTTTAGCAGCGGTGGTATAGGTAAAGTCTGTTGCCCAGACATAGCAGTATCAGGAACAGGGATCTTCAACTACTCCTTCTCGGTCACTTACTTTTGGTCTACTCTCTTCTAAGATCTGCTCATAATACTGTTCGTATTGAGGTAGAATAGCTTCTATATCAAAGCGAGCAGCTTGCTCTAGGGCGGCACTGCGGAAACGGGCAAGACTTTCTTCGTTTTGCAGAATCGTCAGTGCATCTTCTGCCATCTTATCGACCATGCCTACCCCAGATGTAAAGCCGGTAACACCATCGATATTTACCTCAGGGATACCTCCGACATTACTGGAGATAACGGGTACTTCGCAGGCCATCGCCTCCAGTGCAGCCAGACCAAAGCTTTCTTTTTCAGATGGAAGCAGAAATAAATCGGAAACGGCCAGCAGCTCTTCCACAGCATCTTGCTTGCCTAGAAAGCGAATGTGTTCGTCGAGCCCCAGTTGTCGGCTTAGGGTCTCACAGCGTTGCCGCTCGGGTCCGTCGCCAATGAGTAACAGTTTAGCTGGAATCTGATCACTCACAATCTTGAAGATGTGAATGACATCATGTACTCGCTTTACGGGTCGAAAATTGGAGATGTGGATCAGGACTCTTTCTCCGCCTGGAGCAATGGCTTTTTTAAAATGTCCCTTATCACTCTTGCGGAATCGTTGAAAATCAATGAAGTTATAAATCACCTCAATTTCCCGACATACCTGGAAACGATCTAGGGTATCATCCCGCAATGATTTGGAAACGGCCGTCACTCCATCCGACTTGTTGATGGCGAAGGTAATGGGGGCAGAAAAGGCCTCGTTTTGCCCCACTAGGGTGATATCGGTTCCGTGCAGGGTTGTAACGAAGGGGAGATAACGCCCGCGGCTGATTAGAATCTTGCGGGTCATATAGGCTACTGCAGCATGGGGAACAGCGTAGTGTACGTGCAGGATATCTAACTGGTGGTGTTCGACTACATCTACTAGTTTGCTCGCTAAGGCTGTTTCGTAGGGCGTATGTTCAAAAAGGGGATAGTCTGCTCCACTATCTACTTCGTGGAAAAAGACATTTTCCTGAAAGCCAATGAGTCGAGCTGGTCGACGATAAGTAATGAAGTGGATTTCATGCCCTCGCCGAGCTAAGCCAAGGCCCAGCTCCGTTGCCAGAACTCCGCTACCTCCATAGGTAGGATAACAAACGACTCCAATCTTCATATGCTGTTTCTGAAAGAGGGTCTACGGGCTTTGAACTAACTCGAAGTCCGCAGATCAAATCAATGCACTTTCAGAACACGTATTGTCTTCAACTGGTTGCCGGCACGGAGGCGAACAAAGTAAACACCTGCCGGTTGGCGACTTAAATCCAGCTGATCTCGTACCAAGTCCTGACGGCCGTAGGATCTTCTCTCCAATTCTTGGCCAAACTGGTTGATCAGGCTGATCTCTAGCTCTTCCCGCTCGATTAGTTCAACGTTTAGTCGCAATTCTCCAGTGGTTGGATTAGGGGCAGCCGTTACGGTTCCAAAGGCAGGAATAAGCTCTTCGGTACCCACCAAGAAGTTAATACGCACCTCTAATTCCTCACTACAACCCTGAGCATCAGATACCGTCACTATATAGTCCCCAGCAGGAACATCACTCAAGTTTCTGGTCGTAGTGCCATTACTCCAGCTGTAGGTATAGGGTGCTATTCCTCCTTCGAAGAAAATATTGACCGCTCCATCACTACTGGTATTGCTAACAGCATCGGTAATTTCAGCTTCCAGGCCAAGTGAAGCGGGGCATCGCTTAAGGTTGATGTTATCCAGGTCTAGGTAGTAATCACCCTCTCCCCAATTTGCTTCAAAGACGACCTGAATATTAGATCCAGCGAATTCGTCCAGCGGGAAGCTCAGACGACGCATATTAGTTGATAGTTGATGATTGAAGACATTGACTACTCCGATTTGCGTATCGGTGGTATCGCAATTTTCGATCACACGGATTTGCAAATTATCACTCAATCCCAATGGAGCTGGGTCTTGACCGCCGCCGGTAAAATTGACGTAGCGGTAGTCAAAGCTCAGGGAGTCTCCCTCTGTAACCGGGCCGTAGTTGGGCGTCACAACCCGCATTGTGGTATCAAAAGAATAGAGATTATCAAAAAGTACCGCAGTAGGAGAAGTATGCGCCTGAGCAATGGTAAGGTCATCATCAATCAGCCAGCCCGCAGGTTCTCCGTTCTCAAAATCTTCGAACAATGGAAATTCCGATACGGTGTTGATCGTAATGGAGGTAGTATCATTGGTGAGCACCCCATCATTGTCGACAGTTACCCAAGCGGTAATCACGTTGGTGCTGGCCTGCGTTCCATCATAAGTACCCATAAAGGTGTAAGTGAAAGATTCTCCACTAGCTAAGGTATCAGGAATGGCTTCAGTAGTAATGGGACCGCCATTCACCTCAAAACTCAAGCTGATCGCCGTGGCTTCATCCGTACCTACGTTAAAGAAGGAGAGGGTTACCTGATCTTCAGGTGAACCACAAGGAGCTTCACTAAAGGCGCTCAGCTGGCCTGCGGCCAGATCCTGCGCAGCTTGAGGGCCAATGTAAATATTATCGACACCAAAGCCTTCGGTTTCCGTAAAGGCTGAAGTTTCTAACACAAAACGGAAACGGACCAATTCTTCGCCGGCTAAATTACCGATGCTTTGCACTGCTGGCGACCAACCGGGTGATCCGGCATCGCCATCCCACCATTCCTCGAAGGTGTCGTTGTACCAATTGATACCCATACCGCTTTGACCGAATTTCGTCCAGGTCTCTCCGTCAGTAGTGGTTTCGATGAAGACCCCATCACCGAAGAAGCTCAGCGCGGAGTTCAGGAAGAAACTGAGCACATAATCCTCTTCCGCCTCGCTGAAATCAAAACAGGGAGACACCAGGTAAGAAAGCTCATTGGGGTTATGATCACCATCAAGGTTAGTTACCCAGGCATTTTGACCATTGGCGGCCGAGGAAATGGCATTACCTGCGGGAGTACCAAACTCCCAACTTATCGGCCCGGCACCGGCCTGAACGGGCGTGTAAAAGCCATCCCCGCTTTCAAAATCTTCTAAATAGGGCAAGTCATTGACGAAGGTAGTACTGACAATATTAATGGTAAAGGTGTCATTGGACATGTCCATATCCCCTTCGAGCGCGGTCCAGACTTTTATCTCGTAGGTCCCGGGTTCTGAAAAATCTCCTTCGAGGTCGAACTCCGTAAATTCTACATCTCCTACGCCGACAATACCTACGAAAAAGCCATCTTCGGGCATCCCTACACCACTGGCTTCGCCATTGATACTGTAATCAAAAGGGATGAAGGTCTGTGGTGCTCCACCAAAATTGGCAATGCCTACCCGGATAGACTCCGAACCCAGGTCACAGCCGCTAATCGGGTTACTGATCGCGGTGATCCCGACATCGTCACTTAGCGGCGTGAAAATATTGAAGGGGCCTCTCACATTGGAGGTGTCCGGTACGGTGTCAGTCGGACAAAGGACAGATAGATAAAAATCGTAGGAAGTCGTATCCGTCAGCGGTTGGATGCGTAAACTCGTATCCATCGTTTCAATTACTTCGATGGGGTCAAGGCCTGGTGTAAAGCCGGCTAAACCATACTCCAGGTAGTAAGTCGGATTATCCAAGGTGGTAGCTGAAGCCCAGATTACATCTACACTCGTGGAGCGTAAGCGGAAGAAATCAACCGTAGAAGCAGGAGGTGCTACACAGCTCACACATTCCACGATAAAGTTGAAGATATCCACTCCATTTTCGGGGGGCATAGTCGATTCGTAGATCAGCTGATCGTCATTGTCAAGAATGAGGAATGACTCTTCGTCAGGGAAGCCCCCTGAGGTAAAATCAACACTAATAGAATCTCCCGTTTCTACCGGAATGAAGACGAGCAGAGAGTCTCCGTCGTTATCTAAAGCGGTGAAAGTATAAGCCTCTTCGACGCCATTGACATGAATGACAATCTCGGCACCATTCCAGCCATCTCCGAACGTATCATAGAGCTGAAATTGGTAAAGACAACTTTGGGCAAGTAGGCTGTTTGCACAGAGCCCTAGTAGGGCAAAAAGAGAAATGGTAAAAATCCGCTTCATACGGAGGAGGTTATAGCTAGTTGCGTGGTCAAGTACAGCTTGGCGGAGCCAAACCGCAGGGAAAGCGAAAAGTAACCAAATTTGGCCGAACAATTTGACCTAAGAAAGCTTTCTGGCAGTCTTAGGACAGATATTCCGTTAGATTTATATCTTAAACCATTTCGAATACACCCTGTTAGGTGGACAAAAGAAACAGTTCCCATCAGCCTTACCTCAGAATTTTGTAGTGTGGCCATTTACTCAATAAGCGATTTGTCGAAGCTTTCCGGCATCAAAGCTCATACTATCCGGGCTTGGGAAACTCGCTATGCATTAATCGA
The DNA here is from genome assembly GCA_039030655.1 of Bacteroidota bacterium. Lineage (GTDB taxonomy): Bacteria > Bacteroidota > Bacteroidia > Chitinophagales > Saprospiraceae > Neolewinella. The sequence goes on along the minus strand of JBCCDS010000009.1, from coordinate 65,243 downwards.
GCCCAAACGCACACCAACCAATATTAGATTTTATCAGGACGAGGACCTGAAAAAGCTGCTCGGCATCGCTATGCTGAATCGGCACGGTATGAAAATTTCAAAAATTGCCCAGCTCGACGAGCAGCAACGCGCAGAGGAAATTTCTAAGATCAGTAGTATCAGTTTTCAGCCAGATACCCAATTAGATGCGCTGACACTCTCCATGATTGAGTTGGATGAGTTCAAGTTTTCTCACATTCTTAATACCAATATCGAACAACTGGGCTTCGAGCGAACCATGCTCGAAGTTATCTACCCCTTCCTGGATAAATTGAGCTTACTCTGGCTTACGGGTTCGGTAACCCCAGTACAGGAGGCCTTCATTTCTCAGCTTATTCGGCAAAAAATCCTGAGTGCCACCGACTACCTGCCGCCTTTAGATACGACCAGCAAGCCTACGGTAGTCCTTTATTTACGTGAAGAAGAACGCCAAGAGCTCACCGCCCTTTTCGCGCACTTTATGCTGCGTCAACGTGGGATCCGATCGATTTATCTGGGTCACGATATCGCCATTACTGATTTGGTGGATGCGCATCGCTTCGCTCGTCCTGATTATTTCTTCACGATTCTATCCAAGAATACGGATCAACAGCCCGCCACAATATATATCAATCAACTACTGCGTCAATTTCCCGACGTAGAATTATTATTGACCGGTTACCAAGCAATGGTAAGTCAACCTACTGTAGCTGCAGAACGGGTCCACATTCTACGCAGCTTACAGGAAACGGTCGAGTTTTTCAACCAAATTAAACCAAGCAACTAAGGCGATATCAGTCCTAAGTCACTTTGGCTGAAGGATATTCGCGAATTTTCGCTATTTGGTGCTATTTTGCCGCTATTATGGCGCAAAAATCACCTAACGAGCGAATAATTTTCGGTCTGAAGACCAAGCGTTTACGACAAGCGCAAAAGTTATCCTTTGCGGAGCTGGCCAAGCGCACCGGCATGTCTTTGTCCTACCTCAATGAAATCGAAAAGGGCAAGAAATTTCCCAAGCCCGATAAAGTGATGCTGCTGGCAAAAGCACTGGACACTAGCCCTGAGGAATTGACCAGCCACGAGCTCGACCGCAGTTTGGCTCCGGTGGAGCAACTCCTACAATCTAACTTTCTGAATGAGCTCCCGCTGGAATTATTCGGTATCGAACTGAATAAGATTGCGGAGATCATTGCCAGCGCTCCTGCCCGAGTGGGGGCATTTGTCAGTACCCTACTGGACCTATCCCGCTCTTACGCCCTGCGGGAGGACAACTTCTATTTTGGTGCCCTACGCTCTTATCTGGAGCTCAACAATAACTACTTCCAGGAGCTAGAGGACGCAGCCATCGCATTCGGTGAACGTCATAAACTACCGGCCCACCGGCCACTGGCACCACGGCTACTCGCCAACTTGCTGACCAAACGCTACGGCTATAAAATTGAAGAAGATGGGCTAGACCAATACCCCGACCTAAAAGGACTGCGCTCCGTTTATTTACCCCAAAGCAAGCGCTTGCTGCTGAATGGGAGTTTAAGCCCTATGCAACGTTCCTTTCAGTTTGGTAAAGAGCTGGCTTTTAATTATCTCAAGCTGAAAGAGCGAGCTAATACGAGTAGTTTACTCCGTTCCCGGGTATTTGAAGAAGTCCTCAATCATAGCCAGGCGGTTTACTTCAGTGTATGTCTGCACTTGCCACTGGCTGATTTTGTAGCGGACATGAAGCAATTTTTCAGTCTGCCTAAGTGGGATGGCGAGGCGATGATGCGCATCGTACAGCGCTACAATGCCAGTCCTGAAATGTTTTTTCACCGCCTGACGAATGTGCTGCCGACCATTTTCGGTATGCATAAATTATTTTTCTTGCGCTTCCTGCACAAGCCCGAACTTGACACTTTCTCCATAGATAAAGAGCTCCACCTCAACCGGCGGCACCATCCGCACGGCAATGGGTTGTATGAACACTACTGTCGCCGCTGGATCAGTATTAGCCTTTTGCAGGATTTGCAAAAAATGCAAGCCGAAGGGCTTTATGTCCCCAAGATGGTCAATGCCCAACGATCACGCTATATCGGCACGGAGGACGAGTACCTCTGTATCACTTTGGCCCGCCCTTCTTACCCCTCGCCCAACGACAATGTAAGTGTCACCTTGGGCTTGTTGATTAACGATGAACTGCGCCAGAAGATCGCCTGGCTCGACGACCCAACCATTCAAAATCGAGAGGTTAGTACCACCTGTGAACGTTGTCCGATCGAAGACTGTCAGGAGCGAGTCGCTGCACCCTTCATTGTAGAAAAGCGAGATAAGCACCGACAAATACAGGCTGCTTTGGCAAAGATCAGTGAATTAGACCAGGAAGCTTAAGCTAAGTTTGCTAGTAGATCACTCAACTGTAATTGATGCTGGCTAACGGAATGGCTCCACTCCTGTGCCCGTTTGGCTAGGTAGATTTGCTCGGTTTGTCCTGGTGTGGGAATCAATAAGGCCCGCTTCACACCCAGGCTGCGCATGTCCATGAGGCTACTGTAACCTGAACGTGCGACCACCAGCTGTGCATTGCGCAGTAAAGCTGCTACCTGCGGACCGTCTGCAAAATCTTGGATAAATACCGAACCACGTTGCTCTTGACGGCGGCTAGCTGCTAGACCGCGAATCAGCTGGTGTTGGCCGGGAATTGGTGACAGCAACGGCAGAATTTTTTCCTCCAATAAGCTACGTTGCGGCTCTGGACCACTCAACAAAACTCCAACTTTAAAAGGAGCCTGCTCGACCTCTTCAAGCGGTAGGCGGCTCAAGTAGCCTAAATAGTGAACATTATTGAAACCCTCCGCGGCGGATAAGCGCCCACTCAAGCGATTAGGGTGGGCTAGATCAGGGACCCAAAAGGCGTTAAATGGCCGTAGAAATCGCCGGTATATCCAACTTATCGGATGAGGAACAATGGGATGAAGCTGATGACTCAAAAAAATACTAGGTACAAAGCTACTGTGGCAGCCAAAGCGATTATCGGAAATTAATCGGTCGATTTTCGCTTCCCGTACGATGGTCTCAATCACTCGTTTTTCTGCCCGAACGACCCGCTGCAACTTGGGCAGCTGGCGAGCCATATTCCAATACATATTTTGGCTGCCGTAGCGAATGGCATAGGCCGGCAGAACGTAGGTATCTTCTCCATTAGTTTCGCGACGAATCATTTCTAGAGCGGGACCTGCGGAAGTCCAAACAATTTGCTCCCCTGCCATTCGCAATCGCTGGGCCAGGGCCAAACTACGACTGGCGTGCCCCAGCCCCCAATCGAGAACGGCGATCAGGTTGCGACGACCGGCCTTGAAATCAAAGGGGGTTAACATGAACTAGAACAATTGTAAGAAGAAGGTTCTTTTGTTTTTGTACTTCCGCAGGTGTTACCGAAAAGATGGATTAATGGAACGATGGATAAATCCAACGAATCTCGTGTCCTGCTCAGCTCCACAAAATAACCTACATTTATTAGCACTAAAGCACCACTCATGGTACACAGACTATTCCGTCATCTTCCATTGATCATTTTAGCCCTTAGTCTCTGCCTGCTTACTGCCTGTGGAACGGCCAAAGCATCGGGTTGCCAGTGCCCCATGTTTTGACCAGTGGATAAAAGGAAGCTCGACATAACGGTAAAGCAAAGCCGCCGAAGCTAAGGTTGCAGCCAGGCTAATAGTAGCCGTCAGCAGGAAAGCGCCCAAAGTACCGCCCCCAACCGCTAACCACCACTCCCACTTACCCATCAACAGGGCCACGGGCAGCCAGTGCGTCAGGTAAATACCATAAGACCAGCGCCCCGCCGCTAACAACCAGGGGTGCTCTAAGCGGCGCTGCCAGGAGGGCCGTTGAATTACCAGGTACAACAAGAGGGTTGCTGCCAGGGCCGACCAGCAGAATGGACGGAGCCAATTCCAGCTAGCTGACTCCAGCCCCCAATCATTTAACCTGGAAAGGTGTCGGAAACTAAATAGCGACAAAAACACCAGCGGAAGTACAAAATAAACAACAAGTGGCTGCGATAAAAAAGCTCGTGATGCAGCTACCCGGCTAGGTTTTTTGATCTCTGGCCAGTAAGCCGCCAGCATTACCCCCAAGGTGAAGTGGGTAATAAAAAGGCCTAGTCGATGGACCGGAAGTACCAAAGAAAGCAGTAAAATCGCCCAGAGCCAGCGTCGATTACGACCAACAGTCCAAACCAACGCCAAGACCAGCAAGGAGCCGTAAAACTCTACGCCCAGCGTCCAGCCCGGCGCGTAATAAAGGTGATGGTTAAGGATCATCGCTAGTTCTGGCAGCAGTTCCCCCGCTTTCTGCGACAAAACATGGAAAAACCCTTCTTTCCAAATAGCCACCCGATGCCAGGCTAGAAAATTCAGTGCTATGGTCAGGATAAAGGCCGGAAATAGGCGCCAGATTCTCCTCCAGATGAATTGCCTGGGTCGGACACGGCGCTGACGCTGGAAATAAGGCAGTGCTAAGACCAAGCCACTCAATACAAAGAAGAAAGAGACAGCATCGGCGCCATTAATGATGATTGCCGTCAAATGCCACCAGCTGGCAGCGCCGTAGTGCCAACCCAGTAGGTGGTAAAAGACGACTAGGAGCGCGGCGATACCCCGTAGTGAATCCAAGTAATGTAGGCGTCCTGAGGTGGTAATCATCCTAGCCACTTTTCTGGATCTATGGCAGGGTTAGACAAGGCCGATTCCAAAAGCCGTTCTTCCCAAACGAAGGGCTTAATCGCCCCCAGGCCTAGGCGTTCAATCGCTAAATCTCTAGCTTGCTCATCGGTAGTGGAGGTTTCCCAATAGCGACCGGCAGCTAATAAGTAGCGCTCGGGGAGGAGGCCAATCAACTCTGACCCATTGACGTCACTGCCCTCTGCCCTGGCCAACTCGCGGCACTTATCATAAAGCTCCGCCAAGTTTACTGCCTCCGCATCTACGATGTTGCAGCTCACCTGACAGCAATCAAAGCTATCTTGTCGCCAGCCAATAGCTTTTAGACCTTTAAAAATACCCGGATAGCCCCCTCTGCCGCTCTCACGTAGACGACCTGCCAGGTATTTGGCTAGCCGCAGTGAGGCCTCGCTGGGGAGATTGATATTGTAGGCTAATAAAAAAGGACGGGCCCCGATTACTATTGCTCCGAATTTCGGGACAAATCGAGGGGGGCCGAAATCAGGCTGCCAGCCGGGTTCGAGGAGTCGCTCTGCTAAATCCTCATATTCGCCTCGTCGTAGGGCGGCTAGGTTTTTACGATGAGGAGCAGAAGCGGCCGCTTCGTAGAGATAGACGGGTAGTTCTAGTTCTTCCCCTACCCGCCGGCCCAGCTGCCGGGCCAAGTCAGCGGCTTCTTCCAGGCTAACTCCCCGGATTGGTACCAAGGGGCATACATCTACTGCTCCGATCCGTGGATGACTGCCTTGATGTTGGCGCATATCCAGCTGCCTAGCACAAAAATCGATCAAACGAAAAGCTGCTTCAACCACCCGCTCTGGAGAACCCGCGAAGGTATAAACGGTACGGTGAGCATCGTAGCCGGCATCGAGGTGCAGAAGCTGTACCTCACTTTTTTGGAGCAACTGGGCCAGTTCTAGCAGGAAAGCCCGGTCGCGTCCTTCACTAATATTGACTACACACTCTAGCAAGGGCCAAGACATAGTTGGAAATTTCGGCTGCCAAAATAACGTTTACTACCTGACTGACGTGCTAGTTGTTAATTTTGCGCTTCTATGAAAGTTGTTTACCTCTTTAGTCTTAGCATTTTCACGCTACTGCTCTTTGCTTGTGGTGGAGAAAGTCGCGATGAAAGCACTACCATCAGCAGTTCCGGCGATCCCGGTATCGATCAGATTACGGCATTAATTGCCGATAATCCCGAGCAGGCGGATCTTTATGCCTCCCGTGCTCAAATGGAATACGAACGCGAAAACTACGATGCTGCGATTGTAGATCTACAAACTGCTCTGAACCTGGACAGTACGCAAATCAACTATTATTACCAGCTCTCTGACGTGTTTATGAACTATTTCCGTTCGCGCCAGGCCATTGGAGTTTTAAACTCCGCAGTCCTGCTAGATGAGAACAATGCCGAGACCTGGCTGCGACTAGGAGAAGCTCAGCTGGTCACTAAACAATACGAAGACGCAACGGCGGCCCTGAACCAGGTCGTGCGTGTCGACCCGCGAAATCCCGATGCTTATTTGCTACTGGGACAGGTCTTTGCCGAAACTGGCGATACCACCAGAGCCATTAACGCTACCCAGGAGGCCGTAGAAATCGAACCCGACTTGATCGATGGTTGGATTAAACTCGGCCAATTGCACAGTACTATCGGTAGCGAACGCGCTGAGCAATACTTCAACACGGCGCTAGATCTGGATAGTCTAGACGTGATCTCCATCCATGCTAAAGCTGACTTTTACCGTGATCAGGACCGACTAGACGATGCCATTGCCCTTTATCGCAAAGCGGCCCGACTAGACCGCCAATACGTAGTTGCCAACTTCAATACGGGACTACTGCTCATGGAGCAGGGGAAGATCGGAGAGGCGCACCATGAGTTTAACATCGTTACGAGCAATGACCCACTCTACATCCAGGCACACTTCTATAAAGGTTACGCCAATGAACTAATGGGCAATATCGATGCTGCACGAGAAGATTATCGGAATGCGCTGCGGCTCGCGCCAGAATACCAACTGGCCCTGGAAGGAATGAATCGGGTGGGGGTAGAGTAGGCATTTTTTGGATTTTTGGGTAAATCCAAAAATCCAAAAAAAATCACCCCAACATTCGATCTGCTACCCCGCGCAATTCTGTGCGAAGCACAGTCAGCTCAGCAGAGGCTTTTCCCCGATGCAAAGCGGCAAAAGCCGGCCGATAGGTCGTCCAATAGGCTAAAGCGAAAAGCCCCGTTACGGGTAAACTAAATAGATACACCCAGGACCAGCTCCCCGAGAAAAAGTGACCGAACAACCAAGATTGCAAGAGATAAACGAGGGGAAGAAATATCACGCCAACTAATCCGCGCAAGGTGCTGCGGTAATTGGCAATAATACCCGCCATACGCTCTACCAGCTTGATTATTCCCAGTAATAGCCAGTGATTCACCCAACCGTATAAAAAGATTGGAAAGCCTAACACAAGGCCTGGGCTGTAACCCCTGCGAGGATGGTCACTCAGACTTAAATCGTTTAGCCTCGCCTGCTGGAGGCCCGCCTCGTAAGCGGCGGCTTGTTGGCTAAGCGCAGTACTTTCCGTAGCGGGAAGCGCTCTTAAACCTACGAGCAGCTGGCGCACCCGCTCGTGATGATGCGCTACACTCAGGGGTCGATCATTTTGCAGGCTACGCTCCAGGGCGCGTAGTGTGTGTTCCTCTACCTTATCCTGGGTTTGGATCAGGCGACTTTCCATGCGTTCTCGTACTGCCTGGGTAAAAGCCCGTGTTGTAGCAGTCGGATCTTTTTCAAAGCGCTCCCGCCAATCCGCTACAACGATTGGTGGAGCATAGCGCACGTAAGCACGGCTGAAGGCCCCAGATGGAGACTCATAATTGATCACTGCTGGCAGAATTTTCAATCCCAATTGCCAGTCGCACTGTGCTTCAGCCTGCAGGGCTAGACGAGCTAAGCCGCTTTTCAGTGGCCGCAACTTACGCTCCAGCTCGCTGCCCCCTTCCGGGGCAATGTAGAGTACTTCTCCCCGTTCAAGCAGTTCATAAACTTTAGAGAAGCTCGCATTATTATCGACCTCCATTCCTGCTGCCCGATCCTTAGCCCTGGCAATAGGGACCACGCCTGCGAAAGCCAGAAAGCGAGCCATAAGTTTATTCTGAAAAAGGCCGGCATGGGCCATAAAGTGCAAACGCTGCGAAAGAAAAATACCGACAAAAAGCGGGTCAATTAAAGTATTGGGATGGTTGCCCGACAAAATGTAAGGGCCCTTAATATTGGCGTGGTCCAAGCGATCCACTTCCGTAGACGGATATAGAATTCGCAACATCCAGCGGGAGCAAAAGTGTAAAAACAAGTAAACGAAATCGGAGAGTCGCCTCATGCCGTGAAGTTCAGCAGAAAATTTTGAACCTCCAGATCAAATTCACGCTCTTGTTCAAAGTGGAAGCGAACCTGGACCGGTAAGACGAAGATAGGCAAGCGCTGCTCCTGTAGAAAATCCCGGTGTAATTCCAGTCGGGCGGCATCTTTTTCTGTCGTAATAATGGCCTTTCGCTTGCTGTCTAGTTGTTTAAATCGCCGCAGCAAGTTGCCCAGATCTTGACGATCAAAGTAATGGTGATCTTCGTATTCCAGCGTGTGCACAGATTTAGCTTGCTCTTGTAAGTACTCAATCAGGTAACGAGTATTGGCAATAGCGCAAATCAGCAGTACGTCCACTTCCGCATCCATTTGCAGGCGATAGCGCTGATCCAACATATAGTAAGGCTGACCGTAAGCGTAATAACTAAAAAACAAGGACTGCCCCTCCTGTGGGTCTATCTCTGCTCTTAAATGGGTGGCTGTTTCCTGATCTAAATCAGCCGGGCATTTAGTTACGATGATTGTATCTGCTCGATTATAGGCCGACCGCCACTCTCGTAAGCGCCCGCTGGGTAGTAAATAATCACGAGTAAAAGGCTGATTAAACTGCGTCAATAAAATATTGAGCCCCGGCCGTACCGCTCGATGTTGAAAAGCATCATCGAGGATAACCAATTGCAAATCTGGTTTGGCAGCTACAATCTGCGGAATAGCCAGCGCGCGCTCCTCCGCTACCGTTACTGTCAGGCCTGGAAATTTGCGAAAGTATTGTAGTGGTTCATCCCCTACTTGCTCTGCATTATGGCTGGCATTCAGCATGATAAAACCCTTGCTTTTACGCCGGTAGCCACGGCTTAAAGTTGCTACATTCAGGTAGGGCAACATCTTGCGGACCAGGTACTCTACGTGTGGCGTCTTGCCCGCACCACCGACCGACAAATTTCCCACGCTGATCACCGGCAAGTTAAAAGAAATGGATTTCAACCATCCATTGCGATACGCCCAATTGCGAAAACTCACTCCCAAGCCATACAGTAGAGAAATAGGTGCCAGCAAAATTTTGAATAGCGTGTGTTGAACCATTGCTGTTAAGCAACGCTTACTAGCTTGGAAAAGATTTATGATCTGATTTTTTTGTATTTCCGCCCGCTACGGCCCCTTATGGGCTGGCACCCCTTCCCGAAAAACTAATGCCTGCGCCATTGTCCCCGCTCAAGCTCTTCAATAACGTTGCCACCGACTAAAGCCCTAACAGACTAAGTTCTACCCTACTACCCAACTAAAAACCAAGCCACTACCTTTGTCCCCATGTTAAAAACAAGCGTTGAAATCCTGGAACAACTCGTCTCTTTCCCGGTCTTGGGGGGAGAAAGCAACCTCAGTATCCTACAGTGGATTACCGACTACCTAGAGCAGCATCAACAGGCTTATCAACTCGTCCCGAACGAGGAAGGAACCAAAGCCTCCGTTCATTGTCGTATTGGCCCTTCAGTAGACGGTGGCACTATCCTGAGTGGTCATATGGATGTAGTACCTACCGAAGGCCAGCCCTGGAAGACCGACCCATTTAAGCTTACCCCCGACGGGAAGCTGCTCTATGCTCGTGGAAGCTGCGACATGAAAGGGTTTCTTGCCTGCTGCCTCGCTGGTTTACCTCGTTGGCAACGAGCTGAGCTGAAACGCCCCATCTATTTCGCCTTCAGTTATGATGAAGAAATTGGCTGTATGGCTGGACCTGCCTTGGCCAAAGACATCAATGATCACTATTCGGAACGCCCGCGTTTTGCCATCATTGGGGAGCCCAGTCTACTACAGCCGATTGTAGGGCAGAAAGGGATTAATGTCTACCGTACCCGTATTACGGGTTCTCAAGGACATAGTAGTCGAGTTAATACCGAAGTCAGCGCCGTACACGAAGCTGCCCGCCTCATCGTCTGGCTCGAAGATTATATGCAGCAATTGATTCAAGCTGGACGCACTGACGACCGCTTCAGTCCTAATCACACCAGCCTACACGCTGGGGTCATCCACGGAGGAACGGCCTTCAACATCATTGCCAACGAATGTTGGTTTGACTGGGATTATCGCAATATCCCCAGTGATCGTACCGACCAAATCATCCGAGACTTTCAGGCCTACTGTGATAGCCGAGCTGAGATTTTGACCAAGCGCTACGCACAATTTAAGATCGAAAACATCGAAAAACACCCCCCGGTCCCTGCCCTCGACACGCCGGCCGATGCTCAAGTAGTAAGACTCATCAAAACTCTCAGCGGCAATGATCAGCTAGGCACCGTCTCCTTCGCCTCCGAAGCTGGGCAATTTATGGAAGCAGGCTTTGAAGCGGTCATCTGCGGCCCTGGCTCCATCGAACAGGCCCATCGAGCTAATGAGTTTATAGCCGTAGAGCAACTAGCGAGTTGTAACCAACTATTGGATAGACTTGTGCAACAGCACGAAGCCGCTGTATTAGTCTAGAAAATTCTGCTCGAGACCAGTAGAATCTACCACAACGAGTTTGGCTTCATCATTTTCATCTACGTATAATTTAAGGCGCTCTCTACCTTTGGAATCATAAATAAATAGGCCGATTTGTTCATTTTCCTCGCGGCCTAAAAACATACGGTATACATCAATCTCTCCCCACAATTGCTGGTAAAATTGTTGGGTAGCCTCAGATTGTTCCGCAAGGCTCATCCCCACAGTATCTTGACGGAACTCATCAAAAAATTCGCGGTTAGTAGTACCATCCATTCGTTCCCGGAAGTATAAACCGTAGAAGCGCTTCCATTCCTCCCCATCTAGATATTCATCCTTCATCATCACCATGACTTGATCGTTCTTTTGCTGATCAAAGGAAATGGTTTGGGTACTAGTCGTATCGGTTCCATCGTAAATGATCCCGCCAATTTCATCACCCACTCGATTGAAGAAAATAATACCGGGGATATCCCTTGGTCCTCCATCGGGGTCATTAATTACACCGTGAGTAGTTGCCATAGCTTGCCGTTCGGGATTACTGATAGCGATATAGAGATGCCCATCTGGCCCTACAATACTGAGTCTTTCTACTTGGAGTTCTTCAAAACGCGCGTCTTGCGGCACCAGCTCTCGCCAGATAAAGGCTGCCGCCAGAAGTAGCCAAAGAATAAAATTGATAGTTGGAAGTCGTTTTAAGGTTGACATATAGCAATCTGCTTTATAGTAGTGAATATCGAATTGATCCGAAAAGCAGATGATTGTTTTGCGGCTTACCCCTATAAATGCTTGATATTTAGCAAAAAATAAACTTAACTAGAAAAAATTTGCAGCAACCTTCTACTAATAAATGACAAGTGATACCTGCACCCTTTGCTATCTTTACGCCTCCAAATAGCAATGTATGCCCACCACAACGACTAAAGCGTTTACTACCAAGACAGATTTCCACCACGCTGCCGGAGAAGATCGCTACCAATTTCACGATCATTATCTGGTTGATGACCTACTCGAGGACGACCATCGCATGGCCCGTGCTGCCGTGCGTGACTGGGTAAAAGCCGAGGTTTCTCCCATTATTGAAGACGCTGCCATTCGTGGCGAATGTCCTACCCACCTCTTCAAAGGTTTGGCTGAAATCGGTGCCTTTGGCCCAAGTCTTCCCATTGAATATGGCGGTGGCGGTATGGACGAAATCGCTTACGGCATAATCATGCAGGAACTAGAGCGGGGTGATAGTGGCATCCGCTCCATGGCCTCAGTACAGGGCAGCCTGGTCATGTACCCTATCTACAAGTATGCCAACGAAGCGACTAAGCGCAAATACCTGCCTAAACTAGGCAGCGGTGAGTTTATCGGTTGCTTTGGCTTGACTGAGCCTAATGCCGGGTCTAACCCTGGAGGTATGGTCACTAATATCGTTGATGATGGGGATGCCTATATCCTCAATGGTGCCAAAATGTGGATCACCAATAGCCCCGTATCTGATTTAGCCGTCGTCTGGGCAAAGGATGAAGAAGGCAAGATTCGCGGCATGGTCGTAGAATCCGGCTGGGAAGGTTTTAGCGCCCCTGAAATCCATGGCAAATGGAGCCTGCGGGCTAGTATAACCGGAGAATTGGTATTCGAAGATGTGCGCGTACCTAAGGAAAACGTGTTTCCTGATATTCGCAGCCTGCGTGGCCCACTAAGCTGTCTGAGCAAAGCCCGCTACGGCATTGCTTGGGGGGCTGTTGGTGCCGCCCTCGATTGCTACGATTCCGCGCTACGCTATAGCCTCGAACGCGAGCAATTTGACAAGCCTATCGCTGGTTTTCAATTAACGCAGAAAAAGCTGGCTGAAATGATTACCGAAATCACCAAAGCGCAGCTACTGGCCTGGCGCCTGGGTACCCTCGCTAACCGTGGAGAGGCCACTCCTGCCCAGATCAGTATGGCCAAGCGTAATAATGTAGCTATGGCGCTGGAGATTGCCCGAGAAGCGCGGCAAATCCACGGCGGGATGGGCATTACCAATGAATACCCCATTATGCGCCACATGAACAACCTCGAGTCCGTAGTGACTTACGAAGGCACCCATGACATTCACCTGTTGATCACAGGTATGGAAGTCACGGGCTTAAACGCCTTCAAATAAGGCAGTTTTATCTTCCTAGTCTTTCCGGGCTAGTAAGATATATGGCTATCTATAAAACATAATCTGTACTCTCTGGCGTTTAGTCTATGAGCAACGAGACCTGAATCTATGGCGCTTCTAGCCACTTTCACCCTCGGACAGGCCGCTTCCAATAGCCGCTCGTCCTTCATTATGCTTCTACTGCTAGCACTCAGCTGGCCGGCTTTGGCTCAGGCCCAACCCGTAGAGTTAGAAGCCGACCTCATTCATTTACGTAATCCTTCTTTTGAGGATCGCCCGCGAGCGGGTATCCCACCCATCGGCTGGGATAATTGTGGGTTCCACACTGAAACGCCTCCAGATGTACATCCTGATCCGCTGCGGCAGTTCCAGGTAAATATGGGGCCTCAAGACGGTAACACTTACCTCGGTATGGTGGTACGCGATAATGAAACCTGGGAAAGTGTCGGGCAGGAACTGAATACCAACATGGTAGCCGATCAGTGTTATGATTTCCGCATTTTCCTGGCACGTTCTAGATTTTACGTATCCCAAAGCCGAGTAACCAATCAGACAGAAAATTATACTCAACCGATTATGCTCCGAGTGTACGGTAGCTTCGGCAATTGTGACAAAATAGAGCTGATCGGCAAAACCGATCTGGTAAAAAATCACGGTTGGCGAGAGTATAAACTCAAACTGAAACCCACAAAAGACTACACCCATATTATTTTCGAGGCTTATTACGAAACGCCGGTTCTGTTCCCCTACAATGGTAATATCCTCTTGGATAATGCTAGTCCGCTAGTGCCCATAAATTGTGAGGAAGAGCTACCCATCGATCCTCCACCTGCCGAGAATCCCGTTGAACCGCCCATTACAGAGGTACCCCCACCTACGCCACCTACCGCTCGTGGAGGCGAGCCCCCCACAGATCCAACTCCCGAGCCAGCTCAGGATATCGTCCGTCTGGGTGAAACCGAAGCAGTACTGGAAGAGGGTACGGTATTCCGTATCGAAAAAATCACCTTCGAAGCCAATAGCGACGTTCTGCAAAACCTATCCGAGGATGCCCTACAGGAAATTGTCGGCTTCCTCCGCGCGAACCCCAATGCCATTGTTGAAATAGGTGGACACGCCAGCAGCCTGGCCAGTACCGAATTCGCCAATGAGATTTCTCTCAAAAGAGCCCGTTCTGTAGTTCGCTACCTACGGGATCGTGGGATTGCTACGCGCCGTTTGTTTGCCAACGGATATGGCAAAGAACGTCGTGTCTGTATGGAGCGCACTTCCGAGTGTCAACGTCGCAACCAACGGGTAGAGGTAAAAATCATCCGCCTGGAATAAGATCCTGATAGACTTTCTATCTCCTGCAAAAAGCCTGAAGAGCGACGCTCTTCAGGCTTTTTGCATCTCCAGCAGGGTGCCTTCCTTCATCGCGTAGGTACTGACTACTAGCTCATTTCCGGTGAGCAGACTCAAAGCAGTATCTATCAATAACATGGCCACCACCACCAGATCAGTGCGTTCAGTGGGTAAACCCGCCATTTCTAGCCGCTTTTCCAGATCAGCTTCAATCACCCGCTGACTAAAATCTCTGAGCTTTGCAGTATCCAGTTGGTAAGCCGATGACCAGATTGGTTGAGCGTCCAGGATATCTACCAACACATCAAACACCCCCGCCGCACCGACCAGGCGGCCGCAGGGCCATTCTTGCAGTGCCAAAATCAAGGGGCTTAGTACTTCAAGGAGATGCACTTGCAAAGCAGCGACCTCCTCCTCAGCAATCGGTTCCGTATGATGAAATTTATCGTATAGCACCGCTAGGCCGATAGGAAAAGATTGAGCGAAGTAGGTAGTCTTTTTATCCGCAATAATGAACTCAACCGAGCCACCACCAATATCCATAATCAGAGAGTTGCCAATTAGTGCTCCACCCAGGGCAGCCGCTACCCCTTTACCGATCAAATACGCTTCTTCCTCTCCAGTGATTAGCTTGATGTTAATGTCCGCCTTTATACGAGCTTCTTCGATAAATGCAGCACCATTACTCGCCCGTCTTAAAGCCGCGGTCGCTAAAGCGCGATAGTTTTGTACCCTCAGCCTATCCAAATGTTCTCGAAATGCCAACAAGGCTTTTTGCCCACGACGGTAAGCAGCTGCACCAATTTCCCCTATCCCAAATTCTGCTAATTTCACGAAGCGCCGCTCCCGGTAGACTTCTTCCAACTCCCCTTCGGTAGTAATCCTACCAACTAAGAGATGAAAGGTATTCGTCCCCAGGTCAATAACGGCTAGCGGAGCTTCCTCTCGTTGCACTACTGCCCTTGCAATTGCTGACCTGCAGACTGAACTTGCTGGAAGATGTTATTGTAAAAGCCGATAGCGGCATCCGTCATTTCATTCGCGTAGGCTGGTTGGTCGTTTTCCAGCCAGACGTAATAAGTACAACCCTCATTAAAATAAATTTCTGCCTGCTCTACATTCTCGCTCCCCACTTGAAAGAAGATACGGCCGATAGACTGACAGTTGGGACTGATCACTGGCGGTTTTTCCCCAACGCCAGCAATGGTAGAACGAATTTGTGCATTATCACTCTGATTCAATGACACCGGCAGCTGGTAAAACACCACGTCCATATAGGTCGCATTATTCCATAAATACTCCAGACGGTCAATAGAGATACTCGGGTACTGCGGCACTTGAGTCGGTGTATTATTTTGCACTTCCGCAGGTGGGACCGTCACGCCAGCAGTAGCCGCGCTACTGTCGCCCGTATTTCCACAACTCATTACCAGTAGTAAACCAAATAGCGGCGATAACAGCTCAATCTTTTTCATCTTCAAAGGGGGTTAGTAACGTTGGATAATGGGTAATTCTTCAGGGCCTTCTTCATCCGGGCGATCGGGCAAACCAAAATCTCCGCCCAGCAAGAAAATACCACGAAAACTTAGCGCAAAATTTCGCCAGTTCAAGGTGTCAGGGTCCTGATCCAGATTAATCAAGTTTCTCGACCAGCGGAAGTTCAAACCAAAG
Source organism: Bacteroidota bacterium (assembly GCA_039030655.1). Lineage (GTDB taxonomy): Bacteria > Bacteroidota > Bacteroidia > Chitinophagales > Saprospiraceae > Neolewinella. Next base: position 49,530 of record JBCCDS010000009.1, on the reverse strand, counting down.
CGATTAGTCAGGAAATAGGTAGCTCCCAGCTGAATATTGAGCATATTCTCCCGCAGCTGAAAGTCCTCCGTTACCGTTTCTCCACCAATGTCGATAATGGTATAGTTAATCAGGCGCGTATAGGATAGGCCCGCCTCCGCCGTAATTCTCCAGTCTTTAAAGTAGGCCATCAGTGGCACCTCGACGGTATTCAGCCGAATAGATTCAAAATTACTGATGTTGATGCTACGATTTTGCCTGCGGCTCCCATACTGACTAAAAAGAATCTCAGGGCCAAAAGAAAAACGATCGTTAACCCGCGCTACTACTCTGGCTCCGGCATTTATCCCGAACTGGTTGTAGCCATTCAAATCATCACGCGAGATCTGCGAAGCGTTACCTCCAATGATGAGGGCGCCTTCAAATCGTCGTTGTGCTTGCAGTGAAGCCAGCATCGCAAAACACAGCCCCAGCAGCAGCCACTTCCGTATACTGTTATCCAGCAATCGGGCAAGCAATCTTGAACGGAGGCAAAATTTCAAATTATTCATATCGGCGTAAAGATAAGGCAGCCGCCGACTACTATCTTTGCCGATGGACGCTCTCTCAAAAGAACGTCAATCGACTATGATCAGGTACACCAAACATAGCCTTAAGAAGCTCGAAACCCTTTTCAAAGAACTGGACTATACCGTACGCTACGAACGGGGTAACTTCCAGTCGGGCTATTGTATCGTCGAAAACCGACGTATTGCCATCATCAATAAGTTCTATGACACTGAAGCTCGCATTAACTGCTTGCTCGAAATTCTATCTACGGTAGACATGGAAAGCTATCCCAACCTAACGGAAGCTTCCGATAAGTTTTATGGACAAGTCAAGGGGCAAATCCCCCGTTCCGAAGAAGAAGAATAGTCTGCTTTCTATTTACTCTTCGCTGTCCACCTCCACTTCTGGTATGCGATTCAGTACTGCTCGTTGGTACACGTTGAGTCGATAAGAATCCACGGCAGGTATTGTGTCGCTGGAGTAGACCTGATCGCCGGTGGTCCGCACAGGTTCTCGCGGGCCGGCAGTAATTCCGTACAGTAGCTGATCACCCCGTTTTTCCAACATAGCGGTTAGTGCAGAATTACCCACGGCAAAGGGCTCATAAAAGACACCTCCCAGATAGTAGCCATCTAGTAAGATGGTGTTTTGCTCATCTACGTACCAATGTCCTTTCGTGCGGTCCACTTCTTTTAAGAGGTAAGGACGAGTCCCCGCTTCAAGGTCTTCACCGTAAATAATCGTATAAGTGTAGGTGCTATCATCTACTGGCTCCAGGTGAAGCTGCATGGGCACTTCCTGAGCTACGCCTTCCGCATTGTAAATAATCAGCTCACCCGCCCAACGACCGAGATATTCATCAGGGAAAATGGGAAAATCTTCTGTTTGAATCCCCACATTGTCCACCGTATCCGGCGAGGTCGTTTCAACAGCAGGCGTACAGGCCAAGAGTGTAAATAAGCCTAAAAAAAGACAATTCTTCATATTGCTAAAGTAGGCTAATCTTCGCTATTCTTCCGGGCGTAAGTCAAAGCGTTTGCGCAGTTCTTCGATGGCCGGATTTTCTTCGCGCATCGCTAGGTATTTATCCTTGGCCGTAAGCCGCTTTTTGGGTTGTGGGCGACTGGCGCGTAGCTGCTCGTCTTCTTCCACCTGGAGGATCATTTTAGGCGCTTGCAGCTGATTACGCAGGTGCTGCACCAGCGCCAGATCTTCTTTAATGGCAGCCAGTGCTCTTTTGCTCCCTACTCGAACTTTTACCTCCCGACCGACCGCTTCAAAAACGGCATCTTTGATCAGGATAGCCTGGGGTGAATCCCCTAGCTCGGCTAAATAGGCGTGCCAGACACTAATAAGCTGCTCTTGCTCAATATCTGCTTCCTGATCCGGCAGTTGCGGCTGATCCTTCATTTCAGCCTGTACTTCCGCCATCAGGCTACCCACTATATCGGTACTAGCTACTTTTTGCACCTCAGGTACTGCGGTCTTTTGCAAAACGAGTTCGAGGCTAGCTTCCGCCTCAGCACCTCCACTGGCAACTTCCTTTACGGTAGGCAAGGGTACTTCGACTTCCACTGGATTAGTGGGTTGATCAATGGCTACCTCGGGCGTGTTTACTTCAGTTTTTTTTTCCGTTCCTTTAGCTGTTTCGCTCGACATCTCTGCTGCGGCTGCTACTAGCGGATGCCCCTCCCTCGCTCGTCGAATACTTACCATCTTCAGCAAGCTGAGTTCTACCAGTAGCCGCTTGTTACGCGCCATGCGGTAGTTGATATCACAGTCATTTGCCAGATTAAGGGCCGTAAGCAGCAGACTGCTATTGGCTAAGGCCGCTTGTTGGTGGTAGCGTTCGCGAAGTCGGTCCCCAGCTTCCAAAAGCTGAAGCGTCTGTGGGTCTTTTACCACTAACAGATTCCTCAAGTGACCGGACAAACCGTTCATAAAAAGATCCGCATCAAACCCTTTATTCAGTACCTCGTCAAAGAGGAGCAGGAGACCAGCACGATCCTCCGTCAGAATAAAATCTACAGCGCGGAAGAAATAGTCGTAGTCCAGTACATTGAGGTTATCAATGACTGCTTCGTAGGTGATTTGCTCTCCGCTAAAGGCCGTAATCCGATCGAAAATGGAGAGGGAGTCCCGCAATGCACCATCCGCCTTCTGAGCGATGATGTGCAAGGCGTCGGCATCAGCTTCGATCTTCTCCTGTGCGCAGATCGATTGCAAATGAGCAACCATATCCGCAATCTGAATGCGCTTAAAATCAAAGATTTGACAGCGCGACAGAATCGTCGGGATAATTTTATGCTTCTCGGTAGTTGCCAGGATGAAGATCGCATAGGGAGGAGGTTCTTCCAAGGTCTTAAGGAAGGCATTGAAGGCCGCCTGCGACAGCATGTGCACCTCATCAATGATGAAGACTTTATACTGCCCTTGTTGCGGCTGAAAGCGTACCTGCTCGATTAGGGTGCGGATGTGATCTACGCTATTATTACTGGCAGCATCTAGCTCTGTGATATTCAGCGAGGCATTCTCATTAAAAGAGGTACAGCTCCCACAGCTATTACAGGGCTCAAAATCGTCCGTCCGGTTTTCACAGTTCAGCACCTTGGCCAAAATCCGTGCACAAGTAGTTTTACCTACACCGCGCGGGCCACAAAACAAAAATGCGTGCGCCAGGTGATCGGTCTGCAGTGCATTCTTCAGTGTTTGTGATACATGCTGCTGCCCCACCACCTCATCAAAACGAGTGGGACGATACTTACGAGCCGAGACCACAAAATTGGACATACCGTAAAGGTACACCAATTAAGGCTGATCTTTACAATTGTAGCTAATCTTAGGGCACCCTTAGTGCTTCCAATCCAAACTCGGTTTCCGCCACTCGTAATCCGCTTGAATCAATTAAGCCCAATTCGGCGGTCGCCTCATCCTCATTCAATAACAAGCGAATCAGTCCAATATTATTCTGCCGGATAACTGGTCCTACTCGATTAGCATTAGGCTCTACACTGTCCCAGGTCGAAGTAATACCACTAGAGGTAACGTCATAAAGCGGATAGCAACGCTCCGTTTCCAGCCTAGAGATTTCTCCCCAGTGCACATCGCCAGAAATAAAAATCACCCCATTAGCCCTGGTCCTAGCGATTAGTTCAATCATCCTTTCCCGCTCTCTGGGAACATTCGTCCAGGACTCCCAGCCGTTGTATTCGTGGCTAAACTGATTACTACTGGCAATGATTCGAGCATCAGCGCTTTGCTGCAACTGTCGCTCTAACCAGGCCCATTGTACTTCCCCCAGAAAAGTGCTATCAGCATACTCATTGGGCATGTAGTCATTTTTCCAACGCTGATCAGTGGTATCGCGAAAGTGGAGGTCATCGCGAAAAGTCCGGGTATCCAGTAGTATCAGCTGGATGCGGTAGTCGTCTTTTTCCAACCATTCTACGCCATAAATCCCCGGATGCTTGCGGCGGTCATTATCAGCTGGCACGCCCCAGAAATCCATAAAAATCTCCTTGGATGGCTCCTTAAAAGGGTAGTGCCTGCCACTGTCGTTCCAACCATAATCGTGATCGTCCCAAACCGCCAGGATTGGCATGGCGGCACTTAAGCGTTGAAATTCTGGCTTAGCCGCCAAACGCGCATACTTAGCCCGCAAAGTGTCCATTTCGTAGGAGTCGCCGTAGATGTTATCTCCCAGGTAGATAAAAACATCCGGGCTTTGTTCCACCGCAATATCCAGCATGGGTTGTGGTTCATCCTCGTGCGCGCAGGAACCAAATGCGATCCGAAATTCGGTGGGAGCCGGCTCTTGTGTAGCAGTACCGCAGCTACTTAACCACAAAAGGAGGCCCAAAAAGCAAATAGCATATTTCATCCACTAAATGTACAGCCTTCGATGGAAGTAGTTGGGCACTCTGATGGTTGATTCAAGTCCACTTTTTTACCTTTACCGCATGTACACTGCCAGTCAGCAAAAAGCTTTTATTGAGCGTTCTAAGGCTTACCTCAATGGAAGCGTCGGAAAGCTCCCACCCACCGAGCAAGTTGTCGAATTGATTCCCTTGCTACACTACCACGAATGGCGCTACTACGTACAAAACGAAGCGGTCTTAGGTGATACCGAATACGACTTACTCTTTAAGCAACTGGAAGCCCTAGAAGCCGCTCACCCTGAGTTGGTTCGACCAGATTCCCCCACACAGCGGGTAGGCTCTGATCTAGATGGAGATTTTCAATCGGTCCCTCACCTGACGCCCATGCTCAGCCTCGGCAATAGCTACAATGCCGAAGACCTCGCTGACTTTGACCAGCAAATCAAACGCCTCTTAGTACTGGATGAAGACGCAGCAGTCCCCTACGCAATTGAGCCTAAATTTGACGGTGGCAGCATTGCCCTTGTCTACGAAAACGATGAATTGGTACGGGCCGCTACCCGCGGAAATGGAACCGAAGGAGAGGAGATTACGGCCAATGCGCGAGCGATTCGCTCCATTCCTTTACGGGCAGAATTTAGCCGGTTTGGCCTTCAGCGAGTCGAAGTTCGTGGGGAAGTCATCATCCGGAAAGACAACTTTGAGCGGATGAATGAGGAGCGTACTTCCGCAGGTCTGTCCCTCTTTGCCAATCCACGCAATACGGCTACTGGCGGTCTGCGGATGAAATCTCCCACTGAAGTGGCTAAACGCCATCTAGAAGCATTCATCTATCATCTCGCCTACGCCCATGATGCCGACGGCAATGATCGACTCGCCGACTTTAAAACACACACCGCTTCCCTAGATGCCTTAACCGAGTTGGGCTTTAAAATCCCTAAGCTGGGATTCGAACGCCTACAAGCACCCCAAATCAAAGCAGCAGCTGATTTCTGTGCTCAGTGGCAGGACCAGCGAGAAGACTATCCCTACGAAATCGACGGGATGGTGATCAAAATTGACGAACTGGCACTACAGGAAAGAGCAGGTTTTACCGCCCATCACCCACGCTGGGCGATTGCCTACAAGTTTGCTGCCAGGCAGGCAACTACCCAATTATTGGAGGTGGACTACCAAGTAGGGAAAATCGGCACTATCACTCCTGTTGCCAAAACAGCGCCCGTCAATCTAGCTGGAGTTACGATTAGCAGTATCAGCCTTCACAACGAAGATTTCATTCGGGATAAAGATCTCCACCTAGGTGATCAAGTGTTGATCGAGCGAGCGGGCGACGTCATTCCCTATATCGTCAAAGCACTCGATGACGTACGTGACGGTAGCGAAACGCCCATTGTCTGGCCCACGCATTGCCCCGTCAATGACACCGACTGGCCCATCGAGTTGGTTCGTCAAGAGGGAGAAGCCGCCTGGCGCTGCCCCAGCTGTGTTTGTGGCAAGCAGGACCTGGAGCGCATCACCTGGCACGTAGCCAAGGGAGCTATGGATATTGACGGCATGGGGCGCCGCTACGTGGAGCAGTTTCACCAACTGGGTTTTCTGCGCACCATTGTCGATGTCTACCGCCTGCCTTATGCTCAGATTTCCGTACTGGAGGGTTTTGGTTATAAGTCAGTGGAAAACCTGCGGAAGTCCATAGAAAAAGCCAAACAAAATCCGCTATGGCGTCTGCTGCACAGCTTGTCGGTTCACCACCTGGGAAAAAGATCCAGCAAGCTACTCGCGCAGCAGGTCGACCACATCCTGGAGCTGATCAAGTGGACCGAAGAAGACTTTCTGAACATCAAGGACATCGGCCCTACCGTCGCCAAAAACGTGGCCGAGTACTTCGCCAACCCCAAGCACATCGAGCAGCTCCAAAAGATGGAAAAGCTGGGGGTCAATATGCGGCCCACGAAAGAAGACCTGCCCGTACAAGCCGCTACGGAAGGTCCTTTGGTAGGCCAAGCTATCTTATTTACCGGTAGCCTGCAGCAGATGAGTCGTAAGGAAGCCCAGGAAAAAGCAACCGCTGCCGGTGCACGCAACGTCAGTGCCGTAAGCGGTAAACTCGACATCTTGGTCGTGGGTGAAAAGGCGGGGTCTAAACTCAAAAAGGCACAAGCGCTCGGTACGGTGCAAATCCTGACGGAGGAAGAATTTTTAGCGCTGCTCAGCTAATGAATGAACGATTATGGATAGGACTAGACCTGGGCACCACCTCGACCAAAGCCTGTGCTTTTGACGAGAATTGGCAGCTCGTAGCGATGACGAGCGCTGCCTATCCGCTCCTGCACCCGGAGCCACTAGCTGCCGTACTCGATCCACAGCAAGTCTTGCAAGCTGCCGAGACGGCCTTGGGTGAGCTGCGGCATAAAGCTACTGGAGTATGGGCCGCTATTGGCATCAGCACCGCTATGCACAGCCTCTTGCTACTGGACGAGCAGTATCAGCCCATCAGTCCGATTTATACCTATGCCGACGGTCGACCGGTTCAACAGATGGGGCAGATCAATGAAGCCGAAGCGCGCCATTTGAACCAGTACACTGGTACACCAGTACACCCGATGAGCCCGCTACTCCAGCTACTCTGGCTATGTCAAAACCACCCGCAACTCTTTGAGCAAACCGCCTATTTTTCCGACCTCAAATCCTACCTCTGTCATCGCTGGACGCAAAACGGTCTCCTGTTGGATTACAGTCTGGCTTCCGCAACGGGTCTCTTTGAATTGATCGCCAACGATTGGTATCAACCCGCCTTAGAACTTGCCCAAGTCCACCCAGAGCAACTTCCTGATTTAGTGCCTACTACCGAGGTATTACATTTTCGTCCCGAGCTGGCCACAAACCTGAGAATCGAAGGGGTGCCCCTGATTATTGGAGGCTCTGATGGCTGCCTAGCTAACCTCGGCTCTGACTTACTGAAGGCAGGTGAAGTGGCTATGACTGTTGGTACTAGTGGTGCCGTCCGTGCCACCCATCAAGGAGGCTTACTGGACACTAAAGCCACCCTATTTAACTATCACCTTTACGACAACTATCTTGTTTGCGGGGGCGCTACCAACAACGGCGGCAAACTGCTGGAATGGGCCTTCCACACTTTTGCCCACGGTCAGACAAACGTAGGACAGCTCATCGAAGCGGCACTGGCCATCCCCAAGCCCGATCTAACTTTCCAGCCCTACCTCTACGGCGAGCGCGCACCCATCTGGGATGCTGCCGCTACGGCCAGCTTTAGTAACCTTCGTGGCCAGCACGGCCCGCTGGAAATGACGCGGGCTATCCTGGAGGGGCTGACCGACAATCTAATTGTCATTTTGCAGCAGTTGGAGACCGCCATCGGCCCAGTTCAAAAAATCCACCTGAGTGGGGGTCTAGCCCGCAGCAAGGCATGGCGAAAATTAGTAGCCGAGCAATCAAACTGTACGGTAGTTCTGGCCGATACAGAACAAGCTAGTGCTAAAGGCGCAGCGATGATTGCTCGGCTTAGCCTTGGGTGATTAGCTCCCGCTGGTCGCAGTGATTACTCACTTCGTTCGATGTGATTAGCTCCTTGCAGTCGCAGTGATTACTCGCTGTGCTCGTGTGATAAGCTCCCTCTGATCGCTGCATTCAATCACCGCTCGCTATGCGAGCAAATCACAGGAGGGCGCAGCCCGAGTAATCACTACTCGCCGCAAGGCGAGTTTATCACCATTTGCGAAGCGAAGTAGTCCCTGCGACCAACGGGAGCTTCTTACCTTTGCCCTATGGATCCTATCCAAGAGTTATTCAATACAGCAGCGGAAAGTTTACAGGCGGGTCGACTAGTGAAGTTGACCATTGCCAAGCCACGACGTAAGGGCGAAGACTTGCCGAAAGCCATCTATGCGCGCCCCGTGGAAATCAAGGGTGAGCTACAGCTACAGTTCACCTACCGCTACCCCAAGCGCGATGAGGCCCACAACTTCGCTCCCGCAGCCGGGTGGCAGCAGCTACAGGAGCAATTAGGGACGGCCTTCGGCAATGCCGATTTGTTTACGCTCGACGAGCAAATAAGCGTCCAGATCAGCCGTAAGGGTAAGGCCCAGCTGCGCCGCACAAAAGCCCGGCACCGCGAAGCCGTAGTGACCTCCCATAATCGACAGAAAGACCGACTGATCAGCGCTGATCGCCCTTATCTGCCAGCGCTGGGGGTAGCGAATAAGCAGGGAGAAATCTTGGCAGCGGCCCGACGCAAGTACAAGCAGATTAATAAGTTTGTCGAAATCATCGACGGCCTGGTGCAGCGTCACCCGCTACCTGCCGAAGCGCAGGTGGTCGACATGGGGGCTGGGAGCGGCTACCTGACCTTCGCGCTTTACGACCACCTCGTCAACAAACTCGGCCTGCAACTGGGGGTGACCGGAGTAGAACTTCGCCCTAAGCTCGTAGCCCAGAGCAATCAGATCGCCCAGCAACAAGGCTTCGAACAACTGAGCTTTGTAGAAGGCTACATCGGCAGCTATACCCCTGAACGCTTGGATGTACTCATCGCGCTACACGCCTGCGACACCGCTACCGACGATGCGCTCTTTCAGGGCATTCAGACTGGCGCCGAATTGATGATCGTGGCTCCTTGCTGTCAAAAACAAGTGCGCAAAGACCTGGACGTGCCCGCAGAGCTAAAACCCATGCTGCAGCACGGAATTTTGCTGGAACGCCAGGCCGAAATGCTTACCGATACGCTGCGCGCTCTATTCCTGGAGGCTGCCGGTTATACAACCAAGGTTTTTGAGTTTATCCCGCTGGAACACACCGCTAAAAATGTCATGATTACGGCAGAAAAAGCTCCGCCCCGGCCCGCCGCCATGGAGGAAGCTCGGGCCCTAATGCAGCGTTTTGGTGTACAGCGGCACTATCTCTTAGAGCTGATCGAAGGCTAATGCGTATTGCCATCAATACTCGTTTTCTGTTGCCGCAATACCTCGAAGGGCTCGGTAACTTCACGCTGGAGGTGAGTCGCCGACTGGTGGAACAGCATCCTGAACACGATTTCCTTTTTTGTTTTGACCGCCCTTACGATCCACAATTTGTCTTTGGCGAACGGACCAAGGCCAAAGTCATCTTTCCTCCTGCGCGTCATCCCTGGCTGTGGCAAGCCTGGTTTGAATTTGCACTTCCGCGGGTCTTACGCTCCTGGCAAGCTGACGTTTTCTTCAGCCCCGATGGCTACTGCTCGCTCCGCTCGCAGGTACCGACGCTTATGGTCACCCATGATCTGGCCTTCCTCCATTATCCCGATCAAGTACCCGACAGGGCTCGCCGCTATTACCAGAAGTGGACGCCCCGCTTCATTAAGCGGGCAGAACGGGTCATAACGGTATCTGAATTCGTCCGCCAGGATATTATGAATCACTACGGTACTGATCCGACCAAAATATCAGTAGCCTGCAATGGGGTACGGCCTATCTTTAAGCCACTAGACGCTTCCAGCATACGAGCCGTAAGGGCGAAGTATAGCCGGGGGCAAGCTTACTTTTTTTACCTCGGCTCCGTTCACCCCCGCAAGAACCTCAGCCGTCTAATTCAGGCTTATGCTCAGTTTAGAGCAGCCCATGCAGAACCCGTCCTTTTGCTGCTCGGTGGTCGCTTAGGCTGGCAACTGGAAGAGGTACAACGGGCTCATCGGAATTCCCCCTTTGCGCAGGATATCCATTTCCTTGGCTACCTACCTACGGAAGATGCTGCTCGCCTGTTAGCGGCTTCGCTAGCATTGGTTTATCCCAGTCTAAGCGAAGGTTTTGGCGTACCTGTTTTAGAAGCGATGCAAACCGAAGTCCCCGTCATTACGAGTCAGGTAACCAGCCTCCCAGAAGTAGCAGGAGATGCCGCCTTACTAATCGATCCAAAAAGTACGAGCTCAGTAGCGGAAGCACTGTCACAAATTGCTCAATCAGCTGAGTTACAAAAAGCATTGGTCGCGAAGGGGCGTGTACAACGCGAACGCTTTAGCTGGGATCTTGCTGCGCAGGTAGTATGGAAGTCTATTGAAGACCTGTACCAGTCCAAAGTCACTGCGACCGAAGGGAGTTAATCCCACCCGGCACAGCCGAGTGATCACCACGACCACCGAGAGCCATCACAATGCATAGCCGATAGTAGCGTTAAATCCTTATGAGACAGCTACTTTCCCTCGCTCTGGCCCTCGGCCTGAGTGGATGGCTCTTCGCCCAGGCTATTCCGCTAGATAGCGCTTTTGCGCATCAGCTTTCCAATATTGGCATTGATTTTGTGCATCCCATTGGCAGTGACTTCCGTCCTCGTCCCAATGAAGATCTACGCTTGCTGGAAGTGGATCAAACGCTCTACTCCCGACAAGAAAAGCTAGAGGTTCGCTTGGCGGTACTCCGTGTCGACGAGATGGGTGATATGGCCAATATGCCCCATATCGCTACCAGTCGAATCATCATGGATCTGGGTAGTAACGACGAAACAGCTCCCCCCATCAGTGTACATAGCTTCGATGCAGAGGAAATGGAATTCTTCAATGCCGACTGGGCGCGACAGTTTATTTTCCGCCCCAAACAAGGACAGGCTCCCTACCAATTAGCACAGCTGACCGCCCTGTATAAAGAGGGATGTGGGATGGCTTACATCCTCCTATTGTTCAACCGCCCCCCTGATACCTTGGATGCTCGCCAAAGGCTATTGCGTTTTCGGCAGCTGGGTAATTTATAAATCAATCAGATCACACTCCATTGGCTAGCCAAGCTGATCTGCCTTGTGGAATAGTGAGCTTACTGAAAACTTGCGTGCAGGGCTACTCTAAAATTCATGATCTGCAAGATTTGCGTAGCAAGTCGCCCGCCATTATCCGGTCGTTCAGTTGCCGTACGGAGTTGTTTGCGAAAATGGTCAAATAACTCGACCGGTGCTCGGTAGGCCAGCGGTCGCCACTGGGCAGTATTCATGGGCAGGTAGTGCCGCCGGGTAATCTCGAACTGATCCAGTAATAACGATAACAAATTACGACTGAGTCGCTCAGGCCAGGGATGGGGGACATTCAAGGCTAAATGGTGTAGCAGACCCGTTGGTCGAGCTACCCGTTCTACGCGATCCATGGCTGTTTCTACCAGTTGCTCAAACTGGGTCTTCGGCAGCTGAGCAAAGGTCTGGAGCAAGCGCTTGGGCCAGTAATCGCGATCGTGATCAAAAATGATGAGGACGAGAATGATGGCTTCCAACGTATCATAATCGGCATAGGTCAAGCAGGCTTGCGCCAAGGGTGGCAGATAATCATTGGCCCGTGAAGGGCTAGTCGCTAAGCGATTGACAAACTCAAAGGGAGTGGTATCGGTCAGTTCTTGCCAGAGGCTGGGTGGTAGCTGCTCGAGTAAAACCAGGCTGGGGGCTTTACGCGCTTCATACATGCCGTAGGTTTCCAGAAGCGTCTTTGTCGGTCCAGTAGCTTGAATCTCAATGCGACCTTGCCCCATCTCTAGCCAATCGGCAATTAAAGCGCTGAAGTAGGACAAAGTAGTTTCTTCCCGTAGTTGCAGCAGCAGTCGGGTAGCTGCTCGTCGGACTTCCTTACGTCGGGGCAGGAGGGCTGCGAGGAGAAAATCCTGATCAGCAGTGCTCAAACCTTGTTGTAAGGCGGGTAGCACACGCGCTTGTTGGTTAGGATTAAAGTCTGGCCAACGTGTAGCTAAGGCTGCGAGTGCCTCAGCTGGTTCGCTAGCTCGCCAACGCCGGAGTAAATTAGCCAGGTCGGCTCCCGTCCGCAAGCGTTTCCAATGAGTAGCCGGGGCTTTTACCGGGAGTAGTTCTTGCCATTCGGGGTGTTGAGCAGCCAACCAAGAAGCACGCGGGCCTAAATCTGCTAATACGATCTGGGGCCAAGCTACTTCTTTACTGCTATGTAGCAAGTCTAGTATCGCCGGTAGTTGATGATCTGCAGGACGACTTTCGTTTCGGACTAGCAACTCCAGGCATTCCCGAAAAGCATCGGGATAGAGACCATCCAGCATCAGTTGGAGGCCAGCCGTCGTTTTTGGACTAGCAGTTGGTGGCTCTTCCTCCAGGGTGACTTCCGAGGCTTTGGCGTCTATGTTCGAAAGGCTAGTGCGCAGCAATCGATCTAAGGTACTACTGATTTGCAGCAGTTGTTCAGGGCCGTGACTACCCAGGGGAAGCTGCAATTCTTCGGCCAGTTTTAACAAGGCTGGGTCGAGCTCTGCGCGGGCAGTGCCCAGCAAAGCAGCTCGTAGAACAGCCTGGTAGGATTCAGCAATCGTCATTTAGCAAGGCCTGATTCAGTCGACAAGGTAGGATCAGAAAAGATGGCAGAAAAATGAAATTTAGGCTACCGGTCCCTTATTTTGGTTACCGGCCTCCGAATAAAATTTGTCTACGAGCAGCAGCACTGGTTTTAATAGGGGGCAGGAAGCACAACAGCCATTAAATCTACCAGGGAGCTGTAAACCTGCGGAAGTACAAAAAATAGCTTTTCAACACCCCGATAGTTAGTGAGTATTGATCAAAGCTAGCTGAAGGCCTTAAAGGAAGATAAGAGTGGGAGAAATCCTTTGATTATCAAGGGAGATACGCTACTTTTGCGGTCCAATTCAGAACAGTTCTCACCAACGAAAGATTCATGGCTAACATCGGTCGAGTAAAACAGGTCATCGGACCAGTTGTGGACGTAAGCTTTAGCGGCGAAGACGCCAAGCTACCTTCCATCCTCAACGCCCTTGAAATTAAGCGAGAAAGCGGCGAAACGCTGGTACTCGAAGTTCAACAGCACCTCGGTGAAGACGGCGTGCGCACCATCGCAATGGAAGCTACCGACGGTTTGACCCGCGGTACGGAAGTTTCGGATACGGGTCGCCCTATCGCAATGCCAATTGGCGACGCTATCAAAGGTCGTCTATTCAACGTAGTAGGTGAGCCGATTGACGGTCTGGGAGCTGTACCTAAAGGAGAGGACGCTCGTCCTATCCATGCTAAGCCCCCTACTTTCGACCAGCTGTCGACGGATAAGGAAGTACTCTTTACGGGTATTAAAGTTATCGACCTGATCGAGCCTTACACTAAGGGTGGTAAGATTGGTTTGTTCGGTGGTGCTGGTGTAGGTAAGACCGTACTGATCCAGGAATTGATCAACAACATTGCCAAAGGCTACGACGGTATCTCGGTATTTGCCGGTGTAGGTGAGCGTACTCGTGAGGGTAACGACCTGCTGCGGGAAATGCTGGAAGCCGGCATTATCAACTACGGTGAAGACTTCATGCACAGCATGGAAGCCGGTGGTTGGGACCTGAGTAAAGTAAGCTCTAAGGAGCTGGAAAGCTCTAAGGCAACCTTCGTATTCGGTCAGATGAACGAACCTCCTGGCGCACGTGCACGGGTGGCTCTTTCTGGTCTTACGATCGCGGAGTACTACCGCGACGGTGACCTAAACGACCCAACGGGCGGCCGTGACATCCTTTTCTTCATCGACAACATCTTCCGTTTCACCCAAGCGGGTTCTGAGGTATCTGCCCTACTGGGTCGTATGCCCTCAGCGGTAGGTTACCAGCCTACACTGGCTACGGAGATGGGTCTGATGCAGGAGCGCATTACCTCTACCAAGCGCGGTTCGATTACTTCCGTACAGGCTGTATACGTACCTGCGGATGACTTGACGGACCCTGCCCCTGCAACCACCTTTGCTCACTTGGATGCCACGACGGTACTCAACCGTAAGATTGCAGCCAAAGGCATCTACCCAGCAGTAGACCCACTGGATTCTACCAGTCGGATCCTCGACCCCGCTATCATCGGTGATGAGCACTACAACACCGCCCAGCGCGTGATCAACATCCTGGCCCGCTACAACGAGCTACAGGACATCATTGCGATCCTCGGTTTGGAAGAACTGAGTGAAGAGGACAAGCTGGTCGTAAGCCGTGCCCGTCGGGTAGAGCGTTTCTTGAGCCAGCCGTTCCACGTAGCAGAGCAGTTTACCGGCCTGAAAGGGGTACTGGTAGACATCAAGGATACCATCAAAGGTTTCAACATGATTCTGGACGGCGAAGTCGACCAGTATCCTGAAACGGCCTTCAACCTGGTTGGTTCCATCGAGGAAGCGATCGAGAAGGGTGAGAAGCTGTTGGCTGAAGCTTAATTAGTAAATAGTCGGTAGTTCGATAGTCAGTAGTGATTTACTAGCTGACTACCGAACTACCGAACTACCGACTACAGATATGAACATCTCCGTCTTAACTCCCGATCGTAAGGTTTTTATCGGCAGCATCGAGTCTGTGACTTTGCCTGGTGTGCTGGGTCAGTTTCAGGTGAAGCGCAACCACGCCCCTTTGGTAAGCAGCCTTACTGCAGGCCAAGTGACCTTGAAAACAGGTAGTGGTGAGTATGGCTATTACGACGCTGACAAAGGTGTTTTGGTCGAAGGGCAATCTGAAAGCCGCCAAGTCAGTTTTACTATTGAAGGTGGCTTCATCGAAGTACTACGCAATGAGATTTCTTTGTTGGTACAAGGAGTGAGTGACCTGAAATAATACCGCTGGGCGTCGGTTTACTCCATACGCCCGAGAGCAGCACGAATTGCAACTATCTACAATTGTCTTGTCTACCTAAGTGGGCAAGGCAATTGTCGTTTAGCGAACAAATTCTTTTTTTCACTATATTGTCCATCTATTCTGAGAGCTATTGCATAAAACACTAGGAATCAAGTACTTTTTGCCACTACTATTGATGCTGTGCGCAAACACGTCCTTTGCAGGGCGGGGTAATCCTTTTGAGATAGTGGACCGTTTGCCCGAGGAAGCAGCAACTAGCGAAAACAGCCTGGCCGCGGCCCAAGGCCCGAGCAACACGGGCAATCCTTTCGACTTACATCGCGATGCAAATGGTGCCTTAGTCGCCCTTCCAGCCGCTGGGCAAGAGGAGCTGCTACTGGTTCGAAATGGCGAACGGCGAGCAGTGCTCGATGCGCGCGGCCGTCTACTGGGTATTCATTTGCTTATGCTGTTGGCATTGGGCGTGCTCTGGACGCTCTTCCGGCCAGTGTTGACGAATAGCTATCGAGCGCTATTCAATGATAGTATGCTCTCTCAGTTGCACCGAAAACGAGCTGGAGGGCTGCAAGGCCAGTTGTTGGTCTGTTATGGTTTCTCCATGCTATCCATTGGGTTCTTTCTTTATCTGTTGACGCAGCACTATGATATCCTTCCTAGTGACCGCCCCTGGGGGCACTGGGGCATGATGAGCTTGGGTGTAGCTGGCTTACTGGGCCTGAAGCACCTCGCCCTTTCTTTTTATGGATGGTTGTGGGAAGTTCCTAAGGAAACAGGTAAGTACAGCTTTGCCGTCATGGTGAATGCTTTATTACTAGGCATGGCCTTAGTTCCGGCTAATTTGCTGATCTCCTATGCACCTGATTATGCGACGAATGCTGTGGTTTCAGTTTCCCTAGCTTTAGTCTCGTCGATCTTGATCTTACGCTCGCTGCGCGGGCTGGCAATTGCCAACAGCTTCCTGTCTCGACACACGCTGCTTTTTTTGTTGTATATTTGCGCCATCGAAATCGCCCCCGTAGCACTATTAGTCAAGTTCGTTTCCGAAAATTTGTAGTAGCTACTTTTTGAGAACCAAGTGTCATCGTACCATGGCTGAAACAAGCCAAGCTTCACAACAAACCTTCCGTCCCGTTCGTACCATTCTGGTATCGCAACCCGAACCCGAACGTAATCCGTACGAGGGTTTAGCCAATCGATATGGTCTGACCATTGATTGGCGTCCTTTTATCGAGGTACAAGGCCTCACGGCTAAGGAGTTTCGCAAGCAGCGCATCCGTCCGGATGAGTTCCCTTCCGTTATTTTCACTGCCAAGACGGCGATCGACCACTTTTTTCGTCTCTGTAAGGAGATGCGAATTGAGATGCCAGGAGATACTCGTTACTACTGTATGTCAGAAGCGGTAGCTAACTACTTGCAGAAGTTCATTGTCTACCGCAAGCGCAAGGTGAGTGTGGGCAAGCGTACCATTCAGGACCTGGCACCTACGCTCAAGAAGCACAAAAGCAAGGAGAGATTCCTCTTGCCCTGTAGCAATCTGGGATCTAAGTCGGTGACCAACTTCCTCAACGAAAACGAATTCGACTGGCAAGATGCATTGATGTATCGCACAGTAGCCAGTGATCTGAGCGATCTGGAAGATGTTACCTACGACGTTTTGGTGTTCTTCAGCCCACTCGGAATTACCTCTCTTTTTGAGAACTTCCCCGATTTCAAGCAAAATAACACTCGCCTGGCGGTAGCAGGTAGTCAAACAACTAAAGCGGTAGAAGATCGTGGACTTAAGGTCAATATCACCATCAAGCCGCCCGAGATTCCCTCGATGACTTCCGCACTTAAGGAATACCTTAAAATTTCCAACCCAAAGTAAGCGCGTGCAACTTGCACCCCTCATTCAACGGCTGGAAAATCGCTTACAGGCGCCTTTACCAGGGCAGGCTGCTCACGCGCGTTTAGCCCGCGGGCTTTCACGGGATTTGTCGCTTAAACCTCCTACTAACGCACGCATCGCGGCTGTTCTCCAGTTAATTTACCCATTAGACCAGCAGCAAGCCGGCATTGTATATATCCGTCGCAGTAGTCGAGAGCCGCGTGATGCCCATGCCGGGCAAATCAGTTTCCCGGGTGGAAGCCAGGAAGCTGCCGATCAAAATCTAGCCTTTACCGCCCTGCGTGAAGCCGAGGAAGAAGTAGGGATAAACCCACGACAGGTACAGCTGCTTGGAGCGCTGACACCGCTCTATATTCCCGTCAGCAATTTTATGGTACACCCTTACCTGGCTTACTCGGAAGTGCGCCCTGATTTTATCGCTCAGGAAGCTGAAGTTGCGGAAATTTTAGAATTCCCCTTTGCAGATTTCCTTCGACCAGATGCGCTTTCTACCACTTCCATGACTTTTGGCAACGGCCTCCACTTGCCTGAAGTCCCTTACTGGGATGTAGGAGGAGAGGTCATTTGGGGGGCTACCTCCATGCTTACAGCTGAGCTGGTGGAACTGCTCGACTAGTCAAACTAACGCCCCAATATGGCTGCCAAATCCTGGATCACGCGCATTCCTCACCCGCTTATTTTACTGAGTGGCATGATCCTGTTTGCTACCTTTTTGACCCAGGTAGTACCGGCCGGAAGTTTTGAGCGCGTCGCTCAGGAAGGACGAGACATCATTATCCCTGGTAGCTACAGCCGACAAGATGCCAGTCCTGTTGGTCTGTGGGGCATGTTTAGGGCGGTACCTGACGGTTTTGCCAAGGCCTTACCCGTTATTTTTATCTGCTTTGCCAGTGCCATGCTTTTTGCCTTATTGGAGCGCAGTCGGACCATTGAGCGGGCCGTAGGTGCCTTGATTTATCGCCTGGGCACAGAGCGTGCTGAATTGATTTTAGTACTACTGACCTTCATTTACGGCCTTCTGGGCGTATTTGTTGGTTACGAAAACAACATTGCAACCATTCCAATTGCTTGTGTAGTGGTACTGGCTTTGGGTGGCGACCTCGTCTTGGCAGCAGGCGTTGCAGTAGGTGGCATGACCGCAGCTTTTGGTTTATCTCCTTTCAATCTATACACCGTGGGGGTTGGGCATGATCTGGCCGAGATGACGAAGTTCAGTGGCTGGCCCTTCCGAGCGATCCTCTGTTTTGGCGCACTGGCGATTACCGCTTGGTTTAACCTCCGCTATTATCGCAAGTTGAAGGCGGGAAAAATTGAATCGCTGGCGAAAGGATTGGATAGTAGTGGTTTTCATTTTGATCCGGAGCAGCGACAACTCAGCGGCTTAAACTGGGCCATGTTGGCCGTTTTTGTAGGTGGTTTATTCATGGTCATTTACGGAGGATTGGAACTATCCTGGTCGATCAATGATATGTCGGCCCTATTTCTGATTGTCACGGCCTTACTGGCCATCATCAGTAGACTATCGGGTCGGGAAATTGCGGATGCTACCCTTAAGGGAGTTGCTCAAATTGCACCTGCGACTTTCATCATTGGTCTAGCTTCCACGATTAGTGTCATTCTGGCACAGGGGCAGATTACGGATACGATCTCCAACGGGATGGCGGAGCTGCTTACGGGGCTTCCCTCACAGGTCTCTGCCGTCGGCATGTCGGTGCTACAGGGTGGCTTTAACATGCTGATCCCTTCCGGTAGTGGGCAGGCCTATGCCACCCTTCCCGTAATGCTTCCTTTAGGAGAAAGCCTAGGTTTAAGCCAACAGATTACCATTTTGGCCTTTCAGGTGGGGGATGGGATAACCAATCTGTTTAATCCTTCTTTGGGTGGGCTTATTGCGATGCTTAGTCTCTGTCGGGTCCCTTTTGATCGTTGGTTTAGATTTGTACTTCCGCTGGTCGGAATCTTGCTGCTGTGGGCCTGGTTGGGCTTAGTTGTTTCAGTATTGGTGGGCTGGACTTAAGCAGCTGAAGGTATTCGAAGCTAACTGTTTTACCGTAGCCTGCGGCTACTCCCTTCATTTTTTTGGCGCGGATTACCTGCGGTGATCCGCGCCAAAAAAAGTCAAATTACGGCGTAGCCGCAAAAGACTTAATACCTTACACTCCTTATGGCCACTTCCGTCCGTAAATTTGGTACTGCCCCGGTTTTTTTCACAGCTATATCCACCATTCTCGGTGCGATTATGTTTTTGCGTTTTGGCTTTGCCATTGGCATGGTTGGGCTACTGGGTACCATTACGATTATTCTCATTGGGCATGCAGTAACCATTCCTACAGCCATGGCCATTGCCGAGATTGCGACCAACCAGAAAGTGGAAGGTGGTGGCGAATACTACATTATTTCGCGCAGTTTCGGCTTGGTTATCGGCTCCACCATCGGCATTGCCCTCTATTTTTCTCAGGCCATCTCGGTAGCCTTTTACATTATGGCCTTTACGGAGGCCTTCAGTCCACTGACCGGCTGGATACTGGAAACCTACCAATTACCAAGCTGGGCCGCTTATTTACTGGAGCAGCCGCAGACTATCGGTATTCCGGCTTTATTGATATTGACGGCAGTAATTCTCACGAAAGGAGCCGATTTGGGAGTCAAGGTGCTCTACCTCGTAGTAGCGACTCTGGGTTTAGCCTTGATCGCTTTTTTCTTAGGTGGTACCGACTATGCTAAAGAAAATGAGGGGATCCAGTGGTTTAATACTGTAGCGGGTGAGGAGTCCACGCTCGTCGAAGTAGATGCCAGCATCACCAAAACTAATGCTGCGCTGGAACTCGACACCTATGTTTTAGTAGAAGATAGCCTGGGTTTGGCTAACGATAGCGCCCAGGCTTCGACCCGCGGAAGTGTACCTACTCAAAGTATGCGTCCTGCCCCGCCAGCTAATCCGGAACCAGCGGATATGCCCCTACAACTTGGTTTTTTCACCGTGTTCGCTATCATTTTCCCGGCCTTTACGGGTATGACAGCTGGGGTAGGTCTCTCGGGCGACCTAAAAGATCCGGGTCGTTCCATTCCACTGGGAACCCTAGCGGCGACGATTGGCGGCATGGTAGTCTATATCCTGATGGCCTTCAAACTATCGGCATCTGCGCCGCCAGAAGCTCTGGCAGATACCAGCCGCCTCGTTATGGCTGATATTGCTTGGCAAGGCTGGTGGATCATCCCACTAGGGCTAGCGGCCGCTACTATTTCCTCAGCATTAGGATCCATTTTAGTCGCTCCCCGCACGCTGCAAGCAATTGCCGGCGACCGGATTTTTCCGGCTCCACGGCTCAATTTCTGGCTGTCGCGCGGCAAGGGCAAGCAATCCGAGCCCTACAATGCCAGCCTGGTGACCGTAGCCATTGCCGCGGTCTTTATCATGATGGGCGCGCTGGATAGTGTGGCCGAGATCATCTCGATGTTTTTCATGGTCACTTACGGTTCGCTTTGTCTGATCAGCTTCCTAAATCACTTTGCTTCTGACCCTTCCTACCGGCCTCGCTTTCGTTCGAAGTGGTACATCTCGCTCTTCGGTGCCATTGCCTGTTTTGGATTGATGTTTTTCATGAATAGTGGTTACGCTGCTACGGCATTGATTTTGATTTCTTTGCTCTACGCTTTCATCTCGTACTCCAATCCTGACAAGCGGAGTCTGGCCTTAATCTTCCAGGGCGTAATTTTCCAGTTCAGTCGTCGCTTACAGATTTTCCTCCAAAAGGCGGACAAGGAAGAAAAGTCTGGTTGGCGTCCTTCTGCCGTCGCTGCCTCCAACCAAACTTTTAATCGCATCGGGGTTTTTAATCTCCTGCGCTGGATTTCTCAGAAGTACGGCTTTGGCACTTATATCCACTACATTGATGGTTATCTCAGTCACCAGAGTCACGAGGAATCCGCGGCCAATAAACAACGCATCATCAAGATGGCGGAGGCGACCAATAGTCGCATATATGTAGACACCATTGTCTCGCCGAGTTACACCTCTGCCATTGCCCAAATTGTTCAGTTTCCAGGAATTGCCGGTACGGAGAACAACCTACTCTTGTTGGAATTTTCCAAGCAGGACCAGGAAGGTTTGGATGATATCATCGATAACTTTAGCCTGATCAATGCCGTTGACTTTCATCTGGGCATTCTGGGCGTCTCCGAGCGGGGCTTTGGTCACCAACGACAAATTCATATCTGGCTGGAACGCTCCGACTACGAAAACGCCAACCTGATGATCTTGCTGGGCTATATCCTGCTGGGGCATCAGGACTGGGTGGGAGCTGAAATCAAACTGTACGCAGTCTTTGAAGAATCCAAACTGGACGAAGGCCGCCAGCAGTTGTACGCCCTGGTCGATACCGGGCAACTGCCCATTTCCAAGCAGAACATCGAGGTCATCTGCCGGCGGGATGATACCGACTCGCACAGCATCATTGCCAAAAAATCCGGAGATGCCGACCTGGTTATCGTCGGCTTCCAGGACAAAGCCATCAAAAAGCTAGGCAAGCAACTTTTTGCCGGCTACGAAGGAGTAGGAAATGTGCTGTTTGTGAACGCGGCGCAAGGGGTGGAGATCCGTTAATAGAGACGAGACCGCTGCGCTACGAGAAACGAGATCGCCTGCGGCTGCGAGACTTTTTAGACTCAGGATTAGCGTCGCTTCGCTCGCCTGCTGGATGCAAGAGTCAAGACTTTAGCGGTACCGACTCCTTCCAATCTAAGCCATCAGGTAGATCTTGATCGGTAAATTCAAGATATAATACGCGTCTTTGGGTGGCGTTTTCGGTTCTGCGAGAGGCATGGAGCAAAAGAGGCCTCATTAATAATACACTTCCTTTTGGCGCCTCGCATACCAATTCCTGTCCCTCCTGATTCTTTATCCAATCCTTGATGGGAATTACTCCCTTCCGGTGAGAGTCTTCGATGATCCGTAAAGCGCCGTTTTGCGCATTACAATCATCTAAATGGATTCTGATGGTTACAATATTTTCCAATAGCTGAATAGCTGGCTGAACGACAACCCTATCCTGATTAACCCGCCAGTTTTTATAGCCAGGCTGTTCTTTTTTATTCTTAATATTGATGGTAAGATCCTGGTGCCAGTTGACGATCCAATTGGCATGAGGTGGTTTATCGAAATAGATCGACTTGATTAAATACTTACCATCAGGCAGGACCTTGCTAATCAGAGCATTCAGGCTTTTAGTAAAGACCTTTTCACGTAATTCAGGATGATTAAACAGGATTTCTCGAACGCCAAACGCCTTGGCTACTCCTGCCGTGTCGAGGGCTTTAAGTATTTCTCCAATCTCCTGATCAGAGAACACATGCTCTACAAGCTGGTGACCCTTTTCATAGAATTGATGGAAAGACATAGGCGTGAAATTGATGCCACACCTCTTCGGAGGAGGGCAGATCTGAAGGACTATGATAGCATACTTTGCGTCCGTTGCGCAAAATCGTTGCGCGCTTTGTGTGAAACAGCCTAAAGTTCTAACACCATCTGAATATTGGCCCGTGCGTAGGGGCTAGACGTAAAATCCAGTTCTTGGAAGCCCAGTTGGCGGTACATGCGTATGGCAGGCTCCAGTTTAGTATTGCTTTCGAGATAGAGGGTTTTGCCCCCTAATTCGCGGGCCTTTTCGATGATCGCAAGGGATAATCGATAGCCGATGCTACGGCCCTGTACTTTGGGCGTGACACCCATTTTAGTTAATTCAAAGTCGTAAGGCGATTGGTGCAATTTTTGCAAGGCACAGGTCCCAACAGCTTCACCATCAAGTAAGGCCATGAAGATATGTCCGCCACGGCCAAGGATATAGGATTCCGCACCGTCCAGCATTTCGTAATCGTGTTGCTCCATGACAAAAAAACCATCAATCCATTCTGTGTTAAGCGTCTTAAAAGCCTCCCGATACTTGGGGGTATAATCGACAATATCAATACCTGCCGAGCGCCGCAAATGGCGTTGATCTCGTACACGCCCCGTAAAGGAGCGTTTATGCAGGGCATCTTCCCAGGCCGCCAGTGCTGACCATAAAGAGGTGCCCGTCTCTGCATCCAGTTGGGAAATGGCAGCACTTATATCTTCGTACTGCGGCTGAATGGTATGAATCAAATCTCGGCCCTTAACCGTTAGGCTGACTTCCGTAACCCGCCCATCGGAAGCAGAAGCCCGTGTCCTGACCAGTCCAGCTTTGGCCATTTCCTTGACCGTGCGGCTGACGGCAACGTGAGAATATCCGATTTTTTCAGCTAGCTCTCCTACCTGATTCCAATTGTTTTCACTAAGACAGTAAAAGATGGGCCACCATTTAGGCTCAATGTTAACCCCATAAGTCGTGTACAAGTCATGGGCAGCACCCGTGAGCTGTTCGCTCAGTTGACGCAAACGGGTACCAATCGATTTCGGACCCGCGGAGGTGTAGAGATAGGTCATGGCAAGAATTTTATGTAACTGGTTACATAAAATTAGGCCGCCTATGTGACTTTCGCAAGTGCGGAAATAAAAACACCCAAATTTTAAAGGCTAGTCTTAGTCAGACAATGAAGTGAGGTCCTTGCGCTCAACAGCACCTTAAATTCCCTTCACCCGCTCCCAAAGCGCTCTAAATACATCGCTCGCGCCACCTTCTGGTGGTCCAGTTTCCTGAAGTACTTGTAAGGGGCGTTCGCTAGGGTCTATGACCCAATGGAAGAGGTAGGCGCTGGTATCCTGCGGATCATCACCGAAATAACCGTAGCGTAGGTCATTAAGCTGTAAGCGGCCATCAGATAGCGGTAAAACTCCTAAGTAGTCTTTGGTGAAGTAGCGGATCAGACGTATTTCTCGTTCTGCTTCCAAGTCGGCAATCAAATGGTGATTACCGGCAATGGGGCTAAAGGGTTGAAAGACTCGTTCTTGGTCAAAGATGGAGTAATCGCTGAAGTAATAGTCATCGGCTGGTCCCTGAGCGGTTGCATTCCAGAGGAAGTTACTGAGAATGACGGGGCCGTGGATACAGCGTTCGTGAGGAACTTGCTGTGCTTCGAGGCTATGGTCTAGTATTTTACCTACCCAAATGAAGTGGGCGAAAGTAAGGAGGAGGTAGGTGGAACTGATCCACAAACCGGCATTGTTGAGTGAGCGCCGGGCGCTGGAGGCACGAGCTCGGCGAGCAGCCAGCCAAAGAAAAGCCAGAAAAGGTAAAGTGTAGAAAGGGTCCGCTACGGCAATGGTACTCCAGGCTACCCGGAAATTGGTAAAAGGCTCTAAGAGCTGCGTACCGTAAAGGGTACAGCAATCCAGTAAAGGGTGGGTGATAATGGCAGCGAAAAAGAGTAACATCCAAGCCTGCGGGCTGACTTGCTCTGCTTTACTGGGCTGTTTGCGCCAGCCCTCTCGAGCAGCTACAAAAGCATAGATCGCCACCACAATAGCCGTAATTAAGAGACAGACCTGCGGAAGTGCAAAAACTTCCAGTGGCATTGCATAGGAACCGATTAACAGCAGGAGAAAGAAGGCAAAGGTTAAGGCCGCGAGTTGCCAGTTTCGTCGCCGTTTATCCGAGGGGCCTCCACCGTAGAGGCGATGGGTAGCAAAGGCCAGAATAGGTGTGCCTAAAACCGCAAAAGCCAAGCTATGGGTAAAGGCCCGGTGGTATACCAGTGCACTGATGGTATCGGTTGCGAAGTTGGCTGCTACGTCCAAATCAGGGATGGTCCCAGCGATTCCTCCCCATAACATAGCCCGGTTGCCAAGTTTTCTACCAAGAACAGCTTCGCCAACTGCGGCACCAAGTACGATTTGGGTCAGTGAATCCATGGGGCGAAGATACTAGATGAGCTGTTCTAATAACTTATTGCGCCAGCGTGGAAAGCCATTCACTAATTTAGAACTTACACTCTGGTGGCGGACAGTCGTAAAGAGAAAGGTCTCCTGGTCCGTCCGCCGATACAACATCCGGCCATGCTGCCCAATTTTAGCGATCTCTTTTTCCAAGCGGCGGTACTGCTGCTTAGGGGAATGAGCCAGGCGATCAAAGCTCCAGATGTAGGTAGCGTGGGAATTCAATAGCTCCCAGATAAAGTGACTATAGGACTCGCCTTCGGTAAAAAACAGAAACCCAAATTGAGGCCGCAGGGTGTATCGAATCGGTTCGGAAGGCTCGTGCAAGCTGCTGGCTAACCAGGCCAGGTGTTGTTGGTTACGGGCCTTACGCATAGAAAAAACCTCTCGCATGATCGCATCCTCGCCATCGGCCGTCAGCATCCGACCTAATGCTTCACTGCTTAAACTCTCGAAGAGATCATCGGGGGTGAATAAGCTTTTGTCGGGATCGGTGACGAAATTGGGTTTAAGTAATTCCCTGACCCGTCGTTGACGCACCAACTGCAACATCTCTTGATTAATTGCCGCAACCTGTGGTGATTTAGCTCGAAAGAGTTCTACGGCTTCCCCATCGATCAGTAAGTCCGCCTCGATTTCTGCCGTCTTTCGTTTTAAAAGCTTGATAAAATAGCCTTTAATATGTTCGAACTCGGGAATGACGAATTCATTGTTGATGCGAAAAGAAACCGGCTCGGGAAAGGGATCAATATGGGTTGTACCGACCACCTCTCCCAATCTAAATTCCAGACTACTCAACTGTACATTGAACTGTATAGAGCGACGAATCGGAATTGGCTCAGGCGGCGGAGCCGGGCTATTATCCGGTGATTGGGGCAATTGCCAGGACAATTCTTCGGCAGCTTCTTGCAGGACTTGCGGTTCAAAAATCGGCTCTAGGTCTACAGGGCTGAAGTAACTCAACTGCGCGCGCAGCAAATCACGATCTAGGGGGAGGAATTTTAGTTTACGAACCGGTTTTTTCATCTTTTGCTCAAGGAATCCCTCCAGCTCCTCATCCGTTAGTTCGTATTCCAGTACTTCGACCTTCAGTCTTCCCGATTGATACACATAGTCCAGCATATTCACCAGCCAGTAGACGGGTTCTTGTTCCCGAAAACTCGCCGCTTTCTTAGGAAAATTGGTCGCTGACCAATCCAGTTTTTCCTTCCGATTAAAGAAAATAGCCTGATTGGTCATTCGTAGAATGAGCAAACGTTGTGACATAGCGTTTGTAAGATAGCTACTAACTTTATGCCAATGTCGATGATTGGATGTATTTGATGATTGGATTTGTGGATATTTATCGAGATCGTTAATATCGAGCCGCTCCGTTCGTCAAATAGTCGATCATCAATTCTAACCAAACCAAGAGAATGAAAAACTTCGCTTTTTCCGTAGTCGTGCTGATTCTATGTCTGCCTTCCTTGCAGGCTCAAATTTCGCTGGAGCAAATTTGGGGAACCTACGAGTTCTTCGGCGAGAATGTTGCCGGATTCAACTTCCGCCTCGATGGGCGCCACTACACACGTCTGGAACGCAACCAGATTGTAGAGTACGATTTAGAAACTGGAGCACGTACGCAGGTCCTTTTACGTGGCGATGCCTTGCCGGCCGAGAATGGCTGGACCGGACAGATTGAGGACTACGAATTCAGTGCTGATGAAGAACAGCTAATCATTAGCACCGCCAACGAATCTATCTACCGGCACTCTTCGCGTGGCTATTACTTCATCTACGATATAAAGTCAGAGACCCTGACGCCGGTTTATCCCGAAGCCAAGCACCGCCTGGCAAGTCTAAGCCCCGATGCGACCAAAGTAGCCTTTGTGCACGCCAATAACTTATACGTCAAAGACCTGGCCAGTGGTGATGTGAAAGCCATTACTTCCGACGGAGAGAACAATAGCATCATCAACGGTGCCACAGATTGGGTGTATGAGGAGGAATTCAGCTTTCATCGTGGCTTCCACTGGTCGCCCAATGGCAGCTATATCGCTTTTTACCGCTTTGACGAAACTGAAGTGCCCGAGTTTACTTTTGCTAACTATCACGACAACCTCTATCCGGACTACATCACCTTCAAGTACCCCAAAGTGGGTGAAGCTAATAGTCAAGTCAGCATTCATACCTACGAGCTGGCTACCGCAGAGACCAAAGAGGTGATGAGTGTCAATGACAGCCCCGAGCAGGAGTGGCACTACATTCCGCGTATCACCTGGACCACCCAAGACAACGAGTTGGTCGTTTACCGTATGAATCGCCACCAGAATAAATTAGAGTTACTGCTGCATGAATTTGGTCCGCGGAATCGTGGTTCCGTCAGCACCCTACTGGAAGAAGAAAGTGAATACTACGTCGACATCCACGACAATTTGACCTTCCTGGAAGATGGTCGCCAGTTTATCTGGACGTCAGAGCAAAGCGGCTACAACCACATCTATCTGGGGAACAAGCGCAACCAAAACCTGGTGCAATTGACCAGTGGAGAATGGGAGGTCACCAACTTTTATGGCGTAGATGAGGAAAATGGCAGCATCTATTTCCAAGCAGCCATGCGGGATCCTATGCAGCGCGAGGTGTATACCAAGAGCTTAGACGGTAAAGATTTACCCCGTGCCATTGCCGGAGATCGAGGCAGTAATAGTGCCACCTTCAGTAGTACGTTCGACTATTTCGTGC
Source organism: Bacteroidota bacterium (assembly GCA_039030655.1). Lineage (GTDB taxonomy): Bacteria > Bacteroidota > Bacteroidia > Chitinophagales > Saprospiraceae > Neolewinella. The sequence continues at coordinate 22,088 of JBCCDS010000009.1, read as the reverse complement.
ACCGCCATTCGACCATTAACCAACCCTTGACGGTGACCGTGCGCGATCGTGCAGGCAGCAGTATAAGGGAGATCATCACCAATGCCCAGCTTGCCGAAAAACAAGCGAGAGTAGGTGTACAGCCCGTTGAGTTCTTCGATTTTACTACCTCGGAAGATGTCACCTTAAATGGGTACATGATCAAGCCGGAGAATATGGGGGAAGGCAGAGAGCATCCAGTCCTGATGTTCGTTTATGGTGGCCCAGGCAGTCAGCAGGTTCGCGACAGTTGGCGTGGCCAAAACTACTGGTGGTTCCAAATGCTGGTGCAGCAAGGCTTTGTCGTGGCTTGTGTAGATAATCGGGGTACTGGTGCCCGCGGGGAAGAGTTTAAAAAAATGACCTACCTCGAGTTGGGTAAGTACGAGACCATGGACCAAATTGAAGCTGCTCGCTACCTTGGTTCCCTCGACTACATCGACGAAGATCGCATTGGCATTTTTGGCTGGAGCTACGGGGGGTATATGAGTAGCCTCTGTATCCTGAAAGGAGCTGATGTCTTCTCTACGGCCATTGCCGTGGCGCCCGTTACCAGCTGGAAGTGGTACGATTCCATCTACACCGAACGCTACATGCGTACACTGGCTGAAAACGAAAGTGGTTACCGCGATAATTCGCCCATTTATTTCGCTGACCAGCTGGAAGGTGACTACCTGCTCGTGCACGGCATGGGGGATGACAATGTGCACTTTCAACACACAGCCGAAATGGCTCATGCCCTGATCATGGCCAATAAGCAGTTTGATACCTACTTCTACCCCAATCGCAATCACGGCATTTACGGCGGCCCGACCCGCCTACACCTCTACCAGAAAATGACCGACTTCCTGATGGAAAGTATTGGCCCAGAAATGGAAGTAGAGAAGCGTCCCCTCGAAATTGAATTGGAGGAGGAAAGAGATTAAGTTTTATGTTTGTTTCCGCGCTGGTTAACCAGCGCGGAAACAAACCTCTTTTCATGAAGTATCTGACTATTGTTTTCCTTTCCCTGTTGTTCGCTTGTAATTCTTCTGAGGAGATGAGTACTTCCGCAGGTGTTAGCTCGGAACGGGCTTCAAGCACTCTCCCTACTATCGATCCTATCACCCTAGATCTTGGCGCTGCGAACAATTTAGCCGAGCTCCCACTCGCTTGTATCGAACAAGAGTTTCCCAACAAGCTGGGGCAAGTCATTGGTAGTGCCAAAGACCTTGATACGCCTTCGCGCTTACATCCCGCCTTCTTTGGTTGTTTCGATTGGCATTCGGCGGTCCACGGTCACTGGTCGCTGGTAGCCCTACTCACTCAGTTCCCTGATCTGAATCGGGCAGAAGTGGCAAAGCAAAAACTGACTGAGCGCCTGAGTGCAGAAAATATCACCGCAGAAGTAGCCTATTTCCTAGGGCCATTAGCGACCTCCTACGAACGCACCTACGGCTGGGCCTGGTTATTACAACTCCAAAAGGCACTCAATGATTGGCAAGACCCCATAGCTCCTGCACTGGCAGCCAATCTACAGCCATTAAGCGATCTGATTGTCCAGCGCTATCATGATTATTTACCCAAATTGGTCTACCCCATCCGCACCGGAGAGCATCCTAATACCGCCTTTGGCCTGAGTTTTGCCTGGGATTACGCCCAGAGTACTGGCGACAGCAGCTTAAAGCACCTCATTGCCGAACGAGCCCGCGATTTTTTCCAAAAAGACGTCGATGCCAGTTTTGCCTACGAACCGAGTGGTTATGACTTCCTTTCCCCTATTCTGGAAGAAGTAGACATTATGCGCAGAGTGCTACCCGCCCAAGAGTTTCACGCCTGGTTAGCAGCTTTTGTGCCTGAAATAGTAAATCCAGATTTTGAGCTTGCAGTTGGCGAAGTCCGGGATCGCACCGACGGTAAACTTGTCCATCTGGATGGGCTCAATTTCAGCCGTGCCTGGGTATTTTATAGTTTGGCGAAGCAGTACCCCCGCTATGGGCATCTAGTAGCAATCGCTAATCAGCACGTCAATTACTCCTTACCCAACCTGGTAGATGATGCTTACGAAGGCGGTCACTGGTTAGGTTCTTTTGCGATTTATGCCTTGCAGGCTAATCGGTAATCTCTCTGCTTGAGAAGCTAGTTACCAACTAAACTTAGCATGCTCTCCAGGTCTTTTTTTTACTTTAGTTGGCAAAGCTTTAGTAATGCATCAGAACGCCTTGAAATTTTTATTCGGCAGTCTCGCCTGCGGTCTAAGTCTGTTGGCTTGCCAGGAAAGGCTAGCACCTACGGAGACTGAGGAACACCGTTCTAAACCGCGGGTTTTCATTTTCACCGACATCAACATTGACGATGGCGACCCTGACGATCGGCAATCCCTGGTTCATTTGCTTTGGTATGCCAATGAGCTAAAGATTGAAGGTATTGTACCCGACCGCTGGTCAGCGCAAGGTTACCAAGCCTGTTCCTTAGCGGTCAATGCTTATGCAGAAGACTACCAGCAGCAAAACCTCCAAGCGCTGGCCTACCCTGAGCCGACGGCTATACGTTCGTTGATTGCGCCAGATTACTTGGCAGCAGAAGCTCTTTTCCAGGCGGCCGCAGCCGATACCAGCTCTCCATTGTACGTACTGGTATGGGGCAATATGCGCCGTTTCGGAGATGCGCTGCGCACTGTGCCCGAATTGGCCTATAATATCAGGTTATTGACCATTGGAACGGGGCTGATGCTAGAAAAAGATAATCCCCACTTGCCGCCTAGTTGGCCAAAGGCCGAGCAAGCTTGTGAACAATACAACTGGAATGGCTTTGGTAGAGACTCCATTTTCTACGATCAACGTTTTCAGGATCTATGGTGGGTAGAGTTGAATTGGACTTACGCAGGTATGTTCACTGGCCCCGAACCCAAACAGATGTGGGATAGTCTGGCCAATTATGGCGTACTGGGAGAGCACCTGATCGAAGTTACGGAAAATCAGCCCTGGGCGCGCTACTTCCGGGTAGGAGATACCCCGACGGTACTCTACCTCATAGATCCCGACAACACTTTTGACGATCCCGGCAAGGGCAGTTGGGCAGGGCGCTTTATTCGACCCTTTCCCCGTGAACATCCCAATTTTTATACCGACGATGCCGGGGAGCTAGCCTGGAATTACCAGGACCCCTGCGCTAGTTGGGATTTACACCTGGACGTAGCCCAAGCGGCAAAATCTACGCTGGAAGCACGTAGGCCACAGATGTACGAAGCCTTGCTGGATAAATTGAGGAGGATTTATGAGTAATAAGCTCTGGCTTAGACGCAACTTTGCAAGGAATCGTCCGGTTGTATTTACGGATATTTGGATAAATCCAAATATCCGTAAATACAACATCAGGCATGTCCCAACCCGCTATCAATATTGAAAATCGTCGCGCCAGGTACGAGTATCATTTCATCGATACTTATACCGCTGGAATTATGCTGACTGGCACCGAGATAAAAAGTATCCGGGCGGGTAATGTCAACCTGAGCGATGCTTACTGCCAGTTCAAAGATGGCGAATTGTTCCTGCGCTCTATGTTCATTGCCCATTATAAGCACGGCAATCAGTTTAACCACGAGGAGCGACGCGAGCGCAAGCTGCTGTTGAAGAAGCGGGAGCTTGAACGCCTCCAGAAAAAGATCAAGGCCAAGGGGCTAACCATCGTTCCCATCAAGCTATTTCTCAACGAGCGCGCCTTTGCTAAAATAGAGATTGCTCTGGCCCAGGGTAAGAAAACCCACGACAAGCGAGAGTCGATTAAGAACCGGGAGAATAAGCGAGCTTTGGATCGGGCGATGAAGGAGCGGTAGTGGCTCCCTGCGCTCACGTGATTAGCTCCTCTGTTGCAGTGACAACTCGCCTCGCGAGCGTGAGTAACTCCCTTTGGGAGTGGTGATTACTCGGCTACGCCGAGTGTGATTAGCTCCCTGCGGTCGCGGGGAATTATAGGAAGTAATTAGTCTAAAGGTAAGCCTACCGTTCCAGCTCCCATAACTAGCAAATAGAGCAATGCCCAGATTATGTAAATGCTTGAAAGCACGAAAAAGGTATCTGAAAGCTGTCCATGCTGTGTAATATCCCTTATCATTATTCGGCCGATTATTACCGTAGGTAGTAAACAAAAGAGCCCGAATTGAATAATCCTACCTATAGGCTTGCTATCATTTTTTGGACTTTCGCTAAAGAAAGTAATACCACCCCAAAGGAATAAAGCCGCCACAGCTACAAAGGCCATTCCAAAAATCCATTGCACCAATTGCTCTAAAAAAAGAGCAGTTTTTCCTCTCCTCATCGGGTAGTAGAAACTTGAAGATCAAAAAAACAACTACGCCCTTTAGGCTGCAAATCACGCGAGCCGGGAAGGCGAGTTATTACTACGACCACAGGGAGTAAATCACCTTCGCCGAAAGGCGCGAATCATCACCCAAGCGGAGCGAGACATCACGCAGACTCTGCTTTCAGCGCCTCCAAATCTCTGACCAGCATCCGGCGGCGGTTGAAGGAGATGATATTTTTCTTGCGCAAGTCGTTCATCACAGCATTGACCGTTTGGCGGCTGGTAGCGGTCAGGTCGGCGATTTCTTTATGCGTGAGCATTTGGCGGACTTCCCGCTCGTAGCCCACGGGACGGCCTTTATCTTCGGCCATACCGTGTAGGAACTCAACGATACGGGTACGGCTGCTTTTGAAGACCAAGTTTTCCAGGCGCTGTTCCAGTCGGATCGTACGATTACCGATCAGGCGCATGAAGAACAGTTGGAGATCAGAGCGCTCGCGGAGCATCTCGGACAGATCCGCTCGTTCTAAAGTACAAAGGCCGACTTCTTCGAGGGCGTAGGCAAAGTCACGGCGTTGATCTTGGCCGATCAGGGCCATTTCTCCAAACACTTCACCGGGGCCCAAAATGGCTTTGGTGATCTCCCGACCATCCTCGCCGTAGGTCCCAATCTTGATGCGTCCCTGGTTGATCAGATAGATATGTTGGGCAGGCTCTTCTGGTAGATAGATATAGGAGTTAGCTGCAAAATCCAGATGTGTTTTTCGATCCAGGCGTCCTTCTCCGACCTTACTGGGGCAGAAGAGGTGCTCTAAATCAATATTCTCTAGAAACCAGAAGGATTGTGAATCTGCCATAGCACAAAGATAAAAGGATTCGTTTTGAGTCTGCCCTGCGACAGTTTTGACATCCTTACATACGATCTAGAAGGACAATTGGTTGTACGAAAGTTATAACAGATTTATCACAATTGTGATAACAGTAGGCTTCAGCTGCGCTTTAAAGAGGTACACAGCAGCTAGAGGGAATAATGAGGTGAGTTGATCGAACTACTTTCCATTCACCGAGACAACGGACAATATTTACCAAAACCCTTTATGACTCGCCTACGGCACTTTTTAGAACGCAGATGACGCAGATTCGGGGCCATCTTGATCTGCATATATCGGCGAAAACTGCTTTACTTCAATTGGCTACAGGGTGGTGTAGATCAGGGTTGTTATTCCGAACATTGCCTACTGATTTCCCGACAGGATAAGCACGAAGCAGTCCATCTGGTGGAGTTTGCAGCAAGGATAGGACCTGCGGAAGTGCTAATCCTCCATCCAACCAGGCAGACTGCTGACTACTTTCCTGCAACAGCATCGGCATACGATCATGAAGCGGTTGCATTTCAGCATTTGGAGCCCCCGTTATGATGGTAAAGCTATGAACGGGCTCTGCATCTCGATCTGGGCCGTACCAGCGTTCCCAAAGGCCCGCCATAACCAACAGACGCCCATCCGCCGGCAAAATGCGGTACGGCTGCTTGTCTTTACCCCTCCGTTGCCACTCGTAAAAACTGTCGGCAATGACTAAACAGCGGCGCTCGCGAATAGCCTTACGGAAGGAGGGTTTGCTTTCAATGCCTTCGGAACGGGCATTGATCATACGCGCTCCGATCTTCAGATCTTTCGCCCAAAAAGGTACCAGTCCCCAACGAAACAGCGATAACTGATCCGGTTGTTGATCCGTCAGGACCAACCCGTTTTGGGTAGGAGCTACATTGTAGTTTACGGGCAATGAGCTATGGCCAGCTGGTAGCTGTAGCGCCTCACCAAACTGCTGCTGCAGCTTTTCGAGATCAATGACTATGGAGTAGCGTCCGCACATTTTTTGGGTAGAATTTAGGTCTTTAGTCCTTGTAGTAAGGAACAGTAGATGGGGTTACAGCTTAGTGCGATAATTTTAAGTTGCTGGGCAGAAGAAGTTAGTGGATAGACTGAGCATGGAGGAGACTTGGACAAATGGGGCCAAAGGAGCATCAAAATCAGCATCAAAATCAGCATCAAAATCAGCATCAAAATAATCGAAAAACTAAATGTTCTTCATGCCCTAAATGTAAAAGGGGGAATTCAAGAACTAAATAGCACATGCAGCAAATTCTCCAAGGCCGCCTGATCAACCTCATCAAAAGAAGCGGGCAAGGTACTGTCTACATCAAAAACGGCAATCAATTCCCGCTTTTGATTGAAGACTGGAACGACAATTTCTGAGCGGCTATTGGGATCGCAGGCGATGTGTTCGATGCCGGGAGTTAGTTCGTGTACATCCTCAACGATTTGGGTCTTACGCGTTTGGGCCGCAGTACCACAGACGCCTCGGCCAAAGTCGATGTACAAACAGCCTAAAGTACCCTGGTAGGGACCAACGATCAAGCGGCCGTTACGGACCAGGTAAAAGCCCGCCCAGAAATAATAAGGGAGGTAGGTTTTGAGCAAGCTGTTGACCGTAACCATCTTGACCAGTGGGTCTTGTTCATTGCCGAGCGTCGCAACAATTGCTTGCTGGGCAACAGCATAAGCTTGCCGTTTTTCATCAACACTTAAGGCCGTTGAGGGCTTGATGAAATAGGGGAGTTGAGCAGAGGCTATCATATCCTTAGATGTGTAAGGCCCGATTGTCAGTTGCCGCCAAGGCTGCCTCTTTAAAGGCTTCGGTATAAGTTGGGTGTGCATGGCTCATTCGAGCAGCGTCTTCGGCGCTGGCACGGAACTCCATCAGAGCGACGGCTTCAGCGATCATATCAGCGGCGCGCGCGCCCACCATGTGAACACCTAAAATCTCGTCAGTATCAGCATGGCTTAAGACCTTAACCATGCCTTCCGTATCGGTGCTGGCCCGAGCACGTCCTAAGGCTTTATAGGGGAATTTGCCGGACTTATAGGGCACACCCGCTTCTTTGAGCTGCTCTTCAGTTTGGCCTACTGCTGCTACCTCCGGCCAGGTATAAACCACGCCAGGAATCAGGTTATAATCTACATGCGGCTTCTGACCGGCGATGGTTTCTACGACAAAAATGCCCTCTTCTTCGGCTTTGTGGGCGAGCATGGCGCCGCGTACGACATCTCCTATAGCGTAGATGTGACTGACGTTGGTACGCAGGTGGTCATCAACGGTAACCCGACCACGATCATCCAGCTGAACACCAGCTTTATCTAGTCCTAAATTGTCGGTGTAGGGGCGACGGCCAATGGCGACTAGGCAGTAATCCGCTTTTAATTCAAAGGCGTCTCCACCCGCTTTGGGCTCTACGGTGACGGTTGTGGAGCGACTCGTCGCTTTAACGCCCGTAACCTTATGCTTGAGGTGAAATTTCATGCCTATTTTTTTCAAGGCGCGCATCAGCTCTTTGCTACAGTCTTTGTCCATCCCGGCGATGATCCGATCTTGGAATTCGACCACTTCTACTTCCGTTCCCAGGCGGGCGTAGACACTACCTAGTTCGAGGCCGATCACTCCACCACCGATGATCACCATCCGCTTGGGTACCTTCTGTATATTAAGCGCCTCCGTGCTGGTAATTACGCGCTTCTTATCGTAGTTAAACATCGCCGGTGTGATGGGTTTAGAGCCCGTAGCGATGATTGCGTTCTTGGCTTCCAGACTAGTAGTGCCCCCGTCATTCAGAGCAACCTCAATAGTGTTAGGGCCAGTAAAGGTGCCGTGTCCGTTGTAGACATCGACCTTATTCTTTTTCATCAAAAACTCAACCCCTTTAACTGTTACATCAACGACTTCGTTTTTGCGTTCGATCATACGCGGCATGTCTACCGCAAGATTTTTTAGCTGAATACCGTGATCGCTGAATTTCTCGTGAGCATTATGGTAATGCTCAGAGCTATCCAATAGTGCTTTACTAGGAATGCAACCTACGTTCAGACAGGTGCCACCAAGGCTGTTATAGCGCTCAATGATTGCTGTTTTCATACCCATTTGACCGGCACGGATAGCCGCTACGTAGCCCCCGGGGCCTGAACCAATAATGACGAGATCGTACTGCATACTAATGTGGAATAGCTGGTCTGTGTGAAAGAAATGGTAGAGCACGCTATAATGTAGACTGACTACTGGCTACCCTACCATTTTTTACTCCTGCAGTTAACAACTGCAGGAATCATAAGTTGGGATCGCAAAGAAAAAGCTTTTATCTGAGCTGACGTACTTCTGGTACTTGTTGCATTCGTCGAAGCAGTTCCTTTTTACTTTCCTCCGACAGCTCTACTAAGGGAAGACGTAAATTTGGTAAGCATAAATCCAATTCTGCCATAGCCGCCTTAACTCCTGTGGGGTTTCCTTCGAGGTATAGCCAATGGTGCAGATCCCAAAGTTGAAAATTAAGTTCCTGCGCCAGGGTAAAGTCATGATCAAGTGCAGCTCTGACCATCCGCGACCACTGCCAGGGATAAGCGTTCGCAATCACACTGATACTGCCTTGTGCTCCTGCTGCGATAGAAGGTAGGGCGGTGGGGTCATCTCCACTCAGCAAGGCAAAGTGATCGGGGCAGTGGCGGATAATTTCGGTGACTTGTTCGAGGCGACCACTAGCTTCTTTTACTGCTGCGAACTGCGAGCTGGTCTCAGCTAAACGCAGGGTGGTTTCCGGCAACACATTGCTACTGGTCCGTCCCGGGACATTGTAGATAATGATCGGTAGCGTAGTCGCTTCAGCAAGCGCCAGAAAATGCTGATAAATACCTTCTTGAGTAGGCTTATTATAAGCGGGGCTACTCGACATGATACCCGCGAGGCCGGTACAATCGAAGTTTTTGACCCGTTGTACTAGGGCTGCAGTATTATTATCACCAAAATGCCCGACTACGACCGGTCGCTTATTTTCGGTACGCTCTAAGGTGAAATCTAATACTTGGCGACATTCCGCAGCATTAAGGGTTACCGCTTCACCGGTGGTTCCCAAGGAAACGATATAATCGACACCACCCTCAATGACGTAATCGATTATTCGACCTAAAGCATCGAAATCTACTGCCCCAATAGATGTGAAAGGAGTAACTAAGGCAACGCCGGTTCCGCTAAACGGTGACAGTAGCTGGTGCATTGGCGATTTGGAAGATGGTCGTAACCGTTTTTAATTGTTCGCTGAGGTCGCCCCCAGTACCTGGGTCATAAAGCACGTCGAAGGGGTTATCGGCGGCCTCACTAAAGGGGCCTACTCTTAGGCCACAGTTTTTGAGCTGAGCCAGGAAATTGAACAGCTCATGATCTGGCTTTCCCAGTACAAGTAGCGCATCACAATACTTTTCCGTAAAGCGCTTGCGCATTTCTTCTTTTGGTGTGCCGTACCAATTCAGATCTGCTTTAGAATACAGTGGAAAGCTGCCGCCTTCCGGAGCCGAACGCTCATTGACAAAGCCAAAAAGCTCGGTACGCAAGCCTTCTTTTCTGCGCTCACTTTTGAAAGTATCCAGTCGTCGGCGATCCTTAGAAGCATCCGCCGGGAACAAGACACATAGTCGTTTTACGGTGAGCAAATTATGGGCCTGCGACTGATGTGGTTGCTGAGTACTGAGCAGCTGCTCTAGTTCACGTCGAAACTTCCACCGCTTGACAGAGGTGATCCAACTCATTTCAAAAAGCTTTATCCTGATAACCGAAGGGGGAGGACTGCTATCAGGAAATTTGGTATGTAGAACTCTCTATTTCAACAGAAACGCCGATAAACGACCTTCTGGTTGTGTAATAGTGGTCTTAAAACTGAAATTTAGGGGCAATTATCCACTTTTTCAGGCCAGTTGGTCAGTTTCCTGATATTGGCCAATCCTAGTGTACTTTTCAATGCGAGCAGCAATGCGCTCATCTGGGTCCATTGTTTGTAGCTGAGTCAAGGCCTTTTTGATCTGCCGTTTTAGGCGTTTGACCATCTCTTCTGGGGCATTGTGGGCTCCTCCGACGGGCTCTTTGATGATTTCATCGATGATGCCAAAGTCCAGCATATGCTCTGCAGTCAGCTTGAGGGCTTCAGCCGCCGTTTCTTTATGATCCCAGCTGCGCCAGAGAATACTGGAACAGCTCTCGGGGGAAATCACCGAGTACCAGGTGTTTTCCAGCATGGCCACGTGATCGCCCAGTCCGATACCAATCGCACCACCACTAGCTCCTTCACCAATTACAACGCAGATGATGGGTACGCGCAACTGAGCCATTTCGATCAAATTGCGCGCAATGGCCTCCGCCTGGCCTCGCTCCTCAGCTTCCAAACCTGGGAATGCACCAGGTGTATCAATCAGACAGACGACCGGATAATTAAAGCGCTCGGCCATTTTCATCAGCCGCAGAGCTTTGCGGTAGCCTTCGGGGTTGGCCATACCAAAGTTGCGATATTGCCGCATTTTGGTGTTGACCCCTTTCTGATGCCCAACAAAAACGACGGCCTGGCCGTCCATTTTGCCGATCCCTCCCACGATGGCTTTATCGTCACCGAAATTACGGTCGCCGTGTAGCTCTACGAACTTGCGGCACATCTGCTCGATGTAGTAGAGGGTATAGGGACGCTCTGGATGGCGGGATAATTGTACTCTTTGCCAACCGGTGAGATTGCTGTAAATCTCTTTACGGGTCTGTTTGATGCGATTTTCCAGCTCCTGCAGGGTCTCCGTCATATCTACGAGGCCCTCTTCATCAACTTGCTTGATTTTTTCGAGCTGCTCGTACAGTTTCTCCAGTGGTTGTTCAAACTCTAAAAACACCATGTAGGGGTCGTTTACGTACGGGGCAAAGTTAGAATAATTGTGGAAGGCAGCTTTTGTAAAAACGTATTTATACGTTTATGCAAAAAAACGCCTCAATCTAAATGAAAACTTGACGCCCCCAATAATCCAATATCCGTGAAGACCTGCGCCCGGTAATAGCCGGCATCCAGGCGACTATCCAGCTCGTGGGTGAAGGTGATCCGCTGGCTAGATTCAATATTATAATCACGCGCTTCCTGGGCACGTAGATTCATCGTAGCACCATTGACCGTTGCGGTAGCAGTAATCGGGCTCTCAGTCGGAATCGGGGTGCCCGCTCCGTCGGTAATCACCAGATAAAGGGTGCGAACGCCCTGGTATTCAGCGGGCACATCGGCCAGATCAAATTCAACCTTAATGCGACGCGTACGGCGGCCGCGACTCGTCAAGCGGTCGTTATTTCCACGTTGTGCTTCCACCTGAAAGGCCGTCGCTTTGAAGTTATCCAGCGTCAAAGCCTCAATTTCCCGTTGCATGCTTTCGTTGAGTCGGGCTAGGGCATCGCGGTCGTTTCGGGTTCCGCTCAATTCGTTTCGTAGGGCAACGTTACGCCTGCGCAAGGAATCATTCTCTGCCTGAATGTCGGTAATCTGATCCTCCAATTGGGCACGTACCCTCAGCAGGTCATCTATTTGTACCCGGATGTTATAAGCGGAGCGGACGGTCTCTTCTTTATCTGCCCTTACCTGTGCCAGGCTCCGGCGGGCGGCTTCGAGTTGCTCTTGGGTGTCCACCAGACTACCCGCTAAGGCTTCATTATCCTGAGCGGCGCGTTCGTAGGCGGCTGACAAGCTATCTACCTGATTGGCCAAACCATCACGCATCAGAGTCATCTGCCCCAATTCCTGATCGATGGCTGCTCGTTCAGCGCTGACTGCCGCCAATTGCGATTTTTGACGAAGGCCCCAAATAATTGCCCCAATTAGTGCGAGCAGGAGCAGTCCTGCCAATAGTCCAAAGCGTTTCTGGTCCATTGATTTTTTCTGATTTTTAGCCACCAAAAGTACGGGTTTTAGCGTTTTAGCTCGTGGCCTGGTCAAAAGGTGCCCCAACAGCATGCAAGAATTGATTAAATCCTGGTTGGAAAAAAGCGGTAAACTTAGCCGTCAAATCCTTGATCGTATTGTCCGCTGGACGCAAAGTCAGCCTCGTTGGAAGTTGGCGCTACTGGGGCTGGGTGGGCCTTTTTTATTCCTGGTCCTGTTCGTCGGTCTGATGTGGATGGGCACTCGGATCGGCTGGTACGGTGAGCTCCCTAGTCTCGAGGCGCTACAAGCAATCGAGAATGATCAAGCCGCCGAGGTCTACTCCGCCGACGGTGTTTTACTCGGTAAGTATTTTATCGAAAACCGCACCAGTGTACCACTTGACTCCATTTCGCCCTACGTCATTCAAGGCTTAATCGCTACCGAAGATGCCCGCTTTTTTGAGCACCAGGGCGTAGACCTGCGCGCCCTAGGCCGAGTGCTGTGGCGCTCCATCATCCGGCGCGATCGCTCTGGAGGTGGCGGTAGTACCCTCAGTCAACAACTCGCTAAAAATCTCTACCCACGGCACAGCTATCGACAAATGAGCATGGTCAAAAACAAATTGCGGGAGATGGCCATCGCGGCACGTTTAGAATCTGTTTACGATAAAGATCAATTGCTCCAACTTTACCTCAATACCGTCCCTTTCGGCGAAAACGTCTTCGGTATTCAGGTAGCTGCACGGCGATTTTTCAACCTGGATGCCGCTAATCTAGCAGCCGAGCAAGCTGCGGTACTGGTCGGCTTGCTCAAAGCTAACACCTCCTATAACCCGCGCCTTCACCCGGAGGCCTCTACCCGCCGCCGTGACCTGGTACTGCGGTTGATGAAAGACAACAATTTTCTGACTCAAATCGAATGCGATAGTCTACAGGCACTGGAACTAGAGCTCGACTATCGGCCAGAATCTGAAAACCAAGGGCTGGCCACCTACTTCCGCGACCACCTGCGGCTGGAATTGGAGGCTATTCTTTTGGACTTCCGCAGGTCGGACGGCTCCTCCTACGATTTGTACCGGGACGGACTGCGCGTCTTCACTACGATCGACAGCCGCCTACAGGAAATGGCTGAAAAGGCTGTAGCGGAGGAAATGCCCCGCCTACAAGACAATCTGGCCCGTGACTGGGCCTCGGCCCGCGAAGCGCCCTGGGAAGAAGAATTCCTGACTTATGTCCGCAATAGCCAGGCTTACCAAAATCGAGCCGACGTGGGACTGGCCGATGAAGCTATACTGGAAGACCTGCGGAAGTCCCATCCCATGACCATCTTTGACTGGCAGCAAGGTGGAGGAGTTGACACGACCATGCGTTCCATCGATAGTTTGCGCCATTATTTTGTACTACTACACGCAGGCCTGCTGGCCTCTGAGCCGCAAACGGGATTGGTCCGGGCCTGGGTCGGCGGCATCAATCACCGCTTTGCGCCCTACGACCACGTGAAATCCCGAAGACAAATCGGCTCTACGATTAAACCGCTAGTCTACGCTACGGCGTTGGAGCGGGGCATGCTGCCTTGTGAGTATACACCAGCCGAGCGCTTCACTTACGAGGATTACAATGGTTACGACCCCCGCAACCCCAACGGCCAATACGAAGGGGTGTATTCGATGCGCGGTGGACTTTCCAAGAGTATAAATACCGTGGCCGTTAATATTGCGGTTCGCGTTGGGCTGGACACCGTTGAACAGATGGTCAATCGATTTGGCATCGAGCAGGGCGTTTCTCCTATTCCTAGCTTGGCGCTGGGTACCGCCGAGGCCAACCTGCTGGAGATGAACCAGGTTTATAGTGCTTTTGCCAACGGTGGGCGACTGCCGCAACGACTGCACTATCTGGACCGGATCGAGACGCCCAATGGCGATACTGTCGCCCTTTTCGAGCGGCCAGACCTGCGCAATGATTTTGAACAGGTGCTGGATGAAAAAACAGCGACCCTGACGACCTTCTTACTAGCCGGCGTGGTGAATAGCGGAACAGCGGGCCGCTTGCGAAGTCGCTACGGACTTGGCGGCGCTCTGGCGGGAAAGACCGGCACCACCCAGGATCAAAGTGATGGTTGGTTCGTCGGCTACAATCCTAAACTAGTGGTGAGCAGTTGGGTTGGAGCTTCCTATCCGGCCGTACACTTTCGTAGTCTGCGGCGAGGATCCGCTACCGAAACGGCCCTTCCCATCTGGGGCAATTTTATGCGGCAAGCAGCCCAGGAACGCTCGCTGCGCCACTATCGCGGTGGTAGCTTTCCGGCACTGGATGAAATGACCACCGCCCTGCTACAATGCCCCGACTACCTTGACGAACTGCCCATCATCGGCTACGATAGTAGCTTGCTGGCCCGAGAGATTACGCCACAAGACCTGGAATCGCTGATGAATCGCAAACCCCGGCGGCGCAATGAGTCGGCCGAGCATTATCTGGAGCGCCTGGAGCGAGAATTACGCCGCATTGAAAGGCGACAGGATCGCGAAGACCGTCGACGAGAGTTTTGGTCGAGGACCCTCTTCGGTAAGAAAAAGGACGAAGGCTGATTTAGATCTTTTTTGTTTGAAAAAACCACCTCTTTTTGTAACTTGCTTTTTTAGAAGTCATTTACACAGTCAAATTCATTTTACTTTATGCCCAATCTAGAAGTGAACCACGATTTTCTCTCTTTTACCGATGGGAAAAAGTACTCTACCATTTTGGCTGATCCACCTTGGCAATTTCAAAACAGAACAGGAAAAGTAGCACCAGAGCATAAGCGTCTAAATAGGTATCCGACTATGCCACTCCATGACATTATGGATATTCCAGTCGAAGCTGCATCTGACGAGCGTTGCCATCTGTACCTGTGGGTTCCAAACGCATTACTTCCAGAAGGGCTTGAAGTATTAAAAGCTTGGGGTTTTAAATACAAGACGAATATTATTTGGTATAAAATCAGGAAAGACGGTGGGCCAGATAGAAGAGGAGTTGGGTTCTACTTTCGAAACGTAACCGAAGTTTTGCTTTTTGGTGTAAGGGGGAAAAAAGTTAGAACCCTCGCGCCGGGTCGGTCTCAAGCCAACTTAATTGCCTCCCGAAAACGAGAACACAGTCGTAAACCTGATCAACAATATCAAATTATTGAAGATTGCAGCTGGGGTCCAAGATTAGAGATGTTTTCTAGAGGAAAAATGGATGGATGGGATTGTTGGGGGAACCAAGCAGATGAGCATTACACTCCAGATTGGGATACTTATGCAAATCATTCTCAAGTGAATACTGGCAGCAAACAAACTAAACTTATTCTGTAACTTCGGATCAAATATTATTATCAACCGAAGATTTAATGCTAGACGATTTAATTAATAGAGAATTCGATTTTAGAGCCGAGCAACATGCACAAGCAATTATAGAAGCTGATTTTAGCGGTGCCCTAAGCGAGATATGTGAAACACTTAGCCAAGTCAGTATACCTATTGAGGAATTAGTTTCTGGTGGAGGTGGAAAAACTCCTGTTGTCCAAAGAATGGAGGCCAAGTTAAAGGGTCTCGACTGGCCAAATCATAATTTTAGTTTACAAAAGCTTGTTGATGGTGAAGCTAAACAAGCGATATCACACGAAATTGACCATGTCAAGTGGTTTGATAGTGGCATAATCGCCCTCGAAATTGAATGGAATAATAAAGACCCTTTTTTTGATAGAGACTTACAAAATTTCAGGCAACTTCATTCAGATGGTGCTATTTCGATAGGTGTAATTATCACACGAGGTAAAAGCTTTCAGAACGGAATCTTTGAACTAATAAGGCAATTTGCAATAGACCACAGTTTTTCTTCATTAGAAGACCTAAGACCTTTCTATGAGCCCTCAAGAGGACAGAGAAAAAATATCAACAAAAAACTAGAGTCAGGAACTAGCTTCGCAGAAGCTTGGTCTAGTGTCTTTTGTAGTTCTAAATTTGGTCAATCAACGACTCATTGGGATAAGCTAGAGGATAGAATAGATCGAGGTGTAGGAAACCCTTGTCCTCTACTTTTATTCGGTATTCCGCTATCTGTAGTGGTTTTGTGATAAATCAAATTTTTTCGTTTTCGTGTACGGTCAGCTCGTGCTCTACATCTCCCGTGTGCTTGATTTTAGCTGGCTCCACTAGCATGAGGTGAACTTCCATGCCGTCTTTCGTGCGGGGGCGGTGCTCTACGCCAGCAGGAACGATGAGCATATCTCCGGCTTGCAACTCTTCAGTGCGGTCGCGAAAATCGATGTAGAGGGTACCCTGCAGAATGTAGAATAGCTCGTCTTCTTCAGCGTGATCGTGCCAGACGAAGTCGCCAGCAATTTTGGCCAATTTCACTTCGTGTCCACTCACTTCTCCGATCACTTTGGGCGACCAGTGATCAGAAAACAAACTTAGCTTTTCGGAAATATTGATCTTTTGCATTGGCTTAAGGTAGACACTACTGGGTAAATGGGATTTTTTAGCCTCTCCCCCCGCCCTCTCCGAAGGAGAGGGAGCTGCTTTTCTCTAATAGTGTACCTAGGGTAAACTAAAAGGTCAAGTCTACGATCCGCAGTCGGCGATTGCGATTGACTTTAAATCGGCGTCGCGCCAATTTGCTGATGATGAAGCCCGTAACGAAGGCCGTACCAGCTACCATTAAGTCAGCTCCACTAATGGAAGTTTCACTATTCCCATCCGTAGCGTAGCCGACCAGCGCAAAGAAGCCCCAGCCCACGCCAAAAGTCTGCAGGCCAAGTCCGCCGGCGTAAAGAAACCGGGCGTTGCCCAGGTCTAATTGCTCAATATCCGACAGCTTAACGTAGCGATCATTGATGACCAGCGAATTGATATCGGGTCGCATTTCTTGGATAGCTCCTTCTCGCCACAATCTATCTCCCGCCAGGCGATAACGAAGTTGATCCCCTTCAAAGCGGCGTTCGGATTGATCCTGCCCACTGCGTTCTAGCAATAAAGTTAGTTGGGCTTGCAAGCCATTAGCTAAACTGACCAAAAAGACTAAAGAGAGTAGGAGCTTCTGCATACCCTAAAGAAAGCATAGATCGGCTTAATGGTTTGGTCATATCGCTAATTTATCTTCCAGTGAGGACTATTCTCCAGCGGCTTACTCGATCTCCCGACCTAGGCGACCTAAGCCTTTTTGCATGGCTTTCATCATCTCCCGGAAGGTGGCGGGAGGCGGGCCAGCGAGCATAATCATCAGCGCAATCTGCGGTGACTGCCCGGATTTATCCAGGGGTAGCGACGCCTGCTGCATCCGGTAGGCTTCGCGCATCCACCGCTTGTAGTGATTGCGCTGTACGGCTTTGCGAAACCGTCTTTTAGGCACGCTGAAGCTGACCTGAATGGGACTATTCCCGTGGCCATTTTCAAGCTCGCGGAAGATGAATTGCAGGGGGTAGGCCTTGACCCGCCGGGCGGCGGGGCCGAAGAGGCTTTCTATAGTCTTGGCGGACTTTAGTCGTTCTTTCCGGGAGAAAGCATGCTTAGTAGATGATCCTTTCAAAATCCGTTACACATCCACCTTCGCATACTTCGCATTAGCCTCGATGAAGGCGCGACGCGGTGGCACCTCGTCGCCCATCAGCATAGAGAAGACGCGATCGGCTTCGCTCAGCTCGTCGATGGTGACCTGTTGTAGCATGCGTGTAGCGGGGTCCATGGTGGTTTCCCAGAGTTGTTCGGCGTTCATCTCGCCCAAGCCCTTGTAGCGCTGGATTTTCACGCCGCTGTCATTGTCGCCTTTAGAAAAGCGAGAGATGGCTTCACGGCGCTCGTCTTCGTCCCAGCAGTACTGAAATTGCTTGCCTTTCGACACCCGATAGAGAGGTGGCTGGGCGATGTAGACGTAGCCGGAGTTGACCAGCTCAAACATGTAGCGGAAGAAGAAGGTCAGGATCAGGGTAACGATGTGGCTACCGTCTACGTCGGCATCACACATGATGATGATCTTGTGGTAGCGCAGTTTTTCCAGGTTGAGCACCCGAACGCCTTCCTCGTTTTCTTCGATACGTACACCCAGGGCCGTGAACATATTCTTGATCTCCTCATTCTCGTAGATCTTGTGCTCCATGGCTTTTTCTACGTTAAGGATCTTACCGCGCAGTGGCAGGATGGCCTGGAAAGTGCGGTCGCGTCCTTGTTTGGCGGTTCCGCCGGCCGAGTCTCCCTCTACCAGGTAGATTTCGCTATCGTCGGGGCTTTTGCTGGAGCAATCGGCCAGTTTACCCGGCAGTCCACCGCCAGTCAGCACGTTTTTGCGCTGTACCATTTCCCGGGCTTTACGCGCGGCGTGGCGAGCGGTAGCGGCCAGGATTACTTTATCGACAATTTTACGGGCTTGCAGGGGATGCTCCTCCAGCCAGTGGCCGATGCTTTCGCCCACGGCCCGGCTAACGATACCCGTCACTTCGCTGTTGCCCAATTCTCCTTTGGTCTGGCCTTTGAACTGGGGCTCCGGTACCTTCACCGAAACGACTGCTGTGAGGCCTTCGCGAAAGTCCTCTCCCGATACTTTGAACTTGAGCTTCTTAAACATCCCGTTCTCTTCACCATACTTGGTAAAGAGGCGGTTGATGGCGCGGCGGAAACCATTGACGTGGGTACCTCCTTCGCGCGTGCTGATGTTATTGACGAAGCTGTAGATGTTTTCCGAGTAGGTCGTATTGTACTGGATGGCCACCTCCACTTCTACGTTATCCTCTTTGGTTTTGACGTAAATGGGCTCATCGATCAGATCGGGCTTGCCTTCGTCGAGGTACTGCACGAATTCACGTAAGCCACCTTCGCTGTAGAACTCCTCGTAGTGGAATTTACCTTCTTCGTCTTTCTTCCGCTCATCGGTGATGCTGAGGTAGAGGCCAGAGTTCAGGAAGGCCAGCTCTTGTAGTCGGTGCGCTAGCGTTTCGTACTTGTAGGTCAGCTCATCAAAAATCGTAGCATCCGGCTTGAAGAGGATGGTGGTACCGGTGATCTCGGCATCGCCTACTACGTGTACTTCATTCTGGGGTTTACCTTCGCTGTATTCCTGCACGTAAATCTTGCCGTCGCGCTTAACTTCCGCTTTCAGATAGCTAGACAGGGCATTCACACAGGATACACCGACCCCGTGCAGACCACCGGAAACTTTGTAGGTGTCTTTATCAAACTTACCACCGGCGTGCAGTACGGTCATGACCACTTCGAGGGCGGATTTGCCCAGCTTCTCGTGCTTGCCGACGGGGATACCGCGGCCATCATCCGTGACACTGATCGAGTTATCCGGATGGATGATCATATCAATGCGGCTACAGTAGCCAGCCAGGTGCTCGTCAATGGAGTTATCGACCACTTCCCAGACCAGGTGGTGCAGGCCTTTGGTATCCGTTCCTCCAATGTACATTCCGGGACGTTTCCGGACGGCTTCCAGCCCTTCGAGTGCCGTAATATTTGAGGCATTATAGCCTGAATTTTGCGGCGTCGGTTTGGTATTATCCATAACTACAAAAATACGCATTTTTTGGCGCAAAACCTAGTAATCTGAAGCTGGGAAAAGTGGGTTTTTATTTGTACTTCCGCAGGTGTAAGCGCAGCTCGTACTACGAATATCCGGCGAGTAAGGATTCGTGTTCAGCCCATTGTTCGCCTGCGGCGCTTTTTAGGGCGTAGATAAGGCCGATCATGCGCAGATTTCGCGCGGATGTTTCTGGCGAAACGGTGTTTTCAAAGTGCTATTTAAGGGAGCTATGAGATGGAAAATTCTTGCGCTTGAGGCTGGTGTAATTTAGATGTACAGCGGATGCTTTTCGGACTGAAGTCCTCAGCAGATTTAAAAGCTCCTCAAAAAATAGTACTGTACAAACTTAGGGCCGTAATACCTGCGGAAGTACATATATTTCAGACATGAACAAAATCTGGCAACGACTGCGCCCACTGGCTCGCGATCTCTTTATTCTCATCACGGGGATTATGCTTTCGCTTATCCTAAATGAACTGAGGAATAACCAACGGGCAAAAGCGGAAGAGCAGCGCATTATGCAGCAATTGATCAGCGATATTGGCCGGGACACCACGGAGCTGAATAATTCTATTACTACCCTGGAAGAAATCCTGACCTTAGACGATGTATGGCGCGATCTTGAACAGGCCCCCTACGAACGTTATCTCGCCGCCGTTCAGTTGGCCAGCTTTCATCCCTTTGCGCCCCAACAAACCGCCCTACAGGAACTGGCCTACTCTGGGCAGAGTTCCAACATCCGTCGCGGAGACTTAGTCGCTGCTGCCAATAGTTTGCATCGGGGAGATTATGCTACCCTCAAAGAAATCGAGCGCTTATTTACCGATTACCTGGTTTCGGACTTCATCCCCTACACGAATGATTTTGCACCCTACTTAATCGATACCACTCCCGATGAAGAGGAAACGCGAAACATCGAGATTTTTTTAGATAATCCCCGATTTAAAAACAGAGCGGACTGGGTCGTTGTTTTGATCGTCAATAATCTGGGAGCCCTGGAGTACGCCAAGCATTCGGCCAAGAATATTTTGCTACAACTAGAAGCCGCTTACTAACTAGCACCGCACGAACAAAGCTATTGCGACTATGAACAACCTACTTGAACGCCTCAGGCCATTAGCTCGAGATCTCTTTATCCTAGTGGCGGGTATAATGCTCTCGCTGCTGCTTAATGATTGGCGTGAAAATCGCATCGCTCGGGGCGATGAGCAGCGCGTCATGCAGCAATTGAAGGAAGACTTGGCGCAGGACACCTTGGTCTTAGGTATGGGCCAGCAATCGATAGAAATGCTGGATGGTTTTGTTGCCTTTTTAATGTCGGAGGGTGCCAGAGATCCGGATAGCCTGATGAAAGCTAATATCATGATGTGGCAGGTTTCTTCTTTTACCCCTTTGCCGCTGCAGCGAACCGCCTTCAATGAACTGACCTACCAAAATTCAAATCGCAATATTCGCCATCCGGAGCTGATCAGTCAGGCGATCGACCTCCACGAAGGTCGCTACAACCTACTACGCAAGGTGGTAGATATGCACGGCAATTATCTGCTCGAAGATCTCGTGCCCTGGTATCACCATAATCTACCCAGCAACAAGGGGTCGGAGCTCACTCCCGACGAGCTGCAAAGAGTTGCTACCATTCTGGAAGACGATGTGTTTCAAAATAAGGTGTTCTGGCTAAAAATATTGATGGCGAATGTCAATGCTGGCATGGAGCAAGCCAAGAGCGCTGCCGTTGCGCTGCTGGAAGCGGTAAATGAGGAATACTAAGTCCGCGGACTATCTTTGCCTCCTATGGTCACCAACCCTGAACTGGAACTGGCATTCGAATACGTCAGTAGCACTAAACGGCATCTGTTTCTGACGGGAAAAGCAGGTACAGGGAAAACGACTTTCCTGCATCGCATCAAAGATCAGGTTGATAAGCGGATGGCTATTGTAGCTCCTACCGGTGTAGCTGCCATTAATGCAAAAGGGGTAACGATACATAGTCTTTTTCAACTCCCATTTGGCGTGCTTACCCCCGACCTGGCACGGGCCGAGCTGGCCAAACGGCGCTTTTCGGCGAAAAAAACCAAACTGCTGAAAAGTCTGGACCTACTGGTCATTGATGAAATTTCTATGGTGCGAGCCGATGTACTGGACGCCATTGATCAGGTTTTACAGCGTGTGCGCGCTAACGATCAATCTTTTGGCGGACTACAGCTACTTATGATCGGAGACTTACATCAACTTCCTCCAGTGGTAAAACCTGAAGATTGGAGGCAGCTACGGGAGCACTACCGAACGCCCTATTTTTTTGGTAGTCTGGCGCTACAGAAGGCCAGTCCGATGGTGGTACAACTCAAGCACATCTTCCGTCAGTCAGACGAAGATTTTATCCACTTGCTCAATAAGGTCCGCAACAATCAGATTGACCAGGAAGTACTGGAAAAACTCAATCAGCGCTACCTAGCTGATTTCGAGCCTGCGGAAAGTGAAGGCTACATCACCCTTTCTTC
>JBCCDS010000008.1:0-116818 GCA_039030655.1 Bacteroidota bacterium | reverse complement strand
CCAGAGGCCGGTACGGCCACGCTACTCCTACAGGACGCGATCGGTCGTACGATCTTGGTACGTGAAATCGACGGAGCAGCTGGCTACAACCAGTTGAACCTACAGGCTAGTGATCTGAACGGCGCCAAGGGCGTGCTGATGTACACCCTGACCATGGGTGATCGTACAGCTACCCGCCGCATGATCATTGATTAATTAATTGATGCCATCGGCATCAATTGAAAATGACAAAGCCCGTCTCGCAGCAATGCGGGACGGGCTTTTGTTATTCCTCCACTAACCCTCGGCTGAAGTCAAAGGGGATGTCTTCGTGTAAACGAAAGCGGATGTAGGTGATCGGTTCTCCCAAATCACGATGCATCCGTTCGTAGTAAGTTTGAATGTCGAGCTCTGGCTGGGGGAGTGGCTTGCTATAGATATCGTTGTCGTGGTAGAGGACCTCAACGGCTGCTTGGTGGGCGAAGTAAGCCAGCGTCCAATTGTAGAGTAACTGGCTATCCGTTTTTAAGTGGATGATGCCACCGGGCTTAAGGATCTTGCGATACTCTCTAAGAAAGCCAGCTGCGGTCAAACGACGGTTGGCTTTGCCTTTTTTGCGGAAAGGGTCGGGGAAGGTGATCCATATTTCATCGACTTCACCTGGCTCAAAGAAACTGGCAATAGGTTCAATCCTGCCGCGGAGGAAAGCGGCATTATCTAGACCTTCTGCCAAGGCATCTTTAGCGCCGCGCCAGATACGGGCACCTTTAACGTCGACCCCAATGAAGTTGCGATGGGGGTAGCGGCGGGCCAGCTCGACGGTGTATTCGCCGCGACCACAGGCTAGCTCCAACGTCAGTGGATGATCGTTTTTGAAGTGCTCGGAACGCCAGGACCCGCGTAAGTCTACCAAATGACCCCCAGCAGCCGTCAGTTTGGGTTGAAGCGGATTAAAATTCTCGTAAACGTTAGAGAAGGTAGCGAGCTCCGCAAATTTTTGCAGTTTGTTACGATTAGCCATGGCAAGAAAGATAAGTGCGCAAAGGTCGTAATTTCACCAGCAAAGGACAATGACTTATGTACCGCTTTTTAGTCAGTAATCTATCCGTAGTATTTTCCCGTATTGGCTTGGGGGGTATATTTCTTTGCTGGGTATTCCAGCTAACTGCTCAAACTCGGGCAGCCGACTGGCAGCAAGGAGTAAGTTATGATATCCAGGTCCGATTAGACGATGAGCGGCACGAGTTGCAGGGCGATTTAAGTCTGCGTTACACGAACAATAGTCCGGAAACGCTGGAGTTTCTCTTACTTCATATTTGGCCACAAGCTTACAGTAATGGTAATACGCCGCTGGCACAACAGCTACTTCGGCAAGGAAAATCTGATTTTCACTTTGCTACGGCCAGCGAACGAGGTGGATTAGACAGCTTGTCGATAAAAGTCGACGGGCAGACTACCGATTGGACCTACTATGAGGGAGCTATTGATATCATCCAAGTAGCGTTGCCTAGTCCGCTGCAAACTGGCCAGCAGTTAGTCTTGACTACGCCCTTTCGCGTGAAAATTCCGCAGAGCTTCAGTCGTCTGGGGCGGGTAGGGGAGAGTTATCAAATGACTCAATGGTATCCTAAACCAGCGGTCTATGACCAGGATGGTTGGCATCCGATGTCCTATCTGGATAATGGGGAATTTTACAGTGAATTTGGCGATTTTCGCGTACAGATTGAGTTGCCAGCAAACTATATCGTGGGCAGTACGGGACTACTACAAACTGCATCAGAACGGGAACGCTTACTGGCCTTGGACCGCGCTACCCGCAACTGGCTGGATACGGCCAGTAACCTAAGCGCCTCTTACGTTGAGGTTCCCTTTCCACCTTCGGCTCCGGAAACGAAGCGCTTGGAATACCGGGCGGAAAATGTGCACGATTTCGCCTGGTTTGCGGACAAACGCTTTCATGTTTTATACGATACGCTGGCACTGGCTGGAAAAGAGGAGGCCGTAGAAGTGTGGTCATTCTTTACTGATACACAGGCTGCCTGGTGGGGTAAAAGTATGGAGTACCTCAAAGCCGCCACCCGCTTTTATTCTGAGCAAGTGGGCAGCTACCCTTACCCATCGGTAGCTGCCGCGCAGTCTCCCCGTTCTGCTGGGGGAGGGATGGAGTATCCCATGATTACGCTCATCGGTATGGAAGGAAGCGAGGAAAGTCTGGATGATGTCATTACGCATGAAGTGGGCCACAATTGGTTCTACGGTGTCCTGGGCAGCAACGAACGCGACCACGCCTGGATGGATGAAGGGCTCAACTCTTACTATGAGTACCGGTACATGCGGGAACGCTACCCCGAGTCAGGTGGAGAGACGGATTATGACTGGTTGAGTTATATGTACGCTGCTAGCTTAGCTATTGATCAGCCGCCGGCTACGACCAGTGAGCAGCTGAGCTATAATAATTACTGGATTTCAGCCTACACGAAGCCACAACTGGCCTTAGATGAACTCGAAAGAGAGGTAGGAACCATGGTCCTGGATCAAGCGATGCAGGACTACTTTAATACCTACGCTTTTCGGCATCCGACGCCCGAAGATTTTAAAGTAAGTTTAGAGAGTAGTCTGGGTAAAGATTTGACTACTTTTTTTGATAACTACATCTGGAGTTCTGGTGGTCTAGAGCGGCCCATGGCCAAGGAGCGCCCGCTGCGCCTTAGGCCCTTCATCGCGCAGCAGCAGCCGGATGTGCGTCAGTTGTTTTGGAGTCCATTGCTGGGCTTCAATGCCAATGATGGAGCGATGTTAGGACTGGCGCTGCACAACCGCAGCCTGGAGGCAAAAGCCTTTGAATGGGGGCTGGCCCCAGCTTTGGGATTAAGTAGTAGTGAGCTGGTCGGAGCGCTGGGCTTGCGTTACCGAATCTTACGCCCTACCGTCAATAGCCGTCAACTTGTCAGCCATCTGGCCTTGCAGCGATTTAGTGATCGCGAGATTCGCGAGCAAGCTTATACTTATCATCGACTGTCGGCGGGTCTGGAGTTGCAGTTTGCTCACCCGCCAATCACGGAGCGAAGCTCCAGCCTGGCCTTAAACTACCTGGGCATCAACCGGAACCGGCCAACCTTTGATACCCTAGGCATGATCGCTGGCGATCGCAACTTGCAGAATAATTTACTGGAACTGAGCTATCGCAGAAAGGTAAGCCGTTTGATTAATCCCAACGAATACCAGCTACGCCTCAGCTATCGTACGGCAGCGGCAGAAGATCTCTTTGACGAACCCAGCTTATTATTAGAACTAGACTGGCGGGGAGGCTACATGTATGAACAGGACAAGATGATTCGATGGCGACTATATGCAGGCTACTTTCTCGTGAATGACTTCCGTGACCGCAATACCACCAACGATTTTCGTTTGGCACTGGTTGATAACGCCAATGCAGACTACCGCTATGACGATTACTACCTAGGACGAGGGCAAGATGGCTGGTATGAGCAACAACTGGAATTGCGCCAGGGAGGTATGCGTGCACCTATTGGTGCTGCTTTCAATTTCGGGCGCAGTAACGACTACGTAGTCGCCCTTAACCTGGATACCGATTTGCCTTTCGCTCCAGCGGGTTTTCCATTGCGGGTTTACCTGGATGCCGGAACCTACGGCTTAAGCCCCATTCAGGAAGGGCAGGTCGATGCCTTTCAATGGGTTGGAGGGTTCTCCTTGACAGCACTTAAGGGGCAATTGGGGGTGTTTTTACCCCTGTTCTCCAGTCCGGAAATCCGGGATCGGCTAGCGGAAAGAGGAGGCTTGTTAGATCGGATCGGGTTTCGTCTAAGCCTCGCCAAGCTGGCACCCTGGAAAGTGATCGACCGTCAGGAATTTTGACGCCGAATTGCCTAAAGAGATAAAATGACCAGAGCCGACGTATAGCCACGCTGCTTTCTGCGTTATACTGGCGATGATTCTTACGCTCACCCGAACAGTGGCAACCCTTTTGCTGGGTTTCCTGGGTTTTGGGCTGCCCCTTGCCCTGGCGCAGGATGCACCCTGGAACAGCCTGCGTGAGCGTAAAGTCGCTGTAAATCCCGCTGGTCAGCTCTTGGATTCCTTGACGGTGGTGCCGAGAAGTCTGAGCATCCGTAACACCAGCGGAAGTCCAATTCCACCAGAACAATATCAGCTACACGGCCGCTACCTGAGCTGGTTGCAAATGCCGGGCGATTCGGTCTGGCTGCGTTATCGGGTCCTGCCTTTCGATCTACTGGCCACCAGCCAATTATTGGATAGCTCCATCCTGGTCAGAGATGAGGCCGGGCTGCTCATTGGCGGTTATGATCCCTACCAGCGCTCCGATATTTTTGATAGCGATGGCCGCGTCAATTACCGGGGCAGTTTCAGTCGAGGAATTTCCATTGGCAATCGGCAGGACCTAGTGCTCAACTCTGCCTTCAACCTGCAGCTGGAGGGAGAATTGGGCAACGGTATCCAGGTGCTCGCTGCCATCACCGACGAAAGTCTGCCTATCCAGCCAGAAGGTAATACGCAGCAGTTACGGGAATTTGACCGCATCTTCATCCAGCTTGCCCGCGATCGTACTAGCCTGACCGCTGGGGATTACGAGTTGCGCCAGCCACAGGGGTACTTCATGCGCTATTTCAAAAAACTGGAAGGTGCCACTTTGCGTAGTATTACTGGGGCAGAGACGAATCAAGACGGCGGTGTACTGGAAACCCGCGCCAGTATAGCCGTAGCTCGGGGGCAGTTTGTGCGACAGACCATCGATCCGATCGAAGGTAATCAGGGCCCCTACCGACTGCGGGGTAATGGTGAGCAACGTTTTTTAGTCGTGCTGGCCGGTACCGAACGGATCTATCTTAATGGAGAGCTTCTGGAGCGCGGGCAGGATGCTGATTACGTCATTGACTACAATCTGGCCGAATTGACCTTCACTACGCGCCGACTGATTACCCGCGATAGCCGAATTGTGGCAGAATATGAATTTTCCGACCAGCGCTACCTGCGCACGCTCTATGCCTTGGATAATCGCTACGAACAGGGTAACTGGTCAGTTTACGCCAATTTACTGAGCCAGCAGGATTCCAAAACGGCAACGGGTGATCTTTTGCTGACCGACGAGCAGCGCCGCCGCCTGGCAGAAGCTGGTGACAGCCCCAGCGACTCATTGGTGTCGAGTATCGAGTTGCTGGAAGGCCGCAGTGATCAGCGGGCCACTTATGTTTTAGTCGATACGCTACTTCCTTGTTCGGGAGAACGGACCGTCTTTTTGCGCTACACCACCGAGACCGCCGGTGAGCTCTACGTAGCCCGCTTTTCGGATCTGGGGCCCGGTGGTGGAGATTACGAGATCGATCCGACCATTTTGGCTAATGAACGGGTGTACCGCTACGTTGCTCCCGATCCAGTGACCTGCGCCTCACAGGGGCGTTTTGCCCCGCTCAGCCAATTGGTCGCTCCGGAATTACAACGCCTGCTGACCGTAGGTACGGCATTGAAGACGGAAGGCGGAGCGCTGCGCGTAGAAGCTGCACAGAGTAGCCAGGACCTGAATCGTTTTTCCAGCCTGGACAGCGATGACGATCAGGGTTTGGCTCTCCGCCTGGATGCGCATCAGCAATTTTTGCTGGGTGCCGATAGTACCGCCTGGAGTCTGACGCCTCGCTTTAGCCTGGAGTGGGTGGAGGCCAATTATCGCAGCATTAACCCCTACCGGAGTCCTGATTTTTTACGCAACTGGAATTTGTCGGATCGCCTGGGAGCAAGTGATCTGGATCAGCGCACGGAGCAGCTGGTGATTGCCGGTCTTGGTTTGCAGCATAGAGAATGGGGTAATCTTGATTATGAATACAGCCGTTTCGATCGTCGGGCGGTATACCTGGGGCAGCGACATGCGATGCAAGGGCAGTTGGAGCGTTCCGGCTGGCGTTTAGCTGGGGGGGCTAGCCTTTTGGAGAATCGTACTTCCGCAGGTCCTACCCAAGCTGGCTCCACCGCCGAAAACGGGCGCTTTTGGCGACCACAGCTTCAGTTATCCAAAAACTGGTCGCGTTATCAGTTAGGGGCCAGCTTTCAGGCCGAAACCAGTGAGCGCTTTATCGCACAAACGGATAGCCTCGCACCAACCTCTTTCGCCTTTAAGCAGTATAGTCTGGAACTGGCTAGTCTACCTACGGAAGGCCGCTTCGATTTTAGTCTGGAAGCCCGGCAACGTATAGACTGGCAAGGGCTGGAAGGGGTGCTCTCAGAAGTCACTCGCGCCAACGAACTAGAACTCAACGGCAACCTGACCAGCAGCGAACGACTGCAACTGGGCGGTAATTTCAGCTACCGCCGGCTCAGTGTGAAAGAACGAGAGCTGGTCGGTCAAACCCCAGGACAGACTTTCCTCGGGCGAATCGATATTCGGGCTCGCCTATTCGGAAATAGCTTGCGCTCCCAAACGGCTTACACTTTGGGTAGTGGTCAGGAGCCCCGCGTAGATTTTCAATACCTCTACGTGGGCCCCGGACTGGGGCAATACATCTGGCTAGACTCGCTGTACAATAATGATGGCCGCATCCAGCAAAACGAGATGGAAATTGCCCCCTTCGCCGATCAGGCTGACTACGTACGGGTCAGCATTTTTACCGATGAGTTCATCCGGACGGATAATGCTGGCCTTAATCAAAGTCTGCAGTGGGATGGAAGCCGCCTCTGGTCTGATCCAAAAGGCTGGCAAAAGCTAGTCAAACGCTTGCAACTACAGGCCAGTATTACCATTGATCGGAAGACCCGCCAGGCCGAAGGCATCCAAAGCTGGAATCCACTGCAGCTCAATATCAGTGATACGGCCCTGGTTTCCCTGAGCTCGGGTAGCCGGCAAGCCCTGTTCTTTAATCGCAACCACCCTAAGTACGATTTTCAGATTAGCCAGAATGACTTACGGCGTAGGCAGGTACTCACCACGGGCTTTGAAAGCAGCCGTCGTCAAGAGTGGGAAGCTCGCTTTCGCTACCGGCCCGTAGCTGCTTTAAGCCTGGAAGCTGTCGGGCGTACTGGGCAGCGATCAGCCGACAGTGAGTTTTTCAATAACAAGGATTTTGAGATTAATTTTTACAGCCTGGGTCCGGAAGTCGATTGGCAGCCTGGCCAGGATTTTCGCTTCAAGAGCAGTCTGCAATTGGGAGAAGAGCAAAACCAATTATTGACGGGGAACAACGAAAAAAGCCAACGCACAGAATGGGAGCTAACGGGCAATTTCCGCCGCTGGCTGGATCTGCGCCTACGCTACGTAGATATTGAGCTGGAGGGAGATGCCCGCAGTCCCGTTGGTTTTGCCCTTTTGAACGGGCTACAAGTCGGCCAAAACTGGTTATGGACCATCAACGCTACCCGCCAGCTGGGTCAGTACCTGCAGTTGACCCTCAGTTACGAAGGCCGACAAACGGGCATGGCGCCTACGGTGCACATTGGTCGAGCTCAGGTAACGGCAATCTTTTAGATGGCCTTCTGATAGACCCTGACATAATCAACTAGCATCTCTGCCGGGAAAATGCTGTTGTCTACGGGACCTCCCTCAAGGCCACCCACGGTGATGTTGAAGACGAGGTAAAATGGCCACTGATAGGGCCAGTTGTTGGTCGAGAAGGTTTCGGGTCGATCTTCGCGATGATACTCTTCTCCGTTGATGTACCAGATCAGTTCATCACGATCCCAGTAGAGGCTGTAATTGTTGAATTCCGTCGCGGCGTTGGGCAGGTAAAAGGCGCTACTTCTTTCGGTGCCTTTGGTCCAGTTGGCGGCAACAGATTGCGTCGCAGCATAGACCGAATCGGGTGTGCGGCCGTAGTGCTCGGCGATATCAATCTCTCCGGCATTGGGCCAGCCAATCTGAGTGACAGTATCTCCGACCATCCAAATAGTTGGCCACAACCCACGACCGCTGGGCATTTTAGCCCGAATGTCAAAAAAGCCGTAGGTGAATTCAGCTTTATGTTTACTAACCAAACGGGTACTGGTGTATTGATTTCTTCCGACGGGTTCCCTGCGGGTAGTCAGTATCAGATGGTCATTTTCTACCCGAGCATTTTCTTCGCGATCTTTGGTATAGAGTTGGAGCTCTTCTCTCCCCCAGCCGTGACCACCCGTTTGGTAGCCCCAATGCTCACTACTGGGCAGCCCCTCGTAATCAAACTCGTCGTTCCACACCAGTTCATAATCAGCGGGGATAAAACTGGAATGTGCCCCCGTAATGGGGTTAGCAGAAGGCGCCATACCTGGTCCGCGATTACAGGCCAGCACGCTGAGGAGAGTAAGAGAAAGAAAGAGCAGACGCATTTTTCCGATTTTTGCAAAGGTAAAAATACTGGGAAGGGATAAAAAGCCCTATTGTTGCTTCATTATGGCAGAACTACAACCATTAAAAACTGCCCGTACGGCGGTCGCACTGATTTTTGCAATCAACGGCTTCATTTACGCCAGTTGGGCCAGTCGTTTACCTCGTTTGACGGAAATGTATCAAATGAGCGATGCTGACTTATCAACGGTCTTGCTCAGTATTGCCGTAGGCGCCTTAGTGGCGATGCCAATTACGGGAATCATTATTGTACGGGTAGGCAGCCAACGCCTTACAGCATTGACTTCAATAGGCTTCGTGATCACCACTTTATTGCTTTTGCACAGCCCAAGCTATGGACTGATGATGGGTATTGGTTTTTTGCTGGGGATGTGCAACGGCTCTATGGATATTGCTATGAATGCCCAGGCTATTATCGTCGAAGACGGCTTAAAAAAGCCCATCATGTCTTCTTTTCACGCCATTTTTAGTGCGGGTATGTTGCTAGGGGCTGGCGGAGCCTATCTGTTTAGTAGTCTATACATTGACCTGCGCACACATTTGCTGATTGCGGGCAGTGTGGGATTAATGGGTTTAATTTGGGCGGGGCAACAATTACTGGAAGATCCGCATCAGCGAAAAGCGGGTGATAAAAGCCCTGGTGGCTGGAAATTACAACCAGGTTTGCTATTGATTGGCTTTGTGGCCTTTTGCTGTATGGTAGGAGAAGGAGCGATGTCGGAGTGGACGTCTTTATTTTTAGAAGAAGTGACGGGAGCTACGAAGAATGTAGCCACCATCGGAGTGGCTACCTTTTCTGGTGCGATGATGATGGGGCGCTTCGGCGGCGACTGGGCACGGGCCACCTTTGGTAGTCGTATCCTGGTGCGAGGAGGGGCCATTATTGCATTTAGTGGTTTACTACTGGGTTTGTTGGTGCCGCACTGGTTAGTATCTTCATTTGGTTTTTTACTGGTGGGCATCGGATTGTCCAATATCGTACCTATTGCCTACAGCGTAGCGGGCAAATACCCTGGGATTCCGGCGGGAGTCGGTATCAGCACGGTCAGTGTAATCGGTTATGCCGGTTTTTTGATTGGTCCGGTTGCTATTGGCTATATCTCTGATTATCAGAAAGGACAACTCCTGGAATTTGGCAGCTCCTGGCTGGGGGACTGGGCAGGGCTGCAACTAGGCCTCGGCGTAGTATTGTTGCTTTTCTTGCTGATGTTAATTGTCGCCTTCGGTTTCTTGAAAATTAAGGACGCTTGATAGATGATTGGCGATTCTTGATTGCTGATTTTTGATTTAAGACAGGCATTAAAATTTTAGAAACTGTAAGACCTGCGGAAGTACAACTACCTCCACCGGACCATAGCCTAACCATTCGCCATCAGCTTCGATCTCCAGTTTTTGTGCATCTTTTGGAGCACTGACCTTTACAGCGCTTGCGTGGGTACAGCTGACTTCTTTTACCTGGCCGATACTACCGGTGTAGAAGCGCCAGCTGTGGAGCAGGATGCGATGGATGGCCAATTTCTTAGCGTAGGTCAAAGCCATTCTTTCCGCGGCAGGTTCTGCTTGTGGCACGAGCCGCATGCCGCCGCCTGAATAACGGCCGATTCCCAGGTTGATGGTGTAGAACTGGGTTTCAAGAGCGGGCTCTTGGTCGTATTCCAGGCGTAAATGAGGTGGTTTGAACTTGTGTAGGAGCAGTAAGGTCAGCAGGGGGTAGAGTAGTTTGCGTTTGAAGGGATGCTTGGCGGATTGACGCACCACAAAAGCGTCATAGGCCATGCCAGCTACATTAGCAAAGTAGCGAGAAGCTATTTGGCCATTACTGTCTCGATATTGAATCTGACCGATATTTTGCTTACTTGGCTGCCCCCGTTCCAGCAGTTGCAACCAGTTGGTTAGTCCCCGCTTTTGGCCGTAAGTGCGAATCCAGTCGTTACCGCTCCCAAGGGGGAGTAAACTGTAAAGTACCTCCTTGGCTCTTTCGGGCCCCAAGGCCTGGATCAGCCCATTTACCACTTCGTGATGGGTACCGTCTCCTCCCACCGCGATCAAGTAGCGACAACCGGCCCCGACCCATTCTTTGGCCAACTGAGTGGCATGGCCAGGTTCTTCGGAAAAGGCCCATTCCAGCTGGGGCAGCTTGGCCTGTAGTTGCGGCAACCACTTCATCCACTGTATTTTTGCCCGTCCCCGAGCTGCCGCTGGATTGATTATGGCCCGCCAGGGTAGTTGGAAATGAGACATTGGTCGAGATATGTGGTTAATCCGCTACAATTTTAGGACTTTTGTAGCGCTATGACCCCAATTAATACAGAG
This sequence comes from Bacteroidota bacterium, assembly GCA_039030655.1. GTDB lineage: Bacteria > Bacteroidota > Bacteroidia > Chitinophagales > Saprospiraceae > Neolewinella. The sequence goes on along the minus strand of JBCCDS010000008.1, from coordinate 106,182 downwards.
ACAGCTTCTATTCTTCGGGTGGAAAAGGTACGCAAGGAGTACGGCCCTAAGATAGCCGTAGACGATGTGAGCTTTTCGATGCCGCCTGATGCCATCCTGGGATTGCTCGGTCCTAACGGTGCTGGCAAGACCAGTCTCATTCGGATGATCACGACCATTACCCGGCCAGATAGCGGGCAGATTTATTTTGAGGGACAACCTCTCAATAGCTATCACCCTACCCAAATCGGCTACTTGCCCGAAGAGCGTGGCTTGTACAAGAAAATGTACGTCGGTGAGCAGTTACTCTATCTGGCCCGCCTAAAAGGGCTGGATAAGGCCACGGCGACTAAACGCGCCAAAGAATGGTTAGAGAAGTTTCTCTTGGCTGACCAATGGAGCAAAAAAGTAGAGGAGCTGAGTAAAGGCATGCAGCAGCAAGTGCAGTTTATCGCCACCGTTATTCATGAACCCCGACTGTTGATTCTCGATGAGCCCTTTAGTGGACTAGATCCGGTAAATACGGGCCGGATGCGCGAAGAAATTCGTCGTCTGCGCGCCGAAGGTACCGGTATCATTTTTAGCACGCACCGGATGGAGCAGGTCGAAGAGATTTGCCAGTATATCGTGCTGATTAACCAGGGCCGTAATATCCTGGAAGGGAGGGTGGCACAAATTCGACAGGATTTTCGGGAGCACCGCTACCAGCTCGTCTACCGGGGCGAATTGCCCACCGATTTAGGCGACCGGTACCATATCACCACGGCTAAGCCTGGTGAGTTAGAAATCGGGTTGGACCCGGCTCAGGACTCTAATGCACTACTGCATTACCTGATCAAGCACAATGTAGAGATTCAGATCTTCCAGGAGATACTGCCTACGCTCAACGACATCTTTATCCGTCAGGTAACCCAAATTAGCTAGATCGTTATGAAAAATCTATGGCTGGTCATCAAGCGTGAATACATCACGCGAGTCCGTCGTCGGGCTTTCATCCTGGCTACCTTGCTGACACCTCTGGGTTTGGCACTTTTTTTTGTGATTGTCACCTTTATTTTCTCCTACGAGAACGACGAGGTACAACGCATCGCGGTGATCGACGAAGGCAACCTTTTTGAAGGGAGCTTGGCCGATCAGCAGGGCCTCTATTTCAATTTGGAAGATGCCCCGCTGGAGGAGTTGAAACAACAACTGGGAGAAGGCGAAGATGCTTACAGCGGTATTCTGGTAGTACCGGAGATCAACAACCCGCGACAAGCTAATTTTTCGGCTACTTTCTACAGCGATGCGAAGCTGACCATCGACTTACAGGAAGTGCTGGAACGCCGAATTGAGCGCGGACTACGCGCCTATAAAATGGAATCTTTTGAGCTGGACGAGCAACTGCTAGCCGCTCTGGACACAGATGTGCGCATTGGTTCCCGTACGCTGACCGCTGGAGAAGAAGAAGAGGAAGAAGATACCAGCTTCGCTGGCGAAGTCGGTGCCATTATCGGTACGGCCATGGGCTTCATTATGTACATCACGGTCTTCGTATACGGGATGATGGTGATGCGCTCCGTGATGGAAGAAAAAACTAATCGAATTGTAGAAGTGGTCGTTTCCAGTGTGCGGCCCTTTACGCTGATGTTGGGTAAGATTATTGGGGTAGGTGCAGTCGGACTTACGCAGGTCCTGGCCTGGGCTATTTTAATTCCCGCCTTGCTTTTTCTGGCTATGCTGCTCTTTGGTTTTGATGCCGAAGGTGCCCAAGCCATGGCTGAACAGCAAGGAACGGCCATGGATCAGGCCGAGGCTCAGGCGTTTGTCGATCAGGCGATGGCCGGACTGGCGACCGTCAACTGGTGGCTGGTCGTTCCATCTTTCTTTATCTACTTCTTGGGGGGCTACTTCATGTACGCTGCCTTGTTTGCCGCCGTTGGCTCGGCGATGGGTGATGACCTGGGCGAAGGGCAAGCACTGACGATTCCGATCACCATTCCGGTCATTTTGGCGTTCTACATCATGATCGCTGCTTTACGGGCGCCCAATAGTAGTATGGCGGTTTGGTCGAGCTTGTTTCCGCTATTCAGCCCCATTGTGATGCCGGCGCGCTTACCTTTTGATCCTCCGTTTTGGCAAGTAGGACTGAGTCTTTTACTCCTGATTGCGGCGGCTATCGGCCTGGTGTGGGTCAGTGGCCGGATTTACCGTGTCGGCATTCTGAACTACGGAAAGAAAGGCAGCTTCAAGCAAATGTGGAAGTGGTTTTTCATGCGGGATTAGGCGCAAAAACCTGAGTACAGATCAGGCGCGCTGAAGCGTTTGGAATGGGACACGGATGAGCGCGGATTGGACGGATCGAACACGGATGTTGAGTAGCGAGCTTAGGGGGGGCGATATTCGATTAGCGCTATCCGAAATACGAGGGGCTGCGTATCCCTGAATGGCGTTCCTGGAAGCTTTTTAAACGCAATCGTAATTCAACACTTTTTTGGCGCGGATCTTGTTTAGAGGAAGCAATAAACTTAAGGTCAGTTGGATGTTGCTAGCCCGGTGAAGCGCCCTCCGCAAGTGGAACCATGATTAGGCAGATTCGCATTCGCCAAAGGCTCCTTTTGATTTCGGTTACTAGCGAGCTTATTGTCTAGCTGGCTTATTCAGTTGCAGTAGCAATGTTCGAAAGCCAGTTGGCGCAGCCAACATCCGTTTTTAATCCTGATGATCCGCGTGATCCGCGCCAAAAAATTGAGCGTAGCGAAAAATAAAATTGTCTTGCCTGTGAAATACCGATCGCGTTCTCGTTAAACCGCCGTCGATCTTGAATCGGATTCCGGGTAGAAATACCTGATTTTAGTCATAGTGTGAGCACTAAATGTTAAGGTTTTGGGGATTTAGGCCTAACTTGGCTAGTACCCATTGTATTTAAACATGCTGAAAAACACCAACTACGCAGAGGAATTTGAGTATGCTGCTACTAACTCTGAGCTTTGCATTAACGAGGATGCGCCGATTCGCTGGCGAATAGCCGACCGAAGCAGGCCAGGGCAGCAAGCGATAATCTGGTCCGCATTAGTGCTGTTTATTGCACTATTTTTTATCAGTAAACCAGCTACGACCAGCCCCTTCATTACTGCTATCCTTGACCTTTTGGACAAAGACTCCGACTGGGCTATTCCGCTGATTAATAACTGGGGGGCGAGCTGGTGGCTAGGCTTACTCTTTATTCTGCTCCTCACGTTTCTTTTAGCCCAAATGCAATTCGGCTTTCGTTATTCGGGCATCGAACGGAAGTACGAAATGGACCCGGTCACTTCCAAAAAGGAACCGGCCTTCTACCGGCGTATTTATCTCCGACCTGTCGGCTTGCGCAAAGGGGGATGGGTGTTTTGGCTGATGGCCGTAACTAATATCATCCTATTTGTTTTTCTAAGGCGACGCATCGCTGATCCGGACCTAGACTATACAGGCAATCAGTTGTTTTCGGCAGTATATATCTTGGCAATTCTCAGTCGCCTGGTCGCCCTTTTCTGGGGAGTAGGAACCTTGATTAAATATTTTTTAAACGATTATGGACGCCGTATCGGATCTTTCCTACGCCTCTATGCTCGCTACTTTTATCCTCCGGCCATCTCGATTCTGATCATCGTTTACATCGTGAGCTCGATGGATCAGTTCGATAGCCTGTTTATCGAATTGGTGCACAGCCCGTTCAATCTATTAATTTTTACGCTCCTGCTTTTCCCGGCCTCCATTGTGGTGGTTTGGTTTACCCCGAATTATCTCTGGTTTACCGATTTTCTTTTTTCAAATCGCCTCAAGATTTGGTTCAACTTAAAAGCGAATAGCAAGGCAGCAGCCGAAAATTCTAAGAGTTTTTTTGGCTACCTGCGAAGTACAGTTTATCTCCATAAACGTCTCACTCCTCAGCATCGAGGCAAAATGAATGAAGCCGAGGTCCCGGTCAATTTCAGCCCTTTTCGAACTGAGGAAATTGACTATCCCACGGAGGCCTTTAATCGTACGCGTATCGTGCTGGGTTTACTCTATATTTTTTCCTTGACGGGCATTGCCCTCGATGTATATTTTGACAATAGTAATGCTCACTATTGGCTCAAGCTAGTACTGCTAGGTGTAGCCACTTTGGGCTCGCTGATCTACTGGTTTGTCTTGCAAAATGTGCTGCGTAAAGCCGTGCATCCCGCAAATATTCGCTGGCGTACACTATCTCCTGTCCCTCCTCAGGGTAATCGCTTTAATCGACTCTATGATTACAACCATAGAAAGAAGCCCGAAAAGGTATTCTTAGCCCAGGACAAAGGGCTCTTTTTTCTTGGTATGATCGCCGCTTTATTATCGGTAGGCTTGCTCTTTGCTACCTTCTTATTGGGTTGGCAAGATGGCGCGCGTTGGAATTATGCCTTCTTGACTTTTACCCTGTCGCTGGTATTGGCCCCTACGGGCTTTGTCTGGTTAGCGGTTTTTCGGACTTTCTTTAAGCGCTATACTTTCGATAAAGATTTGACGGAAGATGAAGAAGTCGCTAAGCGCCTTTATCAAAAAGCGGAGCAAGGAGATGAAGCGGCAGCGGCTCAGCTTCGCGCATCTGTTTGGGATCGTAGGATGGATCGATTAGACAGCTGGTTAGTGCAGATCATGCTCGATTTTTTACGAGCGGTTGCATTCGTGTTTGTTGTTTTCTTCTTGATCGGACTGGTAAGAGGAGGAACGATCCTGGCTGGTGATGCTTTGGAATGGTTCAGCCCGCTCAATATTTTTCTGCTGGTACTCAATGGCCTGATTGCAGCTATGGTCTTGTTTGACCGCTGGCTACTGGTTAAAGAACATGGATTACAGTTTGATTATTTGTCGCAACAGGATGACCTGCATGCCGCCTATGATAAAACGGGGGCTTCCAATTCCTTTTGGGGTATTGTCATCGTATTAATGCTGCTGATGTCCTGGTATTTTGGTAATACCTACCATGCTATAGATTACAATGAAAGAACAGCTGGAGAGGAGCCTGGGAGCCTGGGCCTGTACACGGAAAATTTCTGGGAGCGCTACACCCAGCACGGAAATGATGGCCCTATTCTGATGATAGCTGCTGATGGTGGTGGGCTTAAGGCTTGTTATTGGACCATGTGCAATTTGCTCGAACTGGACAAAATGGGGCTGGTTGATAATAACCTCTTCATGACCAGCGGTGCCAGTGGAGGTAATATGGGACTGGCGATGTATACTTACCTCAAGGCGGTACACAAAAATGATCTAAGCACCTTAGAAGAACGAATCAGGCAAATTGGAAGCCGCAACTTCCTCAGTGGTGATTTGATGGCCTTCGTTACGCGTTGGCCGCTGCGATACATCCCCGATTATTTAGAGCCTAACGAGATGGAGGACCGCACCGAAGCGATGGCACGGGCCTACTTTAAGCTGGCAGCAGGAGAAAGTGGTCCTTATGCCTACGATGAAATACGTCGGCAACCTTACTCCGCTATTTACGAAATGGTCGATTATCAACTTCCTTTATTCGTAGCCAATACCAGCCGGGCCGAAGATGGAATGCGAGGCATCGTGCACCCCTTCAAAGCTGATGCTGATATGACCGCAGGTATGGTTGATCTTTCGTCGGGCGCTGAGGGCTGGATGTCTTATCCAGATGCCGCCTTTTTGTCCAATCGTTTCCCGCTGGTCAGTCCTGCGGCCCGGATTAAAGGGAAGGGACATTTCCTCGACGCTGGCCAGTCAGATAATAGTGGTCTGGCGACGATTTATCAGTTCCTGAATTTTATGAAGTCGGAGACGGGAAATCCGGCAAGCGATGCGATTTTTAAAGATAGCAGTTTTGTCGATAATTTCTTTTCGCGCGTTACCGTCCTAAGTATGCGCAATGCACCCTCCCGCTTCACCTATGATGCCTTTGGAACCCAAAAGAACGACTTCACGCGCATTTTCAATCGCTCAGAACTAGCCGCCAATACTTCGACGGCTATCAATACTGGCCTTACCGGCGTTCCACGTGCCTGGGATGACTACCTGCGCTCAACTACTGCCCGCAACCTGGGGATCATCGATACCTTCGCTGCCATTAATCTCCCTTTTCGCCTTACCACCGCTGGGGTGCAAGGAGTTATCGGCGGAGAACTGCAGGATCCATCCTTACAGCGCAAAGTAGACCGCCTCAATTGCTACTATTTCGCCACTGTAGGCTGCTTGCCAATCGAAGATTGCGAGGCCTGCGAAGAAGATCCTGCACGGGACTTTCCCAAGCCTTCTTCCGCCTGCTTTACCGTCGAACCGCCATTGGGTCGCATGATCGCTCTACCCGCTTTGCGACTGATGGAGCAAATGGTAGATTATCCAGCCTATCAGGATTTGCGTACTTATTTGAAAAACAAAAAGTACGATTGAGACGCGACTTCCCTTCTAATAGGAGAAGAAGTCTGCTTTGGCTGGGTAGCGAATAGTATAAGCTAATGGTACAAGCCGCCCTTTTGATTAAAAAAAATGATACTACACAAGTCCTGATTGATGGCAACCTCTGACTAGCTTTGCTGTTTAGAAAGTGGTTTACCCCATCACCAACTTGGAACAACTCAATCAACTTCTCGAAAAGTACCAGCAGGACGCTCGCGTAGAGCGGATTGTAAATATTTGCACTTCCGCAGGTGTAGCCCTCGCGACGGATACACCTGCGGAAGTACAAGAAAATCCTGGCCGTATCCAACTCAAAGGACTAGCCGGAGCTCAGGTCGCTTTTCTACTGGCAGGGACCTACCTCAAAGCCGGCGGTCACCATCTCGTAGTGGCAACGGATAAAGAGGAAGCTGCCTACCTACAAAATAGCTTATCGAGCTTACTGCAGCCTAAGCAAATTCGCCTGCTGCCGGACTCCTTCAAGCGGCCCCTGTATTTTGAGCGGATTGACGCCACCAACGTGCAGCAGCGCACCGAAACGATCAATTATTTGACTCACAGTCGGTCGCGTGGAGAAATCGTCGTCACTTACCCGGAGGCACTGTTCGAAAAAGTAGTTGCTCCGGAGGCGCTCAATGCTTCGCGTATCGATATTAAGCGAGAAGAGTCGCTGGACGTCGATAGTGTAGTCGGTGTACTGTCGGAGTATGGGTTTAAGCGAGAGGAGTTCGTCTACGAACCGGGGCAGTATAGTATCCGGGGAGGCATCATCGATATCTTCAGCTTCGGTAATGATTATCCTTACCGGATCGAGCTGTTCGACGATGAAGTTGAAAGTATCCGGACTTTTGACCCGCTTTCACAATTGTCAAAAAAGACGATCGAGGAGGTACATATCGTACCCAATATCAATACCAAATTCTCGGTCGAGCAGAAGGTTAGCCTTTGGCAGGTACTGCCGCCCAATACACTGATCTGGATCAAGGATTTTCAACTCTTGCTCGATAAGCTGGGGCAGGCTTTTGAAAAAGCGGAGACCTTTGCCGCCGGCCTCACGGCTATTGACGACGAAGAGCTGGCCAATATCTTTCGCGAGCGGGCCTTCATTCGTCCCGGCGAAGTAGTCAATGATGTGGCGTCGCAGCCCATGGTGTTTTGGAGTGATTATCAGCAACCGCTGTCTATCCAGGAGACGATCAGCTGCCAGGGCAAACCACAGCCCAGCTTCAACAAGAACTTTGAGCTACTGATCCGCAACCTCAATGAAAATCAGAACAGCAATCTGACCAACTACATCTTCACCGATCAGGCTAAACAGGTTGAGCGCTTCTATTCCATCTTTGAGGATCTGCAGGCTAATATCCAGTTTCAGCCCATCGTGCGGCCTATCCATGAAGGTTTCATCGATCACGGTTTAGGAGTGGTGATCTATACGGATCATCAAATTTTTGAACGTTTTCACCGCTATAAACTCCGGCGTGGCTTTACCCGTGATCAGGCCCTCAACCTGCGGATGCTGCGAGAGCTAACGGCGGGCGATCTGGTGGTGCATATCGACCATGGTGTAGGTCGATTTAGTGGACTGGAGAAGTTAGATATCAACGGTCGCAAGCAGGAAGCAGTCCGATTAGTGTATAAGAATAATGACTTACTCTACGTCGGTATCAACAGCCTGCATAAGCTGAGCAAATACAGCGGAAAAGATGGTACGCTGCCGCGAATCGATAAGATTGGTGGCGAGGCCTGGAAAAAACTGAAATCCCGCACTAAAAAGCGGATGAAGGATATGGCCGGCGAGCTGATCAAGCTCTACGCCAAGCGCAAGGCTACGCCTGGACACGCCTTTCCTCCTGACGGCTATTTGCAAAACGAACTGGAAGCCTCCTTTATTTACGAGGATACGCCGGATCAGCTCAAGGCCACCAACGACGTCAAGAAAGACATGATGGAGCCGCACCCTATGGATCGCCTGATCTGCGGTGACGTTGGTTTCGGTAAGACGGAGGTTGCCATGCGGGCTGCCTTCAAAGCAGTGGCCGACGGAAAGCAAGTGGCGATTTTGGTACCTACCACAATCCTGGCCTTACAGCATCACCGTACTTTTAGCGAGCGCCTCCAGGAATTTGGCGCGGAAGTAGACTACGTTAATCGATTCCGCACGACCAGGCAAAAGAAAGAGATCTACCGTCGCCTGAAATCCGGGCAGCTGGATATCGTGATCGGTACCCACGCGCTGCTGTCAAAGGATGTAGGCTTCAAGGATTTGGGTTTGCTGATCATTGACGAGGAGCAAAAGTTCGGCGTAGCGGCCAAGGAGAAGCTGCGCAAGTTTAAAGTCAATGTCGATACCTTGACTCTGACAGCTACGCCGATTCCCAGAACATTGCAATTCAGTCTGATGAGCGCGCGGGACCTGAGCGTCATCCGCACTCCGCCACCCAACCGACAGCCCATCCACACGGAAGTACGCGTTTTCAACGAGGAGTTGATCAAAGAGTCAGTAGAATATGAAGTCTATCGGGGTGGGCAGGTGTTTTTTGTCCATAACCGGGTAAAGAGCTTGCCGGATATGCTGACCCTGCTGCGGCGTCTTTGCCCGGACGTACAGTTCGAATCGGCGCACGGGCAAATGGATCCTAAGGAACTAGAGGAACGCCTGGTGGATTTTATTGACCGCAAATTTGAGGTGCTGGTTTGTACGAACATCATCGAAACGGGCCTGGATATTGCCAATGCGAATACGATCATTATCAACAACGCGCATCAGTTTGGCTTATCAGATCTGCACCAATTGCGTGGTCGGGTAGGGCGGAGTAATAAAAAAGCTTTTGCCTACTTGTTGGCACCACCGCTGTCGGTATTGACGCCAGAAGCCCGGAAGCGTTTGCGCACCCTGGAAGAATTCAGCGATCTAGGCTCGGGCTTCAATATTGCCATGAAGGATCTTGACATCCGGGGTGCGGGCAATTTGCTGGGCGGTGAGCAGTCGGGCTTTATTGCCGATATCGGCTATGAGGCCTACCAACGCATACTGGAAGAAGCTGTGCGGGAGCTGAAGCAAAACGAGTTCCAGGACGTCTTTGCCGAGCAGATGACCGAAGCTTCGGCCTGGGTCCGGGAAGTGACCATCGAAACGGATACGGAAATGCTCATCCCGACCGAATACGTGGAGAGTAGCCAGGAACGCCTGCGGCTTTATCAGGAGTTGGATAATATCGAGACGGAGGACGGCCTTCAGGAATTCCGCGAAAGCCTCCAGGATCGTTTTGGTAAAGTACCCGAACCTGTGGAGGAACTATTTGACGGTCTGCGCTTGCGTTGGGTGTGCCGGCAACTGGGCTTTGAGCGTCTGGTGCTGAAGAATCAGAAGCTCATGTGCTTCTTCGTCGAAGACCCACAGTCGACCTATTACGAAAGTCCGGCTTTTGCCAAGGTCTCTCAGTTGATCGCTACCGAAGGCAAGTTACGTGGCCTACGCCTCAAGCAGACGCCTCGCTCACTGATTATGATCCGAGAAGGGGTCAAGAGTCTCAGCCTGGCAGAGGATATATTGAAGGCGATTTTAGAGAAGTTGGAAAAGGAGTCGGGGGAGTAGAGATGAGACCGTCCCGCAATATTGCGGGACTACGAGAGACGAGACCGCTTTGCTGCGAGATTCGAGACTTTTAGACTCAGGATCGGCCTGCCTGCGGCGCGGCCTGCTAGACTCAAGAGTCAAGACTTGCTTTAGAGACGAGTGGCAAAACTGATTTCGTCGATTGACGATGAAATTTTCTTGAGCACCTTAATACTTTACCGCAAGAGGTTCCCTCTCCCTCGGAGAGGGTGGAGGGAGAGGCCAACGAGCTTTTGGACACGGCTACGGCTACTGAATAAACCAGCTAGGCAATAAGCTCGCTGGTAACCGAAATCAAAATGAGCCTTTGGCGAATGCGGATCTGCCTAATCAGGGTTCCGTTTGATGAGGGCACTTCACTTAGCTCGCAACATCCAACTGACTTAATGGTTATTGCTACTTACAAATAAGATCCGCGCCCAAAAAAGTGCTGAATTAAGCTGGCAATAAAAAACTTCCAGGAACGCCATTCAAGGATACGCAACCCTTCGTATTTCGAATATCGTATATCGATCCCGCTCGACCCAGCGGAGGACTTCACGGCTGCGCCAGTTCGAGACCACCGATGAGCTCGCTTCTAAAAATCCGTTTCCATCCGTTCAGGCTGTGTAAATCTGTGTCCTATTTCCAGCGCTTTAGCGCGCCTTAGTCCGTCTTTAGCACGCGCAGTGTTCCCGTTGCACTGGCTGTTTGTAGCTGCAAAAGGTATATACCTTTGGGGAAGCCTTGCAGGTGCAGATCAAATTGAGTGGTATTGGGGTGGAAGCTGGTCACTTCTTGTCCGGCCTGATTGAAAACCCGGATGCTTTGAATCGGCTCCTCCAACTCCAAGCGGATTTGATCCTGGAAAGGATTAGGGAAGAATTGCAATCCTAGCTGCTCCAGCTGTTCGACACCACTAGCCAGATCGCCGAAGCGGAGGTTATCAAAATAGTAGGTCTTCAATTCGCCTGCGGCGGGTCCATCGGTGCCGAAGTTGAAGAAGATAGACGCTTTATCAAAAGTGAAGGAGAGGTTGAGCGCAGCGGTACCCATGGCTTCATTGCTAAAATCGAACTCTAGCGTTTCCCACTGATTGACTAGGGTGGTCATGGCTTCGGTTTCTACTGAACGGGTGGGATCAGTATGGTCTTCGACCTTAAGTCGTACGGGAATCCCCGCATCGGGGGAATAGACATCTACCGTCATTTTGGTCGCTGAGTCCGTAAAGGGGATAGCAGTGGCCAGACCTGCGGGAGTACTAATCGTCACCCCGGCCGAAGAACCAGCAGTGAGTGGTTTGATGGCAATGCCTACGTTATTATTCGCGTCTTCGGGGTCCAGACCGATTTCAGCTTCGCCGCCTTCGAAAGGGATCAATGCGTAAAAGACCGCAGGATCGTCAAAAGAAACGGGCAGGTCCATCTGTGCCAGTCCTCCCGTTGGGTCAAATTGCTCAACATTGTCAAAGAGGAAGGTCGAATTGGCGGAGCCATCTCCTATATTGCCGAAATCGAACATAAAGACTAGTTCAGAAAAAACATCCGAAGCCGTGCCCGTGAAGTCATAAGTAAGGGTTTCCCATTGGTTAGCTACCGTAGTGAATTGGTCTCTTTCAGTAGCCTGGCCATTGCCTTCCAGTTTCAACTTGACGAGCAAACCTTCGGTGGGGGTGTATACCTGGAGTTGGATGGCACCGTCTTCCGAGAAATCCAGGGGCGTGGACAGGATGATTTTGCTGCCGGCAAAAGTGGCGCCGCCATCGCGCACGATCTGTGCTACCATGTTGCTGTTGTTGGTGGCGGTCATTTGAGGATTGGCAATTACGGTTCCGGTGCCCCCATTGAAATTGACGAAGTCAGCGGTCACTGGGGTCGTTTCAAAATCGAAGGGAAGGCTGGTAGTTTGGGCAAAAGCAGTAAGTGCAAGCACACCGCAAAGAGCAAGTAAGGTGGATTTCATTCGATGGTTTTTGGCTCCGTCGACAAAGAGGTGCTTTTGCAAAAGGAGTAGATGAAGTTGATGCTCAAACTCGCACAAAATCAGCGCAATACCTAATTAGAGACCACAACAAAAACTATACGGAGAAGTGAACTAGTTGGGTAGTCTGGTAGTAGGTAGTCTTTCAGGGCTTTAGGTGGGAGTTGTCCTTTTTGTAAGCAATAGAAGCCGAGGATTGATGAATCCACTAAGCACTCTCAATCGTTTCTCGTTAACCAACTATCGTTTATCAGCTATCTTTGCCTTTCATGCAAATCCTACTAGGTGTCCTGCTCGCCATCGGCGGTATTCTGGCCATCGCTATTGCGCGTTGGTGGGTGGTGTTGTTTCATGAAATGGGACACGCTATTCCGGCCTTGATCTTTGGCGACGGTGAGGTGAAAGTATTAGTCGGCAGCTACGTAGAACGGCCTGGTGGGGCCACTATTCAGCTGGGGCGATTGAAACTACGCGCCTTTCTTAATCTGCTCAACCCACGCATCGGACTTTGTGTCTGGCAAGGCCGGAAGCTCAAAACCTGGCAGCGGGCCATTGTACTGCTGGGCGGACCACTGGCAAGTTTTATCCTGATGGGCTTAATCTTTATGTACTTGCTGCGCTCGGGAGCGACGGACTACGCGCTCTTTGCCGGGGCGGTTTTGTTAACCCTGGCCGTCATCGATTTGTTGATGAATTTGGTGCCGGTACAAGGAGTGCCCGATGCCGCCGGACAAGCGACCTACAGCGACGGCTTGCAACTACTGGCCTTGATTGCCCGTAGTCGTCTTTCAGCGGAAGACCGTAAGGTACTGGAGTTGCAGGAAAGCGGACAAGATCAGGCCGCATTGGAGCTACTACGTAATACCGTAACTCAACAGCCAGCGCAAGCCACCAAACGCCTATTGCTCAGCCAGCAGGCCTGCCGAATGGGCTTGTACGAAGAAGCGCTGGAACACTACCTCTGGTTGTTTCAAAATAAGGGCTTTTCCCGCCGCGATTACTACGAGGTAGCGGATTGCTATTTCCAACTCAACGACTACGAAAAGGCCCTGCAATGCTTGGTGCCCTACGAAGAAGACTACCACGAAGACTTTCGCCTCTACGTCCTTCGTGCTCGTATTCTTATCGCTGAGGCCAGCTACCCCATCGCCCTCTATAATCTGGATACCGCCGTTTATCGCAATCCTGGCTCGGGTCTGATCCGGGCACTACGTGGCCTGTGTTTAATGCGAGAACGAGAATTTGGCCCCGCAAAAGAAGAACTGGAAGCCGCTCTGCAATTGGCTCCCGAAGATGCGGAAGTTGCCTTCTACCACGGACAATTGCTGGAAGAACGCGGCCTCGAGCAGGAAGCACTTGCCGAATACCGCCGTGCCAAGACTTTGGGGGGGGACTTTCATGGGCTGGATTTTCGCCTGGAGTCTTTGATGACCTAAGGCCCCATAAAAAATACCCACTAACTCGGTCTTGAATTAGTGGGTTATGCGTGCAAAAGTCGGTAGTAGTTTACAAGCTGTCGATGAAGTCTTTCACTTCTTGCTTGGTTTTACCCGTTTTTTCCTGGATACGACCGATTAGTTGATCTTCCTTACCCTCTTCATAGGTCAGGTCATTATCGGTTAGTTCGCCGTATTCCTCCTTGATTTTACCTTTTAGTTGGTTCCAGTTTCCTTGAATTTTGTCCGTAAACGCACTCATGATTTTGTACTTTTAGTTGGTTAATTGGTTCGTTAAATAGTACGTAAAGCAGGGGGGGCTATGTTCACTGATTGCTGCTATTATCTCTAAACGACCAATAAGTCCTTAACAATCAGCTTTCATCTGCTTACTTATCCGTAATTTTGCGGCCTTAATGCTGTTTTTGTACTTCCGCAGGTGTCACCGAGATGTGAGACCATCCCGATAAAATCGGGATTTCGAGAGCCGAGAGCCGAGACGGACTGGTTTAAGTGTCTCGACTCTCGATTCTGGCAGTCCCGCAGTCCTGCGGGGCGATCTCGTCTCTGGGATTCACCTGCGGAAGTCCAAATAATTATGACCGATTTAGTCAACCAGATCGATAAAACGCGCCTACCACGCCATATTGGTGTGATTATGGACGGCAACGGCCGTTGGGCAAAAGGACAGGGTAAACCCCGGGTCTTTGGCCACCATAGTGCTATTGAGGCCGTGCGTGATACCGTAGAGGGTTGTGCTGAACTAGGGGTAGAATGCCTGAGCCTTTATGCCTTTAGTACGGAAAATTGGAACCGGCCAGAAATGGAAGTAGGTGCTTTAATGCAGTTACTGGTAGACACCATTGGTTCGGAAATGAGTACGCTGATGGAAAACCGGATTCGCCTGACGGCCATCGGTGATCTGTCGGCACTGCCCCAGCTTACGAAAGATGCCTTGAAGCTGGGCATTGAGCACACCAAAAACAATGACCACATGACCCTGGTCCTGGCGCTGAACTACAGCGGTAAATGGGACTTGGTGCATGCGACTCAAAAACTGGCTGCGGAGGTAGCGGCCGGTCGCTTGAAACCATCAGCAATCAATGATGAATTGATCGCTTCTGCCTTGAGTACCAATGGGATGCCCGACCCGGAACTGATCATCAGAACTAGTGGCGAGCACCGACTCAGCAACTTCTTCCTTTGGCAAGCAGCTTATACGGAATTCTACTTCAGTCAGGGGTTCTGGCCGGACTTCCGTAAAGCTGATTTGTACCAGGCGCTGCTTAATTTTCAGCAACGTGAACGACGTTTCGGAAAAATTAGTGAGCAACTGACCCCTTAGACCAACCCCGCGGCCCGCTTCGCGCTCTTTAGCCAGAGCACGTCCGATCCGGAAACTTACCATGATAATGAGATTAGCACTTAGTTGCCTCGTACTACTACTCTTTCTACTGCCGCAAAGTGGTTGGGCCCAAATCGATTCGATCTCCGGACGAAGCGATCTGCCGGTCTACGAATACGGTAATCAGCAAGACTTTGAGATTGGAGGCCTACGCGTAATTGGCGCCTTTACGGCCGAAGAAAATGCTATCCTGGGTGTAACGGGCCTGGCGGTAGGTCAGACCATTCGGGTACCGGGTCCAGATATTCCTCGTGCCATCCGCAATCTGTGGCGCTTGCGTTTGTTTACAGACGTAGCCATCGAAAAAGAACGTACGATTGGTAATGTGATTTTTCTGGCCGTAAGGGTGCAGGAGCAACCCCGCTTGCTACGTTGGAGCTATACCGGAGTGCGACAATCGAGCCACTCAGATCTCAATGAGGCTGTTGACCCCTTCTTGCTTAGAGGAGGTATCGTAACCGAAAACGTAAAGCTGAGTGCTGCGGAAGCTATTCGCGATTACTGGGTCGATAAAGGCTTCTTAGATGCCGCTGTACAGGTAGAAGAAACCCTGGATACGCTGCGGGCCAATAGCGTACGACTAACCTTCAACATCGATCGCGGAGAGAAGGTGAAAATCCACCGCATCAACTTCATCGGCAATGAAGAAGTTAAAGCCCGGAAGCTGCGTAAGCAGATGAAAGAAACCCGTGAACGGCGCCGTTTTCTGGCCGCTTCGAAATACCGTCCGGAACTTTATGAAGAAGATAAGGAAGCCGTCATTAACTATTACAATACATTAGGCTATCGTGATGCGCGTATCCTTCGAGATAGCCTCTATCGAAATGAGGACGGAGAGCTGGTGATGGATATCTACATCTCAGAAGGTAACCGCTACTATTTCCGCAATATTGAGTGGAAAGGTAACTCGGTCTACGGGAGTGATGTGCTCAGTCAGGTTCTGCGGATTGAAAAAGGAGACGTTTATAACCCGGAGCAATTACAAACCCGCCTGCAGTTTAGTCAGGATAACAGCGATGTAAGTTCGTTGTACATGGATAATGGTTATCTGTTCTTCAATATCGACCCGGTAGAAGTGGCTATTGTTGGCGATAGTGTTGATCTGGAGATGCGCTTGAGTGAAGGCCCTCAGGCCTCCATTGATCGCGTGACGATTGCGGGCAATGACCGCACGCATGAGCACGTAATTCGCCGCGAACTCCGTACCCTGCCCGGCGATAAATTCAGCCGCTCAGCGATTATCCGCTCACAGCGGCAAATCATGAATCTGGGCTACTTTAACCCGGAGAATCTGGATATTCGCACCCCGGTCAACCCCGATCGCGGTAGTGTAGATATTGAATATGTAGTAGAAGAAAAGCCCAGCGATCAGCTGGAACTCTCTGCGGGTTGGGGAGGTAACCGAGGGGTAATTGGTACCCTGGGGGTCACCTTCAATAACTTTAGCCTGCGTAACCTTTTCAATAAAGAAGCCTGGCACCCACTACCGCAGGGTGATGGCCAGCGGGTAAGCTTGCGTGCACAGACCAATGGCCGTTTCTTCCAGTCTTACAATGCGAGCTTTACCGAACCCTGGTTGGGTGGCAAAAAGCCTACTTCGCTGACCGTAGCGGGTTTCTACAATCGCTACAACTTCGGCACCTCTGACCTGCCCAATCAGCTGATTATTAAGCAGGTCTCTGGTACCCTGGGTACTCGCCTGCGCTGGCCGGATGACAACTTCGTACTACGTGCCGGTCTGAACCTCCAGACCTTGAATTTGAATAACTGGCAAAACCTGTTCGTCACCGACGAAGGGCAAACGGTAAATAACGGCGACTACAATAACTTCAGCATAACGCTGGCCTTAGCTCGAAATACGCTGACTGACCCACTATTTCCTACCAGTGGTAGCAGTATCGAACTGAGCCTACAAGCCACTCCACCCTACTCGGTGTTTAGCGACCGGGACTACGCCAACGAATCCGTTGAAGAGCGCTTCCGTCTTTTGGAATATCATAAGTGGCGCCTCAATGCTGACTGGTACACTACGATCACCGGAAAGCTGGTGCTGAAAACACAGGTCAAAATCGGTATCCTCGGGAGCTATAATGACGAAATTGGCACTTCTCCCTTCGAGCGCTTCCAGCTAGGTGGTGATGGTATTAATAACCAACAGTTCGCTTTTGCGGGGGTAGATATTATTAGTTTGCGTGGTTACAGTATTGATGACCTGCCGGCTAATCGTTCAGACCGCACGGGACAGGAGATTGCTACTCCAGTCTTCAGTAAGTTCACGCTGGAATTCCGCTACCCACTCTCCTTGAATCCGAGCTCTACGATTTTCGTAACGGCTTTTGCGCAAGGGGGGAATGCATGGTCTTCACTGAGTGAATATAATCCCTTTGATTTGAAGCGCTCTGTCGGAGTAGGTGCACGGGTCTTTCTGCCGATGTTTGGTACTCTTGGGTTCGATTATGGTATTGGTTTCGACAAAGATCCCGATCTCAATCCAGAGTCCGACGGGCTGGGTACCTTCAACATCATCCTTGGGTTCGAGCCTGAATAAAAATTTATCCACGACGGCCTCGGTCGTTGTGCTCACTTAGTTTATGTATCTCACTTTAGTCATTATCCTGGCTGTTTTGTTTCTGGCTATGCTAGGGCTTAACCTCTATTTTCGACTTAAAGTGATGAGAGCTTATCGGGAATTAGTGCGTAATGAGATTGATTTTAAACCGGCGCAGATCATGAACAGCCGCCGAGTCGAAGAAGAGATCATTCCTACTTATCCCGAGCATGCTGACATGATTCGCCAGTTTTCTGGCTTTTTGAAGCGATCCATCGCTATGGGAACGGTGCTGTTATTGTTGATCACCTTATTTGGAGCGGTACTGATGTATTATCGGTAGCTAGCTCACCACCTATTTAACAAAATTGATGTTTAAGACCATTTGCTGGGCCCTAGCCCTAATATCCCTCTCTTGCTGTGGCGTATCTAAAGCCGTCAATTTAGCTCAATCAGGAAAAGCTACGCCGACTACCTTCAATCGGGAAATTCCTTTCCGATATATCCAGGACCATCTTTTTATGGACGTTGAAATCGATGGGCAGCTGTACAATTTTCTCTTCGATACGGGATTTGATTTTACGGTAATTGCTGAAGAGCATCAACCCGCTGGTTTTGTCAAATCCTTTGATTACCTCACTTCGGGTACTTCATTTGAGGAGCTGCGGGTGCCTTATGGTACTATTCCCGCGCTACGGATAGCTGGCGTCCAGTTTGAAGCCATAGGGGTAGGGATTATGGATTTATCCTTTATCAACCAGGATTACGTCTGCGAACAGCGAGTAGATGGAGTGATTGGTGTATACACTATTACGACCTGAATCTTTCGCCTGACTTTGATGCGCTTAGAGTGACCGTGTCCGCAGTCAAGCAACCCAACAGTTTAAGCCGTCAAGTAGCCATTGGGAGTAAGGTATTGCGCATTAACGACGTTGATGTTTCTAATTTAAACTTTGAGGCTTTATGTGATTATTGGACCAACCAAAAGCCCGCCGCTTTTTCTACTGAAGAACTGAGGGTTCAACTGGAAGGTTACGATGAAGTATTGGTCCTGGATAGGAAGAGCTGGTAAAAGACGCTATTAGCAGGGCAAAGAGGATTGTCCCCTTTTTTGCTCTGCGAAAGCTCAAATAGCCCATCCTTAGTATGGGTATCCCTCTAGCATTAGTAACTCAAAGGCCCGGACCAGCCTCTCCCCATTGTTGCTATTGGTAAAGATCACGTAGCCATCGCCTCGTTCGGGAATGATGCCAAATTTGCAGTGGAAGTCACCATTGTTGCCACCATGCTCGTAAAGACGGCCGAAATCAGTAGGCTGAGTGAAAAGACCCAATGCCAGCTCTTGTGGCCAGGAAGTGGGGTACACTTGATCTTCTTTGGGTAGCGTATGTTGCGGCTCAAGCCATTCTGTGTAGGTAGCCGAACGGAGGCCCCGTTGCTGCATAACACCAATCATGAAGCGGCTAAAGTCGCCAGCTTGGGTATGTAAGCTAGAGGCTGGACTAGGATGGCCGATTGTTTCCCAGAAGGTAGGCAAGAAGCCTTCGTGCCCCTGAGCAGAGCGGCGATCCAGTATCGGATTAGTGGCAAACCAGCTTTGTTCCATACCCAACACGTCCGTTACTTCCTCTTTAAGGATCTGTGCCAAAGGTTGGTCCATGATGGCTTCCAGTACGCGACCTAGATAATTATAGGCTTCCCCAGAATACCCCCACTGACTGCCAGGCTCGAAATTGAGTTCAGTCTCCTGGCCACTCATGTAGCCAAACGGGCCGCCGAATGCCCAGTTGGGTAGCCCGCTACGGTGGCAAAGGATGATCCGAGCTGTCAATAGTTTAGAACGCTCATCTTTGGCGATGTTGGAGAAGGGCAAGTACTCGTATAAAGGCCGATCTAGGTCAATGAGACCTCGCTCGGCCAGTCGCATAACTGCGAAAGCAAAAACGGGCTTGGTGATCGAAGCCGCTTCAAATAGGGTCGTATCGCTTACTGGTTGACCAGTCAAATTAGATGCCAAGCCGAAATTGCGATGATAAACCAGCTCGTAATCTTTTACAATCCCGACGGATACGCCCGGGATGTGGTAGTGCTGCCGTATGGTCTCCACAAAATTATCAACTAAGAGCGCTTGCTCCGTACTATAGCCCAATAGTAGGCCTTCATCAGGGTAGAGGTAGGTAGGTAAAGCGATAGGCGATAATTCTAATTTAGGGACCTCAATGGACGAGGCTACTACCGAAAATGCTACACTCTTCCGCTCATCAAAACGCATGCGCTCCGCCGAGCTGTCGTAATTTCGATAGTTGGTCATCGCTGTAGGAAGGCGTACTTGATAATTACCTGGCGGAAGCGGGGCTATGTAATGTCCATTACTGTCAAGAGCCGCCTCGATAAACCAGTTGGGCCGATCAGTGGACTCAATACGGACTACTCGACCGATGGATTGTTCCATCGTTCCACCTTCCCAGCCTACCCAACCACTAACCAAATAAGTTGGGACCTCAGCTTCCAATAGCACAACTTCCCCCAATCGACCGGCAAATTTACTCTTACCGAACTCTGGCCCCCAGAGTAAGCCGCTACCTGCTTCTCCGCTGCTATCTTGGTCATTAATAAGTAGGTCAAGACCATAAATAGGAAGCTGATTGGACTGGACCTGCGGAAGTACTAAGGCTACTTCATAAAGCGTACGATCATCTAGCCGATTAATGGCATAATCAATGGTTTCCCAACCCATGCCTGCATTTAAAGGATCCATATAGGTAACGGCGGACTCCACGGACCGTAACTGATTACACAGCATATACAGGATGCTGCCACTGCCCTTAGGAAGATGATGGCGGTCAAAATAGAGTAGTAAACCATCCTGGCGCAACCAGTCGTTTTGCCCTTCTGCTTCCGAGAAATAAACATCGTCAATGATCTCTATTGCTAGGTATAACTGTTGAGTAGTAGACTGGTAGCCTACGCGAAAGCTGGCGCTTAAATCTTTGGAGTGGCTGATCGCTTCCCCAAAAAAATCGGCAATAGGGTAGGATTTTAGGTGAGCTGGCCAGTCGTTCAGCTCACCATCAATTTTGATTTCAGCTAAGGGGTAGGCATAAGCAATCAAGCCATTGCCAGCCCATAAATAAAGGCAGGAAAACAGGAGGAAACAAGCAGAAAAAAACGTTTTCATTGGGAGATGATTAGAGATTATTGAGGAATATTTTTTAGATCGGGACACAGAGTGACCTGCTCAATTCCTGAGATGGAGATCGATTGAATGAAAGTGGCAGGAGGCCTAGGCCGAGTAATAATTTAGTTAGGTGGCCCTTTGGGAGGACTCTGACCACTTGTAGGCGAGTACTTTAAGGCAGCTAACTCATCAAGGTAGATAATGGGCTGAGCAGACCAGCTGTAGCTTGAAACAGAAGTGCCTCTTTCTGGTAGCTCAAGAGCTTGGATCTCTCGGTAGTAACCTGAGGGATGCTCTCGACTGCTTAGTAGATTAGTCGAGGACCGTAGCAAAGACCCCGTTTGCAATTTCAGCTGGGTATAATCTCGCAAATTATTGGACCGTAAGCCACTAGCTCGAGCTTCGCTAATGAAGTAAGGGGTAACGCCATGAACTTTGGCTTCTTTATAGTTGAAGTAGCTTGTTGGATCAATCCCTTCGCTATGAATAGAATGGATGTATGCCTGGTCAACTTCTAGGACCCAGGCTTCAACTATTTGACCCTTGTTTAGATCAAAGATACCAACATCATTCAGCCCATCTAAGAATTCGCCTGGAATGGCATGAATGCCGAGGTCGATATAGTCGCGTAGACTGAATTGAGGATAGCCACTTGCACGAATGGACTCAATATAATGAGGGGTGATCTCATGTACTTCGGTCTCAATTAATTGCGAAACGGAAGGGTGATTGAAGCCTAAGCGTTGAAACTGACGAATGTAATCTGCGTCAATTTCATGAGCTATTAGGGCGTTGAGTTCCGTCATGTGGAGCCCTTCGTAGCCTAGTGTATTGAGATCTTGCAATAGCATCAAGCCCATACTGCCGTTCGATTCCCTATTACCATCGATTGGTACTTCCGCAGGTGTAGGCCGAGCTATCTCCTCTCTAATTGCGACTTGATTCACTTGTGGATTCGGCAACTCATCAACCATCGTTCCGCTTTGCTGCTCAAGTGGGGCAACAGGACTGTCTAGGTCAAGAGCTTCGACCGTTGCGTTTAAGCTCAGCACCAGTAAGAGGAACAAGGGCAGTAGGCTCAAGTATTTCCAAAGAGCGGCTAGAGAAGAGCGGCGACTATTCATCATGTCGATACGCTGGGATAGAAAAGACTGGTTATAATTGGTAGCAGGGTGTAGAGCACGGGTGGAGACGGAGACTTTAACCAGGCTTAGTTGGTAGCTTTTCTTCTCGGTGCCGGCGGCTAGCATACTGGCGTCAGTGGCGTATTCAAGATTCCGGGTGATGGCCCGTCTTAACCCCCAGGCAGCAGGATTAAACCAAAAGGCAATGACCAACAATTCTGCTAGTAGAATGTCGAGATAGTGCCGCTGGTCAATGTGAATTTTTTCATGGGTCAGTATCTGTGTGAAGGTTTCATAATCGTAGGCAGATGGATTGATGAAAACCATATGCAGGAATGAAAATGGCGGCTGATCTCCTTCCAGTTCGTAGATACGGTAAGGGCCATCCTGCATATACTGCAAACCTCGCCTGCTGAGTAAGAGGCTGATAAACTGTACCCAAAGAGCAATCAGAAAAACCAGGACGCCCAGTAAATAAGCCAACAGAACTAGACCGGGCCAGTTCCAGGGAGTAGTTCTACTTAATGCTGTGGTTGTTGAGTTAGGCGCACCATTTTGTGCGACTGGCGTCGTAGGGTCTGCGGGCAGAGTTAGAGAGAACTTCTGATTTATGCGTTCACTGAATGTTGTAATTATTGCTGGTCGGAAAGACCAGCTGATAGGGATTTTTAAAGAGGGTAGGCTGAGGGCTGCGAGTAGCAGACCAATGAGCAGTAGACGATTAGTTTGGAAATAGGTCTCCTGGCGCAGCAATAGCTGATAAAAGACGTAACCTACAAGCAGTAAAACCGAGGCATGTAATAAATAGGTGAGCATAAGGCGAGCTATTGATCGATTTTTCGCAAAATGTCTGCTAGCTCCTTTTTGCTGATCTTCTCTTGCTGAGCAAAGTAGGCAACCATTTTCGAGAAAGAATTACCAAAATATTTATCAGCAACCTCATCGACTACCTGCGCCTGGTAGTCATCTTTTTGTAGAATGGGGTAGTAGCGGTGCGTTCTGCCAAAAGCCTCGTGGCCAATGTAGCCGCGATCCTGCAAAATGCGTACCATCGTAGAGACCGAATTATAGTGCGGCTTGGGCTCCGGAAGCCACTCTACGATATCCTTGACGAAGGCCGTTTTTAACTCCCAGAGGGCCTGCATGATTTGCTCTTCGCGGGGGGCCAGTTTCTTGATCTCCATTTGGTAGTTTACAATTTAGGACTCACCAAAAGTATAACTAATGAATTAGTTTTGCAACTAATTTTTTAGTTTAAGGCAGGTTGGCGGAGGATAGTTAGCCAAATTAATCCCAGTATTTTCCGCCTATGAAAAGGTTATTTACCCTCTTGCTGACCAGCCTGGCTACGCTGCTGCTGGCCCAGCAACCAGCGGAAGACTGGATGAACCCGGAAGTCATCGGGCGCAACAAATTACGTCCTCGGGCAACCAGCCAGTCTTACCCCAGCGAAGCTGCTGCCCTGGCTGCCGACCCCTGGGATTCCGGCCGGCGGCAAAGTCTGGATGGCGACTGGGATTTTCGCCTAGTACAGAACCCGGATGAGGTCCCCGTGGCCTGGTTTGCCGCTGATTTTCGACTGCGCAACTGGGATAAAATCCCCGTTCCGGCCAATTGGGAACTGCAAGGCTACGACCGTCCCTGGCAGCGGTTGACGCACCAGATCTGGCAGGACGACCCGCTGCCGCCCCGCGTGCCGACGGACTATAACCCGGTTGGTCTGTACCGCAGGACATTTAGTGTGCCGGCTGATTGGGACGGTATGCAACTTACCCTGCACATTGGCGCTGCTACCTCGGCCTATTACGTCTACCTCAACGGTCAGCCCATCGGCTACAGTGAAGACGACCGTCTACCCGCCGAATTTGACGCAACGCCCTATCTGCAAGCGGGGGAAAACCTCATTGCCGTGCAGGCTATCCGCTGGAGTGATGGTGCCTACATCGAAGATCAAGACCACTGGCGCCTGAGTGGTATTCACCGCTCGGTCTACCTGGAAGCAGCCCCCGCTACCCAATTGTTCGACTTTGGCGTGCGGACGGAACTGGGCGAGGACTATGAAAATGCTCAATTACAAATCCGTCCACGGATCAAACAGTACGGACCGCAGGAAGTAGAGCAGTGGACGCTGGACGTGCAACTCTACGACGCGGATCAGCAGCCGGTAGCCGGCGTGGCCGATACCATCAGCTTGTCGCGTATCCTGAACGAGTACTATCCGGTGCAGGGCAACATCCCTTTTGGCAACTTACTATCGATCCCCGTGGAGGGGCCTGCGTTGTGGTCGGCGGAGTCGCCCTACCTCTACACCTTACTGCTGAACCTGCGGGACGAAAACGGTGAATTGCGAGAGTCCCGCTCGACCAAAGTTGGCTTTCGGGAGCTGACCGTCGATGAACTGGGGCAGTTGCTGGTCAACGGCAATCCCACCAAGCTCTACGGCGTAAATCGTCACGACTGGCATCCGCAGCGGGGCAAAGCCGTCGACCTGGAAGTAATGGAACAGGATGCCCGCCTGATGAAGCGATTGGGGGTCAATGCGGTGCGCAGCAGTCACTACCCCAATCCGCCGGAATGGTACGACCTCTGCGATCGCTACGGTATCTACGTAATGGATGAAGCCAATGTGGAAAGCCACGGTAAGGGTAGTCTTTTTCAGAACCTGCCGGAATGGCACCACGCCATCGTGGATCGTGGCGTGAGGATGCTGGAGCGCGATAAAAATCATCCGAGCATTATCAGCTGGTCTGTAGGTAATGAGGCTGGCTTTGGTCCCAACTACGCCGCCATGTGTGCCTGGATGAAGGAAGCCGATCCGACCCGTTTGATCCACGCCGAAGGCGCGCAGTCGGTTTACGGCTACTTTTGGCCGACGCCGGAGCCGCAGGACCGTCACTGGACGGATATCGTGGCCCGTATGTACCGACCCACCGAAAGGATGATTGATCTGGCGACCAACCCGCAGGACCAGCGCCCGGTAATCTGGGTAGAATACGCCCACAGTCAGGGTAACAGTACTGGTGATATGGCCGGCTACTGGGCGGCGATCCGCAAGTTTCCCCGCTTTCTGGGTGGCTTCGTCTGGGACTGGCGGGATCAGCTCATCATCGGGGAATACGACGACTACGGCCGACCAGTTTACCGCCACGGTCCAGATTTCAACGATCAGCCCTGGGACGACCTGCTACCGGTGCAGAAGGGCCTGATCGGTGCCGATGGCCATATGAAATCGGGTGGTTGGGACAGTAAAAAAGCCTGGCAACGAGCCGAAATCAGTGCGGATATTGCCGGCCATTTCTTCCGGCCGGGAAATCAGGCGGAATTTGGCGGAGACGCCTTCGTGTTGTCTGCTGAAGAGCCGCTGAAAATTGGCCTGATTAACCACCACGAGACCACGGATCTAAATGCTTACGATTGGTGGTGGTATCTGGAGACGGATGGCATCGTAACGGACTCGGGACGGATCGACCTGCCGTCGGTACGACCGATTGGCTTACTGTCTCCCCGCGAGCGGACGCTTACACCGGCGGAAGTGGACATCCAACTCCCCGAGCAGATAATCACCCGCTACGGTAGCTGTCACCAGCTACGCATCAGTATGCAACTGCCAGAGGCGACCGTCTGGGCCCCCAAAGGCTATGAGCTGGCCTGGGAGCAGTTTGAGTTGCCGAGTCCGGTGGAACGAGTTGACAATTCTGAGTTGCTGGTTGTGAGTAGGGGCGTGGAGCAAGCCGAGTATTGGGAGCTGAATCGTACTGTGGAAGAAGAGCAAATTAGAGTAAGTAGAACTACGGGGGAATTACTCGTTTATGGTAAAGCCCAGCAAAATTTACTCGAAAATCTTACCCCCAATTTTTGGCGACCTGCTACCGACAATGATCGCGCCAGTCAAATGCCGGCGCGGCAGGCCCGCTGGCAAGCAGCCGGCAAGCAGCGTCAACTTAGCCAGCTGGATTGGATAATTGAGGGACCGGATACGGTTGGCATCCGTACTCAATTTCGCTTAGCAGCAGTCGGCGGCAGCCTGGAAATCAGCTACCGTCTATTGCCTGCTGCTGGTGTTCGGCTGGACTACCGTTTGTGGGCGCCCGAGGGTTTACCAGACGTTCCTCGCATTGGTTTGCAGGGCAAAGTCCCACGCAGCTTACGCCACGCCTCTTATTTGGGCCGTGGCCCTCATGAATCTTATCTGGACAAACAGGAGGGCATGGCCATTGGCCGCTACGAGTTTGACGCCTTTGTGGATTACTACAGCTACGTACGCCCTCAGGAAAGCAGCAACCGTTCGGGCGTCCGGCAAATGGTGCTACAAACGGATGATGAGCAAGTAAGTCTGGAAATCATTGCGCTGGGCGAGTCGCTCAACTGTAGCCTCTGGCCCTACAGCCAGGACAATATCGGCGCCGCCAACCGACAGGATGAACTACAGGAAAGTGACTGGCTGACCCTCAATATCGACCACGCACAAATGGGCGTTGGCGGCGATAATACCTGGAGCCTGGATGCCCGGCCGAAGCTCCCGTTTCGGCTACCCAGTGGAGTGTATCGCTACAGCTTCATCCTGCGCTAAAACGTTGCGCTTTAGCGCCGTTGCGTGAAACCTTAATTCCGGTACTTATCACTCAATCCTTCTCCCCGCAAGATCATTGGGATATCCTTTGCTAAACGCGACTGCTTAGTAGCTTCTCGCTTGGCGGAACTGATGTGTTCGCAAAATTCCCGCTGTTTGTAGGGGGTGAAGGTCGCGAAAGCTGCTGCCAATGCGGGATCTTGGTCGAGTGCTTGCTGCAGTTGGGGAGGGATGACCATTTCCGCTTTAGAGCTGGCTTTAATTTCCAGTCCCATCTGCTGATTTTTGATCGCTTCCTGGATGTAAGCCGCAGCCAATTCTAGATTGAGTTCGGTCTCACTGCTAAAGCGGAGCTGGCGCTGAGCCACGGTTTTTTCCGGCGAGGCATTGACCAATAATTGGGCGGGGTCGGATAATAGCGCCCCTTGGTTAAACCACAGCCCGGCATAGCCTTTGGTGTGAATCATTCCGATCACGTTCTTACCATCAAGGGTGTACATGGGAAATGCCCATTTGACGGTTTCCTCCAGCTCGGTTTGGAGGAGGAGTTCGCGCAAGGACTCGAGTAGCGGCTGCCAGTGAGCAGGAGCGGTTGCCAAGTAGGCGTCTACGCTTTCCGGCTTATCCATGATAGATAGTAATTTTATCGAAAATACGACTTCCTTGGACAAGATACACTTGTACTCCTCCATTGCTGCCTTTGCCCGTTCGATCGGAAGGGACTTGGGAGACGAAGTCGATTTTAGCATTTTACGGACCGAAGCCCTGCACGGAGAAGGGGCCATCGAAAGCCCTAGCTTCCGCACGGCCTACCATGCCTTTTTACTCATCGAAGCGGGTAAGGGCAGCTACACCATCGACGGCGAGACCTTCCCGCTGGGGGCCGGTTCTTATTACTTTACCAATCCGGGGCACGTCAAATCTTTCCGGATGGAAGAGACGGTGCGTGGTTATATCATCTGCTTTACCGATCGCGCACTGCAAACCCACTATGCAGGGGAAATAGGGCGTGATTTCCCTTTTCTCTTTGACCAAACTATTCCGGTCATGCAGCTTGAAGCCGCTGATTTTGAGCGTGCGCAAGCTTACTGCCGGTTGCTGCTTAGCACCAGTGAACAAGCCTCGCCCTTCCGCGAGCAGTTGCTGGCCCATCAACTGGTGGCTTTGCTGTATTTAACCAAGGAATTGCTACAACGCCAGGGAAAAACCCTGCAGCTTGACAAGCGCCCCGCTGAAATTGCTACTGATTTTAAGCGACAACTCAACGGTCAAATGCTGCGCCTGATCAAAGGGTTGGACCCACAGCCCTGGCAGTTGACGGACTACGCCGAGGCGCTTCAGGTGCACCCCAATTACCTCAGTCAGGTCGTAAAGGCCGAGACGGGCTTTACCGTCAAACAGCTGATCGACGAGCGCCTAGTGGCCGAGGCTACGAGTCTGTTGCAGCAATCTTATCTGACCGTAGCCGAGGTAGCCTACCGTTTGGGCTTCGATGATGCTTCCAATTTTTCCCGCTTCTTCAAGCGCAAAACCGGGCAAAGCCCCTCCAAATTTCGGACCTAGCGGGGACTTCCTTAGAAATTGACCATTCAAGCTTAATTACTGACCTGTTTTTGTACTTCCGCAGGTCCTTCCTTTGCTACTGTATTCAACAACTGAGGCGACGAGCCTCACAAAATTTATCCAAATGTCTACAGTTAGTAAAATTGCCTTAGTCACCGGTGGTAGCCGCAGTTTAGGAAAAAACATGGCCTTGCGTCTAGCCGAGAAAGGGCTGGATGTTGTCCTCACCTACCGTTCTCAGGCAGAAGATGCAGCCGCTGTTGTGGCGGAGATTGAAAGCCAGGGACAAAAGGCGGTTGCGTTGCAACTGGATGTCGCTGAGCAACAAACATTCCCCCAATTCGTCGAGCGACTGCAATTGGCATTACAGGATCGGTGGTCGCGCAGCAGTATTGATTTTTTGATCAACAATGCCGGTATTGGCGGTCACGGTATGGTGACCGATACCCCCGAGCAGCTGTTTGACGATCTGTTTAACGTCCATTTTAAAGGGGGCTACTTTCTCACCCAATCGCTTCTGCCTCTGCTGGAAGATGGAGGCGGAATCGTCAATATTTCTACAGGTTTAGCCCGCTTTGCCATTCCGGGTTACAGCGCTTACGCCAGCATGAAGGGTGCCATTGAAACCTACACGCATTACCTGGCTAAGGAGTTGGGCGCGCGAGGTATTCGGGCCAATACTGTTGCTCCGGGCGCGATCGATACCGACTTCAATGCGACTGCCTTCGAGCACAACCCCGGTATGCGGGATATGCTGGCGGGTGTGACGGCGCTGGGCCGCGTCGGCCAGGCTGAAGATATTGGTGGTGTAGTGGCCTTCCTCTGTACAGATGATGCCCGTTGGATTACCGCACAGCGGATTGAGGCGAGCGGTGGGATGTTCCTCTAAGGTCGATGACCTCCAGGTCAGCGCTTTTCTGATGAATCCCGCTGATGGTTGGAGCTGAAGCTCCTCTACTGGTGGCTAAGCTCCAGTTCCGAACTTATCGGAGCTGGAGTTTCCTTTTTGCCGCGGATCGATTGGCTGTTGGAGCAATGCTCTGCGGGTGGTCAATTGGTCGGAAGGCCTGGCTTCTCGCTCAAGAACTCGGGAGCCCTGATTATCAGGATGAGCATTCGTCCGTAGGACTCATTTTCGGATTTTGCTTGCTGATTTTTGACAGCTTGCTCGTTTATGCGGTAAATGATAGTTCTGGCATGGTCTTAACCACTATTCGCTAACGTTTGCAGCTACTTTTCCGGGGCGGCATCAGCTACAAATAAATGAGGGTGATGGCGAGTAACGCGTACAACTAGAGCTCTGTGTGTAAACTATGTTGTGTCTCATCGTTGACGGCGAAGCTATGGCCTATAAAGGCCTGAAAAATACAATGCATAACTCAACTTCCCTCTGAGTATTTTTTTATTAGGGATAGGCAGCGGCTGGTAAAAATTGTCCTGTTCGAAATCAGCTAGGTCGAAGCGGCGTAAAATTACATCCAAATCTTCCTTGAAGCAGGCAAGCACTTAACGCACTTAAGCATGTCTTTAACAAAATGCTTACGTTTTAGTGGGAGCGCTTTTTATACTTTTTACGTTTTGATAAGCTCTCTTTTTGATAAAAGAAAATAATGACTTATTATTGGGAGGTTGAAGTGCATTAGTCTATTTTCTTAGACTTTCTGCCACCATTTTCATTGGATTAAATGAACATCCTTGCTGCCTTTTCAGCTGCGAATCACCTCTTGTCGCACCGAAACAATTGATTTATAATAAACACAGAAAATCGAACAGTAATCATGGCCCCCCCCATGATTGTAATTTCTGATTTTATCTTTCGCTGCTTAATGCTTCGCTCATTTAGGCCTTTGCCTGTACACGTGAGCGTAAATGGTTTTAAGCAGCTCGCCTTGTACCCATAATTTGAAATAATGAGCAATTTATTACTAGTGCCCATCCATGTGGATGCACTAGAGGTCGACGATGTGAGTCTTAAACAATTTGCGGGGCCAACGGAATCATTCGACCGTCTGCCCTGGGATAAAAGCCCTAATGCGCCCTTCATTACGGAGCGTATTGCCGACCCACCGTTTGGTGAAGAAAATCATCTTAAAAAGGGACTCCATTTCCATTGGGCCCTGCCACAGGCGCTTACTAAAACCATGGATTTTCCCATTATCCGCCTACAGAGTTTCTTTAATCTTTTTGGCGATGAAAAAGGGATCAAGATCTGGGGCGCCTTGTCCGATGCGGGCTGGATCGATTTACTATGGAAAGATTTGCCGTTAGATCATGCCTTGGTCAGTGTTGACCCGCAGGCTGCGATCCACCAGTCAGGACTTGATCCGTTAATTGAGGCTAACTATGCCGCAATCTTGGCGCTTTTGCAGCAACAAAACTATCCGACGGTACCCAACTGTTGGGTTATTACTGCAGGAAAGGGACAAACGCAGCGCCGGACGACCTACGTAGCCAGTGATTATCTTTGGCCAATAGATCAGCAGCCTGCCGGGCAGGTAGCCTACCCACAATTACCGGGCGACACCAAATATCCACCTTTTCGCTATCTGGGTCACGCAGGGCCGCAACCCAGCCGACTAAGAGGCGAGGATACCAACGTTAACCATCGCCTTTGGGATCCACTAACGGCCATCGGCTACGGCGATCCGGCTTTTTCAGCCATGTATACCAACTGCCAAAACGTTTTCGGCTTTTGTGATGAACAGCCATCAGCGCCCACGCCCGACGAAGAATACCAAATCGTTGGCTACTATGATCGGCCAGAGGACAATTATTTCCACATCTTCATCGAAGCTTTTAAACTCACCTGGGCCAAGGACAATGGTAGCCAAACCGAAATAGCTAAAGCAAAACACCAGGGCGAAGGTGATAAATACCTCTACTTGGATTTATTAGCCGCTTTCCACCTTAATCTAGGCATTATTATCCCGGTTAAAGTGGAAGCAGCCGCCTTGCAAGCCATAAAAAGTCTCGATGGTAAATCTAATGCCTGGCAAGAATTACTAGCTTATGGCTGGCTAGATGCAGCAGGCCAACTTCAGCCCAAAGCCTACGAAGCTGGAAATTATTTAGGTCCAGATTTTCGGCAAAAGCTGGATGAAATCGAGCCCATTCTAGCCGCAGCGGCCAAGGCCCAAATGCCCGAAAGAACCGTACTAGTAGCTCGTTTTACCTACGATGCTAAGATCCCCCAAACGCCACCAGTACAGCGAGATAAAATCAAGCTGGCTATTGGCAACAATAGCACTGAAGCCTTGGCATCACTCGTAGGCCAAGAGCTTTCACCCCAAAGCAAAGCTATCGTAGAAGATCATCTGGAGGGATTACAACTCCGCGACCGTTTGGCTCACCGCCAGTTAGATATTGGTCCTGCTTTTGAAGCCATCAGGCACGAAAAACAATTTACAGCCCTCCACGCCGGCATTAGCTGGGGATTAAAATCGGAAACTAGTAATACGAGCGCAGCAGCCAAAGGCGAGCCAACCAACGCGCAAAACTGGCCAGTAGCCGTTGGTGATTTACTTAATCAGCTAAATGTTCAACAGGCCGCCATCGATAAAACCGAAGCAGCCATACTCGCCACCCGCGAGCGTATCTACGCCGACTGGTGCTGGTACCAAAAACGGGAAGCGCAGCATAAAACCGAGCTGACTAATCTGGGAAGTGGACAACAGGCATCCTATGATTTCCCTTGGAAGCTAGACGGTTTTGCCCTGCCCGGAGAAGGGAATGGCTTCACGGATCCCAACACCAGCGAAGCAAGCGGAGAAAGTCGTGCCCTACAACAAGCGAGCTCTAGTAATCACCAGCAGTTCCTGGAGCATCTGAGCAGCCTGATCGAATGGGGAATTGATGTGCAACTCCAGGAATTACTCCAAGACCAAAAACGAGAGCAGCAAGCATTAATTAACGCTCGCCAAGCCGTTGAAAAGGCTTTGGTAACGGCCAATGGATCTCAGTTGCTGCGCGAGGAAGATTTTAGCGATTGGCCAGCCTTTTGGAAGAATTTGGAGCAAAAATATGAGCAGATTGACGATAACCTCTACCAGGCCATGCACCGCCAGGATAAAGGTTTGTTATTCGATTTTTTCAATGATTATATCCGGGGGTACAACGCAGAAATGAAGGTTGATTTTCCTGCGGGGGATCTACCTGCGGAAGTGCAAAAATTAAAAGAGAAAAAGAAAAGTAACCAACTGTTAAGCGAAGAAGGGGAGCGTCTACGAAGATTACAACTAGAAGCGAATTTTCCTAGTATTAGGAAGAAGCCAGCCCTAGTGCTGGTCAGTCAAGCGGCTGACCGATTCTGGCGGCCTAACGATCCCGTCATCTTAGTGAGCGGCATGCGGCCCAGCCCACGCTATAAACCGGGGGAAGACGGTGTGCAGCACGCTATCGTCATCAAGCAGGCAGGAGACCAAATTCCAGGATTAAACGCCATCAACTGGCCTGATGTCCCCGTCATTACTGCTACCCAAACCGCTCAAAGCTGGCATCCCATTTTCATGAACTGGGAGCTCAATTTCAGCCCGGTCAAACAAGCCGCCGATAATACCTATGGCCCTGATCACCTCACTGATTATTATCGATTAGGCGAAGTAGATTTTGAACAACTTCCTAATCACTTACAATACGACAACGCTATTGCTTTCACCGGCCGCAGTGTATTAAACCCAGGAGCTAATTTCCAGCTCAAAACCACTTTGGCTACTCACTTGGTAGCGAGTCTCTATCGGCGCTTTTGTCAGGATGAGGGCCTAGCGAAAGGAACGCCTCCCAGCCTCCAACAATTTAACAACTGGATAAAAGGCATCATACCTACGGCTAAAGATTTACCTCATCCGCAGGTTGACCGGGAGCCAGCAGAACTGATCGACAATTGGTTGCAAGAATTATTGGCGGCGGGAAATGCTGCTGCGCATCAATTGGCCGACTGGTACTGGTCAAAAATACCTACCGATGGGGAGCACCCCATTATCGCTCAGTTTGTGCAAGAAAATAACGACCAAAAAGGACTCGATAAAAATCTCGAACCCTACATTAAATGGTGTACCGAGCGTTCAAATATTAAGCGTTGGTATTTCCGCACAGAGGTAAAGGATAAATCGAGCCCGCTTGAGTTGCAACTACAGGAAAATGCGGCTTTGAAGCAAGAATTTATCAGCTGGTTAAAAAAACAACTGGGTACTTCCTGGGGCAGTTACTCCCGGGAAAAAAATATTCTTGCGGCCAAGGCCTCTGCTTACCTAACGGCCAATTACGAAAAGGTCATCAGTTGGTGGCAGCCGCAGATCAGGGAGAGTCTGCACCTGGTTATTCACTGGCTAGCCTACCGCGAATTGCTTCAGGTGCACGGCCTGGCGCAGGTGACCGATGGTTTTGACCAGGCGATGCTACAGCGACGTTCGGCTTACCAGCTACCGGTCCACAACCCGCTGCCTTACAACGGTGCCGCGGGCAAGGCTTTTTGTGCTAAGGTTAGACAGGCCGTGCAGCAGGCCAACCGGATTTCTCCGGCCGAAGATTTCCCATTTTCTCCCTGGCGGGCGGGCAAGCTAAAGGTGACTAATCTCAACCTGGTTGACAACTTCGGTCGTGTCTGGCCTTCGGCTGATAGTAAGCAGCTAGTTAACCTGCCACTACAACGCCCCAATACGCTGGCGCTGGCCGACAGCGCTGACCCTACGGAGGTGGCGCTCCTACCGCGTTTGGCTCAGGCCGCTCGCCTCGATTTCCGCTGGCTGGATGCCCGCAACGGCGTCGAAGAAATGAATGATCACCCTGCCACCAGCCCGATTTGTGGCTGGCTACTGCCCAACAATCTAGACAATAGTGTCTTTTTCTATGGCCAGGATGGCGCGTCTTACGGCTACGTAGATCAGGTCGGCAACTGGCGGGTTTTTCCTGGCCAATCTGGCCCCATACTTCCTGCCGACATTCCCGACGAGCATCTAGCCAAAGTCATCGATTGGCTTTGTGCTCAGGGGCAAAAAACCGATGGTTTCATCAGCGATTTTATTAGTACGCTCGATGTAGCCGTCGAAAATATGGAGCCCGAAAGCTTCGGTCAGCACGAAGCCCTTTCCTTACTAATGGGACAACCACTGGCCGTAGTGCGTGCCGCCGTACGCTTAGAATTGGAGAACCCACTGGCCTATAGCCATAATGCAAAATATCTGGAAGCAGACGTCGCCCAATTTATGAGCCTTCGGCAAGCGGCAGGCAACAACCCCCCAGCTTCACATACGCTGCACCGTCATAGTTTTGCCTACGAGCAGGTAAAAGTGCCACTACGACTCGGTGAATTCCGCAGGCGAAATGACGGCCTGGCGGGTTTTTGGGTAGAAACAACGGAAGGCTATCAGGCTAA
Source organism: Bacteroidota bacterium (assembly GCA_039030655.1). GTDB lineage: Bacteria > Bacteroidota > Bacteroidia > Chitinophagales > Saprospiraceae > Neolewinella. Next base: position 72,035 of record JBCCDS010000008.1, on the reverse strand, counting down.
CACCTTCTATGCCCCACAGACAACTCCACTCGGGAAGTTGCCCAAAACGATTGTCGCTAGAGCTTCCGCAACGGATAGCGACACCGACGAAAGTCAGTTTTTGCAGGCTTTAAGCCTTCAGGCGGAGCAAGGTTTATCGATCAGCATGCTGGTTGATCCACGGGCCAAAATCCATGCCAATTGCGGTATATTACCGATCCGAAGTCTAGAAATTCCACCCGAACAGTACCGCCGGGCCCTACAGCAAATTCAGATCGCTTTTCTAGCTACACCGATTATCAGTCCGGCTCATGGCTTCCGTGCCTCCTTGCCCAAAGAACCCGGTTATCACTGGAGCTGGGTGGAAAAGTACGGCCAGGACTGGCGCAATCTAACGACTTCTGGGCACTTACGACTCCAGCAATTAATGCCTCATTTTGGTGCGCAGTCTGCCAACATTTGGAAGCAACTCGTGGCTAGTGGCTGGCTACAACCCGCTGGTGATAATCAAGCGTCAGTAGTACCGAGTGATCAACGTGCGGCGCCCGAATTACCTGAGGCATATACCTCCTTACTCCCCAAAATCGAGCTGTTGCTGGTCAGCACCATGATCTCTCCTTTCGACCAGTCTGCTCGCTTCGACGGGCCTCAAACCATTCGTGAAGGCTGGTTACAACTCAGTCCGGACCCTCTCGCTAACCAATAATTAACACCCCTAAATTAAAACATCATGGCCGACAGCAGCTGGCAACCCATCGACGGCATCTTTCCCTCCATTGCCGGTGCGGGAACCATCTTAAACGACGGTAGCGCCGCCAACAACATCTGGGTAGATGTGTCTAACAATAATTTATTTTCCACTCCCGTAGATCTCCCCGTCGCTACTGATACTGAAATCTATCTGTGGTTCGTCACTGGCGACAAGCAGGGCTCTTCCCAGGAGCAGGACCGCCAGTGGGCCCTGGCTCCGCAGGGAGAGCTGAGTATCATCACGCCGCAAGTTGAAGTAATTAAAGCTGATGGCAGTAGTACTGCCATTGACTGGAATGTTACAGCGGATGCCCCGACGGATGTGGTCGATCAGGCGATTGCCAAGAGCCTGTACGGCTGGAAAATGTCGCCTAAAACCGCCTTTTCGCTAGCCGCCGGTGCACGCATTCGCATCAAAGTCAATGGTTTTAAAACCAAGATGCCCAACGGCCCTTCGGTTGGCTACTTGCAATATAAAACCCCCGCTAAAACCCGGGGCTTTACGGTAGGGCCGGTCTATAAAACCTCACTAATTCAGCAGGGCCAGCAAGTGGGGATTGGGGTGCAGCCAGCGGTGCCCCTACACGTTGGTGCCCAGGGAAAAAACAAAGAAGTACTTGCGCGTATTGATGGGCAAAATGCGCTGGAGCTAGGTGGCGGCTTAGCCAAGCATGAAAACTGCGGTAGGATTGGTTATCAAATATTCTCCACCGGTTTAGACATTTCCGGGGCTGGCACAAATCAAGCTGATCGAAGAGTGACGGTCTGGGCGGATGCTGGTACCCAAATCACCGGACCATTACAAGTTGACAGAGATCTATCTGTTAAGGGTCCTAGCCTCTTTGAAGGGGATATCAAAGGAAACGGCAAATTAGCTGTAATGAGTAATGGCTATTTTAAAGACATAGTTGCCGTTGATGGGACATTATACGCCAATGGTTACCTCCTGGTAAAAGAAGACTTAGAATTAGTCGGAAAAAACACGGCTCATTTTGGAAGAAACATAGCCGGTAAAGGAGACAATGCCGGTAAAATCGGCTATCAAACTTTTTCGGATGGCCTCGACATTGTAGGTGCTGGCACCAGAGGCGACAACCGTAAAATCAATCTCTGGGCCGAAGGCGGCCTACGGTTAAGTAACCAAGCACCGATTGTATATAAAACCCTTTCGGTAACCGGAAATAGCAACACCACTCCTACGGGTATTTACGACAACTACAATGTTTTCATGGGTGGCTTCCGGGCCGTCAACTACGATATTAATGAAGGAAGGGTTGATACAACCTTCCAAATCTGGCCAGAATTAGTGGGCAATCAATGGAACATTCGAGTTGATTTATACAACCAAGCGAGCGGACAGAAAAGCTGGCAAGTAGTGGTCATTGGAGTGTTAAAACAGCTTTGCTAGTAGCCCTTAATTGTAGATGATAAAATAGACAGATTATGCCCAAGGATACTGGACTATACGGCATGCGCCGATTATACAAGCATCTGGATAACGCCGCTAAGGATAAAGCACTTTTAAAAAGTCAGCTCATCCCGGCTAAATACCAGGCCATGACGGCCGAAGAATTGTTTCAGCAATTCCTAACCGTCCGCCCAGAATCGAAGGGAATGCTTTCCAGCGGATATGGTGCTCGTGGAAGAAAATTTGAGCTAACCTTCTATTTTGATTTTGGAAACTTATGGTTACCTGGCATATTCAAACTACCTATTGAAGTTAGCGGAAGTGTAACGAAATTGGATTTTGCTATGCTGGTTATTCATCATGCCATGCCAAAGCTAATTATCGACCCTCCAGCGACGGCACCAACTAATGATGACAACGAAAATCCGGCGACTATAACTATTAGCTCCCAAGCCCCACCTACGGTAAGCCTGCCAAAATGGAAGACAGAAAAACCTGTTTCTTTCGTTGCTCTGTTGGGCAAAAGCTGGGAGTTTGAAGTGGCACTTTCTCTAAGTGCATTTTGGTATTTAGAGCCACCAGATCTTTGGTCAGCCAAGGCAGGAAAATTTGATGCAAACAGCTCTGATGATGATGACAAAAAAGGCTTCGTTGCTTTCTGCGAATTACCATTAGCGGCTTCAATCGGTGCTAATGTAGAGGTAAGTAAATCATTGCAGATGATGAAACTACGAGACCCCAATCCAGCCTGGTATCCTAATGCCTCTTCTCAAGAATTACTCGATGACTTCCGAAGGGTGCTAGGAGATAAAGGTAAAAAGCAACTCAAGCTCGAAATAAAGCAATGGATCGATAAATTTATGGTTGTATTCGAGCCAGTTATTTTTAATGATAAAATCAAAAAACAGCGTTACGACGACTACCAAAAACTTCGGCAAGATTTTATTGCTTTCCAAAGAAAGCGCTTGATGAAAGCCAGAGATATAGCAATTAACGGGCCTTCAACGCTAGACGGAATTATTAGTGATGTAAAAAAAATCGGGGCCGAAGTTGCAAAGCCGGTTCATGCTTACAAATTTGTCAAAGCTATTGGCCACTATGTCCGTGAAAAATTAGACACCACCCAAGAACTGCTTGATGCGCTGGAAAGCTGTCGTAAACTTATGCCTGACAAATCGGAAGTTGCCCACTTACTTGACGTCGTAGCGCCTACTAACGACCGGCCAATGACTTATAACACCCAGGGAAACTACGTTATTGATGAAAGTAAATTACGGCTGTTTAGAAGGAACGAAATAAGCAAAATCCAAACGGCCATAGACGGCTTGAACCTAAAAATAGTTGACTTTAAACAACGGTTACAACAACTAAAAGACATTGAAAACAGCGGCACGCCTAATAGCCTCCCGGTCCGTACAGGCATCCCTACCTATACCCTTCCACAACATCCATTTTTATGTTACCTGAAAATGGTAAGCAGCACCAATTCGGGATCAGCGCAGGTCGCAGCAGAGCTTGGCCCGCTACTTGGAAAGATTGGCGGCAAAATGGAAAGAAAATTTAGCGCCTATCGTTACCAAACATTTGCTAAGAATCAATACAGCAGTAAGCAGTTAATCTTTACTCAAGACACCGTCATTAAATATAGCCAGGTCCTTTTCACAGCTGGTGCTAGTGTGGCTTGGGCAGGCCCTGAAGCAGTAGGAGAAAAAGTAATGTGTAATGGTATAAGTTATCGTTCTTCCTCTATTTATTGGGTATATCCTGAGCAAGCTGCTCGTCTTCCCAAAGTGAAAGCGGAAAGCGGGAGCGGTGTATCTTTTGGCAACACTATTTTTATTGCAGATCTTAAAGGAGCAGCGATGGAAGCAGCTACCAACAAATTAGATAAGTATAAACGTATCGTCCGAAAAATAGCCGCAGCCCTCCGAATCACCACCGAGCTCTTACAAAAGTTCCTGCGTACTTTTCATCAGGCGCAGCGTACACCAGGTGCCCTCGAAGGGCTAGAGAACCATAAAGCGCTACTGATTGAAGCGAACTTTTCTTTACCGGAAAACAGCCGACTTGACACTATAATTAAAGAGAAAAAGAAAAAAGAGGATGGATCTACAATTTCAATAGTCGAACTGGAATCTACTTTCGACAATAGTAAAATCCAAGCATTAAGAGGGATAAAAAGCAGGAATAAAGAGCAAACAACTATCTCCAATTTTCTAGCTGATCTCAATGACAGCACTACCAGCAAAGCGACCTGTGCCCAGCACATCAGTTCTATTCGCCTACGTGCCCGCATGGCAGATGACTCTGAAAGTTCCTTTGAATTCAAACTAGGTTCATACACGGGCGTACAAACATCCAGCATAACGCTGGCAGCAATCAATAAAGCAGGAACGGAAGGGGTACTGGATATTCTTGTCGTCGATTTCAATCGCCCCCTCCCTCCCGATGGCCCAGTGACTGAAGCTGGTATAACTAGTACGACGACCACGACGACTTCCACGGCAACTACTCGGGCCACCAAGCTAGCCGCTCGACAGGTCACACCCGATCGCCTCGAAGATTTCAACGAAAGAGCTGTCCCGCCCGTAGCCCTCTTACACCAATAATCTAGAATTATGCCTAGCTCAAACACAATGGTAGCGTCCCCTTTAGATGCCAATGGCATTAGTGACCAACTCAAGGCAAATGGTGTTCCAGAAAATCTGATAGACATTCAGGATGGCTACTTGATGATCCATCCTCCAGGGATTCGCCTGGGAGACATTGCTAGCTTTTTAAAAAACACGCTGGCAGAATTTGGAGAATTAGCTGATCTCATCCCTAGTAAAATGCCCCTGGCTGGCGTGGCGATCGCCAGTTTGAAATTTCGCCCCAATAGTGACCAGGAACCTTATCTGTTGCAATTAACCCTCTCCTGGGCTACCGCCGACTGGCAGATGATTCCCGGTGTTGTTGCTTTGGAAGCTCCAAAGATTGACATCCAGGTAGAAGGCGGCCGCATCTCCGGCAGCGTTACTGGCGTCGTCGAAATCGAAAATATCTCCCTCCTGCTCGAAGGCGAACTGCCCAATGAAACCCTAAGTATTCGCCTCGCAGCGGCCGAGAACCAACAGCTGTCAGCCAAAGAACTGCTACAAAAATTTCAGGTAAAACCCGGTGGCAACAAACCTGGATCGGGAATAGAGCTCGGCGCACTCACCCTAGATGACCTCAGTCTGCTAGGTAGCATCAAAGATCGCCGCGGACTATTTCACCTAGCACTGGGGAAGATCAAAATTGGTCCCGGTGATATGGCCCTCCAGCTCACCCTAGATTATACCGGTGGCACCAACAGTCGCATTGCTGGATCAGTATGGGGAGAATACGACATCTTCAAAAAAGACGATCCCAATACCAAGCTTTTTGCCCTCCTGCTCCTGGCAGAATACGATGGCCCCGAACAGGGCTGGTTATTTAGTGGGAGTGAGACCAGCGGAAGTACAAATACTAATGACAGTAACAATAATACGGCGAAACCCGCCTCGGTTGCTGAATTAATTCAGGCTTTTGATCCAGAGGTAAAGGATATTCCCGCGTTTTTACGGGAGCTCGCTATTCGCTTTCTTAACCTTAGCTATAACACTGGCACTGGCGATTTTGCCTTTAGCCTGGAGGTAGATACTGATGGACTTTTCGGGCCAAACGCGGAGGTCGATATGATCGCCAAGGTCGATCTGCGTAAAGTTGGTGCCGGAGCAACCGCCACCTACGAAAAAACCTTCAGCGGGCAGTTGATTTTCAAAATGGACGACGGCTTCCAAATGGAGTTTGATATCCTTTTCAATAAAGCCCCCGCCAGTGCTGATCGCACAAGCGGAGAAACTACTTTCCTGGCCGCTTATAAGAACCAGGCCGGTGGAAAAATCAATATCGGGCGGCTCCTGCAAAAGCTCGATCCAAGCTTCTATATCCCGATTACCATCGATGTGCAGGATGCCTTTTTCGCCTACGACAGCAAGGGTAATGTTGGGGCCGATTTTCTCTTTGGTCTCGACATTGGCAGTGGCATCAACCTGTCCAACCTTCCCTTGATCGGCAAAATCTTTCCGCAGGGCCAAAGCCTGACACTAGGCATTCAGCCCCTGGTCGCCAAGGGCCCTACTCCGCCTTTTTTCTCGGCGACTCGCCTAGCAGAGTTAGAAAGCCTGGTGCCAGGCGGGGGTATTAAACTACCCACTACCGATATAAAAGAAAACGTTGGTCTGGGGATAAACCTCCAACTGGGTGACAAAAGCTTTCACTTCGAGCTCCCCCTGCAACTGGCCAGCAATAAAACGACTCCAAAAACGCCGCCGCCCGCGGGGCAAGCAGCCGAAACAACCAACTCGGCCCAGAGCGCCATTGAAGAAAAACCTGCCGCCGCTGGCAGTCCCACCCAAACGGCTACTTCACCAGCTACCACAGCGACTACCCCACCACCGCCCGGCGATAGTGGCGATGGGATACAGTGGATCAATTTGCAGCAAAATTTTGGTCCCGTTCAGTTCAATCGTATCGGGCTGCAGTACGCTGATAAAAAGATCTGGGCTTTCCTCGATGCCGGTCTATCATTAGCTGGCCTCACGATCAACCTCGATGGGCTGGGGGTAGGAACCCCCATCAACAAACTCGACCCGGAATTCAAATTACTGGGTATTAGCCTCGATTATGCTCAAGGGCCCATTGAGATCGGCGGCTCTTTCCTCCGCTACGAAGTAGAACCTACAGCTAAAACGCCGGGCTACGACGAGTTTGACGGCATGGCCACGCTCAAGGCGGAGATTCTCAACCTGACCGCCATTGGCTCCTACGCTAAGGTGGATGGCCATACTTCTTTGTTCATTTACGCCATTCTCAATTACCCATTGGGTGGGCCGCCCTTCTTCTTTGTAACGGGCCTAGCAGCTGGTTTCGGCTACAACCGTGCCGTACGCGTACCCGCCATTTCGGAGGTTGCGCAGTTCCCACTCGTCAACGAAGCCGTGGGCGGAGAGGGTACGCCACTCCCCAGGGGCTTGCTGGCTCGCCGCAATTACCTGCAAACGGAAATTACCAAATTAAGGACGGCCATTTACCCAAAAATCGGCGAGTATTTCCTAGCAGCTGGTATTCGCTTCAGTACCTTCGAGCTGATCGATTCTTTTGTGATGGTCGTGGTGAGCTTTGGCGAGCATTTTGAGCTAGACATTCTCGGTATTTCTACCCTGATCGCGCCTACGCCCCAAGAGGGCCAAACGGTTGCCCCGCTGGCAGAACTACAATTGGAGCTCAAGGCCGCCTTCATCCCCGACGAGGGTTTCCTCGGCATTCAGGCGCAGCTGACCAACAACTCCTTTCTCCTTTCGCGCGACTGTCGCTTGATGGGGGGCTTCGCTTTCTTCACCTGGTTTGCCGGCGAGCATAAAGGAGACTTCGTTATTTCTCTGGGAGGCTACCACCCCGAATTTGACCGGCCAGCTTGGTACCCGACAGTACCCCGCCTGGGTTTCAACTGGATCATCAGTTCCGAACTCTCGATTAAAGGCGACGCCTACTTCGCCCTATGCTCGCACGCCCTAATGGCCGGTGGTAGCCTGGCGGCCGTATTCAAGACCGGAAATATTAAGGCCTGGTTCATCATTGCCGCCGACTTCATCGTCTCCTGGAAGCCCTACTTCTACAAAGCGGAGATGAAGCTTGACATGGGGGTCTCGGTAACGATCTGGGCCTTCGGTACACGGACCATAACCCTTCGCTTATGGGCCGACTTGAAGATCTGGGGCCCCGACTTCTCGGGTAAAGCCAAGGTGCACCTCTGGATCATCTCTTTCACCATCTCCTTTGGCCGCGCCGAACCCAAGCCAAGGCCGATCGATTGGGCTACTTTCCAGGGTTCTTTCCTGCCCAAGCCAGAAAAAATCTGCGCCGTATCGGTTACCGGCGGCTTAGTTAAGCAGTTAGAAATACCCAATCAGCAAGGGCAAAAGTCGACGCATTATGTCATTAATCCCCGAGATTTTCAATTGGCCCTCAACACGCCCATTCCCTTCAAAGAAGTGCTAATAACCGACAAAGGGTCAAATGCTTCCCACCTACTTTCGGTAGATCAGTTGCAGCAAAGCCCTTACCAAGGGAAGGAGCGCCTACAAGCTTTCCAGTGGAATGGCCAGTCCTTCGTACAAGTCAAGGGGCAAGAGCAATTAAACACGGCAAAAATCGGGATTGCGCCAATGGCACTCGACGAGGTGAAGGCCAAGCTCGAACTATCGATTAGCCGCCTAGATACCGACAAAAACAGCTATGTCTATGCCGGAGAAGATTTTGCACTGACACCCATTGTCAAAAAAATGCCGGCAGCCCTCTGGGGTGGAAAGTTGACACCTAAGGCCAATAGCCAACAATTTATTGAGCCCGCTTTAACGGGTTTTCAAATCAGCCCAGCTGCTAAAACTAAGCCTGGCTTCACCCAGTCCATTCCCAAACGAGATTTGCAGTACACCACTGACCACGTTGATCGAGGCTTCCGCTTTGAGAAAGAGACGGCTTTTGTAGCCGAGCCGGGGGTAGTTGCTGGCAAAGATTTCATCCGTAATCATATCGCTGGAAAAGAAAGTGGAGCCAAACGCAAAGCAATACTGGAAGCATTGGGTTTTGACTATGCTCAACTCCACATCAACACCCCCGCTGACCTAGCCGACGATTTCGTTCGCGACCCCCAAATCGGCATTTTCGCCTAACCCTAAAAACTACCCGAAAATGCCTCTGGATATCACGACTTGTATCAGCCTCGAATTTATCGATAGCCAGTTACCTGGCCTGAAAAGCGGTAGCTATAAAATTAATGCACAGCAAACGTTGACTGGCCCTGGGATCGATAAATCCGGTACCTACACCGCCGTCGCCAAGGAATTCAGCTTCCAGGTTCAGGGCGAGCGTTTTGCACTCAATCCGCAGGAAGTGGACTCCGTTTTCCCACCCGCTGGCAGTCTGGGTGAGTACGACAATGTATTGCCCCACATTGTCCTATCGCGCAACACCCTACCCTGGGAACGACTCGTGGCCCCCATGTCTAGTGATAGCGCTAAAGAAACCGAGCTAGAACAACTACCCTGGATGGCTTTAATGGTTTTAAATCAGGAGGATTTTTGCACTTCCGCAGGTGTGGCCCCTACCACAGTAGCTGAGCGGCAAGCAGCTGAAGATGGCTACCCCCTCACCTTCAAGCAACTGGCGGAGCAGGCTATCACTACTAAGACCTGGCCCCCTCAACCCGAACCTGGCCAAGCTGTCGACGAGAAAATTAAAGTCATCTACCTAAAAAAGGATGGATTAACCGACTTACTCCCCACCAATAAGCAGGAGCTCCAAGTCCTCTGTCATGCCCGTCAGGCCCGCCTAAGTTGCAAACTTTCTGATGATTATACCGGTCCTATTACCGCTACATTATTTGCCCCCGATGGCCAATTAATTCATCAAGAAACCACTACTATCAGTGAGCCTTTAGCTGGCGCTGCACTGGACACGGGGCCGCTAACTAAGGGAGAATACCGCCTGGAGATAGAACGACCCGATGGCACTAAGAGCAGTCAAAAAGTGGTCGTAAAAGCCGAAGAAAAAATCGGACAGGATGTGGCCGTCGTAGTGGCCAAGCGCCTACCGCGGCCCAATGCAAAAACGGTGATACACTTGGTTTCCCTGGAAGAACGCTACCAAACTCAAGGCGATGACTATCGGCTAAATCTGGACGGCTTTGCGGGGGTGATCCCTTTTGTGAGTCTCCAAAGCTGGAACTTCTCTTCCCTAACACCCAAAGAAACATTTCGCGAGCTGTTACTCCACCTCAATCACGAAACGCTTTGGGGTATGGATGCCGACGCATCTGCTATTACTGCCCTCAAGACCCTCGATCTACCAGCAGCGCCAACTTCGGCAGTAATCAGTGGAGCCCTGGCTGGTCACCGAGCCTTCAGCAACCAGGCCAAAATAACTGATCGGGTGGTCAAAACCTTACAGGATAAAGACCATCGTTATTACTTCAGCGAGAAAGATAAAGTCTACAATTCGGCGGGGAGGTTCCTGCTCGCAGTGGCAGCGCCAGCGGAATCTTACCAGGCCACTTCCTTCTTAAAAAAACAAGGATATTCCTGCCACGAAGAATCGGCCAGGTTCTTAGATGAGCCAGGCATTCACCTCTGGATAGAGGATGGTGGGCAGCAATTCTTCTTAAGTCAAAGCGGTAAAAGTGGCGCAACCATCCGCTTGCAGCTGTACGCTTTACCAAAAGACAACAGCCTCGGCTTACGCCTCCCAGAACGGCACATATCCGGTGCAGATCAGGCGGCCAGCAATGCAGCTAATGCTCAATTACAACTAGGCTTTGTGCCCCTACCCCATAGTTTTCGGCGGGGTGGCAAGAGTATCTCCTGGTACCGCAGTCCGCTATTGAGTGGCCCTGCCAGCAAACAAATACCCAGCGATCTTTTCCCCGTCCATTGTGCTGATGAGTTACTACGCTACCAGTCCGATCAGGCGATGTTTGATACTTCCTATGCTGCGGCCTGGGAACTAGGGCGGCTCATGGCCCTGAAAAGTAAACGCGTCTCCGTGGCCCTCTACAATTGGAAGCGCCTGCATACCCAACGTTTAAGGATCTTAGAACAACAGGAGATGTACCCTCACCTGCCTTTTCAGAAAGAAGCCAGTGAGGTACCCAGTTTGCCGGAATTTATTGAGCATTGGTTAAGCAACATTAGCCTACTTAAAGGCGTCCCTTTCAATTATTTAGTACCCCATGAAGAAATGCTACCCAAGGAATCACTCCGCTATTTCTACCTAGACAATAATTGGGTGCACAGCTTGCTAGATGGAGCCTTAAGCATTGGCCGCATAAATCGGCCACAAGAAAAATTATTACATCAGCAGAAACTAGTTGATCTGGCAGATGTCAAAAACCAAATCAGCGGAATTATCCTTCGGTCATCCGTGGTTGCCGGCTGGCCAGACCTTCAGGTACAAGCCTACGATTACTTATTTCCTGACCGAACTCGCGCTGGTGACCAAGGCAGCGACGATCTCAAAAACGAATCTATTCCCGTTGAGGATATTAATGGCCAGCATACCGAGTTAGAACTACTCCGGATGGAAAAATTAGGCCCTAATGTCTTGTTTTGCCTCTTTCGGGGAAACATCAAAGTACTTGATATTCATGAAAAACCCGAAGCCATTCACTTTGGTTTTGAACCCTCAGAGAGCGAAAATCATGATAGTTATTCAAAATTTTTCCGCCAGGCCAATGGTCAAACTACAGCAGATGCCTTAGCATTGAGTGGGCAGGAATTCAACCCTACCACTCGTGTACTTAATGTGAGCGAACTCTACCATTTCATCAAGGATAAATGGTCCGACAGACTTGGCTACCAGCCGACTGATTATGGCCCCGCTCAATTTGCGCTAACGATGGTAGAAGGCGTTGAACGGGTAAGGTTTATTAAGGAGCAGTAGCTACCTTCTCGGCTTAAGCATACTCTCCCCGGGCCCTCCCAAAGCATTCTTTAAACTTCTAGATGAAGTAGGAAGTACTTTTAATGCCGATGGCGTAGCGCACTTCGGTTACTTTACGGTACGGCTTATTATCCAGCATCCTAATAGGTGGCCTCTAGGCAGATTGATAGGATAAATTGTACCGGCGACAAACCCGCCAGCGGTACCAGTATCTGGGTGAGCTGCCACTGGCTTTAGTGTAATGCTTCGACTCGATTTTATTTAAAATTCAAAGGGGTGTACTTTCTCACGCAGTCTTTGCTGCCCCTGCTGGAGGATGGAGGCGGTATTGTGAATATATCGACCGGACTAGCCCGCTTTGCAATTCCTGGTTATAGTGCCTACGCTAGCATGAAGGGCGCCATCGAAACCTACACCCACTATTTGGCCAAGGAGCTAGGCGCGCCAGGTATTTGGGCCAATACTGTCGCTCCGGCCGCGATCGATACCGCCTTCAACGCGACTGCCTTCGAGCACAGCCCCGGTATGCGGGATATGCTGGCGGGCGTGACGGCGCTGGGCCGCGTCGGCCAGGCCGAAGATATCGGTGGTGTGGTCGCTTTCCTTTGTACGGATGATGCCCGTTGGATTACCGCCCAGCGCATTGAGGCGAGCGGCGGGATGTTTCTTTAAGATCAATGAGCTCCAGCTCCGATCCTTTCCTATGAAATCAAGTTGAGAGTGGGAATGAAAGTTTCCTTCTTCTTTGTTCTAACTCCAGTTCCGACTTCGTCGGAGTTGGAGTTTCCTTTTTGCCGCGGATCGATTTGCTGTTGGAGCAATGCTCTGCGGGTGGTCAATTGGTCGGAAGGCCTGGCTTTTTGCTCAAGAACTCGGTAGCCCTGATAATTAGGATGAGCATTCGTCCGAAGGACTCATTTTTGGATTTTGCTTGCTAATTTTTTGACGAGCTTGCTCGTTTATGCAGTAAATGATTAATCAACTTGCTACCATCTTTAATCTACATGTTGCGCTTATTCTTCTTACTCTTTCTAGCTGCCGTTACAAGTTTGCTTTCTGCCCAGGCTCCACTTTGGTCGGCGGAGGTGGAGGTTGTTGTAGATACAGAGGTCAAAGAAGATACGAAAGATCCTTTTAGCAGATTTTTAGATTGGCCTGACTCATTGCTGCAAAACAAAGAGAGCAATCTTCAGATGGAGTCATTGGGGTGGCAAATTGCCGTAGCTCTATTAGAAGGAGATTTGAAGGCTTATAAGGATCCTTTATTAAAGTATTCGTTAGATACGTCAGTTCTGCAAAGTATTTGGAATTCCACGGATACTTTGGTCGTGTTTGATCCGGTTTCACTTGAACCGATTCTTGAGGAAGTAACTGACTGCCCCAGTCCAATCGAGTTTTATAAAATTAGAATCCGGATCCGATTAGAGTACTTCGAAAATGGAGAGATTCAACAAACTATTTTATCGGGGAATTTAAGAGAGGTTCAATTTGATGCTAATGGAAATGAGTTACCTCCCGATAGGCCAGTATATTTTTCGGTTTTAAATAGTAGCCGTCCATTAGAGATTGAGAAGTGGAGTATTATTGATCTACCTAAGGTTACTTTTAAAATAGAGGAAGCGATTGCCAGTCAAAATGAATCAATATCTACCGATAGTTTACTTCAGCATTTAATCAACGCTACATTAAGTGCTGACGATGGAAATTTTCGAACTACCGACGGAACCTTTGGCCCATTATCCGAGGAGGATCGCTTTCAGATTAATGATGAGCTAGTGTATGAGCACCCTGTCCCTGACCCAGTTACGCTAGAACCTATTGTTGAAGCAAAAGCAGCGCCCTTTGATCCCCGGAGGATAGAAAAAATCTGCCTACTCCAGTATTGGGCCTGGGATGCGGAACGTTCAGAGCCGGTCATTTTGCCCATTGGCTACGCGCCGCTAAAATCAGTCTACGATGAGGCGGGTAACCACCTTTATGATCTTCCGTTATTCTACTGGATCCCAGAGAGGTTTCGGGAATAGGTAGGCTCCGTAGGGGGACTTCTCCCCGCAGGAGGTCTACAGGCCCTGCCGAAGGCGGGACCAGGGCCTCCCGATGAAGGTCGGAACCAGGGCCTCCTGCTGAGGTTTTATTTCAATTCCTGCCTGCATTGTGCTACATTCATCCAGTCAAAGTCAATACAACGGATGAGCAACCCCACTAAAGACCCCGCAACGGAAGCTTCCCATACGGCCTACTGGAAAGAAAACCTGCGTTATCTGGCTATCTTGCTGGCCATCTGGTTTGTAGTGAGTTATGGCTTTGGGATTCTACTGGTCGATCAATTGAATCAATTCCAAATCGGTGGTGCTCCCCTTGGCTTCTGGTTTGCCCAACAGGGATCGATTTATGTATTCGTGATCTTGATTTTTGTTTACGTCCGCCTAATGAACCGCCTGGATAAACGGTATGGCTTAGACGAATAAGTGCATCCAAGATCTGGCCCGCTGTCAAAAGCTCTCCAACGGCCCCACAGCTGAAGTCTAATCCGCTAAATCCTACCCAACTACCCATCTACCCAACTAAATCATGAGCGTACAAAGCTGGACTTACCTTATCGTCGGTATCACCTTTGCCCTTTATATTGGTATTGCTATTTGGGCCAGGGCGGGTTCTACTAAGGAGTTTTACGTAGCTGGAGGTGGTGTTTCACCATTAGCTAATGGCATGGCAACTGCCGCCGACTGGATGAGTGCAGCTTCCTTCATCTCCATGGCGGGCATCATCAGTTTTGCGGGCTACGATGGAAGTGTGTACCTGATGGGCTGGACGGGTGGCTACGTGCTGCTGGCTTTACTACTAGCCCCTTATCTACGGAAGTTTGGCAAGTTTACCGTTCCGGATTTTATCGGCGATCGTTATTACAGCAATACGGCTCGGACTGTGGCGGTAGTTTGTGCCATTGTCGTTTCCTTTACCTATGTCGCTGGGCAGATGCGGGGCGTAGGCCTGGTATTTAGTCGCTTTTTGGAGGTAGATATCAATACGGGGGTCTATATCGGTACGCTGATCGTTTTCTTCTACGCTATCATGGGCGGTATGAAGGGGATTACCTATACCCAAGTGGCGCAGTACTGCGTACTGATCTTTGCCTACATGGTGCCGGCTATTTTCATCTCCTTTAACCTGACGGGCAACCCCGTGCCACAGTTAGGCTTCGCCGGTGAGGTAGCCGACGGCAGCGGCCTATCGATGCTCGCTAAGTTGGACGCGCTGCATACCGACCTCGGCTTTAAAGAATATACCGACGGCAGTAAATCGATGATCGATGTTTTTGCCATCACCTTCGCCTTGATGGTAGGCACGGCGGGGCTGCCGCACGTGATCGTCCGCTTCTTTACAGTTCCTAAAGTGAGGGATGCCCGAATTTCAGCGGGTTGGGCCTTACTATTTATTGCCATTCTCTACACGACGGCACCGGCCATTGCAGCCTTTGCCCGTACGAACCTGATTGAAACCGTAGCTGAACAGCCCTATGCTGAAATGCCCGAGTGGTTTAACAAATGGGAAGACACGGGCCTGATCGGTTGGGTCGATAAAAACCAAGACGGCCTCATCACCTATGCGCCCGATGCTGCCGTGGAGCTCCCTAACAAAAAGCTAGAGCCGCTAGTCGGGGACGATAACCTGGTGGTTCGTGGACCGGCGGGGCAGATTCTTTTCCAGAATGAGCCCACCGATAATCCTAACGAGCTTTACATTGATAAAGACATTATGGTACTGGCCAATCCAGAGATTGCGCGCTTGCCCGACTGGGTGATTGCGCTGGTGGCTGCTGGTGGTTTGGCCGCGGCGCTGTCTACGGCTGCTGGCTTGCTGCTGGTGATTTCTACCGCCGTATCCCGCGATTTAATGCGGATGCAGATTAAACCCCATATGAGCGAGCAGGAAGAGTTGCTGTGGGCTCGTGGCGGGGCAGCTGGCGCGGTAATGGTAGCAGCCTATTTCGGCATTAATCCGCCGGGGTTTGTAGCGGCAACGGTAGCCCTGGCCTTCGGCTTGGCGGCCGCTAGTTTCTTCCCGGCTATCGTACTCGGTATTTTCGATAAACGTATGAATCGACAAGGTGCCGTAGCTGGAATGGTGGTTGGTATCTTGTTGATGTTTGGCTATATGGCGGTCTACAAACTGGGCTGGTTTGTAAAAGAAGTACCTTCAGAAGAGGCCTGGTGGTTCGGTATTTCCCCTGAAGGTTTTGGTACGGTAGCCATGCTGGTTAATGTAGTGGTGAGTGTGACGGTCAGTAGATTGACGGCGGCTCCACCTGCGGAAGTACAAGAACTGGTCGAAAATATTCGATTACCATCAGGTGCTGGCGAAGCCCACGATCACTAAGGTTCCACGACAAGTTCTACGACATTCTATGTCGATAACCCTAAATGATTATCCCGATATTGCGCCCTTTACGCTCCAACTAACCCTATTATGTTACGCTTTATCATCCTATTAAACAGCCTGTGGCTCACCTCACTTTTACCCGCTCAGAGCACTCTCTGGGAAGGAACCGCCACCGTAAATTCGAATACTTCCCTCCAGTGGTTGGGGGACTGTAATGCCCCCATTAGCCCCAGCCCATTGTTACGCCGACCACTATCGGAAGCGGTTGAACAGTCCAATCAATTTAACTTTGCACAAACGCATATGGGCGCGAGAATCCTCGAGGCAGCCCTTGCTGGTCGCATGCGCCTCTACCAAGATGAAGACTTGCGAAAGGTCTATGGCATGGCCGAAATCGAAAATTTGCTGATCAGCATTGATACAGTGGTGGTATTCAATTCTGCAACTTACGAAGAGACGGTACACATCGTTCAAAATGAGCCGAATCCTGCTAATTTTTCCCAAATCAGCTTACACCTACAGTTAAGCTATTCGACTGATGGGAGTATCACACAGACTATCCGGAGCGGCAGCTTCCTTATCCGTCCTTATGACGAATTAGGCAATCCACGTTCCGAAGGGCCTCAGATGTATTTTGCCATACAACAAGCTAATAAACCGCTTAAATTTCGCCGCCGTAACTGGAATATGATCGATCGACATTATATCTCCCTACCGCTCAGTAAAGTAGAGATCACCCCGACGAATCCGATCACCACTCTAGAAATGATAGAGCATTTGATGGAGCAGGTGCAAAGCGGGAGTAATGACAATTTTTTGGGAGTAGACGGCGATTATAATGCTCTTAGCACAGAAGAACGAAGAGATCTAGGCGGAACGGTGGATACGATCACTACCTTCTCCCCAGATGATTACTCTGAGCATACCGAAATTGTCGTGAACGATTACGATCCAGCTTCGCTCAAACAGCTACGCTTACTACATTACTGGGCCTGGGACGAGGGCCAGGCAGAGTTGACGATATTACCGCTGGGATACGCTCTACTACAGGAAGTGCTGGATGAACGAGGTGACTTGCTTTATCACCTACCACTTTTCTATCATGTAGACGCCCGCTACCACGAGTAGCATTGTTCTACGGCATTTATGCCGGGCTAAGTTTACCGTCATTCATGGCGGTACCAATTTGAGCTTATCAGTCAAAAAAGTTGCCCTACTTAACACGATCACTCCAATCTCAGAAAAGACGTCAGCTTCCATTTTTTCCTTCCCCGACCAAATCCTATCTTTCCTACCCATAAAATCTGATCATGCTTCAGCGTATTTCCTCCTTCGACGAATACCAAAAAACCTACGCCAAATCCGTAAACGACCCTGAGGGCTTCTGGGCCGAACAGGCCGAGAGCTTCGAGTGGTACCGTAAGTGGGATCAAGTGCTGGATTGGGACTTCCGCAGGGCGAAAACTTCCTGGTTCTCCGGTGCTCAACTCAACATAACGGTCAATTGCCTCGATCGCCACCTGGACAGTCGTGGTGATCAGACCGCTATCCTCTTCGAGCCCAACGAACCCGGTGACCCCATGCAGCGACTCAGTTACCGTGATCTACACGCGCGGGTCTGCCAAACGGCTAATGCCCTGCGGGCAATGGGCATCGAAAAAGGGGACCGGGTTTGCTTTTACATGCCGATGGTGCCCGAGCTGGCCATCGCAGTATTGGCCTGTGCTCGTATTGGAGCGGTGCATTCTGTCGTCTTTGCGGGCTTCAGTGCGCAGGCCTTGGCTGACCGGATCAAGGACGCCAGCTGCAAAATGGTTATCTGCTCCGACTACAATAAGCGGGGTGCAAAAAATATCTCCGTAAAAGCGGTAGTCGATGATGCCCTCGCTATGGGCTGCGATAGTATTGAGTCGGTACTGGTGCATCGCAATACGGGAGGGGAAGTAAGCTGGAATGCCGATCTAGACCATTGGTGGCATGAGCAGGTCGATCACCAGCCTAGCAGCTGCGAACCTGCGATAATGGAGGCCGAAGATTTACTGTTTATTTTGTACACCAGCGGAAGTACAGGAAAACCCAAAGGAGTTGTACATACTTGCGGCGGCTATATGCTCTATACAGCCTACAGCTTTCTCAATGTCTTTCAATACGAACCAGGAGATGTTTACTGGTGCACGGCCGATATTGGCTGGATTACGGGCCATTCTTACATCATCTACGGGCCGCTGCTCAACGGGGCTACGTCCATCATGTTCGAAGGTGTGCCCACCTACCCCGATGCCAGCCGCTTTTGGGCGGTTTGCGCCAAGCATAGGGTCAATCAATTTTATACGGCACCGACGGCCATCCGCGCCCTGATGGCCAAAGGCGATCAATTCGTAGAAGACCACGATCTCAGCGATTTGAAGGTAATCGGCTCCGTGGGTGAACCCATCAACGAAGAAGCCTATAATTGGTACCACGAGAAGGTGGGCAAAGGCCAGGTGCCTATTGTCGATACCTGGTGGCAGACCGAAACTGGCGGTATGATGATTTCTGGACTGGGCGGTCACAGTCCCCAAAAAGCAACTTTCGCTGGCTATCCTTTGCCGGGTATTCAGCCCTGTTTGGTGGATAAAGATGGTGTGGAAATAGAGGCAAATAACCAGGAAGGGTTGCTTTGCATTAAGTTCCCTTGGCCCAGCATGCTGCGCACTACTTACGGCGATCATCAGCGCTGTATCAATACTTACTTTTCAGCCTTCGATAATATGTACTTCACGGGTGATGGCGCCCGCCGGGACGAAAATGGGATGTACCGCATCATCGGTAGGGTAGACGACGTCATTAACGTCAGCGGCCACCGGATGGGTACGGCAGAGGTGGAGAATGCCATCAACCAACACCCGCAAGTGATCGAATCGGCCGTGGTCGGTTATCCGCACGATATCAAAGGGCAGGGCATCTACGCTTACGTCATTACGAGTGGTAAAGCAATGGATGATACCTTCCGGTCGGAAATTGTAGCTACGGTCCGTAAAGAGATTGGCCCCATCGCCAAGCCCGATAAAATCCAGTTTGTTAATGCACTGCCCAAAACGCGCTCCGGTAAAATCATGCGACGTATTCTGCGTAAAGTAGCCGCGAACGAATTGTCGAATTTGGGCGATACGTCTACGCTGCTCAATCCAGAGGCGGTGGAAGCGGTGATTGAGGGTAGGTTGTAGCTGGGTTTACCTGCTCCTGCGTCGCAGGGGTTTACTTTCCGCCTTGGCGGAAATGGTTTAGTCGGTCAGCTAGCTGCCCTCCGTTGTAAATAGACTCGACGGCGCAGCCGAGCCCAGTTAAACTTCGGGTCGCTTGCGGCCGGAATAAACCCTCTTCGCTTTGCGAAGGGTAAACCCCTGGCGCGCAGCGCCGGGTAAACCCAGCATTACTCCCCATAACTCTCCCGCGTAATCCCAAAGCGGATCAGGTCTACCAGTTGCCCACCGGGGCGCTTAAATTCATTGCGTAAATCGCCTTCCCGTTGAAAGCCGATGCGGCGTGCTACCCGCTGACTGGCGTAGTTGTCGGCCAGGGTGCGCAGATAGATTTTTTCTAGTTCTAATTGTAAAAAACCAAAGCGGATGGCCTTGGCTAGTACTTCCGTCATTAAGCCCTGATTGACCGACTCACGATCAAGGAAATAGCTGATTTCGGCAATCGGTACATCCCAGTTGATGTCAAAAAAATGGATGTAGCCGATAAGGTCCGTAGTTTCATTTTCCCAGATGCCGAAAGTGTATTCTTTTTGCAGCAACCAGTCGGCAATACGGTGACGAATAAAGGCCTCCGCCATTTCTGGACTATCGATTGCTTTGATCAAGTTAGGGAAGTGATCACTGAGGTGCGTCTGGTTGTTTTGCAACAATTGGTAATAGGCCTTCCCGTCGTCTTCCCGGAAGCGCCGTACCACGCAGCGTTGGGTCAGAAGGGCAGTATCGATGGTATATAGGCGGGGGTCCATTAACGGGTTTTTGCCGGTTGAATAATGAATTGTTGAAGGGGTTAATTGCTATACGGTTCGACCGTTCGATAGATAGAACCAACTCCTCTGCTTCCCTTAAACGACCCAAGTTAGCTTATCTTCCAAACTCCCCCGCTTGCGCGGTAGTTCTGGACAATCGGCATATCCCAGGTAAAACACGCCTAAACACCGCTCATTATCCGCCGTCCAGGGAAACAGGCCGTATTCGTTGGTCATAATCTTAGGGCTCGACCAGTAGCCGCCCAGCCCGTGCTGGTCCAGGCTCAACCAAAAATTTTGAACCGCCATGGCCGTCGCGGCAATCTCTTCCCATTCCGGCACCCGTTCTTCGGGGTCACGGTGCATCACAATGGCAATCAGGGTGTCAGCCTGTGCCATTTTTTTGCGGGTCTTGTCAATCTTGCGTTGGTCCTGTTTATCCTCAGGAATAGCCGAACGATAGCGCGCTTCGAATTGATCGGCCAGCTGTGCTTTACCTGCTTTCCTGAATACGACGAAGCGCCAGGGCTCCGTCTGCCGGTGACTAGGTGCCCAGTTAGCATTCTCCAATAGTTCTTGTAGTACTTCCGCAGGTATTTCCCGCTCGCTTAAAAACTGGGGGAAGATGGACTTACGGCCGCTGCGAATCAGTTGGTTGATAATTGACATATAAATTTTCCTAAGGAATATTTAAAACGCTCAGCCCAACGCAAGGTTGCCCCTTTGTTTTGAACTTTATCTACTACCTTGTCCCTGAGAATGAATTCCCCAACTACCGACAATCCCCTTGCGGGCCTGCAAGCCGGAAATCGGCACGCCTTTCGCGACATTTTTGCCGCGCACTACCAGGACGTCTGTCGGGTAATTCATCGCTACGTAGCCGACCCTGGCCTCACCGAAGATCTGGCTCAGGAAGTTTTCGTTCGCCTCTGGAATAAACGGCACGATCTGAAAATAGAAACCAACCTGCCTGCCTATTTGCGCCGTATGGGCGTTAATGAGGCATTGGCCCACTTGCGCAAAAAAACGCGCTTCAAAGCCGAAGAACTGCCGTTACATCTACCCGGACAGCTGGCACCTGCTGCCGACGAGCAGTCCGGTCTCAACGAACTTCAGGGGCGTATCGCTAAGGCCCTACTTAAGTTGCCACCCCGCTGCCGTTTGGTTTTTGAACTGAGCCGCTACGAAGATCTCTCCAATAAAGAAATTGCCGCTGAGTTAGAAGTATCGGTCAAAACCGTGGAAAATCAGATGACCAAGGCGCTCAAGCTATTACGTACTGAGCTGGCCGATTATCTGGGCCTGGCCCTTTTCTGGCTCTGGATCAGCGCTTAAAGTTCCACGGCATTCTATGCCGGGCCCTGTTCTACGACACTTTGTGTCGGCTAAGTTGCTATGGTACTCTTTGCCGCAGAACGAAAAAATACTTCAACTCGGAACTTTTCCGCCCGCTCCTTCCATTATCCCTACATGAAAAGAAATATTTGTCTATCCCTCTTTAGCTCACCTGACCGGAGTAATCCGACGGAATAGCTAGAGGTATAGCACCTAATGGCATAAATAAAAGCGTCGTCGGATCAAGCATCCAGCGACGCTTTTTCTTTTGGTTAAGTAGCAAAGTAGGTCTATGCGCCCGGTTGAAGCCCGGAAGATGGGGGGGCGTTACCTCCAGTCACCACTTTTTGCGGGCGTAGCCCAATCGGCAGAGGCGCTTGATTTAGGATCAAGATGTTGGGGCCCCGCCTTAGCTCGCGTTTTTAACGCGACTATGGAGAGGGTCCTCGCTTTGGCCAAGGGCTATGCCCTTGAGTCAAGAGCGGGATTCGATTCCCTCCACCCGTACAAAATCATTGGAAGGCCGCAAGGCTGGCGTGCTTATCGGTCTTGAAAACCGTGATGGGGCCAATCGCTCCGTAGGGGTTCGATTCCCCTGTCTTCCGCTTTAGACCAGATTCCCAATAGTGGCCTTGGGGCAGCTCTGCAAAAGCTGAAATCTCGGATCGACGCCGAGTCTGGTCTCCATGGTTTAGCAGGCCAGCGCTGATATCTTCAGTTGGTCGAACCGATTCGGCTAGCATTCAGTTTTATTAGAAAAACAATCAGCATGCCTTTACCTCCCGAAAATATGATGGATACACTTTCTGAGCAATTAGCTGTATTGCAGAAAGCGGGCTATACCTACGACTTCAACCTCAGCGAAAACGGACTGATCTGTAAAGAACTGGATGATCGCTGCTTCCTGCCGGAAGAGTTCACCATCGTTGGAACTTACCGCTTTGAAGGCATGTCTTATCCCGGAGATAATTCAGTACTCTACGCCATTGAAGGGGCTGACGATATTAAAGGCACGTTGGTTGACGCCTACGGCGCCTACGCTGATCCACTGAGCCAGGCAATGATTGAGAAATTTAGAGTCGATTACAATAAGTAGCAACTGCTCTGCTTCCAACTAATCAAGTTACCATTTGTTAATTTGATGTATCTACATTAATTGCTATGAGCTATCGCCCAGTCGTCGACCTTTTACCTGCCCACGAATTAGATATGGGCGGCACCATTGTCAAGCAGTCGCTACCCACCCAAAAGGTAGAGCGTATCGATCCTTTTTTATTGCTGCACCATTTTGGACCCTACGAAGTAGCGCCCGGTAGTGATCCCTTAGACGTCGGCCCGCACCCACACCGTGGTTTTGAACCCGTTACCTTCTTGTATTCTGGGGGGCTCCGGCACCGAGATAGTCGTGGCAATACTGGCTACCTCCAGGGAGGTGATGTGCAATGGATGACCAGCGGTCGTGGCATCATTCACAGCGAGCGCGCTAGTCAGGAATTTCTGGACACAGGAGGCACCATGGAGGGCATTCAGCTGTGGGTCAATTTACCGGCTGCGCATAAGATGGTTCAGCCACGCTACCAAGATATTAAGGCTGACCAACTTCAGCTTTTAGATTTTGGCCCGGGTGTGCAAGCTCGGCTGGTTGCAGGAGATTTTGAAGATAAGCAAGGCCCCGTGGCGACCTACAGCCCGCTACTAATCATCCAGTTGGAATTGGAAGCGGGAGCAGCATTAAATCTGCCGCTACCGGTCGATTTTAACGCTGGCCTCTACCTGCTGGACGGTGAGTTGCAGCTCAACGAAAACTTCAACTACGCTGGTCCCTATTTGATAAATTTCGGGCAAACAGGAAGCAGTATCCATTTACAGGGAGTTGCTGCTAAAACCCGCGCATTGCTTATCGCCGGAGCTCCCATCGGTGAGCCAGTCACTAATTACGGCCCCTTCGTGATGAATACCCAGACCGAGATCATGGAAGCCATGCGGGATTACCAGATGGGCAGAATGGGCTTTTATACCGAGTACTGATCATGACTCTGATCAATACCCGGTATAAGTAATGGCCTTATCTGTTTCCGTAGAATAGCAAGCGCAGCCCTAGGTAATTCCAGCGTGAAGCAGGATTTATCGCGGGGTCCCCGCTTAAGACTCCGTCATTAAGCCGGACGATATTTCCCCAATAAACCAGCTCGGGGCGAAAAATAAATTTAGAAAACTCTCTACTAATACCTGCGCTTAACTGGCCGAAAAGGAGATTGCTTCTTAAGGTGTTTTCCGGTAACTCATCATTGGCTAGGTCAATAAGTACGCCTAGCCCGGCGCTAAAATTGGGTCGCCATTGGCCCTTACCGGGACTGACCTCCAGGGCAACTGGAAGAGCAATGTTAGCCGGGTATAAGTCATAATCGAGTGGCGAGCCATTTTGATCCAATTGTTCGATACGCGTATTTTGAAAAAGGATAGACGGTGCCGAACTGACCGCTAACCAATCATTAAGCAGGATGCGACTATAAACATTGATCGAAAAGCCAATTCCTGCCTTAGGTTGTCCGTCTCGTTCGCCTTCATTAAATCCTTCAAGGGCAATCACTCGATTAGGCTGGGCTAGGTGAATGTCTGCTAATCCTCCACTCAATCCGATTCCGAATTGAAGATTCTGAGCAGTAAGGTTCAGGCCGCCCGCAAGCAGGCAGCAAAGCATTAGTAAACGCATAATTAAATGGGGTTTTTGTTTGGGTATTTAGCGTCTTTTGTACTTCCGCAGGTGTAAGCCTCCCGGTTTTTAACAGTGTTTACTTTTTGCGTGGCAAAAAGGGTTTACGCTTCGCCAGGGCGAAGGGGTTTATTTCGGTCGCCAGCGACCGAAAGTTGTAAAGGGGCTCGCCTGTGGCATCGCTTAGGATTAATTTTCTCTTTCCTCTTATTCCAAAGAAGGCGACGGCGCAGCCAAGCCCGAGTTAAACCGCCGAGGCCCCTGGCCGAGGCTCAACTACGATGGCGCAGCCCAGTAAACGGAGGAGGCTTTGCCGACGACCTAAACCCTTTCCGCCAAGGCGGAATGTAAACCCCAGCGACGCAGGAGCCAGTAAACCCAGAAAACCTTCTTTTATTTACCCTTTCAAACCCAACACCCATGCTCAAAGTCCACGGTATCACCTTCAACCCCTTTCAGGAAAATACCTATTTACTCTACGATGCAGACAGCAAAGATTGTTTCATCATCGATCCGGGCTGCCTGGGCAACAGCGAGCAGCAACGCCTCCAGCGTACCATCGACGAATTGAGCCTCCAACCGGTTCGCCTCATCAATACCCACTGCCATCTGGATCATGTGTTTGGAAATGCTTTTGTAGCGGAAACCTACGGACTGGAGTTAGGCATTCATGAATTGGAGCTGCCCCTGCTTCAAGATTATCCGGGTAGGGCGAGAAGCTTTGGTATTCCCGGGGTGGAAGACAGCCCTGCTCCGGCCTACTACCTGTATCCTGATCAGCCGTTGGAATTAGGCGGGCAAAGTGTCGAGCTCCTATTCTGCCCCGGCCATTCGCCCGGCCACCTTTGTTTTTATGATCCTAGTGGCGGACAAATTGTAGGCGGCGATGTGCTTTTTGCCGGCTCCATCGGACGTACCGACCTACCTGGAGGGGACATGGCCACTTTGCTGGGATCTATTCACAGCCAGCTGCTGCCACTGCCCGATGAGACGGTGGTCTACCCGGGGCACGGGCCGAGCACTACGATTGGGGAGGAACGCAGGAGTAATCCATTTTTGCAGTAGGGGGGGAGTCCCGACGAAATCGGGACGGTTTACTTTTGGCTTCGCCAAAAGGGTTTACGGCTGCCGGTGGCAGCAGGGTTTACCTTCCGCCAGGACGGAAAGGGTTTATTTCGGCTGCTAGCGACCGAAAGTTTATTCCCCGACTGTGTCAGGATCAGTTTATTACAGCCGCAAGCGACTGCAAGTTGTAAAGAGGCTCGCCTACGGCATCGCTCTTACTATCTTTCCTCTTTCCTCTTTCCTCTTTCCTCTTTCCTCTTTCCTCATGTTTAATCCAGGCGACGGCGTAGCCGAGCCCGAGTTAAACCGCCGAGGCCTGTGGCCGAGTGCTCAACCACGATGGCGCAGCCGAGTAAACGGAGGAGGCTTTGCCGACGAACTAAACCCCAAGAGTCTTGGCTGGGCGTAATTTATATACACCTTAAACCAGCTAAACCGTCTCTCCACCGACTTAACAGCGACGAAAACACCTGCGGAAGTACAAATCCTGGCCCAACAATCAATCAATATGGCTGGAAATCCGTTACATTAACTCTGCCCCTTTAACCAACTGCCATATATGCGTCTGCTACTACTCCCACTTTTGCTGCTTACCGGGACGGTGCTTGCGGCCCAAACTTCGCAGGTCACCTTCGGTAAAAACCGGGTGCAATACCACGATGATTTCCAGGACTGGAGTCAGTACGAAAGCGATAATTTTATCACTTACTGGTACGGACAGGGGCGTAATGTAGGGCAGGCAGTGGTCATGCTAGCGGAGGAGGAGTTTCCCTATATCCAGAATATGCTGGAGCACCGCATGAATGAAAAAGTGCGGCTCATCGTCTACGCTGACGTAACCGATCTTAAGCAGTCTAATATCGGCAGCGATGAGGTATTTACCCTTTCTAACGGGCAGACGGCAGGGCGCAGTACCGCCTACATCAGCGCTACGCAAACACGCTTTTTAGGCAACAAGGCCTTCGTCTACTTCAATGGCGACCATAACGATTTGCGGCGGCAGGTGCGTGAAGCTATCGCTTCGGTCTACATCGAGCATATGCTCTACGGGAGCAGTGTGCAGGAAGTTGTACAAAATGCCGTATTGATGAATTTGCCGGGTTGGTTCAAGCAGGGCCTGGTCGCCTATCTGGGCGATCCCTGGAATACGACCCTGGACGATCAATTACGGCAATTGATTCAGAGTGGAGAATATGACGACTTTCGCGAACTAGCCGACGACTACCCGCGCCTGGCCGGTCACGCCTTCTGGTTCTACGTCGCTCAGACTTTTGGCGAACCGACGGTGAGTAGCTTGCTTTATCTGACACGTATTCATCGCTCAGTAGATAACGGCATTTTGTTCGTTTTGGGCAGTCCCTACCGTACGGCGCTGTATAACTGGATGGAATTTTTCAAGAATCGCTACAGCCAGGATGTTACGGATCGAGTCGACCCAACGACGCAGCAAACCATTGAGATCCGCAATCGTCGGCGCTACTACATCAGCGAGCTGCAGATGAGTCCCGATGGGCAGCGTATCGCCTACGTGCTCAATGATTTGGGGCGCTTCAAGGTATACGTACAAAATCTCCAAACTGGAGAGCGCGAGCTGGTGCTCCGGGCCGGGCAGCGTAACCTTTTGCAAGCGACCGATTACAGCTATCCATTGCTGGCCTTCAATACCAGTAATCAAGAACTGGCGGTGCTCTACGAGATTCGGGATGATCCACGGCTTTTGCGCTATGATCTGAATACGGGTAATAAAGTAGAAGAACCCCTAGGGCCGCAATTGCAGCGCGCTAATAGTATGGCCTACATTAATCCGGGCACCATCTTGCTCAGTGCGACGGCCAGTGGTTTCAGCGATCTGTATTTATACTATCCTGCTTCCCGGCAGTCGGTGCCTATTACCCGTGATATTTACGACGACCTTGATGCCATCCCCGTTCGGATACGGGGTCGAGAAGGGGTCCTTTTTGCCTCCAATCGCCCAGACTCGGTGCTGCAAAACGTTCGTTTAGATTCGATTTTACCCGTCGGTCAGTACGATTTGTGGTACTACGATCTGTCGACTAAGCCCGATGAGTTGGTGCGGGTCACGCATACGCCTTTGGCCAACGAGCGCGAGCCCAGTGCGATTAATGAGACGTACTTCAGCTACTTGAGCGATGCTTCGGGCATTTACAATCAGGAGCGCGGTTACCTGGAAGATTACATTCACCATTACGAGCAGCTTATCAGCTTGACGGATGGTACGGAAATCCGCCTGCATGAAGACAGCGTACTGAGTGAGTTGGACACTAGCCTGATTGAAAGTATTGTGCTAGAGCCCGTGATCAAAGAGCGGGCTATTACTCAACCGGTTACCAATTTTCAACTTAATCTGGCCGAGCAGGTTAGTGCACCACGAGTAGGGCAGCAGTTGTTTTTGTTTAGGACTTCCGCAGGTCCGGTACTTACTCGTTCCAATATCGACACTACTACTATTGGTAGGCCTCCGCTGACGGCTTTTAGCCGGCGCAATTTTCAACAATTAGGCATTCCTGTTCTGGGGCAGGATGGTAATCTATTACCCGTGGCAGATACGGTACGGCAGAGTGGTCCGTTAGACCCGGTTGAAGAGCCGACCGATCCGGTGAATCTGGATCAGTATCTTTTTCAGACCGAATTTGACGAGGACGTTCCTCCTCCTCCGGCCGATGGCTCTATCCGACCGGGAGAAGGCAGTGATGGCCCAGCTCCGGCCGCTCCGACTAATGGTAGCGTCAGTGAACGCACCACGACGATCGACTCTGCCCGTATAGTCATTCCGGCACCAGGCTTTACGGAGCCGGCACCGACTTCTAATACGCCCATTGTCAACCCCAATGCCCGAGGAGAGCGGGAGCCGATCCTACCCAATGAGGATTTCTATCGCTTCCGCCCCGGGCAAATCACCCCATATCGACTCACTTTCCGGGTGGATTACGTAACAACCACTGCGGATAATAATCCCTTGTTTGAAGGACTCAATAGTTTCGCTGCCAATCCAGATGGCTTTACCCAGCAACCACTTGGGCTGCTCTTCAAGGGCAGTATCACCGATCTGTTGGAGGATTACGTCATTGAGGGCGGAGTGCGAGTGCCGACGGCCTTTAACGGTACAGAATATTTCCTAACCTATACCAACCGTAAGCGTCGTCTCGATCAAACGGTTTCTGTTTATCGACGAAATCGGCGAAGGGATGAGGGGGTTCTACAACAGAACACCCAGCGAATCGGCGAGAACACGCTGCTGGGGCAATATGGCCTGCGCTACCCATTGGATCTGTTCCGTTCGCTGCGAGCTACCTTCACGCTGCGGCGGGACCGAGTCCTGACCCTACCTACCGAACAGGCAGCCCTACGAGTAGATCGCGATGAACAACAGCGAATTGGTGCTCGTCTGGAATACGTTTTTGATAACACCATCGATCTGGCGCCCAATCTGCGTCAAGGAACGCGTTATAAGGTCTACGTTGATTTCTTCAAGAGCTTCAATTTTAGCCTAAATGGCGGCTTGAGTGCTGATTTTGAGCCAGGCTTTCTGGGCGTCATTGGAGCAGATTTTCGACATTATCATCGCCTGGATCGTCGCTCCATCCTGGCCTTCCGGGCAGCGGGTGCGTATAACTTTGGTCAGCAAAGTATCCTCTATTATCTGGGAGGAGCGGACAATAGTCTGATTAATGCCTTTAACCAAGGGATCCCTACTCCTAGTGGTGAGGAATTCGTCTTCACGGATTTAGCCAACCCCTTACGAGGGTTTGATATCAACGCCCGCAATGGTACTACCTACTTACTGGCCAATGCAGAACTACGGGTACCGGTGTTCAATTACTTGTTCCCGCGATTGCGCTCCAGTCTGCTGCGCAATTTTCAATTGGTTGGCTTCTTTGATATTGGCTCTGCCTGGTTGGGAAGTGACCCTTTCAGCCCAGATAACCCGGCGAATATCACACTTTATCCAGATCCTAGCGAAGGAGGTACTGCACCCGTTCAACTTCGGGTAGTTCGTTTCCGTGATCCGGTGATTTATGGCTACGGCTTTGGCGCCCGTACTTCTTTATTCGGTTACTTTATTCGCGTGGATTACGGTTGGGGAGTGGAGACCCGTATCCGGGGTGAAGGGAAGCTACACTTGTCCTTGGGCTATGACTTTTAAAAGGTTGGTCAATAATTAGCGGACCTTAGCGGTAGCGAACAAACGCTTGATGGCGTAGCGACCACTGTGGTGGGTAGCTGCAATGAGCAGTCCGCCCATGATGGCTACATTTTTCATAAACAGTATAGACTGTAGCCGGTGTTCGGCTCCGCTGTATTCCCAAAAGGAGTGAACGACGAAGGTCATTGGCACCCAATAGAGTAGTAATAGAATAGCGCCTAATCGCATTCGGTAGCCTAGTAGAACCATAAGGCCGCCCAATACGAGCAAGATGATTGCACCGTACAGCAGCAGGTTTTGGTATTCAGTAAGACCGTAAGCAGACATGGCTTCCCGGTTGTCGTTGGCGTAGGCGATGTAATCGTAGGCTTCGAAGAGAAAAATAAAGGATAGTAGAATCCGTCCCAGTAGGTCAAATAAATCTTTCATAGGCCCGGTAAAGTTAGCAGATATTCTAGCTATTTAAGCAGGAAAGAAGGCGGGGATGTGTTTAAAAAAAGAATAATAACAACAAAAAATAGAAGATTTTTAGTGAGAATGTTGGAACCTTACACGAAAATGTTTTAATTTGTGGCAACGACTAACTGATTCCAACATGATCACCGAAGACCGCCGTCTCCTTAATAATCGTTTCAAGCAGGTTTTTCGCATCCTCGAAGACCGTGGCGATATTGTTAAGAATGACCGTAACGGCAAAGGATTGGGCGATTTTGCTAAGAAGATTCTTGGCAATCGTTCTTACGGGCACATTATCCGGGCCTATCTCAATGATGACGACAAGCGTTGCATCAATTACGAACAAGCTCGACGGGTCTGCAACCTCTATGGTGTCAACCCTTCCTACTTACTGGAAGGTATTGGCACGCCTTTTGGGATGGAGCTTCCCAAAGCCAGTGAGCAGGATTTGACGGAAAACCCGCTGAATATCATGTTGACCTCAATGGAGGCCTTTGCCGGTGCTACGGTCGATACGGATAGCTTCACCCGAGAGTCGGTAGAATTCTTTGCGTTACCCGGTATTAAAGGCGATGGCTACGTAGCCTTCCCCATTAGCGGTAACAGTATGGAACCTGTGATCAATGATGGCGATATTGTCATCTGTCGCCAGATTTCCGGTCCTCACGAAATTCGTGATAACCGTATTTACGCGGTGAAGAGCAAAGGTTCTATCTGGGTAAAGTATGTCCAGCGAGTAGATGAACGAGGGCGTACTCAGGCACTGAAGCTCATTTCTGCCAACTTCCTGGAACATGACCCGTGGGTAGAGGAAGTGAACGAATATACCCGGCTTTACGAAGTCGTTCGCCGGGTAAGCGATCTTTAAACAATCTGGCTGTCAAACAACAGAGGAAACGAGAGACAGGGCATGGCCTTGTCTCTCGTTGTTTTAACCCAATACTTGTAAACTGTAGAGCCCACTTACAAGTGCCCTAAAAATTATCCTGCTGTTTTGTTTTGTTTCCCGCTACGGTTCTAAGCTGTGGCGGGACTTTTCATTATTGCAAGCAATCGATTAAATGGCCAGCCCTGCTCGGATGAGTAATTCTTTGGTTGCCTTTATACCTGCTTCTTCCTCTAGGCCATGGCCTCCGTATTCGATGCCGATGAAGCCTCGATAACCGGCCTCTTTTACAATGCCTAGCACTCTTTCGTAATCAGTGTTGGTCTCATTGCCTTCAGCGTCAAAATCATTGGTTTTAGCGGAAACGGCTTTAGCCAGTGGCATCAGCTCTTGCATACCCTGATAGCGATCGTATTCTTCTGCACAACCATCTTCTCCCTGCTTAATACAGAAATTGCCAAAATCC
This sequence comes from Bacteroidota bacterium, assembly GCA_039030655.1. Lineage (GTDB taxonomy): Bacteria > Bacteroidota > Bacteroidia > Chitinophagales > Saprospiraceae > Neolewinella. The sequence continues at coordinate 40,943 of JBCCDS010000008.1, read as the reverse complement.
GGCAGGGTGCCGCAATTAGACATCTCCGTGTTTCTGACAACAGTAGCTAACCAACTAGCATCACTACTGTAGCCACCGTGGTTTTCGACGATGACGTTGATGTTTTCTTGAGCGGCAAAAGTACTCAGACGGGCTAAGCCATCGCTTGCAGCTGCACCAACATCCTCGCGACTTCCTTCTCCTCTTGCATTGACCCGAATGCTGTGACAACCAAGAAGTTTTGCTGCCTCCACCCACTTGAAATGATTTTCGACCGCTATGGTTCTTGCCTCATCATCAATCTCTCCAAGATTACCTTCGTTATCGATCATGATGAGTAAAGACTCTACGCCATGATCTTCGGCTCGTTGCTTCATCTGATTCAGATAAGCCGTATCGTTGCCTTTGTCTTCGAAAAATTGGTTGACGTATTCAACGGCACTGATACCATAGATTTCCCGGGCGGTTTGGGCAAAATCCAGATTGTCTAGTTGTCCCGAACGGATCGTACGGTGTAGTGACCACTGAGCAAGGCTAATGTCAAACCAGAGGTCAGTGGAGGTGGAGGGAGAACTAGTGGCACTGCTCTGGTTCTCGCTATTATCTTCAGTTGAAGCGGATGAACCATTACAGGCGGACCAGGCTAGAAAGCTGGCTCCCAGGCTTAGGCGGCCCGACTCGATCAAAAATTTTCTTCTTCGCATGCAGCTAAATTTTGGACCTGAAGATAAGACAAGTCCCCGAGGAATGGTATTTGTAGTGCTTGATGCGGTAGTTATTCAATTTAGAGCGGTGAAATTGTTGAAAAGAGGCTATCTTTAGGCTTATATTATTTCCCCACCGGCGACCCATAAGGCAAATAGCCTGTTATCCACCCCCTTCAGTTAAGCGCCGGTTTTCACTACCCCCACATTGCATGAGCTGATACCACTGGTATCAGAAATTACTTTATTGCTCGCTTCCCCTACACGTGACTAACAGGCAGCCTCAATAGTTAGGTTGCTTGTGTCTAGTGCAGATGGCAAGGGAGCAGTAAATACATTTTTGTACCAACCGATTACTAATCCCTACCGATTTACTAATCCCAATCGCTTATGCAAAAGCCTAACATTATTAAACTATTCTTTTTCGTCTCTGCTTATTGCTTGCTGAGCTGCTCTTTAGCTGCGCAGTCTGTCTGGCCGACAGATATTTCTGATAATGGCCGCGTAAATGGGGTGGACTTACTCTATTGGGCCTATGGTTTTGGAGAAACGGGGCCAGAAAGGAGTCCGATGTCTTCCAGTTGGGCCCCCCAGCCAATGCCTGAAGCTTGGGATGGAGATTTCCCCACCGGAGCTAATCTGGCCTATGGCGATGCTAGCGGGAACGGAAAGATTGGGATGGAGGAAATCGAACTACTTACTGAATACTACGGCCGTAGTCATAACAATAGTCCAGTAGATCGCTATTATCAGCCGGATACACTTACTGAATTGCCCTTGCTGCGTATGACTTCTGCGGGGATAGAATTAGGTGCAGAAATCGATTATCTGCTATTAGATGTATTGTTAGAACATCCAGATAGTATAGATTATTTCTATGGCTTAAGTTTTGAGGCGTCCTACGATGAAAACGTATTCCAAGCCGGTCTCAATAAGCTAGATCCGAGGAATTCGGGTTGGATTCAAGGTGTAGGTACTCGCTTGGTAGGGCTGATGCACGTTGATAGTGCTGCTCAACGAATCAATTTCGCCATTACCCGTTTCAACCACAGCAACTCTAGCCCAGGCTCAGGTCTAGTTGCCCAGCTAAAAATTCCTCTTTTGCCGGGAGTGACTGAATCTATCGAAACCCTAGAAGAAGTGGTCATAGATATTGATCAAATTTTCTTGGTTGATGCTGATTTGAATACTTACGCCGCTAGGGTAGCATCAACCAGCCTCACAGCTTCGAATGATTGTGCTTTTACCGTCAATCCTGTATGCGGTCAAAACGGAGTCACCTATCTAAACCCCTGTTTTGCCGAGGCTGCCGGAGTGAGCGTTTACACAGCAGGGCCATGCTATAGCCCTGGTATCAACGTAGCGGCCATGGATCCCTACGCTGTCTGTACCGAGGAATATGATCCTGTTTGTGGTTTTAATTTTCAGACTTATAGCAATGCTTGCGTGGCAGAGGCTGCTGGGGTTGTTGAGTACCAAGCGGGCGTATGCTCAGCCAACGATTATAGTTGCTACGATCCCAATCTGATTGTTGTCAGTGCAGGAACCAACGTCAATATTGCTACTGGAATTATTGAACTCAACTGCCCAGATGATGGCATTCCCGTTTGTGGTTGTGACGGGATCACTTATCCGAATGCCTGTACTGCTGAGGCAGCGGGTGTACGGAATTACACTGCTGGGGGCTGCGATAACGTATGTATTAATCCAGCTGATATCGTAATTGAGCCAGACTGTGCAGATGCCTACGAGCCGGTCTGTGCCTGTACGGGCTACACTTACGTCAATGCCTGCTTCGCGGAAGCTGCGGGGGTGCAATCTTACACGCCGGGCGTCTGTGGTACCACTACTGGCTGGTGTGCAGAAGCCATTCCAGTAAGTTGTGGAGATTATCTGCCTTATGAGACCACGATTGGTGCCGGTAACCAAATCAGCAGTTACCCAGGGGCAACATCCGCAGCAATGATTGGGCCGGATCGGGTTTATGTCGTACAGAAAACCGGAGCGGGTGATTTGCAGATTGGGCTGGAGATCATGACCCCCGGTCTGGATATGGATATCTTCCTGTTACGTGGTGATTGTGACGACTACGTTTGCGTTGGAGCTAGTACGACTTCCAATACAGTAACGAATAATGAAGGAATCCTACTGGAAGATGCTCCGATTGGTACTTACTACATTGTCGTGGACCAACAAGCTGCCGGAGAAGGTGGCAACTACCGCTTGGAAGTAAGCTGTGGCTACCTGGACTGTAGTCAAACGGTTCCTTTGGGTTGTGGAGTACCCTATTCTGGAAGTAACCTTTATGGAAATGATGACGTAAGCCTCTATACCTGCGGTAACGTTTACAATGTAGAAAACAACGGTCCTGAAATTGTACACTCGTTTACGATTACTGATGCTGGTCCGGTTACGATCAGCTTGAGTGGCTTGTCTGCTAATCTGGAGCTATTCTTACTGTCTAATTGCGATCGCTCTGCTTGTCTGGAATACAGCCAGAACTCAGGAACCAATGATGAAGAGATTACTCGGAACCTGCCGCCCGGAACCTATTACGTGGTAGTCGATGGTTACAATGGGGCTATTTCTGATTACACCCTGGAAGTCGATTGTGATGAGGCTTGCAATCTGGGTGTATGGCCAATTTCCGATACGCCCGCTGGCTGTGGTCAGGCAGCGGGAAGTTATACCTTCCAAATGACGGGTGGTGTTCCCAGCTATGTAGGCGGGTATGCTGGGCCCGTGAGTGGAAACTTATACAGTCATGATGGACTGTTCACGATCGAAAACCTGCCGGCAGGCAACTATGCCCTCTGTGTACACGATGGTAATGGCTGTATCATAAATACCTACTTCGAAATTGAAGGTGGTGGAAACCTTTGGGCAAATCTAGATCCGGAGGACGCTGGTTGTGGATCGAGTATGGGAAGCTTAGGCGTTCACTTAAGTGAAGGCACTCCCCCTTACACGATTTACCTAAGTGGGGCCGAGAATGCGACACTCTACAGCAACAACAATAACTTTACGATCAATAACCTTTGGGCTGGAGACTATAGCATTACTATTCTAGATGCTAATGGCTGTAGTTATTCAGACGAATTCAGCATCGGTCAAAATAACGGCGGCTTACATGTAGAAACCACTCCTTACGCGGCAGAGTGTGGTGCTTTGGGACGGATTTTTGTCTCCATCGACCAGGGCTACGGACCCTATCATGTCACCTTAAGCGGCCCCGTATCGGGGTCTCAGTCGGTGGGTTCTCCATATTTCAACTTGATCAACTTAGCTGCTGGCGTTTATGAACTGACGATTGTTGATGCCTATGGTTGTACCTTTCAGTCCACTGAAGTAGTGATGGGGACCGATCTAGAGGTAGCAACATCTGTAACCCCTGCTAGCTGTGGAGGTACTGGGGCAGCCTTGTTGACCTTTAATCAAGGGACAGCACCCTATACTGTTCACTACGAGGGGCCGGTTTCTGGAACGGAAACTACGAACCTAAATCAACTGGTATTAGGCGGCCTTCCCGCCGGGGCCTACCATTTATCGGTTTGGAGTGCTGATGGCTGCGATGAGTCTCTAACCATTTACGTAGCTAATGTGGGAAGTGATATCTCGCTTCATATCAATCAAAATGCGGCGACTTGTGACGCCACGGGCGCCACGGTGAATCTTTCGATTAGTGGTGGCACTCCCGCTTATATTGTAGCCTACTCCGGCCCGGTAAATGGCTCGATTAGCGTAGATGCTAGCGGACAAGCTAGCCTGGATCTCCCAGCGGGCAATTATAGCTTTAACGTTACGGATTACGAAGGCTGTAGTACCCTAGAAACCTTCACGGTAGATGCCGGAAGCGACGGTATTGATTTGACTAGTATTCTACAGTCAGATGTCTGCGGGCAGTTGAATAATATCTGGAATTCAGTGAGTGGTGGCTCCCCTCCCTTTCAGGTCATCTTGACAGATAATTGCAACGCTACGAGTAATAATTTCACCTTCTATGATGATGAATTTGCTTTCAATAACCTTGCGCCCTGTACCTATACCATTTTCGTAACTGATGCCAATGGATGTACGGACGAAAGCACCGTAACGGTAGGCCCTGAGCAGGAAGTAGATTTATTCGATATCACCATCAACAATGGCGCTTGCGGGGGCGTAGGCAGTGCTGTACTGAGTATCGACGGCGGGGTCGGACCTTACACGATCTCTTACAGCGGCCCGGTTAGCAACAGCTTTGTTACAACGGCAACCACCTATATCGTTAATAATCTTCCTGCAGGTACTTATACTTTCGTGGTGAGTACGCCTGATGGTTGCTCGGAAACGGAGGTTGTGGCGATCAATAACGGAGGTGATCTCGAATTGGTCTCGAATTTAGTTTTCACCGACTGTGGACTATATGATCAGATTTGGAATGATATCCTTGGGGGTACGGCTCCCTACACCGTAGAAGTTACTCGACTGTGTGATGGAGATCAAGAAGAATTTTTGGTGGAAGGCATGGGCTTTGAACTGATCGAACTCATTCCATGTGACTATAAGATTAAGGTTACGGATGCCAATGGCTGTATGACGATGAACACCGTTACTGTATTCCCGTACGAGTTATTTACCGCTCAGGTGACCGACGGTATTTGTGGGCAGGGGGGTGAGATTCTCGTTACGGTAATGAATAGTAACGCAACAGCTCCTTACCTATTAGAGTGGAGTGGCCCTGTGGGTGGTACTCGTACCTTCAGTACGGCCACAACAACGCTCACTGATCTTCCTGCAGGCACCTATACCCTAACGGTAACGGAAGCGAACGGCTGTAGTGAAACAGATACCGTCGTGGTGGAAGATATCGGTTCGGATCTTGACCTCAATACCGCACTGATCTACAATGATTGTGGGGAGTACAACCAGCTTTGGAATGATATCAATGGTGGGGTGCCGCCCTTTACGGTTGAGGTAACTCGCCTGTGTGATAATACCATCGATACGACCTTCATCACTTCAGAAATCGGCTTTGAGCTCTTTGAACTACCTCCTTGTACTTATAAAGTGAAGGTTACCGATGCCAATGGCTGTATGGATATGGAAACCCGGGAAATCGTTCCTAGTGAAGTGGAAATATTCAGCGCTACACCTTCTGCTGGCCCTTGTGGCGAGTTGGGTAAAATCACCCTAAATATTACAGGCGGACAAGCACCCTATGAGTTAGTTTATAGTGGCCCGCAAGGTGGTAGTACCGTCGTTAACGGCAACAGTATGATGCTCGTTGACTTGCCGGGAGGGACCTACTTCCTAACCCTTATCGATGCTAACGGCTGCTCGGAGCAGGAGATGGTTGAAGTTGTGCTTACTTCTAGTGATCTAGAGGTCAATACTTCGCTGATCTATAATGAATGTGGACAATACAATCAAATCTGGAGTGATATCATCGGCGGCTCAGCACCCTATAGCGTAGAGGTGATCCGTTTATGTGACAGTACCCAGTTGACGGAATTTGTCACTAACGAGATGGGCTTCGAAATTCCGAACCTGCCTCCCTGTGATTACAAAGTGATCATCACGGATGCTGCCGGCTGTATGACCATGACTACCGTAACAGTATTCCCTACACCTCTGGACATTTTTGATGTAGCCGTGCCTCAGGGAGCCTGTGGCGAACTAGGCCAGTTTACGGTGACGGTCACGAGCGGAACGCCGGATTATGTGCTCAATTACAGTGGCCCGCTTAGTGGTTCTCAGACCTTTACAGGCCCATCGATCACGATTACTGACCTGCCTAACGGTACCTATACCATCATGGTTTCGGACAGCGCTGGTTGCGCAGAAACGGATGAGATTATCATCAATAATCCGGTTTCAACGGTGGATGTAGACGTAGCCTTGATCTACAATGACTGTAACCAGTATAACCAGTTGTGGAACGATATTAGCGGTGGTGTTCCTCCCTATACCGTAGAGGTAACTCGCCTATGTGACAATATGATCGATACCATCTTCCAAACCTCTGAAAATTCCTTCGAGCTCTTTGGCATGATGCCCTGTAACTATAAAGTAAAAGTGACGGATGCAGAGGGCTGCATGGATATGGAAACCGTAAACGTCGGAGCTTCCAGTGTAGACTTGGCTATGGTTACGCCAAATGGCAGTTGTGGAATGACCGGCTTTGATTTCAGCTTCCTGCTGGGCACAGCCCCCTACACCATTCAGTTGATCGGTGCCATTGATACGACCGTTACGAATATCGATGGACCGGATTACTTCCTGGGCCCAATTCCGGAAGGCGATTACATGATCATGCTCGAGAGTGCTGAAGGCTGTATGCAATTTGAGTTTATCAACCTGGAGGCAGATGGTAGTACCGGGACGCCGCCCGTAGCAGGCTTTAATTTGGAAGAAGACAACGGACTCTTATTCACCTTCACCAATACCAGTACTGACGCTACTTCCTTTGTATTTGACTTCGGTGACGGCTTCTCGGTCGATAGCTTCCAAAGTACCTACACTTACGGTGCGCCTGGGACTTATACGATTTGTTTGACGGCTACTAATGAGTGTGCTAGCGACACCTACTGTGAAACGATCGAAGCCTCCAGTAATGGTGATTTAACCCTTGATGTTGGCGAAAGAGAAGGAGTGCAAAACGATGAAGTCCTAGTGCCGGTAATGCTGCTCAATGGCCAAAGCCTGGCTAGCTTGTCGGGTAGTTTTGCTGTCGAAGATGAATCCATTGCCGAGATTATTGGCCTTGAGCCAGGGATGATTAGCCCCTTGTTCAATCTCAATAATCTGAGCTTTAGCTATTTCGCGGATCAAAGCAGTGGTATCACAATTGGAGAGGAAGAAATGGCGCTCTTCTATCTGCGCGTACGCCTGTTAGCAGAAAGTGGCACTACGGCTATTAGCCTGACTAATAACCCCGTTCAGGTAGAGATGAGTGGTGTGTTTAATGGACTGGCTTCCATTCTCTACCCACAGCTCACTCCCGGCCGGGTGACGGTACTCGTCATCGATGATGGTGGCATGACTGCGGAGTTACGCACTTACTGGGGCGAAGGCGTCTATGGCGCAGAAGTCATGGTGACCAACGATGAAACCGGTGAGAGCGAAATGGTCGTGAGTGATGCCAATGGATTGGCCCAAGTAGATAATGCCGGATTGGGAGAGATGTACTACGTCGATGTCAGTAAGGATGATAACTACGAAAATGGCCTATCTACCTTTGGCCTATTCTTGGGGCAACGCTATTTATTAGGCTTCCCCACACCGCAGATATTGAGCCCTTACCAGATGATTGCTGCTGATGCTAATTGCAACAATAACGTCTCGGTCCTGGATCTCTTCCTGATTCAGTCGGTCCTGATTGGAGATCTGACCGAATTGCCGGACTGTCCTTCTTGGGTATTCGTACATGAAAGCAGTGAAATGCCCGCTGATTGGAATGTGCAGAACATTTTCCCTTATGTCGATCAGGCGGCTATCCAGCTAGAGCAAGATACAGTCACGCGTTTCGTAGGGGTGAAGATTGGCGACCTCTTAGGCCAGGCTAGTCCTACCGAAATGTGGGATCAAGCTAATGATGACCGAGGGCTAGCGTACTTTGATTTGGTCTGCGAAACACCTGCGGAAGTACAAAGAGGAGAAACCGTAAGCCTGCGTATCCAGTCTGAAGATTTCCGTAACCTGGCGAGTCTGCAGTTCGCCCTACAATTTGATGAGCAGCAACTGGAGTATTTAGGGGCTAGTAGTTCACTCAGCAACCTATTGTTAAGTGAGCGCCGTGTGGAACGCGCCGAGCTGCGGGCCAGTTGGTTCTCTACCGATGCCAATGGGACCAACCAAAGTGAAGATTGGCTGGAACTACACTTTCGGGCTCGTACTGACATTGACGACTGGTCGACCATGCTGGAACTGCTAGAAGGAGAATTCCATGCAGAAGCTTACCGCGCTGATGGTCAACCGCTCACGCCTCGTCTACAGTTGCTGGCCAACCCAGGCGAAGGTTTGCCGCCTGCTCAATTGGTGGTGGAACAGAATGCGCCCAACCCCTTTGCGGAGACGACCTTCATCGGACTGGAACTGCCAACGGAAGGTATGCTGAAGCTGGAACTGACGGATCAACTTGGTCGCCAGCTACTGGAGCGCAATCAATTTTACCCAGCTGGATCGCAGCGTATGGAGCTAAACCTGCGCCAATTGCCAGCGGGCCAATATTACTACCGCATCACCTTTGGTGGTGAAACGGTGGTGAAAGCGTTGCAAATCAGACGTTAAAACATCGCTATATTTATAGTTATCGCGCCGACAGTGATGATACTGTCGGCGCGCTAAGCCCTAAGACTACTTAGGACAGCATAAATGCTGTATTTTTGCAGCCGGATCGATCCGGCTTAGGATTGAGCCCTACTATCTGAACCCCTTCACCATTTTAATTCTACCCCGTGTTAAGGTTTATTCTTCTGATCGCATTGGTCGTTCAGCTGCAAGGGCTAAGCGAACTCTATGGCCAGCAGCCCGACTCGCTGCGACTCTGGGTAAGTGAAGAACTGGTGGACCAGGGCGAAGAGCTCGATATTTTTCTGACGGCCAGCAATTTTGATAGCCTGGTCTCTTTGCAGTTTTCCATCAACTGGGATCCGGATATCATTTCCTTCATAGAGTTTGAGCGACTGGATTTGAATTCGGTCGCCATCGGCCAGGGCCAGGCCAGCGAAGGGATTTTACGCTTCAGCTGGTTTAGCCCGGAGGGGGTCGTAGAAACTCTGCCCGATAGCAGTAGGATCCTGCGACTGCGTTTTCTGGCGGTTGGCCCGGCGGCTTCCTTTACGCCGGTCTCCGTAACGGATGACCCCTTGCCCATCCAAATCTTTAAAGGAGACGGGGAAAATTCAGGCGAGTTTATTCCCGTACCACTTGATCTTAAACAGGGTAGGGTCCGCATTGGAGCGCCCTTCAGTGTACAGATTGAATCTACTGATCCGATTTGTCGGGGAGATAGCAACGGTACGATTACTTTCACCACTACCGCTGATCCAGAAATTTATACAGTAGTCTGGACAAATGAAGACGGCGAGCAGGTGCCCGAAGCTGATTTAAACAGCCTGCCCGCTGGTATCTACCAGCTAGCGATAATTGATGATTTAGGCGAAACCGTTTTTAACAGCGGAGTCAGCCTCGATCAGCCTAGTTTATCTTTGCAACTCAACAATCCGATTATCAATCCTCAGAGTTGCGAAGGACCTGATGGTACCGTCGAATTAAGCGCTCTGGGCGGCGACGCTCCCTACACCTATACACTTGCTAGTAGCAATAATGCCAGTGGCGTTTTTGGGCAGCTTGCAGCAGCGACCTACTCCTGGTCGGTGGTCGACCAGCGCGGCTGTACCATCGAAGGTGAAGTGGAGGTAGAACAAGTGGGTGCACCCGACTTAGATTTGGGAGAACCCCTGCGCAGTTTTTGTGGAGACGAGCCCATTCTATTACAAGCTACAGTTGATCAAGTAGTTGATTACTTTTGGTCAACGGGCGATCAGTCACAAGTGCTGCTGGCTTTCGAGCCCGATACTTACATCCTAACCGTAACGAATGGGGCTAGCTGCTTTGCCGTCGATTCGGTCGTCTTAGTAGAAGGCGAAAATGTTGAAGCCATCCTGGAAACGCCGCTCTTTGGCATTTGTCCGGGAGACAGCATCCAATTAGAGGTCAGCGGTGGCACCAATTTTAATTGGATTGGTACTTCCGCAGGTCTGGACCGCACGGATAGTCGTACGGTCTGGGCACGGCCGGAAAGTTCTACGACTTACCGTATCGAGGTGAGCACCGATTGTTCAACGGATACGCTAGACATTCCAGTTGAAGTCTTTGAACTAACCGCTACGGCCGGTGAGGACACCTGTGTCGTCTTTGGCGAAAGGGTACAGCTGCGGGCCAGTGGTGGCCTGTTTTATACCTGGGAGGATCACCCGCTTTACCCAGTGGACAATCCCATTTCTCCGGTACCTTTTGTTAGTCCAGAGGAGACCACCACCTACCGGGTTTTAATTGAGGATATTAATGGCTGTCTCCTTGAAGATGAAGTAGAGGTAGAACTTGCCGAAGATCCTGCTGCAAATATTATAGCCGTCAACGCCATTACCCCCAACGCTGATGGAGACAATGATGTGCTGGAATTTGGGAGTCTGGCGAAATATGGCCAAAACAGTCTGCGGGTTTATAATCGTTGGGGAAGGTTGGTCTACAATAAAGTCAACTATCAGTCCGACGAAGAGCGCTTTGATGGCAGTTACCTGGGAGATCCCCTGCCAGCGGGTAGCTACTATTACATTTTGGAATTTCGTACGGGAACCATCAAGCAAACACTATTGATTATCCGCTAAGTCGAGTACAATGAGCACCACCGCTAAACTGTTTTTGGGAATAATATTGTGCTGGGCTCCATGGCAGCTAGCTGCCCAGCAACTCAGTACCTTCAATGGCTGGCAGGGGCAGGAGTTTATCTACAATCCTGCGATGACGGCCCTGGATCGGCGCGCGCAGGTTAATGCGCATTACGAACAGGAGTGGTCTGGCTTTAATGATGCCCCCTCCACCGTGCAATTAAGTGGCCAGCTGGCGGTTAATAAGCAAGCCATGAGTCTGGGGGCATTTCTCGATGTAGAGGAGTTGCTTCCGCTGCGACAGAATACCATTGGCTTTGCCTATGCTTATCATTTGAATGGTTATGGTCGAGGATCGAGTGGTCAGCGCTTATTCGTCAAGCGGACCCGTAGTATGTTGTCGATTGGCTTTTCGGCCAGTATGCAACAACTGTTTCTCGATCCTGGGCAACTGACGGTCAACGATGTCGACGATCAGGCGCTTCCGCTTGGGGAGGCTACTTTGACCAGTCCGAATTTTAATGCAGGGGTCTTTTTCAGCGGAGCACCTGGCGGCCCTGCCGGGATGTCTTACGGTTTTCTGGGGGTGGCGTTTCGCCAAATTCTGAGTGATCGCCTACCGCTTCGCGATGGAGTAGAGGAAAGTGGTCTGCTGGATCGCAGCATGCATAGTAATTTTACCCTGGGTTACCATTACGAGACAGAGAGTTTGATCCTGCGCCCGCTGCTGTGGATCGATATGGCGGCTAATGCTCCTTCCGAGACGCAGCTGAGCCTACAATCGGAGATTCGACGTAAGCTCATCGCTGGGATAAGCTACAACTTGAGTCAAACTCTAGGTATTCGTCTAGGCTATATTCTACCCCAGGATGAGTTGGGGCAGCGTCGGCTGCGTATCGGAGCACAAGGCGTATTTAATCTGGGCAGCGCTACTGCTGTACGCGGCCTGGGCTACAGTGCTTTTATAGCCTACGATTTTGGCCGGCGAGCCGATCGCCTAAATTAGACCTTCTCGCAACAGGTCGTGTAGGTGCAGAAAGCCGAGGTAGTTGCCTTCTCCATCCACGACTACTAATTGACTGATACTATGCTCCCGCATAGTGGCGAGCGCCTTGATAGCTAAGCTATCCGCGAAGACCGTCTTGGGGCTCGGGTGCATGATGTCTTGGGCGAGGATACTACTAAGGTCAGTGCGGCCGGGGAGCATACGCCTCAGGTCTCCATCGGTAATAATGCCGATCAAGGCACCATTCGTAGGATCGAGCACGGCAGTTGCTCCTAGTCGCTTACTGGTTATTTCCAGGATGGTGGCTTGCAGATCAGTATCGGGCCCTACACTGGGCCGTTCATTGAGGGGGTAAAGGTCGCAGACTCTTAGGTATAGTTGTTTACCTAGTGTACCGCCGGGATGATACTGGGCAAAGTCGGCGGGACTAAAACCGCGCAGCGCCATGAGTGATAAGGCCAAAGCATCTCCCATGGCCATTTGTGCAGTAGTGCTGGCCGTAGGAGCAAGTTGGTTAGGGTCGGCTTCCTGACTGACTGGGGTTAGGAGTACATAATCGGCCTGTCGGGCGATACTGCATTCGGGGCGTCCTACCATGGCAATTAGGCGGTTGCCGTTTTTGGTTACCAGAGCAGCGAGCAATTTGATTTCGGCGGTTTCTCCGCTTTTGGATAAGAGCAATACACTATCCCCTTCTTGCACCATGCCTATGTCTCCGTGGATGGCATCGGCTGCGTGTAGGTACAAGGCCGGAGTACCAGTACTGTTGAGGGTAGCAACTAACTTCTGGGCGATGATGGCTGTCTTTCCAATTCCGCTTACTACTAAACGTCCAGAATCAGAATAAATCGCTTCCACGCAGGCTACAAAATCATCGTTTATGCTGATAATCAGCTCGTTGAGGGTCTGTGCCTCAATAGCGATTGTCTCTTTACCGACCCTGCGAATTAAGTCTTGAGTATTGGAGGACATTTTGTATTTTTGGTGCCCGTTAGGAAAATGGTTGTCAATACAACAAATTTTTCTGCTGCTTAGTAGTCCTTTTAGTGTGGGGTAATCCTCTACAAAGAAAAGGCATCTTTCGCCGGCTACCCACTCTTGTTGGAAATTCCGGGAAATGAACGCTCAAATCGCCCTTAGTATGCTATTGTTTAGCTAAGATTTGCTTAAATTAACCATGAATAAGCAGGCTGAAGCCACAACTAAAAGGCATCCCATTGTCTAGTAAAGCCCATAATTGGCGGAGCCTTTCACTCCGCTTATAATACTTATCCTATCCCCACAAATTCGTAAAGCGCCAATTGCTGCGCAGTAGATAATTATGACTGTACGCCAAACTACCAGCATAACGGATGCCCTGCACCAATACTTTGGATTTGATTCCTTCAAAGGTAACCAGGAAGCTATTATAGAATCTGTCCTAGCAGGGAAAGACACCTTTGTGATTATGCCTACGGGCGGTGGCAAGTCACTCTGCTATCAGCTACCTGGCCTCATGATGAATGGCACCGCTTTGGTTATATCTCCGCTCATTGCCTTGATGAAGAATCAGGTCGATAGTATTAGGGGATACAGCGACTATAATGAAGTTGCCCACTTCCTGAATTCCAGCTTGTCGAAAACGCAAATGCGGCAAGTCAAAGAAGATATTCAGGCAGGAAAAACCAAACTACTCTTCATCGCTCCAGAGACCCTAACTAAGCCAGAGAATCTGGAGTTTTTCCGCGAGTCAGATATTTCTTTCGTAGCGGTCGATGAGGCTCACTGTATTTCAGAATGGGGTCACGATTTTCGTCCAGAATACCGACGTATTCGTGAAATGCTGGACGCGATTAATCCAGATATCCCCATTATTGCCCTTACCGCTACGGCAACTCCCAAAGTACAGTCAGATATCGTCAAGAACCTGGCGATGCGGGATCACAATACTTTCGTATCCTCCTTTAATCGCTCAAATCTTTACTACGAGGTTCGTCCAAAGGGCAAGAAGGATTATACCATTAAGCAGATCATCCAGGTGGTGAAGGAGGTCCCTGGTCAGTCGGGAATTGTCTACGTGCAATCGCGAAAATCGGCTGAGGAAATTGCCCGAGCACTGGTTGTCAATGATGTCAGGGCCGCACCTTACCATGCCGGCTTAGATCCCAAAACCCGCTCTAAAACACAGGATGCTTTTCTCATGGAGGAATGCGATGTAATCGTAGCTACCATTGCCTTCGGTATGGGGATCGATAAGCCGGACGTACGCTTTGTGATCCACTACGATATCCCTAAGTCCATCGAAAACTATTATCAAGAAACCGGCCGTGCCGGCCGCGATGGTATTCAGAGTAGTTGTGTGGCTTTTTATGCTTACAAGGATATTCTGAAACTGGAGAAATTTCTGCGGGATAAACCACTCATGGAACGGGAAATGGGCGCTCAGCTGATGCAAGAGGTGATGGCCTACTCAGAAACGACGGGTTGTCGTCGGCGTTTTCTTTTGCACTACTTCGGTGAGGAATACGACGAGGCTAATTGCAACAAGTTATGCGATAATTGCCGCTACCCGAAAGAGAAGGTTGACGCCAGTAAGGAACTAGAACAAGCACTCAAGGCAGTACTCGAATTAGATGAAAATTATCCGATCAAGCTATTGGTAGAATACGTACTGGGTGCTGAAACCAAAGAGATCAAAGATTATAGCTTTGATAAGCGGCCCAGTTACGGAATCGGAAAAGACAAGGATCAGACCTTCTGGAGTTCCGTGTTTCGACAAGCCCTGCTCAATAACTACCTCCGCAAGGATATCGAGACCTACGGCCTGCTAAAAATGACCGACGCCGGTCGCAGCTTTCTAGAAAAACCTGGAGCCTTCCAGATTCCGATCGATCACGATTTCGAATCGGAATTGGCCCAGGCAATGGAAGATGAAGCGACTCAGGCTGGATCTGTCGTTCTGAACAGCGAGTTGCTGCAAATGCTAAAGGATCTGCGGCGCAAAGAGGCAAAACGCCTGGATGTTCCCCCCTTCGTTATTTTCCAGGAAACTTCGCTGGAAGAAATGGCTACCCGTTTTCCCATTAGCCTGGACGAACTGAAGAACATCAATGGCGTTAGCATGGGAAAGGCCAAGCGCTACGGAACACCTTTCCTCAACTTGATCGAACGCTACGTAGAGGATAACGAGATTGATCGTCCGACCGACTTTGTCGTGAAGCAAGTCGCCAACAAATCCAAAAAGAAAATCAATATTATTCAGAGCATCGACCGTAAGATTCCATTGGAGGACATCGCTACGGCCAATGATTTGAACATGGATGATCTAATGGATGAATTAGTCGCCATCGTTAATTCTGGTACCCGGGTAGATATCAATTACTATTTAGAAGAAGAGGTCGACGAATACGCCAGTGAAGATATCTATGACTACTTTATGCAAGCAGAAACGGACGATGTCGAGGTGGCCTTCGCTGAGCTCAAAGAAGATGATATCACCATCGATGAAATCAAACTCATCCGACTGAAGTTTTTAAGCGACATGGCCAACTAGCTTAACTCAGTCATTGATGATAGTTCATACTACGCGCTACGCTGAGCCGGGCTTCTTTTCCCGCTAGCCTTTCGCAGAGGTGTAAACCTAAATCAAGGGAAGCAGCTACGGCACCCGCCGTGATGAGCGGCCCATCGTCGACCAGCTTTTGTCCTTCTACGACCCTATCGGTCCATTCGCGTAAGGCCTCGTATGCTGCGTAGTGGGTAGTCGCGCGATGTGATCCTAGTAAGCCTGCTGCTCCGAGTAGCAGACTACCAGTACAGACCGAAGATTTGATTGGTACTGCTGCGGCTGTAGAGAGCCATTGAATAAATGATTGGTCGTAGCGCAAAGTCCGGGTGCCTTTGCCACCAGGAACAAAAATTAGATCGTAACCTGCCAGACTTTTCGGCTGTCGGTCCACAGCTAGCGGAAAGCCAAAACTATCGGTCGGCGCTTGGTGGAAGGCACAGCAGTGAATCTCAAGATTCGGAAGGATACCCAGACTACGAAGGCGTTGAAGCGGATCGTAGACGCCTACCAGGTCTAGAAGCGTCAAGTCGGGGAAAACGAGTAATGCCAACTGCATATTGGTAAATTCGGAAATGAAGAAAAGCAATGAGCCAGCCCGTGCTTACCTTTGGCGTCAAGCTCAAAATGTGCTGCATGTACTTTATTGAAAACGTATTGGTCCAAGATGAGGTAGTGCAAGAGCACTTCGCTTGTAATCTAGCAGCTTGTAAAGGAGCTTGTTGTTGGGAAGGAGATTATGGTGCGCCTCTGGAGGATGCTGAACTGGCTACGCTGGAATCAATTTACCCTGAGGTTAGGCCTTACCTCCGTCAGGAGAGTATTGAGCGTATCGAAGCGGAAGGCCTCTATACTTACACGGAAGATAATAAACAATGGGCTACTTCTTTAATGCCTAACGGAGCCTGCGTTTATCTGACGTTTGAAAAAAACGGTGTGGCTAAATGTGGAATCGAACGCGCCTATTACGATGACAAAATCGACTGGGTGAAACCCATCAGCTGCCACCTCTATCCAGTGCGCATTAAACACAACCCGACGCAGGGGTTCGATACGCTAAAATATGATCGCTGGGATATTTGCTCAGCAGCTTGTTCCAAAGGCGAAAAGGAGGAAATTCGAATTTACGAATTCGTCAGATCTGCCCTGGTGCGCAAATACGGACAGGACTGGTACGACGAATTAGTAGCCGCGGTAGAACACCATAAATAGGTTACGAAATTGCCAGAAACAAGAAGACCAAGGCGCTATGCGCCTCGGTCTCGAAATAAACACCTAAAACCCTATTAACAAATCTTTATCGATCAAATCCCCGGGGATAGATCGTGTTAGTTGTAACGAGCTAGAAGTAATTTTCGTTCATCTGAACGGGCCATTTTGTCATCTTTCGACAATAGGCCGGCTTACTTCGCTACGCTAAGTTAGTGCACAGCAAACCAGTTTTGCAAATAATTTAACCTAATAACCTTAGCTATTTTCGACCTTTAGGCCATCGAGCTGCTCGGTAACACCCTGTTATAATTTTTTATGTCCTTTATAGACTGGCTCATTTCTTCCGTTTTAGCTTTCATCATGACCGCGGTGGGCTTATCGCTCACTAAGCGCCATTTCCTGCTTTTATTATCTAGACCAAAGAGCCTTTTTCTGGGTCTGGGGCTTCAGATCGTCCTTTTACCTTTGATTGCCTTTAGCGTTACTTCAGTATGGAATCTACCGCCCTATTTCGCGGTGGGAGTAATCATTCTGGCGGCCTGCCCGGGAGGGATGACTTCGAACTTCATCTCCTTCTTCATGCGGGCTAATACTGCCTTGGCAGTAAGTCTTACGATTTGTAATAGCACTATAACCATGCTGAGCGTACCTTTTTACGTCAGCTTGGCGCTCCAGCGTTATATGGGGGAAGGAGCGATCTCAGCCCTGCCTTTTTTACCAACCGTAGGGCGGATCTTCCTCATCGTATTGGTGCCAGTCTGTATTGGAATAAGTATTCGTGCCTATTTCCCCAAACAAGCTCAACGTTTACAGCGCTCTCTACGTGGGATCAGTATCGTTTTATTGGGGGCCCTTTTCTTTATTAAGTTTTTTGCACCGGCTGAATCGGGAGGAAGTGCTATTACGATGGAAGAAATCTGGTTGATTTTGCCGGTTTCTCTATTAGTTAACTTCCTGGCCTTATCAAGTGGATGGTTGGTCGGAAGAGCCTTTGGCCGGCCAGTTAATGATCAGGTTACGCTGGGGGTAGAAGTGGGTATCCAGAATACTAGCCTGGCATTTCTCATCGCGGCCACGCTCCTGCATAACGACGATATGCTTAAACCAGCCTTGGTCTATGCCATGTTCAGTTTCTTTACCGCGCTGACTTACGCATCGCTGCTCAAACCAGGCGAGTTGAAAAGAGCCGTCTTCTTCTGGCGTAAAAACGAAGAAGAATAGAGCAGCTACTCGTTAGTCAATAATTCAATGTAGCCAGAAAGCGGTTGTGGTCGGGCCACGACGCCTTCCAGACGCCGTTCAAAGATTTGGCAGCTGTAGTAGTAGGTGCCAGATGCTAACCTTTGTCCACTCAAATTGGTGCCATCCCAATTGATCTGTGGATCTTCGGTTTGATGAACTACTTGCCCCCAGCGATTGAAAATTTCCATCTCTACCCGTTCAATAAAGCAGTTGACGCGGGGTACGAAGAGTTCGTTTTGCCCATCGCCATTTGGAGTGAAGGCATTAGGTAGTTCATAGAGCGGGCAGTTGACCACACAGACTTCGTTACTGAGCATACTCTCGTTGTTGTTGGCATCGTAAGCCGTAACGAAGTAACAACCGACAATTCCATCAGGAGGGGTATGGTCAAACTCGAGGAGTTCAGGGTCCTGCACCTCACCTACCTGCGTGTTCTCACCGCCTTGAGTTGGGCTATAGTAAATGCGATAACCAGCAACGTCATCATCTCCGCATACATCAATTGGCGCCTGCCAACTTAGACGGTTGGCAATATCATCGGTCGTATTGCAGTCCTCTCCTCGATCACAAAGGCTGCTAACGGTTAAGACCGGAGGACAGGGAGCGACATTGTCAAAGGGTACCAGGCACAATTCCTGTGATCGGTTGAGAATAGGTGTAGGAATACCATCAACATTGTAGGTGCCCACCGATCGGATGAAATAGCAATATTCTTCTCCATTTATTAAGCCTTCATCCAGATAACTGGCTTCTACTACCGTAGTAATGCTGTCGTAAGTACTACTTCCTGGATTGCGGCGGAATACATCATACTCCGTATTAGTCCAGGGAACTAGTTCGGCCCAACTCAACTGGATGGCCTCATCCGTTGGAGCGCCAGACAGGCGTACGCTAGAGGCAGGTTGAGCTTCCCCAACCGGCATGCTTTCTCCATCTACAAAGAGCTCAATACGGTAAGAATAAGATTGGCCCTCGGTATCAAGGCCCGTATCGATAAAGCAGGTGTCGATGGGGTCGCCAAAGTTTTGGGCGACGAATTCTGCCAAGAAACTAAAGGCAGCGGCCTGATCGGTTTGCCCATCCGCTCGGGAAAGCACGTAGCGATAGGGACCCTGATTAATACTGGTATCGAGTGCAACGACATCCGGCCGAATCCAGCAAACATCAATTGTGCCATTGGTACTACTGGTGCTACTCACGTCTACTTTAGTCAGTAGAGGGATATCGCGCGGTAATTGTACGCAGACTTCTTCGGAGGGTATGGACTCCAGCCTTTCGTAGAAGAAGCCCAAACCATTGCGCCGACCAAATTGAGCGAGAACACGATAGCAGTAGGTACGGCCACGGTCTACATCTTCGTCGAAGAAGACGAAGCGCCCATCTTGCATCTCCATAATGCGATCAGGTTCTAGTTGGGTATAACCTCGTCCTTCCAGGCCCGTGATACAAGTGTCGACCTCAAAATTGTTACTGCCTTCTCGTCGCCACACGCTAAAGCCAAGGAAGGCCAGGGTGCCATCCAGACTATCGCAGGCGTAAGGTTTTTCCCAGCTTATGGTTACTGATTCGTCGTCTGCTTCTATTTGAAGGTCTTCGGGAGGCGGAGCTAAAACCCTGATCGTGACGGTTTGTATGGTCGAGAGCCCTGAGGTACCGTTGAAGAAATTATCCTCGGCTCGAAATACGACGAAGTAGGGCTGATTGGAGATGTGTTCACAGGTCGTTTGCCAGCGGAATATTCGGGTGACCGGGTCGGGCGCATAGAGGGTATCGCCCACGGGGGTGAAGGTAGCCGGACTATCATTTACTAAAAATGGGCCACCGGAAGCTCTTAAGGAAACCAGTTGGTCTTCATCTTCTAAGGGAGCTGTTGCCGTAACGGTAAACTCGATGAAGTCGCCCGCCACTACACAGATTTCTTCTACGTCTTTGAGGATGATCGGTGGGTCGTTCACACAATCTTCGACGAAGATCTGCATGTCGCGAATCATGGTGTCAATAGCGATGCCGTTGCGCCAACTCACGACCAGGAAGGCCAAATTGAATTCACCCCGCAGATTGGGCGTGTCCCAAATAATTTGACCGGTCACGGGGTCGATACTCAAATCGCCATTATTACCACCGACTTCGTTGGGTAAGGAATAGCGGGGGACGAGGGAATCCCGCGAGATGCGGGGAACGGTGAATTCAAAAGAGAGGCTGTCACCATCAGGGTCAAAGGCACCGGGGTTATGTGACCAGATCTCGCCGACACAGGCCCGCGTCAGTGGGCTGGCATCGAGCACCGGTGAGCTATTACAGCCAAAGGTGTTGGGGTCAGTGAGCGTGTAGATATTGAAAACGCTAAAGGGGATGCGGATAGAGTTGGGTGGATTGACGTTCTCAATGCCACCTACCCGGTTAGGGTCGGAGAAGCTGATGTTGTACTGCCCAGGGCCATCATAATCGTGGCAGAGGGTGTATTCGTTGCGCCGAATGCCGGGCTCAAATTCGTCGATGAAGGCGGTGAGTCGTGCCGTCGCTTCGGTACCGTCGCCCCAGCTGATGGTCAGCGAGTCACGATAGGCATCAGATGGGAATTCCGTGTAGGTGATGATCGTAGCACAGACACGGTTGGGAGCCATGTCGCCACCGCAGTCTCCGGCGTATTCAACCACGATCTCTCCGGCCCGATTATGGGTTGCCATTACGACCTGCGGAAGTACAAAAAAAAGAAGAAGGAAGAGTAGAAAGCTTCGCATCATGGCTTTTGCGGGGATTGAGACATTAACATTAACGCATTTTCGGCAATTTTGCTTGCCAAGTGCGCGACAACTAGTGTTTTAGTTAGGTAGATAGGTCGTTTGGTAGCTCTAACAATGAAATTGCAAAAAAATAGCCTGCAAAATTAACCCCCTACCTAACTACCCATCTAATTCCTCTACCCAACTATCTTTGCACGATGGCAAGAAGGAAAAAACGCTATCCCGAACGGATTGATCAGGTGACCATCACAGGCCTGGCGGATAAGGGCTTTTGTGTAGGTAAAACCGAGGAAGGGCAGGTGATTTTTGTGGAGAAGGTAGCCCCTGGAGATGTGGTGGATGTACGTCCTTTTCGCAAGAAAAAGAAGGTACTGTTTGCAGCCCCCTTGCAGTGGCATCGCTACAGCGAGGATCGAGTGGATCCCTTCTGTCAGCACTTTGGAGTTTGTGGTGGCTGTAAATGGCAGCACTTTGCCTATCCGGCCCAACTGCGGGAGAAGGAGCGGATTGTACACGATGCTTTTGCTCGACTGGCGAAGGTGCCAGTGGAGGAGTGGCAACCAATTTTAGGTAGTGAGAAGACGGAGTATTACCGTAATAAACTGGAGTTTGGGGTGGCTAACCGCCGTTGGCTGACGACGGAGGAAATCAATTCAGAGGTCAGTAACGAAATGAACGTGATCGGTTTTCACAAAGCCGGAGCCTACGATAAGCTGATTCCGATCAAACACTGCCACCTCCAGCACGGCCCCAGCAATGAACTGCGTAACGGTATCCAGGCGCTGGCTGAGCGGATGGAAGTGCCCTTCTTTGATATGCGGGAGCGCCGAGGATTACTGCGTCAGTTTATGATCCGTACGACGACGACGGGCCAGTGTATGCTGGTACTGGCCTTTTTTGAGGATGATCAGGAGCGCATTCAGCCCTTCCTAGCGGCCATTATGGAGGAATTTGCTGAGCAGATCACTACCCTGATCTACTGCATCAACGGGAAAGTGAACGAGTATATGATGGATTTGGAGATGCGTACTTCCGCAGGTCCAGGCCTGATCCAGGAACAGCTCGGTCACGTGAATTTTAATATCGGTCCGAAGTCGTTTTTTCAAACCAACACCCGTCAAGGCGAAGAGCTCTACCGCATTGCCGCGGATTTTGCCGGCCTGACGGGGCAGGAGAATGTCTATGATCTCTACACGGGCATTGGCTCGATTGCGCTCTTTCTAGCCAAGGACTGCAAACAGGTAGTGGGTATCGAAGAAATTCCCGAAGCCATCGACGATGCGCGGGTAAATGCGGAATTAAACGGTATCACCAATGCGACTTTCTACGCCGGTCAGGTGCGCAATATCCTTACCGATGAATTTGCGGCTAAACATGGCAAACCGGATGTCTTGATTACCGATCCGCCCCGGGCCGGCATGCACCCCAAGGTGCTGCCGATGCTGCTACAACTGGCTGCGCCACGTTTGGTCTACGTCAGCTGTAACCCGGCTACGCAAGCGCGAGACTTGGCGGTGCTGTCGGAGAAATATGAGGTGATAAAGGCCCGGCCGGTAGATATGTTCCCGCATACGAGTCATATGGAGAATGTGGCGCTTTTGGAGTTAAAGGGGTAAATTGGGTATTGGGGTGGAGCTCCACTGTTTGAGTCCCGGTTTAGTCGGACGAGTTTTATGCGGTAAGAAGATGGTGCAGCGTTAAAAATGGGTACAGGCTTGATCTTCTTTGTTTCTTTCTTGTATCAAGACAAGAAAGAAAGGCAAAAAGACTTTCTCATTCTCAATTCATCAGCTGATGCGTATCAATATTTATAGGATTACCCCTTATTTTCAGGTTGATGCAGCCATAGAAAACTGGGCTGTTAAGAATGACCATGAATTGATCATACAGTTGGCTGGGGTAGCTTCACCACCTGAGCTTTTCGAGATAGACTTGTTGGTTATGGAGTCAGAACTTGCTGAAGAACCAGAATGGCTGCAAGAAATCCGTCGGGCGGGCCGGTCGGTAGTCGTACTGGCGGGAAAAACGGAAGAAGAACTTGTCGCGGAACTGGAAGCAGCTAGCGAGTTGCCCCGGTCCAACTACCAGCCGATTGACTGTGGCTACTACGATTATTTTGAGGCGGCTATTGTACAAAGGCGAGCGGTGGAGTTGCGCTACCTCTTGCCGGATGGTCAGGAGCGTCGGGAAAACACCCAGCTGCGGAATTTAAAAACGGCCCAGTCGGAGGAGTTTGTACAACTGGCCGATGGTCGCTGGCTACGCCTGGATCGAATTCGGGAGCTGGACGGAATCGTGAATACCGGAGAGGTATGTCTGATTTCGCCCTGATGATGTGCGTTTTCCAATCGTAAATTGATAATTTGAAAAGGTACTTCTTAGCTCTGCCAAGCGTTATCTTTGCGCGATGAAAATGACTATCCCGACCAACCAACTAATTGTACTCCTCCTTTCTTTGTTTTTGCTGGGCTGCGGTGGCAGTACTAGTGAGGCGGATACCGGCGGAAGTACAAACCCTCCTGCGGATGAACTCTACCGGGTGCGCCTCGAAGGATTACCCGTGAGTTTTCAGCTGCCCGTGACTTTTCAACGGACTCGTCAATACTTGCTCAAGGATGCCATGACGGCGACTCGTTACGACCAGAAGATTTTCACGACCTATGATGAGTTACTGAAGCGCATGGAGATGGATCTGGACGATGACGAAGCAGATATTTTTCTCGACACCCTGAGTGGCTTTAACCATCTAGTGGTGCTCAATGTCAACCAGCTGGACTTTGATCAGGATCTGGCTAGCATTTTTGCTTCCACCTACGATCAGCTAGTAGGCACCCGAAACGAAAGGATTCGTGGCCTCAGCGCAGAGCGTATTTCGTCGACCATCAATGAATCGCAGGGTAAGACGATGATGAAAGTCAAGTTCCTGAACGATTACGAAGACGAGGAAAAGCAAGACTTTTACGAGCTGGTATATCTGATCACCGATGCGGTGCAAACCTTTGTCGTGGTAGAATATACCTACGATGAGGAAGATTCGGAGAAGTATTTGTGGACGATGCGGTATTAGTAGTTTGTTCTGAGTTCTGAGTAGGTATTATTTCGAAAGAGTCCTAAGCTGTACGTTGTACCCTGTACCTAGTACCAATAAGACCGGATCTTTGTATCTAGTGTTCTAGAAATTAACTTGTCTGGATTATGTTGGATACAGTATATCTGAACGGGGAATATCTCCCCAAAGCTGAGGCTGCACTAAATGTAGCCGATTTGTCCATTCTGCGTGGTTACGGCATTTTTGATTACTTCCGCTATGCAGAAGGTAAGCCCCGCTTTATGGCGGATCATATCGCTCGTTTTCAGCGTTCAGCGACCTATATGGATTTGGTAGTGCCCATCGATGGAGAGGCCCTGGCGGAGGCGGTACTACAGCTTATAGCACGTAATGGACAAGGAGCGGGTGGTATCCGTTTTGTCATGACGGGTGGCTATGCACCGGATGGCTATACCCCTAGTGCCCCTAACCTGATGGCAATGGCTTATGCTTTCAAGCCACCGCCTGCGCGGCAATTTGAAGCGGGGGCCAGAATACTTATCCATAGCTACGAGCGGCAACTACCAGCAGCCAAAACCATTGACTACATCGAAGGGATTCGTTTGCTTCCCCAACTTAAGGCCGGGAATTATGATTACCCGCTCTATCTGGATCGAGCTGGCTATTTGCGCGAATCGGACCGTTCAAATTACATGATCGTGCGCGACGGGGTATTGATTACGCCCATCGACGAGGTGCTACTGGGGATTACCCGTAAGCATACACTGCGCCTGGCCGCTCAACTGGGAATTCCGACGGAAGAACGGCCCATCAAACTAGCCGAATTTTTGACGGCAGATGAAGCCCTACTTACTAGCTCCACTAAAGGAATCATGCCCATTGGCAGTGCAGATGGGCAAGCCATTGGGAATGGTCAACCAGGGCCGATAACTTGCCGGATGATGGCGGCTTGGAGAGATTATGTAAAGTAGAATGCTTATCTCCTTGCTAGAGCTTAGTGAACGGCCGCCTAGCGATTGCTAGGGTACCAGGCCACGCCTACATTCAGCCGGCTAAAGCCGTAATTGAAATCCTGGTCGGAAATATCGATGGTGGTCCGATTACTTTTGATCTCGGTGATCTGTCCGGCACCAATACGCAGGCCAATATCGAGGGCCAACTTGCGATTGAGGAACACGAGTAAGCCCGGACCTAAAACGAGGCCACCTCCACGCAGTTGTAAGTCGGGGTCTTCGGAAAGTTGTGCTCCAAAGGCTTGTAGACCGCCGTCGAGGTAGAAAACGACGGGCTTGATTTTTTTACCGAAGTGGAAGCGTCCGCCAATTTCGAAAATGCCAAGGTCGTAATCCTCGGTTAGGCCACTTTCTTCATTGCCCTGCACGCGGTAGCCGCCCAAGGTTGCATAAAGGGTGAAGGTGGGGGTAAAACCGTAGCCGAGTCGTAGGTCGAGACCGCCAGCGTTGCTGTTGTTGTCGAGGTTGTCTTCATCGTAGAAAACGGTAGCGCCGGCCAGGCTTAGGTCGGCGAAAAAGCCCTGGGTATTGGGCATGAGTTGAGCAGCCAGTTGGGCACTAAGGGCTAGGCTGAGGTAAAGGAAAAGTGTTTTCATGACTAGGGTGTTTTTCCCATAACTGCTCTTACTCTTTGAATGTTGGCTGCGGATTACATCTTTGGGAAAATATTAAGATATCTTTCAATCCATTCATCAATTTGACTGTGCTATTTGTATAGTTTCTAAATCCCCGTACCTTTGCGCATGGAAATTCAGAAAGCACATTCCACTAAGTTTGTAGAGCAAGGCCTGACCTTCGATGACGTCCTATTATTGCCCGCCTACAGTGAAGTCCTTCCCCGCGAAGTTGACATTTCTAGCCGCCTAAGTCGCAACCTCCGCTTGAAAGCTCCAATTGTCTCGGCAGCGATGGATACCGTGACGGAATATCGCCTAGCTATTGCACTGGCCCGACAAGGGGGAATTGGAATTATCCATAAAAATATGAGTATTGAGCTGCAGGCGGAGCAAGTCCGATCGGTGAAGCGCTCCGAATCAGGGATGATCGTTGATCCGGTGACCTTAGGGGTTGAAGCCTCGGTAGGAGATGCTCAGCAGTTAATGCGCCGCCACAAAATTGGCGGGATTCCCATCGTGGATAAGCAGGATATGTTGATCGGTATTTTGACGAATCGTGATCTGCGCTTCGAAGTGGATCAGGACCGGAACGTAAAAGATTTGATGACCTCTGAGAACCTCGTAACTGCTCCGATTGGCACTACGCTGGAGCAGGCCAAGAGTATTTTGCAGTCCAATAAAATTGAAAAGCTGCCCGTAGTGGATGATAGCGGTAAGCTGGTTGGCCTGATTACCTACAAAGACATTATGAAAGTGCAGGACTATCCCAATGCCTGCAAAGATGAATATGGCCGCCTGGTCGTAGGTGCCGCCGTAGGCGTAACCCACGATATGCTGGAAAGGGTGGCTGCTCTGGTTCAGGTTGGGGTAGATGCTATCACCGTAGATACGGCGCACGGACATTCCCGTGGTGTGCTGGATGCCGTTCGCCTGATCAAACAGGAGTATCCCGACCTACAGGTCATTGGCGGTAATGTAGCTACAGCGGCGGCGGCTTTAGCCCTGGTTGAAGCCGGTGCTGATGGGGTGAAAGTCGGCGTAGGACCGGGCTCCATTTGTACCACTCGCATCGTAGCGGGAGTAGGAGTGCCACAGCTTTCTGCAATTTACAACGTAGCACAGGCGCTGCGAGGATCAGGCGTTGCAGTGGTTGGCGATGGCGGTATTCGCTATTCGGGCGATATCGTTAAAGCCCTGGCAGCAGGAGCCGATACCATTATGGCCGGCAGCCTATTTGCCGGCGTGGATGAATCACCGGGAGAGACCATTATCTACGACGGAAGAAAGTTTAAAGTCTATCGCGGTATGGGCTCTATTGGAGCCATGAGTAAAGGTTCTAAAGACCGTTACTTCCAGGATGTAGAAGATGACATTAAGAAACTGGTTCCCGAAGGTATCGAAGGCCGGGTTCCTTTTAAAGGCACGCTGGCAGAGGTCGTCAATCAGTATCTCGGCGGCCTACGGGCCGGTATGGGCTACTGTGGAGCAGCTACCATAGAGGCTTTGAAGGAGGCACAGTTCGTACAGATTACCAATGCCGGTATGATGGAGAGCCACCCGCATAATATCACGATTACGAAGGAAGCTCCGAATTATAGTAGAAGGTAATAACTTTTTATCCTCTATCCGGAGCAGTTTCCATCATGACGGGTTCGTCTTCTTGTAGGATAGCGCCATCACTTTCTGCGCCATCAAAATAGACCCGATTGGCACGAATGTTCCAGCGGTGGGCATCGCGCCAGCTTTGTACTTCTTGTAGGAAGGCCGGATCATCACTGGAGATGCTCAAGTTGTAAAGTGCGGGCAGCTGCCTCAGCCAATCGTATAATGGGGCAGCACCTTTTACGATTAGACCGACTTTTCCTAACTGTTCCAGCAAGGGTAGCTGGAGCTCTTCTTCGATACCGGTCAGGTAGCTCACATTCAATTCAGTCAGCTGTGGCATCTGTTGGATCAGTGCTTGCAGCTGAGCAGCTGTGGCTTTGTTGATCCGTAGTTTTCTCAACTTAGATAATGGTGCCTGAAGCTCAATGGATAAATCTGCAGGCAGAGCGGGTAAGTGTAACTCCGTCAGGGCCGGCATTTGAGACAATTGACCTAAAGCTGAAGCCAATTCTTCTTTGACCTCAAGACGGTTTATGGCCCAAAGAGGTAGCTGGTCAGCCAAGGGCCAGGCTTGTTCTTCTTCCATCCAGCGGCTATTGTAAAATACCTCTCCACTACGGGTTTCCCAGGAAAGCGATCGTTGGCGTCGGTCGCCGCGCATAACTAGGTATTGATCCTCACCTAACTCGTAGGCCTCCTTCCCCATTAGCCGATGCAAACGTTCTCCGTCTGCGTTGATTTGCCAGAGCTGCTGATTGGGTGCTTCGCCAATGGCCAATATACGCGTGTCACTAAGTCCCGAAGGAGGCATGATCTGTTTCACGTTTTCCCAACGCTGTAGAATTTCTCCGGCCCTATTTTCTAGCCGCACAGCCGCCCCCTGATTACGGCCGGCCCCTTGTTCTCGGATCAGGAAACGATCGGGGCCTAGAATCTGCAAATCACTAAACTGTTCAAAACGACGCACCTCTTGACCATTAAGGTCTAAAACCAAAAAGTTATTGTTTTCACTTTGTTGGCGTTTTTTTAGCAGAAAATAACCGTGCATCGCTTCCGCCACGTTTAGCCTTATCCCAAAGCTGCTTATCGGTGGAATATCGATGGTATGCAGCAGTTCGGCTCGGGTATTGATAACGGCCAGCTGCAAATTTTGACCAGCCTGCGCTTGGGTATTGAGCAAAACCAGTGCCCGCCCCTGATGAAAAGGGGAAACGGGCTTAAAAATATCTAGTTCTAGTTCTAAGAGTTCTCCTTCTCTATTCAGTAATTGCCAAGGTAGAGCGTCCTTGGATCGGCCGTATTCATCTTCCTCAGGATCGAAGGCTTTGACGAGGGCAAAACCGTCTTGCATCGGCCCTGAAACCGGCGAAAAAGGCTGAGGGCGTATAAGACTACCCTGCGGACTGAAGTAAAACTTTTGCATCTTATGGTCCTGCATGCGGTAACAGGCACAAAAATTATCGTTGGGCTTCCAGTATAGGTAATTCGCCAGATTGAAGCGAAGATCCACACAGCGAGCTACGCGCATGATCTGGCGACCATCCAGGCCTTCGATACTTTGCCAGCCTTCCCGCTTTGCCCAGACCATACTAGAATCCGGTAGCATGATGAGCCGATTGAGTACAGCTGGATTCAAGGGCGCTACACTGCGGATACTGTAAGGGCGACTGCCGTAGGGGAGACTATAAAGTAGTTGGCCGTTCGGATCAAAAACACCGAAGGTTATGGGGCTGCCTTCGCCGATGGGCATTACGTACACCCGCTCCTGACTAGAGTTAGGGCTTTTGTTTTGTACTTCCGCAGGTATAGCTCTCCTGCTACTACAACTATTCAGGTATAATAAAGCCAGTAAAAAAACAAAGAGGTAGCGCATCGATAAGAATGGTGGTCTAAGCTGCAAAGTTATTAATGATTGCAGCTTTGCTCCACACCTCCGAAGAGCTCACTACGTTCGACGCTTCGGAGGAGGCCACAATCGGTAACTCCACGCTCCGCGTGGAGAGCGTTAATTTTACTAGACGTCAGCTAGCATTTCGCCTCCCGCGCGGAGCTCGGGAGTACCGTATGAATTCGATTGGTAGTGGTAGGATCCCATAAGGTGATCAGTGTGCTATATGCTGGTGCAAAGCAAGATCGTGAACGAAGATTTTCGTATCATGCAACTCTAAAGAAAAACAGCTAAAAACAATGAGCCGAAAGATTCGTATGGGGATGGTCGGTGGCGGCCGCGGAGCATTTATTGGAGGAGTTCACCGGATGGCAGCCGCTCTGGATCAGCAGATTGAATTGGTCTGTGGAGCCTTCAGTAGTAATCCCGAAAAGTCTCGCCTGAGTGGAGAAGATTTTTACCTGGATCCCGACCGAGTCTATGGCAGCTATGCGGAAATGATCCAGGGAGAAAAGGAAAAACCTGCGGAAGTACGCATGGACTTCGTCTCTATTGTAACCCCTAATCATGTACACTTCGGTCCCGCCAAGATGGCCCTCGAAAATGGGTTTCATGTCGTCTGCGATAAACCCTTGGCCTTCAGTATGGAAGAAGCCGAAGAACTGGTACAACTGGTACAATCGACAGGGCTGATTTTCGCCCTGACCCACAACTACACCGGCTACCCGATGGTGAAGCAGGCGCGCGATATGATTCGCCGTGGCGACTTGGGAGAGATTCGCAAGATCGTCGTGGAGTACCCCCAGGGATGGCTTTCGACTCGTCTCGAAGAAACTGAACAAAAACAAGCCGCTTGGCGCACCGACCCCAAACGTTCAGGCATTGCCGGCGCAATGGGCGACATCGGGACTCACGCCGAAAACCTGGCGGAGTATATCTCTGGCTTACAGATCAGTGAAGTTTGCGCCGACCTGACGGCCTTCGTGCCGGGGCGTCCTCTGGACGACGATGGTAACGTACTGCTGCGCTTTAACAATGGCGCTAAAGGCGTACTGCACGCCAGCCAGATCAGCGTAGGTGAGGAAAACGCGCTCAACATCCGGGTTTATGGCGAAAAAGCCGGACTGGAGTGGCACCAAATGGAGCCCAATACCCTGCTGGTCAAGCACCCCGACCGCGCTACCGAAATCTACCGCACCGGCGTAGGTGGCGACCTTACGGCAGCCGCCCAGTACGCCCAGCGCATCCCCGCTGGCCACCCCGAAGGCTATCTCGAAGCCTTCGCCAATATCTACAAGAATTTTGCCACTTGTGTACAAGCACGTCTGGTCGGAAAAGAACCGGATCCATTGGCCCTGGACTTTCCCACCGTAGAAGATGGGCTGCGCGGTATGCGCTTTATCGAGCGGGTGGTGGCTAGTAGTAAGAGTGATCAGAAGTGGCTGCCGTTCTAAGAGGTGACTATTAGAGGCTTTTTAACAATCGGACACTCAAAGGTCTCGGCTCATCGCCAGCGACACTTCGAGGTCCTGGATTTCGATAAATAATCCGCCCATGCCCAAAACCGACAAGCAGCTCACCGGTGGTTTAGGGGAAAGTTATGCCCGACGCCATTTAGAAGGCCTGGGCTACGAGATTCTAGAGCAAAACTGGCGTCGTCGCCGCACGGAAATTGATCTCATCGCCAAAGAAGGGGAAGTATTGGTATTCGTCGAGGTAAAAACCCGGCAGCAGGATTACTTCGGTGGTCCTACCGGCGAAGTCAGCGCTGAGCAGCAAGCTCGCATTACGGCTGCAGCCGGCGTATATATGGAGCAAATTGGCCACGACTGGGAGATTCGCTTTGATATTATTGGCATTCTACTGCAGCCTAACGGGGATTATCAGCTAGAGCATATCCAAGATGCCTGGTGGCCCGGGATGTGAGAAATTTATGCAGGTATTCTTTTAATCACTCAATAGCGAAGCACATCGGTTAATGTCAATATTATTGCCTTGGCAACTAATGTTGATACATTTATTGTCAAGTTTTCGTCATAGCGAACTGGTCATACGAACTTTCACTAACTGAAATTACTTAGATGTAGGCTAGTCCATCACAATGGTAGACCAGTAAAATTTAAGCTGCTCACGAGTCCTTGCTACTACGGCTAGGCGGCAAATTGGGAAGGCTGTAAGATTAAAGGCAAAGTACTGCAAATACCAAGCCAAAAGGCCAACGCAATTCAGCTGGTACTCATCGTATTTTTCGACTTAGGCTTGTGATAATGCAGGGCTAACGAATTGAGGGGCAGTATCAATAAATGGACAAGCCGAACACCATTTCACAAAGTAGGCAGCGTAAATTGTTTTGAACATGCTTAAAAAGGCAGTAGTCATCCTTTTATCAATAGTAACGGTAGTTTCTTGTTCTCAAGTAGAGAGTCAAAGTGCAACCCAACGAGAACCCAACGAGACTCGCAAGTTAGAGCTGTATTCATCTGAATGTATTACAGAAGCCGAAGTAGTTGAAGCCCAAGAGGAATGGGGCGAGGGAATCGTTAGAATTGGTAAGGCCTTTTCTGATAATGCGGACTACAAAAGGGTAGCAACTGAACATATTCAGAACTTGTACGGCTATGATTTGAGCTCGGTCCTTTTCAAGCCCACTTTAGCATCAGTAGAACAGTTCAGAGGAACGTTTGATGGAGCTCTATCTTATTTCGTTGGTGGAAATGAGACCTATCCTGAGGATAATGGATTTGCCATAGCCCCGTATACCAACGTTCGTTGGGAAAATAGCGGAATTATCAATAATAGCTGTAATATGGCAATTGCCATGGGCAACTACTATTTTACAACAACTAGTGGTGACGAAGTAAAAGTCGAATATACCTTGGGTTACGTTAAGGATGCGGATGGAAAATTGCGGATTGTTGTGCATAAGTCCGCCTTGCCTTATAGTCCAGAGTAAGTCTAAAGTCCCTTGAGGACTACATCCAAGACTAAACCGTATTTCAGATGGCCTTGCTATCGGCAACAACTCCCCCGTGATAGTTGCCCTTTTAGCAAGGCCATTTTATCATTACGGCTGCAGCCGGCGTATATATGGAGCAAATTGGCCACGATTGGGAGATTCGCTTCGATATCATCGGCATTCTACTGCAGCCCAATGGTGATTATCAGTTGGAGCATGTTAAAGATGCTTGGTGGCCGGGGATGTGAGGAATAGGTTTGCTGTCGGAATCGTAGTAGTTAAGATGTTTTTGTGATTAAGGATTTACGGCTTAATTTAGAAGTATAATGCTTGCTTTATTATTCTTACAAACCTTAAACTCATTATTATGAATTTCGGAATGTTCAATGTCGATCCAGGCTTAGAAAAAGTTTTAGGGGAAATTGACCGAATAATTGCCACCAGACATGCAATTATAAGTGAATCGTGGCCTGCTAAGATTGGAGGTGAGCATGGAATCTTAGGCTATAGTTCAGGTATTGGAGCAGATAGCTGGAATCCTTTTGCTTGGTATAAAGTATGGTTTGATACCAAGTCTGGAAGTAAGGTTTTGCATAATAAGCTAAGCAAAACTGAAGCTCAAAGAAAATATACTGACCTCAAAGCTAAGTATGGCTTTAAAGAGAAGTAGCATTTTGACTAGTCGAGAACGTGGAAGGACTGAAGTATTTCTTTGATTGCCACCTCCGGGTAAAGATCAATTCATTTATCTAACCAACTATTCATCACCCCCTTCCCAGTTACTATCTTCGCGCCGTGAAAGTTACCGATTACTTCCAGGCCGCTGAAGGTCAGACGCTGATTAGCTTCGAGGTGCTGCCCCCACTGAAGGGCGGTGGCATCGAGGCTATCTTTGATACGCTGGATCCGCTAATGGAATTCAAGCCGCCCTTTATTGACGTCACTTACCACCGCGAAGAATTCATCTACAAGCGGCGGCCGAGTGGTTATTACGAAAAGACCTCCATCCGTAAGCGACCCGGTACGGTAGGTATCTGTGCCGCTTTGATGCACCGTTACGGGGTCGATGCCGTACCGCACCTACTCTGCGGAGGTTTCACTCGCTCTGATACGGAGAATGCCCTGATCGACATGGCCTTCCTTAATGTGCAAAACGTGCTAGCGCTGCGCGGTGACGCCCGCAAGTTTGAAGGCAAGTTCATCCCCGAACCGGAAGGCCACCCCTACGCCATTGATCTGGTCAGGCAGATCGCCAATATGAATCAGGGCAAGTACCTGGATGATCTGGTCGAAGAAGGCAAAAAAACCAACTTCTGTATCGGCGTAGCCGGTTATCCAGAAAAGCATTTCGAAGCACCCAATCGCGATCTCGATATGCAGTACCTCAAAGCCAAAATTGACGCCGGGGCCGACTACATCGTCACCCAGATGTTTTTTGATAATAAAAAGTACTTCCAGTTTGTGGAAGATTGCCGGGCCGCTGGCATCACCGTGCCCATTGTGCCGGGCCTAAAGCCCATCACTAAGTTGTATCAACTCAGCAGTATCCCCCGCAATTTTTACGTCGACCTGCCCGAAGAGCTGGTCCAGGCGGTATCCAGCGCCAAAGACGCTAAAGGTCGTACCCAGGCGGGGATAGAATGGTGCATCATGCAGTCTAAAGAGTTAAAAGAAAAAGGCGTGCCCTGTCTGCATTACTACACGATGGGAGACAGTACCACCATCCACAAAATTGCTTCTGCTGTTTACTAGCTGATCCGCACGGAAATAACCTTTCGCGCGCAAAGCAACCGAAAGATAGATTTCCCGGCCACTCTTTGTGACCCGATTACAATAAATAGGTCTTATATATTAGTTTTAGGCTGGTAAACAGAATTACTTGCTGTTTTACTAATCTAAACATACTTTTCAACCGGTTGCATCCCTATCCGATCGTAACCAAAAACATCCACATATTCGTATGAGTAAATTTGATGAAAAACTAGCTACTTACAAGGCTTCTCTCGATGAATTCGGCGGCGGCGACCATGATTTGCTGACCGCTGTAACCAAAGGCCTAGGCCCATCTATCTACAACAACGATAGCGACAAAGTAGCTTGTACTCAAGCTTCCGAACTAGAGCGGGTAGTTACCAACTTCTGCGTAAAGAAACTGGGCGCTAGTCAGGCCGATGGCGAAGCTGCAGTAGCTGCAGTATGTAAGAAATATGACACGCGCGCTAAGCACCGTGCCGTATTCTACTACATGGTCGTAAAAGAGCTGGGTAAGGAGAGCGTGTACGCTTAATTCTCCTGTAGAAAATCCCGTACCAAGTCAAATAAAATGGCTGGTTGTTCGGCGTGCACCCAGTGTCCACTATTCTGAACAGTCGCCAGTTGCGCGGCGGGAAATAAGCTTTGGGCCGTCGGCCAGTCGGTATCTCTGATATATCCACTGTCGGCACCCCGAACAAATAGGGTCGGTCCTTCATAGGCCGGCCCTTCTATTTTTTCCAGTATCCGGGGATAATCGCGGTATAGTACCTCCAAGTTCATTTTCCAGCGGAAACCACCTTCCGGTCGCCGACTCAGATTCTTGAGCAAAAACTGTCGGACACCCGCCTCTTCAATACTTTGCGCCAGATGTGCTGCGGCCTCATTTCGACTATCAATGCTATCAAGGTCGAGTGAACGCAGGGCCGCAAAGATAGTATCGTGCCCTCCTGGATAAGCCTGTGGGCCAATATCTACTACCACCAGCGCCTTGATCAAATCGGGATGCTCCATCGCCAGTTGCATGGCCGTTTTACCGCCCATGCTGTGTCCGAGCAGGTAGGCCTCGTGGATCCACTCTTGCTCCATAAAGGCCGCTAGGTCTGCCGCCATGACTGGGTAGTTATGGGCGTCCAGATGCGGCGATCGGCCGTGGTTACGCTGATCCACCAGGATGACGGTATACTCCTCCGCCCAGCGCTTAGCTAGAGTTTGCCAATTGTCCAGCGTACCAAAGAGGCCGTGCAAAATGAGGAGAGGTGGTCCCTGTCCGAAAGATTTGTAATTGAGCATACTGCCTTAGTTACTAGTGGTCGGTTGATCCAATTTCGAGTATTCCTGTTGCCAACACTTAGCTAAGCTGCATTGTTTTTTTGTACTTCCGCAGGGTCTAGCCCTCGCTGGCCGAATTCCAGTGACCGGAGGGAACTGGTTCGCCCGGCGAGTAAGTCTTACATTATCCGGACTTAACTACCGTGCAAAAAAAGCTGTTATTCTACGGGGGTTCCGTATATTTATAAGCTATGGTCGACAATCACAACCGCACCGTTAACTATCTCCGCCTGGCCGTCACAGATCGCTGTAACCTGCGTTGTTTCTACTGTATGCCAGAGGAGGGAATTGACTACGTACCCCGGCAAAATTTGCTGACTTACGAGGAGCTACTGCGTTTGATCAGAATAATGGCAGAACTGGGCGTATCCAAAGTGAGGATCACCGGTGGAGAGCCCTTTTTACGCAAAGGGCTTATGGGCTTTCTCCGAGAGTTGGTCGCCATACCCGGTATCCAAAAAGTGCCGATTACCACTAACGGTACGCTCCTGCGGAAGTACTTAGATGAATTATTAGAGCTCGGCATCAACTCCTTCAATCTTAGCCTGGATAGCCTCGATAAAGACCGCTTTTTCCGCATCACCCGCCGCGACGCCTTTGAAGAAGTCATGGCCTGCCTTGAGCTGATGCTGGATCGTGGGGTGGAGGTAAAAATCAACGCCGTAGTCATGGCCGGCAAGAACATCGAGGATATTTTACCGATGGTGGCGCTGACCGAAGGCCGCAACTTGTCCGTGCGTTTTATCGAAGAAATGCCCTTTAATGGCGGCGGTCAAGGTGCCAGCTCCATCGAATGGAACTATCACAAAATCCTGGACCATATCTCCGATCGCTATCCCTCCCTGATCAAATTGCAGGACCCACAGTTTTCCACCTCCATGAATTTTCAGGTCGAAGGCTTCCAGGGTAGCTTCGGTATTATCCCCGCCTACAGTCGCAGTTTCTGCGGCACTTGCAATCGCATCCGTTTGACGCCCAAGGGCACCATTAAAACTTGCCTGTACGATCACGGCGTTTTCAATTTGCGTGACTTACTCCGCGCCGGCGCTACGGACCAACAACTGGCCGATGCTGTCGAAGCGGCAGTCGCTAATCGCTCCGTCGATGGTTTTGCTGCCGAAGCACTAAACAAAAGTCGTGGTCTGGCCTTTGAATCTATGTCGAGTATTGGTGGTTGATCCAACTATGCATCGAGCTATCCAATCCTCCAGTTTATCCAATCATCACGAAGCATGAAGGAAATCCGGAAAATTATCCGCGCCTACGATGAATGGCGTCAACAGAAGCTGGCTATGGCGCTGGCTACGGTAGTCAAAGTGGAAGAATCTTCTTACCGGCGCATCGGCGCCCGGATGCTCGTGACTGATGTCGGCCCCTTTATCGGGGGTATTAGTGGCGGCTGCTTGGAGGGTGATGCTTTGAAAAAAGCCAAGCTGGCTATTCACTCTAAAACCTCCTCCAAGGTGGTCTACGATACCTTGGAAGACGATGATTATCAAATCGGGGTTGGATTGGGTTGCAACGGCCGAATCGAGATTCTATTCACTCCCATCGATCAGGATGACCCGCAGAATCCCGTTGAATTACTGCGACAAACCATCGAAGCTAACCGACCGGCGATCCTACTGAAAGTGATCGCTTCGGAAGCTGCTGATCTACTGGGGCAATCAAAGCTACTGATTGACGATGTGACCAATATTTCCTTTGCGCAGTTTGACTCAGCAGCGCTCGATGCTGCCGTGGCGAATGTACTAGGACGAAAGAAGCCTAAAGTGTTGCTACAAGATGAAGGTAGCTCCGAAATATTGGTCGAATATCTGCGGCCGGAAACCCGTCTCCTCATCGTTGGCAATAACTATGATGTCAATGCCATGATCGGTATTGCCAGAGAGTTGGGGTGGCAAGTTTCCGTTATGGCGCGCAAAGCTAAAGTGCTGAAATCCATAGCACAGGCCGTGGATAAAGTCTACGATTACGACGAGGTAGCTACTATCCCCCAAGACGAGCATACCGCAGTCGTATTGATGACCCACGACTATCACTGGGATATGAAAATGCTCCCGCACTTCATCAGTGGTAAAATTGCTTATTTGGGGATGCTCGGTCCCCGTAAGCGTTTCGACAAAATGAACGCGGAACTATTGGATAATGGCTTCGCTACCGATCTGGAAACGGTCATGCATTTGCATGCCCCTACCGGACTCGACATCGGTGCGGAGTCACCGGAGGAAATCTCCTTATCCATCGCTGCTGAGATTTTATCCGTCTTCCGCCAGCGCAACGGTCAGCGACTGAAGCAGCGCGAAGGAACCATCCACGAAAGAGAACCACTGCAAATATGATCACTGTAGAGGAAGCCCTGTCGATCATCCGCTCGCGGGCTGTCGATTTTGGAACCGAAGACGTAGCCCTTTCCACTGCCCTTGGTCGGGTATTGAAAGAAGATTGGCAAACCGACCGAGACCTGCCACCCTACGACCGGGTTACGATGGATGGTATCGCTATTCAGTATGACCGCTGGACCGTCGGCCAGCGTGCTTTCAAAATCGAAGGAGTAGCTGCTGCGGGTATGGAACAGCAGCAATTGAAAGACAGCGAAGCCTGCCTGGAAGTCATGACCGGAGCTATTTTGCCAGATAATGTCGACACGGTCATCCGCTACGAAGACCTCGATATTGCTGATGGCGTAGCGCAACTGCAAGTGGACACACTGGTACATCGCCAAAACATCCACTTTAAAGGGGAAGACCGCAGTGAGGGCGATTTAGTCGTTCGGGCCAATACGGTGATTTCTTCAGCAGAAATCGGCGTCGGAGCCAGTATCGGTAAAGCGCTGGTTAAAGTGGCGCGCTTACCTCGAGTGATGATCATTTCCACGGGCGATGAGCTGGTAGAAATCGATCAGCAACCGAAGCCTTACCAGATTCGCCGCTCTAATGTGTATCGCTTATTAACTACTCTGCAAGGGCTCCAAATCAAGGCTGAGGTCGATCACCTACCGGATGACCCGCCCCAAATCCGGGAGAAACTCAGCCGCTACTTAGAAGACTATGAGGTGGTGATGCTCAGCGGTGGTGTCTCCAAAGGAAAGTTCGATTACCTACCACAAATCCTGGATGAGTTGGGCGTAGAAAAGCTGTTCCACAAAATTCGTCAGCGACCGGGTAAACCCTTCTGGTTTGGTCAGTATCAGGGGCGCTGTACCGTCTTTGCCTTCCCGGGCAATCCCGTGTCTTCCTTCCTCTGCACGGAGCGTTACTTTAAAAGCTGGCTGGAGATGAGTCTGCGACAAGCCATCCCTGCTGAAACCTACGCTGAGCTGGGAGCGGATGTCCACTTCAAACCCGACTTGAAGTACTTTCTGGAGGTTCGGCTTTCTTCTGATAAAAGCGGTAAGCTCATCGCCCAGCCGGTAAAAGGCAATGGCTCTGGCGATCTGGCCAATCTGGTGGATGCGGATGCCTTCATTCAGCTGCCGCGCGGAAGAGATGATTTTCAAGCGGGAGAAGTTTTCCCGATTCTACGCTACCGCTAGCCTCCTCGCAGGCCGAATCCCTACGAGCGGAGCGAGAAGGTTCGCCCTGCGAGTAAGCCACTTTAAGCTAAAGTAAGCTACACCTCCGAAGAGCTCGCTACGCTCGACGCTTTGGAGGAGGGCTTGTAAGACCAAACAACCGAAGTTTTCTCCTCCAAGGCATCTACGGCGATAGGAGAAGTTCTTCGGAGGTGTAAAGCGGAATTAAACTTTAGATTTATCTATCCGTCTAAAACTTTAAACACCCAATACTTCTATGTCTGCTGCTCGTCCTGTTTTATTGCTCTTGCTTCTAATGGTGACTCGGAACGGTCACGCCCAGTTGGATTATTCTGATCTGGATAATTGGTTATTTCATCCAGATAAGACCTTCTCCCTAATCCGGAATTACAATCTGGACATTGCGGTAGTTAATGCACAGTTAGCAACGGACTCCGTTATTGCGGTCCCGAACAACTCCTACGCTGATACGGGAATCGATATTTTCTGGGTACACCCCACTTACACGGCAGCACCTTCTAATCTGGAGGTAACTAACGTTGAACTTTCAGAACTGCCTCCGACCATTCTAGGGTCGATCGCCATAGCGCAAGCGGGACTCTTAGCCCAGTATGGCAGATTTTTTGCCCCCCGTTACCGCCAAGCCAGTGCTCCCGCCTTTTTCTTGCAGGGACAAGATAGCTTGCAAGCAGATATTCTGGAGAATGCTTACCTCGATGTCAAGGCGGCCTTCTTGGATTATTTGGATAACCACAGCAATGGCAATCGCTTTATCCTGGCTGGCCATTCGCAAGGCTCCCATATGCTGAGTTTTTTGCTACGGGATGTGATTGATCAAGATGTCGATCTCCGGGAGCGGATGGTAGCTGCAGCACTCGGTGGCATGGCTTTTTATTTTGCTCCACCGGGGGAATTCAGCGGAGGGTTTTATGAAAATATTCCCTTTTGTACCGCTGTCGATCAAGATCAGTGCGTGATGATGTGGCGCAGCTACAAAGCGGATCAGGACTTGCCAGCCAACGGCTTTGCGGTACCTGCGACGAATATTGAAATGGTCAACCGCGGCTACGTTTACCGGCAGCTCGATTTTGCTAGTGACTATTCCTATGCAGACTCTCTGGTCTTTGGCTTGGAGCCAGCCCCACTGGTTAATTACATTTTACCCGTTGGTTTTAGTTCTGATTTAACCCCAGCGGGTGTTCGTTTTGCGGCCCTCAACGGTATGTACGAAGCAGCCTTTGAACGACGGGGACCCTTCGAACATGGCCTCATGGTACGTTACGTGGCAGAAGCAGGAGATCTGCGGGAGAATGACTTAGGCACGTTAGAGGATGCCCCCCTTTGGGAGTTGTCCGGCTATCACACCAAAGATTACAACGTCTATAACTGGGCCCTGATCCAGCAAGTAAATTGCAAAATAGGCGACTGCAATCTGTTGACGACTTCGGTTGCTGCTCCGGAAGTACAAAACAGACAACTGATCATTGGTTACCCTAATCCCACAACAGAACAATTGAAGATCAGTAGTGCAGTACCCCTTAAGGAAGTGGTATTGTACAATAGCCTGGGAGCCATAGTGTTGCGCCGACAAGGGGAGGCGCTGGAGGTTGTCGATGTAGCGGGGCTAAGTGCGGGAGTCTACCTACTCCAATGCACTTTGGAGGATGGACGGTCCGCTATGCAGCGAATAATGGTGGAATAGACCTCCCCCCGCTGGCCGAATTCCTGCGAGCGGAGGGAGTAGGTTTGTCCTGCGAGTAAGCCACACCTCCGAAGAGCTCCCTAACGCTCGACGCTTGGAAAACGGGAGTAAACTAGTTTATTAGTTTACCGGTAAATTAAGTTAGGTGCTTTCTCCTCCAAGGCATCACTGAAATCAGCAAGAGTTTCACGGAGGCGTAAGCGGAGAGTTTCCCAAAGGCCTGCCCGCTACAAACCCCGATAATCCTCCGGCGTATCCACATCAAGTAATACCGCCTTCGTCTCCATCTCCACCCGACACAAATTATCCCACTCTGCCTTGATGAGCAGTCGCGCTCCTTCCGGATGAGGATTATCACGTAAGGCATCCAGATAGTAGGCGGAAAAAATTACCGGATTTCCCTTTTGGCCAGCGTGAAAAGGGACAGCGATAGTAGTAGCTTGGCTAGCTAATGAAGCTTGAAAGGCGCTAATGATCCGATTGTAATCAGCCGTACGGATTAATGGCATGTCGGCCAGAGCAATCATGATGCCGGTAGTCTTGGGACTGATCAGCGGAAGCGCTGCCTGAATGGAAGAAGTCATGCCGCGCTCGGGCTGCGGATTGACGGCAATAGTTACCCGCTCCAGTAGTTCTGCGGGTAAAAAATCAAGCGCGGGAGTAGGGCGCACGATGATCAGCTCGTCTAGTTCT